>JBATEX010000116.1:0-24893 GCA_049664225.1 Thermoanaerobaculia bacterium
GATCTACCACCTTCTGACACTCATCACGAATCCGGCTACTGACTAGACCCTTATGCCCCTGATGGTGCCAGAGGTTCGTTCGGGTGGTTCGACAGGGGGCGCCGAGTCGAGCGCAGCGCAAGGACCATCATAGGGCACAACAGATGAGGCGCGAAGACGAGACGAGGCGGCGGCCCCCCATTGCAGTCTGAGTAGCCGACGCCGTCCGCCTGCGGACCACCCGGACGGACCTCTGGCACCATAGAAGGCAATAGGGGCGTAGGGGCGTAGGGGGCTAGGGCTTGAGCCTCTGTTCCCCCAAGCCCTCAATGGTCGGCCGGGGCGAAGCGCCGGTCGCTTCAACCCCCAAGCCCTCAAAGATCGGCCGAGCAAGCGAAGGCCGCCTCAACCCCTTTCTCAGGTGTCCATGGACGGGAAGCGAGTCGGGTCGGTGTGATGCATGAGGTCGTAGACCACGGTGAAGATGTGTTCGCGGTTCGGCTTGGAGAAGTAGTCGCCATCTGAGCCGTAGGCCGGACGGTGGGCTTTCGCAGAGAGCGTCCGCGGTGGCGCGTCGAGCCAATCGAACCCGCCCTGGGCATCCAGCACCTGTTGCATCATGTAGGCCGTGGACCCACCGGGTACGTCCTCGTCGAGAAACACGATGCGATTCGTCTTCTCGAGAGAGGCCCGGATGCGGCCTTCCAGATCGAACGGGTCGAGTGTCTGTACGTCGATGACCTCCAGGTCGACATTCACCTGGGTCAGCAGCTCTGCCGCCTCGAGCGCAATGCGGCAGCAGGCGCCATAGGTCACGAGCGTTACGTCGCTACCCTCTCGGAGGACATCCGGCACGCCCAATGGCACCGTAAACTCGCCGATATTGTCCGGCAGACGCTCTTTCAACCTGTAGCCGTTCAGCACCTCGATCAAGAGGGCTGGATCGTCCGAGCGGAGCAGGGTATTGAACATTCCGGCCGCTTGAACCATGTTGCGGGGAACGCAGACGTGCATGCCCCGAACCAGATTGAGAATACCGGAGATCAGCGAGCCCGAGTGCCAGATTCCCTCGAGCCGATGGCCCCGGGTCCGCACGATGACCGGCGCCTTCTGCCCCCCCCGCGTTCGCCAGTGCAAGGTTGCCAGGTCATCCGACATGATCTGCAACGCGTACAGCACGTAGTCGAGATACTGAATCTCCGCCAGCGGTCTCAGACCTCGCAAAGCCATACCGATGGCTTGCCCGAGGATCGTCGCCTCGCGGATTCCGGTGTCGGACACCCTCAGATCGCCGTACTTCTCCTGCAACCCCATGAATCCCTGATTGACGTCGCCGAGCTGACCGACATCCTCCCCGAACGCAACCAGATTGGGATAGCGCCCGAGCGCCTGGTCGAAACACCGGTTCAGCACTTCGAAACCGTTGACCAGTGGTGACTCCTCGCCGAATCGAGCCTCCACTACCGGCACTGCAAGAGCCGAAGCCGCCGACTCACTATGGAGGAAGGTGCCGTAGCGTTGTCTCCCGGCCTCCTCCATCTCGTCGCGCCATTCGGCCAGTTGATCTCGTCCTTGACTCTTCTCGGAACGGGTGTGGACAAGCGCTTCGTGCGCCGCTGCCAGGAGATCACGGCGCAGTGGGATGCCCAGGCGATCAAGACGTTCGAGCAACGTCTCCAATTGGGCCTCACGCGCCGACGACTCAGCCAGCTCCGAGACCAGATGGACCAGGACCCTCTTCTCGTCCTCGATCGGCCTACGACAGCTCTCCCAGGCACGACGCTGGAGCTCCTGCACCAGCTGTCGGTCTTCTTCCTCCAATCGGCTCAACTCTTCGTGGCTGGCGATCTTCTCTTCGACGATCCACTGCCGCATGCGCGCCAGGCAATCATGCTCCCGCTCCCACTCCAACCGCTCCTCGGACTTGTACCGCTCTTGGCTGCCCGACGTGGAATGGCCCTGCGGCTGCGTCAGCTCCGCGACATGGACAATAGCCGGCACGTGCTCTCGACGGACCACCTCGGCGGCGTTGAAGTAAGTCTCGCAGAGCGCCGGATAGTCCCACCCCTTGACGGTATACAGATCGAATCCCTCATCGTCGCCCGGGGCCCTTTGGAAACCTCGCAAAATCGATGACAGATGACCCTTCGTGATGTGGAACTCGGTCGGCACCGAAATGCCATAACCGTCGTCCCAGATCGACAGCAGCATCGGAGCTTTGAGTGCTCCGGCGGCGTTCACCGACTCCCAGAAGACACCCTCGGCGCAGCTCGCGTCGCCGATAGTCCCGAATGCAACCTCATCACCATTCTTCGAGAAGCCGCTGAGATCCTCGAGTCCCTCCAAGTGCCGGTAGAGCCGCGAAGCGAAAGCCAAGCCGACGAGACGCGGCATCTGCGCGCCCGTTGGCGACAGGTCGGCTGTCGAGTTGAACGAATCCGTCAGCTTCTTCCAGCTGCCGTCATTCTCCAGCAGCCGGCTGGCGAAGTGCGAGTTCATCTGCCGTCCGCCTGATGACGGATCTCGATCCAGCTCGGAATCGGCGTAGAGCTGGGCGAAGAACTCGTCGATCCGCAAGAGCCCCAGGGCGAACATGAGCGTTTGATCCCTGTAGTAGCCCGAACGAAAATCACCTTTGCGGAAGGCACGCGCCAAGGCGACCTGAGCCACCTCCTTGCCGTCTCCGAAGATCCCGAACTTGGCTTTGCCCGTCAACACCTCCTTGCGGCCCAGCAGGCTCGCCTGCCGACTCTGGTAAGCGATTCGGTAGTCGCGAACGATGCTCTCGCGAGTGAAGTGAAACGTGACGCGTTCCTGAGGCGACATGGTGTTCTCAGACGTCATAGCCGGAGTCTCTGGCTGAGGCACTCGTGCAGGAATGACGAGCGGCAATCGTAGCACGCGATTCGGCCACGGACTGCCATTCGGCTGGCCTCTCAAGTGCTACACTCCCGGCGTTCGCGACTTGACGGCGGAGGACAACCCCATGGAGCTACCGAAGCTCACCATCGGAATCGAGGAGGAGTACCAGGTTATCGACCCGGCGACCTGCGAGCTGACTTCCTACATCCAGGAGATCCTCGAACAGGGGCAGCTGGTACTCAAGGATCAGATCAAGGCCGAGCTCCTGCAATCGCAGGTCGAGGTCGGCAGTACCATATGCCACGACATGCAGGAAGCTCGCTCCGAGCTGGTGCGGCTTCGCCAATCCGTGGCCGACCTCGCCGAGTCCAATGGGCTGCAGGTCCTGGCTGCCAGCACCCACCCATTCTCGAGCTGGAAGACCCAGGAGGTCACTGAGATGGAGCGCTATTCGCGCCATCTCGAGCAAATGGCCGAAGTGGCTCGCCGGATGCTGATCTTCGGCATGCACGTCCACATCGGTATCGACGATCGGGAGTTGATGATCGACGTCATGGATCAAGCTCGATATTTCCTGCCTCATCTGCTCGCCCTGTCGACCAGCTCCCCCTTCTGGCATGGCCGGGATACCGGCCTCAAGTCCTACCGCTCCATCGTCTTCGAGGGCCTGCCCCGCAGCGGACCTCCACCCTCATTCCAGTCCTGGGCAGAGCACCAGCGATTTGTCGACCTTCTGGTCAAGACCGGCAGCATTCAGGACGGTACAACCATCTGGTGGGACATACGCCCACATCCGAACTTCCCGACCCTGGAGTTTCGGGTCTGCGACATCTGCACCAAAGTGGATGAGGCCATCTGCCTGGCCTCTCTCATGCTGGCCATCGTCGGCAAGCTCATTCGCTTGCGTCAGTCCAACCGCTCCTGGCGCCGCTACCGTCACCATTTGATCGAAGAGAACAAATGGCGGGCCGTGCGTTACGGCATCCAGGGGAAGCTGATCGATTTCGGTCGCGGCAAGGAGGTGCCTGCCCGCGACCTGATCCTCGAACTGTTGGATATCGTCGATGACGTCCTGGACGAGCTCGACATCCGGACCGAGGTCGAGTACGTTCACACCATCCTCGAGGAGGGCACCAGCGCTGACCGCCAGCTGGCCGTCTACCAGGAAACAGGAGACCTCGAGTCGGTGGTCGACCACCTGGTCGCGGAGACCAAAGAGGGGTTGGAGCGGATCCAACCCGAATGAGCTTCAGAGCTCGGGCTGAGAGCCGGAAGGTGTGCCTTCGACTCTCTTCAGCATCAGCCTGTAGAGCGCTTCATATTCATGGACCTGCTTCGTCCAGGAGAAGTCCTGGCCCATGCCGTTGAGCATCAGCTGATGCCAGGCTGGCTGATCCCGAAAGGTATTGAGAGCTCGATGCAGTGCCTCCGTCAGGGCTTCGCTCGAGTACTCTTCGAAGAGAAAGCCGGTACCGGTGCGGCCCCCAGACTCCCAGGGCTGAACGGAGTCGGCAAGGCCGCCGGTGGCCCGCACGACCGGCACGGTGCCATAGTGCAAGCTGTACATCTGATTGAGCCCGCAGGGCTCGTAAAGTGACGGCATCAGAAACAGGTCGCTCCCCGCTTCGACGCGATGGGCCAACTCGTTGCTGTATCCCCTGTAGAACGATACCTTGCGAGGAAACCGCCGGTGCAGCGACCGAAACAACGCCTCGAACCGCGGTTCTCCGGCTCCCAGGACCACCAGTCGGAGGTCCAGCTGATGCAGCAGGCCTGGCATGGCTCCCGCCAGGAGATCGATGCCCTTCTGGTGCACGAGGCGAGAAACCACTCCAAGAACCGGCGCTTGGGGATCGTAGGGCAGCGACAGGTCCTGCAATAGCGCCCGCTTGTTTCGCTCCTTCCCAGTCAGATCCTCTGCCGAGTAGTTGAACGGGATCAGCGGATCGGTAGCCGGATTCCACTCGCCGTAGTCGACGCCGTTCAGGATTCCCTCCAACGAATCGGACCGGGCCCGCAGCAGGCTATCCAGACCCATGCCGTACTCCGGGGTCTGGATCTCTTCGGCGTGAGTCGGACTGACGGTGGTCAACTGATCGGCATGCAGAAGCCCCGTCTTCAGGAGATTCACCGTGTCAGCTCGCAGATCCTCTGCATCGAAGTACGACAGATGATCGCCCAGACCGAGATCCTGCAGGACCGAGGCGGTGAAGATGCCCTGGTAACCGACGTTGTGAAGGGTCAACACGGTCTTGGCGTTCGCCAACAGCTCGTCCCATGTATAGAAGGCGCGAAGATAGACAGGAATCAGAGCCGTGTGCCAATCGTTACAGTGGACGATCTCCGGCGACCAGCCCATCAGTTGACAGCTCTCCAGGGCCGCCCGACACAGCAAGCCGAATCGAACCACTTCGTCCCGATCTTCCGTGTAGATCCTCGAGCGGTGGAAGAGCTCGGGACAATCGACGAGATAGACCTGCAGGGAGCTGCCCGAGAGCCAGGTGTACATGACGGAGAACTGGTACTGCCGCTCCCCCATAGGGATCTCGAGGTTCTGCAGGAAGTCCACCGGGCCGAAGTCGAGAGACCGGCGGTCGATAGTCGAATAGAAGGGAAAGAAGAGACGCACATCGTGCCCTGCCTGGCTCAGGTTCTGGGCCAGCGCTGTCGTGAAGTCGCCCAGGCCCCCGACCTTGGCGAAGGGCGCGGCCTCGGCTGCGACCAGGCAGATTCTCGAACGGTCGGAGCTCAGGAGTTGGCCTCCTGGATATTGCGCAGCAGCGCGATGTTGTTGCGGTGACCGGTCAATCGAGCGGTCACACGTCCCCGTATCGGATAGCCCAGTAGGTAGAGGTCCCCGATAATGTCCAGAATCTTGTGTCTGACGAACTCGTCCGCGAATCGGAGCTCGGTGTTGATAACGTTGTCCTCCCCCACCAGAATACAGTTGTCCAGTCGCCCACCGGACGCCAGGCCGAGCTCGCTCATCATCTTCATGTCGCGCATGAAACCGAAGGTCCGCGCCGGCGCGATCTCCTCCCTGTAGCGCTGAGGACTCGCGAGCTGAAACTCATAGGACTGCTCGCCGACTGGCAGTGGATAGCGGAGCTGGTAAGAGACCGAGAAATCGTCGGCAGGCTCCAGTGTCAAGAGCTTCTCATCGCTGTCTCCGACCTCGTAGCGACGGTCGATCACCAGCTCTTTGCGCGATTCGCTCTGATCTTCTATCCCGGCATCCTCCAATGACATGCAAAACTCCAGCGCGGAACCGTCCAGGACCGGGATCTCGCCATGTACCTTGACGAGCAGATTGGTGACCCCGTACGCATGCAAGGCCGACAGCAGATGTTCCACCGTTCGGATGCTGTCGCCGTTCTTGGAAAGCGTCGTGGCGTAGTCAGTCTCGGCAACTTCGCTGACAAATGCCGGAATGTGAGTGTTTGCCGGCAGTGTCTCGAAGTGAATGCCACTGTTCGGTGGCAGCGGTTGGATCGCCATCCCCGTCCGCCGACCCGAATGGAGTCCCAAGCCATACAAGACGACGCTCTTTCGAATCGTCCTCTGAGGCTGCTCACTCTCCTGGAGCAACGGCAACTGCGGCGCGGGTGTCAGATTTCGCTCGCGGTCGAGGCGGGTCTTGGTACGTTCCAGCGAGCTCAGAAGGGACGCATCGGTAGCCAGCGACTGTCGGTATTTCAGCGCACCCGCAACGCCGTCGACAACCTGGTTGTACGAGATCGGCTTTTCAACGTAGTCGAAGGCTCCCATCTTGATGGCCTTGACGGCGGTCGAAGCCGTACCGTGTCCCGACATCATGACCACGGCAGCTGCCGGATCCAGCTCTCTGAGTGCCTGCAGGGTTTCCAGACCATCGCGATCGGGCAGCCAGATATCGAGGAAGACAACAGCCGGACGCCTGTCCCGGTACAGCGCCAGAGCCTCCTCCCCGCTTTCGGTGCACAGAGTCTCGTAGCCCTCATCGTTCAAGACGCCAGACAGAGCGGTCAGGATCCCCGGCTCGTCGTCCACGATCAGTACCAGCTCCCCCATGATCTCCTCCGTCGGCTCGGTAATCCATCAGAGCCTCGACATAGCCTACCCCAAGCCTACACGCTCTGGGCCTGCTTCAGACCGGACGAGCCGGGATCCGGCCGGCCCCTGGCCGCGATCCAACGATGAACTGCCCGCCGGGCAAACCACCACTGGGGCGGAGCGCGGAATAGAGCGAGAGGCCAGACGGGCGCGCTGATTTCATGTCTGACGCCGGCTACACCGAGTCGCTATTGACAGTCACTCTTCGGCATGCTCGCATAGCGGCATCGTGCACGAAGAGAGTAGCCTTGTCCCCAGGCCCAGAGTACGCATAGGTCGAGGACCCTTGGCATGCGAGCGACTGTTGCTTGCAGACCTCGACGACCACTTGCGGCACGCCGGCGACGAGATCCTCACGCAGCCGATTCTGATCGTCGTGCCCTCGAAGAGCCTCAGGTTGCACCTCCTGGACCGAATCACAGACCACCGTGGTGGAGCCTCAGCCGGGATCCAATGCCTGACTCTCCATGCGGCAGCCATGGACATCGCTTGCCGGGTCGCTCCGCTCGAGGCGCCTCGGGCCGACCTGCTTCCCATGCTCGCGCGTCGGTTCGCTTCGCGCGAGCCATCCCTGCGGCGGTCGCTAGGGCATCTCCACGATAGCTATGCTTCGGTCTTGCCCCCCGTCGAAGACCTGCTGGAGGCCGGTTTCGATCCGGCGCTCGGAGAGGCTCTAGAGGAGGTTCTAGAGAAAGAGGGCCCAGAGCGCGCCTCCAATGAAGAAGTAGAACGAGCCCGGGCTCTCATCCGAGTCGCCAGTTGCTGTGCGGAGACTCTCTCCCAGGAAGGTGCGCCCAGAGTCCCCGACCTCCTGAGGCACGCGACCGATCAGATCCGTCGGGATCCCGACTGCCTGCAGGCGGGCACCGTCATGATCTACGGCTTCGCTGATGCTACTGGCCTCGCGACCGACTTGATCCAGGTGCTGCTCGAAAAGCACGCCGCGACGATCTACCTGGACCAGCCCGCCGATCCAGCGAACCTCAGTCAGGCCGACGAAGGAGCCGAGTTCGGCCGTCGCTTTACGGAGCGCATTGCCCTTGCAACATTCCCCTCGGAGGCAGCGCCGACCCATCATCCACCAGCCTCGATCGAGATGGCCCGAGCGCTCGGGGGACAGGCCGAGATCCGCCACATCGCCAACCGCATCCGTCAGCTGCTCGACGACGGCGCCAGGCCCGAGGGCATCGGAGTGGTCGCCCGCCAACTCGACTCCTACGTCTCGGTTCTGCGCACCCATTTCTGGCGACAGGGCGTTCCCTTCTCGGCGATTGGTGCCGTCGGCCCCCTGACCGAATCGGGAAGGCGAGTGCGGGCGGTCTTGGATCTCCTCAAGCAGGGGCGGATGGCCCCCATCGAGCGCTGGCTCGATGCCAGCCCTGCCTGGACCGACAGCCTCGAGTTCGACCTCAGGCTGGCTCTCTACGGCTTCGGCGCCGCGAGGGTGGAGGAAGCAGCCGATCTCGACCTGGAAGGGGGTGCGGAGGGTAGAAACTTCCCATTGCCGGTGCGCGCTGGCCTTACCGCCAGCGGGGACGGCGAGGACGCTGCGGAGCAGACCATCGAGCACCGCAGCATCCCGGGAGTCGTCCTGGGGCAAGCGCGTGACGAGGCGCTACGCCTCTGTAAACGACTCGACAAGTGGCAGCAGGTCGAGCAACTGGAGGGCCACCTCACGCTTCTGAGAGCGTTTCTCTTGGAGGATCTGCAATGGCCGGCTGACGGAGATCTCGCGCACCACCTGATCCGGCCACTCGAGAGGCTCCGCGAGCAGACCAGGGCCGATCTACCGCTCGCCTTCGATGAGATGGTGAGGTGGCTGGAAACAGCCTGGTCCGAGATCGGCCGCGATTCCCTTGGCGGCCGTGGCAGCGGTGTCCAGGTTCTCGACGTGACCGAAGCCCGGGGGCGCACCTTCGAGCACCTCTTCGTCATCGGATTGAATCGGGGTGCCTTTCCTCGCCAAGTCCGCGAAGACCCTCTGCTGCCGGACTTCTTGCGACAGTTACTGAGTCGTGAAGGCTACGGAGTCCTGCCCGACCTGGCCCGCAAACTCTCAGGATTCGCCGAAGAGCGCTTCCTGTTCGCCCAGCTCCTCGCTTCCAGCCCCTTGGTGGCTCTTTCCTGGCAGGTGGTCGATGACGACGGACAAGCCCTAAGTGTCTCGCCGCTCGTCGAGAGGATGCGCTGGTCGGAGGCCGCCATGGACCGGCAGGAGTGGCGAGAGCCGCCAACGGTTCCACCGCTATTCAAGCTCTCCCGCGAGATCGATTCGGAATCTCCGAAGGTACCCCGCCTGGCCTATGAGCATGCTGTCCACGCCGCAATGTCGGGGCCTAGGACAGAGCTCGGTGGTTTCCTTTCCGTGGCGATCACCGAGAGCGTCGAGACCCCGTTCGACTGGAAGTCGATCGCCAGCGAAGCCGACGTACCGACCGTCTCTGATCCCGATCGCTGGGCGACAGCTCGAATTCGACTCCTCGACGAGATGGACCCGATTCGGGGAGATAGTGAGGGAGAGCGTACCTTTGGAAGGCTGGGCCCGTTTCTGGGCTTCGTCGGACCCATCCTCGACGAGCAGGACCTGCGAAGCGGAAGACGCCTCTTCGTTACTGCCCTGGAGGGCCTCGCAGCCTGTTCCTGGCAGACGTTCTTGTCACGGCTACTGCGACTCGAGGCCCTACCGGACCCCTTGGAAATCCTGCCCGGAATCAGTCCGGTGCTGGTCGGAGACGTGGTCCACCGTTGCCTCGAGCGCCTGGTCGGCGCCCAACTTCCGACCCGGGCGGCCGAGCTCGAGACCGCTCGCACCGTGAATCCGCAGAGCGTGACGTGGCCTGCCAACCATGAGCTCGACAGGCTACTGGAGAAGCAGGCCGAGCTCGTGGCTCGCCGACACGGTATCGGCATGCGCGGCTTCCCGAAGATGCTCGCACGCGTGGCTCGTCCCTATCTCGACTGTGCCCACGAAATGGACTGGGCCTCGCAGACCGGGATTCCCGTTGCAGCGGTCGAGGTAGAGGGCCAGCTGCCCTTGCGTCTCGCAAACGGCAGCGAGCATGTCCTGTTCTTCAGGGCGGATCGGCTGGATGTCGACGACGGCGGCGAAAGGCTCGTGGACTACAAGACCGGCAAGAACGACATCAGCAGCGCTAGGACCGCTGCAACACGCCAGAAGAACCTGATCAGGAGGATTCGCGCCGGCAAGTCACTGCAAGCCGTCGCCTATGCCCAGGCGGCGAGCTCCCAGAGCTCCAGCGGCAGGTACCTCTTTCTCAAGCCGGACCTCGACGGACCCGACGAGGCTCGCGATATCGGGATCGAGAGCGGCAACGAGGAGGCGCGACTCGCATTCCAAAGAGCCGCTTCCGGTCTGCTCGAAGCTTGGAATCAGGGGTCCTTCCTTCCCAGGCTCGTTGAGGCAGACAGAGACAGTGCGCCCAGGCGCTGCGGGTTCTGTCAGGTCGCCGAAGCCTGCCTGCGGTACGACTCGGGGGCGAGAGGACGCCTGCGAACCTGGATGGCAGAGCATCAGGAGGCCTACATCGGAGAGCCCGATCGAGCCAGCGGCGCCGAGAGCGCCGCCATCGAGGTCTGGTTGCTGGACTCGAAGCGACTCGGAGAGCTGGACGCAACCGCGCCGACGGAAAGCGGGGATCCCTGATGGTAGGGGCCGACTTGCAGGCTCGCGACGAAGCGGCACGGCGGGCGGCTCACTCGGTGTTCGATCGCCCGCTGGTGGTGGTTGCCGGCGCCGGCACAGGCAAGACCACGATCCTGGTCTCTCGGGTGCTCTCCTGGTGCCTCGACCCAGGCTGGGAGGAGACGCACCAGGCACTCGAGGAGCACGAGCCTAGCGCGTCCGGCGAGGCGGCCGTGGCCCGGAGGGTTCTGGAAGGCGTAGTGGCCATCACCTTCACCGAGGCCGCAGCCGCCGAGATGGCCAATCGGGTTGCGGCGACTCTCGCCCAGATCGCGGGTGGCGGAATTGGCGACCTGGTCTGGTTTCGACCCGATTGGCTACCCGAGAAGCCCTCCGAGGAGCTCCTGGAGAGTCGCGCCCGCGCCCTCATCGGCGCCTTGGACCACCTGACCATCCGGACGATTCATGCGTACTGCAGAACCCTGCTCTCGACCTACTCGTTGGAGGCGAGGTTGGCCCCCGATCTTCAGGTCGATGCGGATGGGCGACTGCTTCGAGAGAACTGTCATCGCATCGTCGAGTCCGCAGCCAAGAGCTCATTCTCGGAATCGCCCGACGCCCCACTGTCACGGCTGGCAACCCTGGGATTCGGTCCGCAAGAGGTAGCAGACGCTCTCTATGAGCTCGCCAGCCGCGGCCTGACCTCGAGAGCCCTCGCCATCGACCCCTTCGATCTCTCCACCTTGGTGCAGGCTCGAGACGAGCTGATCGGTGCCTGCGTGCGATTCAAGGAGATCGGCAGCGATGCCCTTCGCTCCCAGACGCGCTCCAAGATCGCTTTGTCGGTCGCTGACGCCCTGGATCGCACTCTCGAAGCCTTGTCGAGGGTGAACGAGTCCGACGGCGAGGCTCTGGCCGGCCTTCTGATTCGTCTCGAAGGCGATTGGCCCGAGAACCTCCTGAAAAGGCTCCGAGAGTGGAGCTCGGGTAGCTTCAACCAGTCGGAGAGCGCCGCGCTGGGATCGCTCCAAGAGCCGTTGGCCAAGGCCTCCTGCGAGCTGCAGGAACTGGTCACCTATCTTCGAGAGATCGACCCGATCCTCTTCGATCTGGCGCGCCGCAGCCTCCAACCCCTGATGGTCCAGCTGGAATCCGAGCTCCGAGCCAGCGGCATCGCCACCTTTCAGTCGCTCCTCGCCGGCGCACATCGACTCCTCAAGAACAGTCGCCTGGCGCTGAAGAGAGAGCGCTCTCAGCTGCGTCAGCTGCTCGTCGATGAATTCCAGGACACCGATCGACTGCAGAGCGAGATCGTCAGCCTACTGGCCCTGGAAGGCGATACCGAGAAACGACCGGGCCTGTTCGTGGTCGGAGATCCGAAGCAATCGATCTATGGCTGGCGCAACGCGGATCTGACTTCCTTCGATGCGTTCGTCGAGCGAGCCGAGCACGAGGGAGCCGAGGTCTGCCTTCTGGCGGTCAATTTCCGGTCGACGCCCGCTATCCTCGACGAGGTGAGCCGTGCCTTTCGACCCGTCATGATCTACCGAAAAGGACTGCAACCCGACTTCGAGCCCCTCCTCGCGCATCGAGACGCGGTCGATCTCTTCTCTAACCCCGCGAGCCACAACGCGGCCATCGAGTACTGGATCTCGTGGCCCAGGCCCGAGGATGCTTCGACTCCCCTGCCCGACTCCAAGGTCGACGAAATCGCTCATTGTGAAGCCGCAGCGATTGCCCAGGATATTCGCCATCTTCACGATGCAGCCGACATGCCGTGGGGTGACTTCGGGCTGCTGCTTCGCGCCACGACGCACCTCGAAACCTACCTCGACGCCTTCCGGGACCAAGGCGTGCCTTTCGTCGTCGGTAGCAGCAAGCAGTACTACCGCCGCCGCGAGATCATCGAGGCCTCGGCCTTGGTCCGAGCCATCATCAATCCCGTCGATCACGTAGCCTTGGTGGCGTTTCTGCGCTCGGCTACCGCAGGACTTCCTGACGCCGCGCTTCTCCGCCTCTGGGGCTCGGATTTCCCGGCCCTGCTCACCGAGCTGACAGGGCCCGCGGATTCCGGGCTCGATCAGGCTCTCGGGCTAGTTGAGAAGGTGGCTCACGAGCTCGACGACGCCATACCTGGGATCAAGAGCATCGAAAACTGGCAAGTCAGTGTCCAGGAGGCCGTCGCCGGCCTGGCCCTGCTGCGTCAGTCCTTCCGCCAGGACCCCCCGGACCGGTTCGTGGAGCTTCTGCGGCGGCGGCTGCTCTTCGATGTAACCGAAGCGGCTCGTTATCTCGGCCACTATCGACTAGCCAACCTCGAGAGGTTCTTTCGTCAGTTGGAGGTCGCCCTCGAGGAGCGTGGTGGCGATATCCAGGCAATCCTGAGGACTCTGCGGCGGGGAATCACAGAGGCCGAGGAAGAAAAGGAAGCGCTGCCCGAGGACGCGGTAGTGGATGCAGTCCAGGTCATGACCATTCACGGGGCGAAGGGCCTCCAATTTCGTCATGTCTACCTGGCTCAGGCGCACGCCTCGCCGCCACCGAAGCGCCGCCATGCCATCGACCTGGACCCGCGATGGATACCAGGTGAGCCGGCGGACTATGTTCTGTTCGGCAACCCCACGCTCGGATTTCGACAGGTTGATGAGCATCGACGACGGGTCGAATCAGCCGAACTCGTGCGTACGCTCTACGTGGCACTGACCCGGGCCGAGGATCGGCTTGTAGTGGCTGGGAACTGGCCCGAGGAGCTGCCATCGCTGCCGCCCGAGCAGGCGACAACCTACTTGGATCTCTTGCGGCATCGGATCGATCTCCCGGCCTCACCGGGTCGACTCCTGGGAGACTGCATCGAGGACGGCGAGACCTTCCAGGACACTGGATTCGCACGGTGGCGGTTTCCAGGTCTCGGCAAGATGAACGGCGAGACAGTCGGAGCAGACGAACAGGTCTCCAAGTCGATCCCACTCGAACTGGCCCAGAGCGACTCGCGGGCGCTCTCCGAGCACACGCTGGTGGCGGGCCATCGGATGGCCCGACCCTTCCAGGAGTCCATGTCCGCCGATGCCGGGGCTCGACTCGAACGGCTACTGGACGAGGGAAGCGAGTCCAGGGTCGGGTCGAGCCGCCGCCACGGAGCGCGCGCGGTTGGTGAGCTGATCCATCGCCTGTTCGAGACCTGGGACCTGGATGAGCAACCCGGGGATGAGTGGCAAAAGCAACAGAAATCCCTGCTGGCAGGGTTGAGCACCCTGGTCCCGGAGGACGAGCTGTCCGCTGCGACCGAGAGGGCGACGAACCTGCTCGAGCGAATCGGTAGTGGGGATCTCCTGAAACGGTTCATCGAGCTCCGAGAGACCGTACTGGGCCGCGAGATTCCCGTACTGCTGGCACCGCTGGGTGGAAATGAAGGTCCGGTCGGTTTCTATTCCGGCGCCATCGATCTGCTCTATCGTTGCCCTGAGACCGCACGGCCGGTCATCGTCGACTTCAAGACCGATTGGGTCGAGTCCGACCAGGATCTGGCGGCACGAGCAAGAGTCTATGCTTCGCAGGAGGATCTCTATGCGGCCGCGGTGCAGCGAGCGATGAAGCTGGAGAGGCGGCCCGACACCGAGCTCTGGTTCCTGTGGGCAGATAGGAGGTACACCCGGCCATGACCGCTCTCTGCGAGATTCCCACACCGGCACTGATCCTGGATCTGGACCGTGTGGAGCGCAATCTCCGCCGAATGGGTGATCGAGCGAAGTCGCTCGGCGTCGGGCTCCGCCCCCACATCAAGACCCACAAGTGCCTGGAGATCGCACGAATGCAGCGCGATCTGGGGTGCTCAGGCATCACCGTTTCCACCCTCTACGAGGCCAGGGTCTTCGCCGAGCATGGGTTCGACGATCTGACTTGGGCCTTCCCCGTTGTCCTGAACCGACTCGACGAGGCCATAGAGATAGCCCGTGGAGCCGATCTAGGATTGGTGCTCGACTCGATGGAGGCCTTGGCGGTGCTCGAGGCATCCCGCCATCCGTTTCGAGTCTGGATGAAAGTCGACTGCGGTTACCACCGGGCCGGGGTCGACCCCGAAGGTCCCCTGGCGCAAGAGCTTGCCCACAAGCTCGACGGTTCCTCGACTCTCCAATTCAGTGGGCTCTTGACCCACGCCGGGCATGCCTACGGCACCGACTCCCGAGGTGAGCTGGCGGCAGTGGCTGAGCAGGAGCGCTCGTCCCAGGTGAAGCTTGCCGCGGCCCTGCGAGGCTCGGGGGTTGAGGTTCCGGCGATCTCGGTGGGCTCCACTCCGACGATGTCAGTGGTGGAAGATCTGGCGGGGGTTGACGAGATGCGACCTGGGAACTACGTCTTCTATGACCAGATGCAGGCGAAACTGGGGTCCTGCAGTATCGACGATTGCGCGGTGACCGTTCTCGCCAGTGTGGTCTCTTCGCAGCCGGGAGCCGGACACTGCGTCATCGACGCGGGAGCCCTGTCGTTGTCGAAGGACAGACTGCAGAGTGACGACGGCACGTCCGAGTTCGGCGAGATTCTCGAGACAATTCCTCCGCAATCACCGACCCGAACCGCTCGAGCTCGGTCTCTCTCACAAGAGCACGGTATCCTCGACAGCGCATTGGCCGTCGGCACACGGGTTCGGGTCCTACCTGTTCACTCCTGTCTGACAGTGGCCTGTTTCGAAGAGTACGTGGTGGTGCGCGGTGATCAGGTGGTCGATCGCTGGAAGATCTGGCGCGGGCGCTAGGCCGCTTACTCGAGGTACCCGAGCGCCCGGAGCGCGTCCATATCTTCGTCGCTCAGCGATGGAGGCGGTAGCTCATCGGCCAGAACGAGCGCGGCCATTACTCGATCCAACCAGATCTGGAGGTCGGCGGACACTTCCGACTTTTCCAGGACGAGGCTCTCCAGCTCTGCCGGATCGCTCACGAGGTCGAAGACTCGACGGCGACCGTTGGTGACGCGGAGGATCTCTTTCTTTCCATCCTCCAATCGCGCCACCTCCAGCAGGCCCTTCTCACGGACCTTGGTCTGGTCCTCCTTGGCACCCACCGAACCACGGTGGGCTTGATACAGGGTTACCCGGTCATGCGGCTCGCGCGCGGCTCCGACGAAGACCTTCGACCAGTCCATGCCCTGGAAGAAATCCGGCACTTCGATGCCAAGCAGACCGACCAGCGTCGGCGCCAGATCGATGATGAGCGCCGGCGCCTCGACGACTCTGGGCTCGACGTGCCCGGGCCAGGTGATTCCCATGGGGATTTGGAGCGTGGGTTCGTAGAGATGCCTGCCGTGGCCCCAGTAGCCATGCTCGCCCAGACTCTCGCCGTGGTCGGAAACGAAGACGACCAGGGTGTCTTCTTTCGGCGCCAGATCCCCCACGGCTTTCAGCAGCTTCGAGATCTGAAAGTCCACATAGGCGATCTCCGAGTCATACTTGTTGCTGTCAGAGTAGTTGTTGTCGTCGGGCGACGCACCAATCTGGTTCATGAAGTCCCGTTGCAACACGTATGGAGCGTGGGGCTCGACATAGTGCACCCAAAGGAAGACAGGGCGCGAGGGTCCACCCTCGATCTGCTCTGAAAACCAGTCGAGCGCCGCTTCGTTGAGGTCTTCGGCCGTAGCCTCCCGTTTGACCATGCCGAGCCACCGGGCTTTGTTCAGCACCTCTTCGAAGTGATCGAAATGATCTGCCATCGCCCAGAGCTTCTCTCGCAGGGTCCAGCTGCCAACAAAGGCGCCGGTCTTATAACCGTGGCGCCTCAGGACCTTTGGCAGCGATGGCAGCTCTGGTCGGACTCGAAGACCGTTGCGTGTCGAGCCGTGCTCGTGCGGCGGCAAGGAGGTCAGCATCGAGGCCAGGGCGGGAGCGGTCAAGGGCTCAACGGTGCGAGCATCGGCGAATCGAGCCCCCCTGACCAGAAGACCATCGATATGAGGTGAGGTCTTGCGTGAGTAGCCGTAGCTCCCCATGCGATCGGCCCGCAAGGTGTCCACCGAGATCACGAGGATGTGGGGCTGCTGATCACGATCAGCTACCGCAAGTGCCGGCAGAAGTAGGACGACAAGACAAAGCACGTGTCGCAACTTTGAGAGCATTCGAAGGAACCTCATGACGGCGGGAATGTACCAGATTTTCGCCACCGCGATAGGGTGACCGGAAGATGGTCGACTCACCCTCAGCGCCATCCGGTCCGCCGGCACCCCTGATCCGAGGCCGGGTCCCGCTGAGCCGCTGGCTGCTCAGAGCCGCGCAACTGGTGGCACTGGCCGCGATCCTCGTCCTGGCCTGGAGACTCCTCGAAGAGATCGGCTGGAGAAACCTCTGGCTGAGGCTGAAAGGTGCCAGAGTTGCTTGGCTCACTGCAGCCGCGGCAGCTCTGATCGGAAGGTTCTTCCTCCTCTACCTTCGTTGGTCCCTGGCTCTCGGGGCAGCCGGGTTTCGCCCCCCCTGGATCCTCGGCCAGGCGTCGCAGCTCGCCGCCGTGCTGGTCAATCACCTGACGCCCACAGCTCGACTCTTTGGGGGAGTTCTTCGTGCGCGCTGCGTAAGCCGGCAGCTCGGCGAGCCCTTCTCGCAGATCTACGCCACCGTCCTCGTCGATCAGATCTCCCAACAGGTCGTTCTCGGTGCTGTCACCTGGCTTTCCCTGATTGCAGTTGCCGCATGGTCCGGACTCGAGAGCCTTGCAATCGGACTCGGCCTGGGTCTGGCACTGGTCGTTGCCACGCTGGCGATCTGGCGGCAGACAGCCAAGTCTGACAATGCTCGACCTCTCGCTACCTTGGTCGGGCTGAGAGCGGAGAGAAAGGGTAAGCGGCTCGGTCCGCTATTCGCCGGCGGCCGAGAGCTCTTCAGAATCCTCCGCCAGAGTTTCTCCGATATTCCACTGCAGGCTCGCATGGCGGCGACAGGCAGCCTGATCTTCTCGCTGAACGTAGCGGCCCAGTGGCTGATCTTCGAGAGCCTCGGCAGCCCGGTGCGGCTAGCGGCCGTGATTTCCACGATCGCCCTGGGCCTAGCGGCTGGCCTGCTCACCGGCACACCAGGCGGTGCAGCCACTACCGAGGCCGCCATGATCGGCCTCTACGTCTCCTGGGGAGTCGATGGCGTCGAAGCAACCGCCGGAGTGCTCTTGTACCGGGGAATCCACTATCTGCTGGTTTTGATTCTCGGCCTGCCTTGCCTCGTCTACTGTGAGGCGGCGACGGGCAGGGCGCAGAGGACTAGAAGCGAGCTCGCTGAAGAAGCTCCTCCAGGCAACGGGACGCCTCCTGTCGAATCTCTTCCAGATTCAAACGGGTGAGCCGACCGTTCTCCACGAGGATCTCGCCACCGACGACCACGTGGCGCACGGCAGCTCGAGAGGCGCCGAACGCCACGAGGTCGTGCAGATCGACTGCAGAGGAGGCCAGCCATTCCGGTCGGTCGGTGCTCAGAACGAGTAGATCCGCCGCTTTGCCGACTTCGAGACTGCCGGTGTCCTCACCGAGACCGATCGCTTCTGCCCCCTCACTCGTCGCCAGTCGCAGAGCTTCGAGCCCGGTGAACGACGCCGGGCCGTGACCGACCTGCTGCAGCAGAGCTGCCAACCGCACCTCCTCTATCACATCGAGGTCGTTGTTGCAGGGCGCCCCGTCGGCACCGATGCCGACCGGAATGCCAGCCGCACGGATACCCACGACATCGGCGATACCTGAGCCCAGCTTCAGGTTGGCACTGGGGCAATGCACGACACTGAAGGCCTCCCTCGAGACCCGTTCGAGATGACGAGCCTCGAGTTGGACACCATGGGCGATTCTCAAGTCGGAGTCCAGGATGCCCTTTTCGTCGAAATAGGCGATCTCGTCCAAGCCACCCTTCAGCCGCATGACGGCCTGGGACTCCTCCTTCTGCTCCAGGGCATGCGTGTGAATCGGCCAGCCCTTGACGCTCGCCACTTGCCGAATCCCACTCCACAGCTCATCAGAGCAGCTCAGAATGAATCGCGGGTTGAGGAGATAGGCAACCCGACCCCCCGTCCAGCCTTCGACCTTCTCCCCCAGAGACACTGTCTCGGCCAGCACGGTGTCAGTGTCGCCAGCCAAGGTCGCAGGCATGCCTTCACCGCTGTCCATGAGGCAGATGCCGGCCAGACCGCGCAGACCCGACTCCCGAATGGCCGCAAGCAGTCCGGGGGCCCCGGGTCCGAGCCCGATGTCCTGCACCGTGGTGGTACCTGACAGAAGGCACTCCGTTGCCCCCAGCAACGCACACCAGTACGCACTCTCGTCGTCGTGCGCCGCTTCCAGGGGCCAGATGCGCTCCCTGAGCCAAGAAAGCAGCGTTCGCCCCTCGGCCAGACCCCGGAAGAAGGTCTGCCCAAGATGGATGTGGCCCTGGATCAACCCGGGAAGCACCAGACAGCCACCGACATCGAGGATCGGACAGCCAGCAGGAGGCACGACATGGCTACCCATTTCCTGAATGCGACCCTCGGCCAGCAGCAGGTCCGTATCCGGCAGCACAGACGCCCTTTCGTCGAGGGTGAGAACCGTCCCACCCCGAATCAGTAGGGGCAGAGCGCGCGTTGAAGAGTCGACCGCCGATTCGACTTTCATCGATTGCATTCTACTCGCCAGGTGTCGGCCCACCTATCGCGCGTTCCGCTTGCCGGCCGGATCCGCCCGAATCGGCTAAGATTCTGGTTGCCATGGCGCTGTTTCGACGCAAGTTTCGGCTGACCGACTGCGCCACTACCGGTGGGTGAGCGGCCAAGGTGGGTCCGGGGGACCTGCACGCAATGGTCGCGCCACTGATGCGAGTGGCAGGTGGCGATCCGAAGATTCTGGTCGGCCCGGAAACGGCTGATGACGCAGGGGTGTATCTCCTAGGGGACGATGCCCTGGTGGCGACCCTCGACTTCATCACACCGGTATGCGACGAACCCTTCCGCTACGGCAAGATAGCGGCCGCAAACTCTCTCTCGGATGTCTTCGCCATGGGGGGAGAGGCACTGTTTGCCCTCAACATCTGCTGCTTCCCCGCCAAAGGGGTCCCGGACGGCGTCTATGGCGAGATCCTGCAGGGCGCTGCCGAGGCGATCGCCGAAGCGGGAGGCGTGCTCCTCGGCGGGCACTCCGTCGAAGACGACGAGCTCAAGTTCGGTCTATCGGTCACGGGAAAGGCCGATCCCGAGCACCTCCTCACCAACGCGAACGCTAGACCGGGCAACCAGTTGATCCTCACCAAGCCTTTGGGCACCGGTGTGCTGATCAACGCCTTCAAGGCCGGCAAGTTGGATGCCGCCGGGCTCGAACCGGCCCTGGTTGAAATGGAGAGCCTCAACCGCGCCGCGGCTCAGCTTGCCCTGCAACATGGCGTCGAGGCGGCTACCGACATCACCGGCTTCGGGATCGCCGGCCACACGATGGAGATCGCGCGGGCTTCGAGAGTCGGAGTTCAATTGAACTTCGCGAATCTGCCGGTCTACGAGAGCTTCTACCGTATGGTGAAGAAGGGGGTCTCCACCCTCTCGACTGCTGCCAACGAGCGCAACGTAGAAGGCGAGCTCGAGATCACGGCGAGACTCAAGAAGCACGAGCGAGAAGTTCTGTTCGATCCACAGACCTCCGGTGGTCTGCTCCTCGCTACTGAGCCCATCCAGGTAGAACCCCTGCTCCAGGCACTCCTCGATACCGGACACAATGCAGCGCTGGTCGGTGAAATCGTGGACGGTCCAGCAA
The DNA here is from genome assembly GCA_049664225.1 of Thermoanaerobaculia bacterium. GTDB lineage: Bacteria > Acidobacteriota > Thermoanaerobaculia > Multivoradales > JAHEKO01 > JAUVRX01. The sequence goes on from JBATEX010000116.1 coordinate 20,306, forward strand.
GGCTCGAAATCCTCTGAAATGGCGGCTACGCCTCGTTGCAGCGTTGGCTCTTTCAATCGATCTAGACGGACAATTCGGAATCCATGCCTTCGACCTCTTGGCTACTCTACGGCGCCTATGGCTATACCGGCGAACTGATCGCCCGGGAAGCCGCTCGACGGGGAGATGCGCCCATTCTGGCAGGCAGGCGGCGGGAGCCGCTCGACAAGCTGGCCGACGAGCTCGGATTCGAAGCGAAGGTCGTCGACCTGCAGGACCCCGGCTCTCTCCGAACTGCTCTCGAGCGGGTATCAGCCGTACTGCTCGCGGCCGGACCCTTCGTGCACACGAGCCGTCCGATGGTGGAGGCTTGCCTCGCAACGGCCACCCACTACCTCGACATCACCGGTGAGATGGGCGTGTTCGAGTCGGTTTTGCACCGCGCCGAGGAGGCCCGCGAGGCCGGAGTAGCCCTGCTTCCTGGCGCCGGCTTCGACGTCGTCCCCAGCGATTGCCTGGCCGCCGCCTTGGCGCAAGCGTTACCCGACGCCACCCATCTGGATCTGGCCTTCACCTCCGATCGGGGCAGTGCCAGTCGGGGTACCTTGCGCACCGCCGTGGAAGCCATGCCGCATGCAGGTGCCGAGCGCCGTAACGGCAAGATCGTTGCCACCCCGTTGGCGCACGACGCCCGGCGAATCGAGTTCGGCTGCGGCTCGCGCTGGGCCATGACGATTCCCTGGGGTGACGTCTCCACTGCCTTCCACACCACGGGCATCCCCAACATTCGGGTCTACACCGGGACCCCCGAGCGACGCATACGGCAGCTGAGAAGGCTGCGGCCCCTGCTGCCGATCGTCGGCACGGTCCCGATCAAACGTCTGCTGCAATGGTGGATCGGGAGGACCGTCGTGGGACCCGATGCCGAGACCCGATCTGAAGCCAGAGTCCATCTGTGGGGCGAAGTCAGAAATGAGGCAGGCGCAAGGCGACAGGCGACCCTCGAGGTGCCGGAGGGTTATGCACTTACGGCATCCGCCGCCGTCGAGCTCGTTTCGAGAGCGGTGGCTGGCGCTCTGGAGCCCGGTGCCTGGACTCCCGCCGGAGCCTTCGGACCCGACTTGATTGCCGAGATTCCGGGCGTCGAGCAGGCGGTCCAGCTTCGAGACTCTCAGCTCTCGTCGGTGTAGATCACCTGCATGGTCTCGATCGGCTTCTGCTTGCGGAAGCGGGCCAGAGCCACGACTCCCTCGGCCATGAGCCAGATCGCCAGTACCAGCAGGATCAGTCCGATCGCAAACAGCGGTCCACCACCTTCACCCCTTTGCGCCCAGAAATCTCTCAGGTTGGAGAACATGGCTAGGATCGTGGTCACCGCCATAAAGAGCATCGGCACACCGGTGAACCAGGGGCTCTTGCCTCTCTGGACCAGATAGAGGGTCACTGCCAACAAAGCCAAGCCGGCAAGGAGTTGATTGGTCGTGCCGAACAGTCGCCAGAGGGCGAGCCCCGCCGGCCGACCGCCGATCTTGTAGAAGGCAAAGAACGCAATCACACCCACCGCCAGCAAAGAGCTGACAAATCGATTGTCGAGGATTCTCAGACGTAGCGTTTCGCCGATCTCCGAGATGTTGAACCGCAGGAGACGGGTAGCCGAGTCGAGCGTGGTCAAAGCAAAGGAGACGACGACGACAGCTATGAAGGCTGTGGCGAGGCGGTGATCCGCTACCCCCAACTTCTCGATGAACTGTGCCGCCCCGGTGATGAAGACCCCGACCTGAGTGCCCAGCGATTGCATGGAGTCCCAATTTCGGTAGGTGTTGGCCCAAACCTCTGCGGGTTGGTACCCGCCGGTGCCCAGGATTCCTGCGGTGCACGCCAGAACCGCCAGCAGTCCCAACAAAGATTCACCCACCATGCCGCCATAGCCGATGAACCGGGCATCGGTCTCCTTGTCGATCTGCTTGGCGGTCGTTCCCGAGGCGACCAGGGAGTGAAAGCCGCTGGCCGCGCCGCAGGCGATGATGATGAAGACGAAAGGGTAGAAGCTCGGTGCGCCCTCGGGATGGGCGCGAAACGCCGGAGCTGCGAATTCGGGCCGCCACACGAAGACGCCCAGATAGCAGAGGGCGAGACCGAGATAGAGCAACAACGAGTTGAGGAAGTCCCTGGCCTGCAGGAGGCTCCACACAGGCAGTACCGAGGCCACGAAGGAGTAGATCAGGAGAATCACGATCCAGACATTCTGTTCGGGCCAGCTAGATCGATCCATCCACAGCAAGGGAAAGCGCAGACCTCCCCACACCGCTGCCAACATCAGCACAAACCCCACCACCGTCGTCGGTAGCAGAGGGAACTGCTTCTTGTAGAGCAGGTAGCCCATGACCATGGCCAGGCCGATGAGAACCCCTGAGGGGAAGACCGCCGTCGGAAAGGACGACGGGTCCGCCATGGGCTGCTCGGGATTCCAGGCGTCGCTGATGGAGAACATCACCGCGATGACGTACACGAACACACCCATGGCGAGGGCGATACCGAAGAAGATGATGAGGTGGAACAGCGTCTTGGCCCGCTTGCCGATGATGCCCTCGGTCACCTTGCCGATGGACATTCCCTTGGCCCGCATGCTGACTACGAGCGCACCGAAATCGTGGACGCAGCCCACGAAGAGGGCACCAACCAGCACCCAGAGCATGGCCGGCAGCCAGCCCCAGATGACCGCCACGGCCGGCCCCAGCATCGGGGAAAGGCCAGTGATCGAAGCCCAGTGGTGGCCGAAGAGGACGAAGCGATTCGTCGGCACGTAGTCGACGCCATCGCGCAACTCATGGGACGGAGTCTGCGCGGCTGGATCGAGCTCGAACAGCTGCCTGGCCAGGAACCTGGAGTAGAAGATATAGCCGAAAAAGTAGCCCACGAAGCACAATGCCGTGACGACTGCGCTCATCTCTTCTCCCCTCTCATCTCGGCCCTATCCTATTGGAGATATCCCAGAGCCCGAAGACGCTCGAGAACCTCTTTGTCGAGCTCCACCTCGTCCTCCTTGAGCAGGCCTGAGCGCAGCTGCTCGGTCTGAATCAGGTGCGCCTGCAAGCGTCGGCTCATCTCAGCTGCCTGCGGGGAGACTCCAGCCAGGTTGTGCTTCTCGGTGGGGTCCTCAGCCAAATCGAACAGTGCCGGCCTGGCCTGCCGCCACGGTAGGCGATCGATGTACTTGAGATCTCCGCGAACGACTGCGGCCGCCTCCACATCCTGCGAGTGGGGGCTGGCGAGGAATAGCCACCGCGGGGCTTCGAAGTCAGCGGGATTCGACCAACTAGTGCGCAGATCCCGCCCCTCCAGCTCCTTGTCTGGTTCCAGCCCCGCCAGACCCAGGATCGTCGGCTTCAGGTCCACGAGGCTGGCTGGGGCCTTCACCCTCAGCCCAGCGACACGTTCTCGGCGCGGCGGCACCAGGACCAAGGGTACCCGGGTCAGCTCGTTGAAAAAGGAGTTGCCGTGCTCTGCCTGATTGTGCTCCCAGAACCCCTCTCCGTGGTCGGATGTCACCATCAGCCAGGTCGATTCGGTCAAGCGCCGGATCTCCAGGGCACCAGCGATGCGACCGATCAGGTCATCGGTGTAACGAACTTCGCCATCATAGGCGTTGATCATCGCCTGACGATGGGCGCGCCCCGTCTTCGAGCTGGAAGGTCCGAACATCGTGTCGTACGGTGGTGGAGGTGCGTAGGGACGATGGGGGTAAACCAGATGGAGATAGAGGAAGAACGTCGCTCCATCGAGCTCGTCGAGGGCGGCCTCGAATCGATCCAGAACGAAGCCCGAGTCTGTGACGGTCCAGGTGTCGAAGTCACCCTCCCGAAACAGGCTGTGCCATTGCTCGAAACCCTGGTCGAATTGCAGCTCCGGGTTGATCCCGGGGTGATCTACCAGGGCCACGGTGCGATACCCGGCCTCCTGCAGCCGCTCGGCCAGCGTCGGCAACTGGCTCGGCAGAGGGATGCCAATGGCCTTCTTGTGCGGTAGCGGCGGGAAGACAGCGCGAGGGTATCTTCCGGTGAACAGCGACGCGATCGCGGGATTCGTCCAAGGAGCTACCGAATAGAAGCTCTCGAACAGGACCCCAGACGACGCCAGTTTGTCCAGATTCGGTGAGGTCTCTCGCTCGTAGCCATAGCAACCAAGGTGGTCCGCCCGCAAGGTATCCACCATGACGAGGACAACGTTGTCTCTGGTGTCACCAGCGCGATCGGAGCAACCCGCCACCACCACCAACACCAGCATCGCCCCGACGAGCCTGGCTGTCCTCGAGAATCCGACGTATCTGTCTCTTCTCCACGTCACAGAGAGCTCCTCACCAGATCCGTCCACTGATTGTACGGAAGCCCTCCATTTCCCGGAAGACAGAATGAGAAGGCGGCCCGCTTACGGATGGCTCACTCCTCGGCACTCTACCGTCACCAGGCAGATTGCCTGGTCGGGCCTTGCCTGATAGAAAGTCCTCACTATTCAGTGCGGTCGGCAAGCCATTACGGAAGGACCGTCCGCTCCTGGAGGGAGAGACCCAGTCATGAGACAGGCCCGAAGCTCGATGTTCCGCCGGACGCGC
>JBATEX010000117.1:0-9096 GCA_049664225.1 Thermoanaerobaculia bacterium
ATGAGGACCCGACCGGGGTCGCCAAGGGCGCACCCGGTACGGTCGCAGTGGTGGGTTTCGAGAACCTCGCCGATCCGGCGGATACCGAGAAGCTCGGACGGATGCTGATGGGGCTGGTCACCACCGACCTGGCGGAGTCAGGCACCCTGCCGGTCGTCTCGGTGCCCCAGATTCTGTCCGCGTTGCGCAAGGTCGGGGGCGACAGCGACACCTTCGATCCAGCGTTGGCGTCGGAAGCGGCACTGATTGCCGAGGCGTCGACCATGCTCGTCGGCCAGATCGGCAAGGCTGGCGAGAAACTGATTCTCACCGCCGACCTGATCGACGTGGACAGCGGTCGCACCCTCGGCTCGCAACGCCAGGAGGCCGATTCCTCCACCGAGCTCTTCGCCCTGGCCGGAGCCATCGCCCAACAGACCCGTGAGCAGCTCGGCATCGAATCGGACACCGCGTCGACCACCGCTTTCGACCTGGCCCACGCCCTGACCGACAACGAGGAGGCCTACCGACACTACGTGCTCGGCGAGACGGCTCTGCAACGCCTCGAAGTCCAAGAGGCACGAGACCAGTTCGAGGCCGCAATCGCCGAAGATCCCTCCTTCGCACTCGCCTACTACAAGGCTGCGTCGGCCATCACATGGGGAGCTCTAGGGGATGGACAGGCCCAGCTCGAGGCCGGTTTGCCTCACATCGGTCGCTTGCCGGAACACTGGCAAACCACCTACCGCGCCGTTTTGGAATCCGACAAGGGCAATAATGACGAGGCCTGGAAGTTGTTCGATGAGCTGACACGCTCGGGCGTGAACCTCCCCGACGCCTACTACTGGCAAGGAGAGATCGCGACCCACGAGAGCCGCTACTGGGATCCACGCAAGGCGAACGAGCTCTTCGAGCGGGTACTCGACCTCGACCCCTCCTACCGACTGGTCTTTATCCACCTTTTCGACGGCTATGTCATGGGCGGTGACATGCCCACCGCACGCCGCCTGCTCGAGCGATACAAAGAGGACTTTCCCGGGGATCCGACTGTCGATCGGGCCGCAGCGGCCCTCCTTGCCGCCGAAGGAGAGCTCGACAAGGGCATCGCCTTGCTGGAGGCCCTGGAGGGTGGCTTCGACACCCCAACTCGATCGCGGCTGGAGATCCTCCAGCTCATGGCCGGCAACTGGAAGCGCGTTCGCGAGCTCACTGCCGTCGACGAAGTCGAGGCGAGCCCTCTCGACTGGCCGGGCATGGCCTCAAAACGCGCCCAAGCGGCGATCGGTGAGGGACAGCTTGCTGAGGCGATCGCGGAGCTCCGCGAGGCGGCGAACCTCGTCGGCGATACCTACTTGAGATCCGAGGCTTCCCAGTGGTTGGCCCTGGCCGGGCGGCTGCTTGCCGTCACCGGACGCACCGAGCTGGGAATCGAATCGGCCCGTGAAGGCATCGCGATCGATCCATATTGGTCCAAGAACTATTTCGATCTGGGGGAGCTCCAGATCGCCGGTGGCGATCTAGAGGGCGCGCGCCGGACCCTCGAAGAGCTCAGCCGGATCAACCAGGACGCAGTCACGGTGGCGGGCCGCTTCTGGGAATCGCTCCTGCGCGCCGAGATCGAACGCACGGCGGGAAATCTGGATCTCGCCCAGAAGGCGATCTATCAGATCGATGCCATGGCACCGGAGTATCGCTGGGCACACTTCGAGCACATCGGACGCGCCCGTCTACTCGCCGCCTCGGGCGAGGCGGAGGGTGCCATCGCGGCCTATCAGGCCGCCCTCGATCCACGCTCCTGGGAAGGCTGGCCAGCTGTAGGGTCGAGAACCACGACCTTGTTGGAGTTGGCTCGCCTCGAGGACGAGATCGGTGACACCGAGAACGCCCGACTGCACTATCAGGAATACCTCGACCACTGGGGCGACGCCGACCCACCGGTCGTCGCAGTGCCCGAGGCCCGGGCCCGGCTCGCCGAGCTGTAGGACCCCGCACATCGATCCTCCTGAGCGCGGCCATACCTCGGGAATGCAGTACAATCCCCCACCTTGATCGGCGCAACACTCTCTCACTTTCGAATTACCGCCAAGCTCGGCGAGGGCGGCATGGGTGAGGTGTATCAGGCCGAGGACACAAAGCTCGGCCGCCAGGTGGCGATCAAAGTGCTGCCGGAGGCCGTCGCCAGCGATCCCGAGCGTCTCGCCCGCTTCGAGCGCGAAGCCAAGGTCCTGGCCAGCCTCAACCACCCCAACATCGCCGCGATCTACTCCTTCGAGTCCGCCGAACGCTTGGGGGACCCCCTAAGCCCTGCTTCTCCAAGCCCCCAAGCCCCTAAGCCCTTAAGCCCCGTCATCCACTTCCTCGTCATGGAGATGGTCGACGGAGCCACGCTCGAGGAGCTCATCGAGCAGGGTGTACCACCGGAGCAGGCGATCGAGATGGCCGGCCAGGTGGCCGAGGCGCTCGAAGAGGCACACGGCCGCGGCATTATCCACCGCGACTTGAAACCAGCCAACGTCAAGGTCACCCCTGAAGGCAAGGTCAAGGTGCTGGATTTCGGACTTGCCAAAGCCCTCGACCCCCAAGACCTCGAGACCCCAGGACCCCAGGACCTTTCCCTCTCACCGACACTGACCGCCCAGATGACCGGCGCTGGGATGTTGCTGGGTACGGCCGCCTACATGTCGCCCGAGCAGGCCCGCGGCCAGGAGGCCGGCAAGCAGGCCGACATCTGGGCCTTCGGCGTCGTGCTCTGGGAGATGCTCTCTGGGCAGAGGCTCTTTGCGGGTCCCACCGTCTCGGACACCTTGGCCGAGGTCCTGAAAACCAACCCAGACCTCGATGTCCTGCCTGAGAGTGTGCCTCCGGCCGTACACCGCCTCTTGCGGCGCTGTCTCGAGCGCGATCCCAACAAGCGACTGCGAGACATCGGCGACGCCCGGCTCGAGCTCGACGAGGCGCTCTCCGAGCCTGTCGACTCGGTTACCGACGCTCCCTCGGCACCCAATCGCACTCGCTGGATGCTCGGTGCGGCCGGCCTGCTCCTGGGTCTGGTCCTGGGGGCTGCACTCTACTCCGCCTTTTCGCCCACGAGCGAGCCGACCCTACAAGACACTCGCTCACCTCGCCGCTCGATCCTCATTCCTGAGCTTCTCGATGGCCCTCGCAATATCCAGGGGCTCGCCATCTCCCCCGACGCCAGTTCCGTTGCACTCGGCCAGGCCTATGGCTCCGAGAATCTGCTCGAGCTGCGGCATCTCGACTCCCTCGAGTCGACTGCGGTCCCCGGGACGGAGGGGGCCTCGTTTCCTTTCTTCTCTCCCGATGGGGAGTGGCTCGCCTACTTCGACGACGACGAGTTGCGCAAGGTGCCGACAGCCGGCGGTCCTTCTGCCGTGATTTGTGAGGCCCGCACATCGCTGGGAGGCACCTGGGCCGACGACGGCTGGATCTACTTCCTCCACGGCGAAAGCCGTCTGGCGCGGGTGCCCGCAGACGGCGGCGAGCCCGAGGAGCTGATGGACGAGAGCGTGTTCAATCCGCACGCCCTGCCCGGCGGGCGGGGAATCCTGGCAACGCTCGCCCTGGGCGCGACCAGCTCGAGCCGCAAGGAGAGCGCCACCATCGCTCTGGTGAAGGCGGATGGCACCTATAAGAGCTTGCTGGAGGGTGGCTATGCTCCCAGGTACCTGCCGAGCGGCCATCTGCTCTACGTTCAGCAGGGTGACCTCTTTGCGGCCCCCTTCGATCTCGAGAGTCTCGAAGTTTCCGGTCCGGGGACGCGGGTCATCTCGGAGGTGTTTACCGACTCCATCTGGTCCGTTGCTTTGTACGACGTCGCCCAGGACGGCACACTGGTCTATCTACAAGGTGGCGACCTCGCTGCGACGATCCCGACCTGGATCAGTCGCGACGGCACCACAGAGCCCCTGTCCATGCCGCAGGATGTCTATGGCACCTTTCAACTCTCCCCCGACCGGTCCCGACTGGCCATCCAGGTCGCGGCAGCCCAGGACCAGATTCACGTCTACGACTTCGCCCGCGAGACGCTCGCGCGGCTGACCTTCGAGGGACCGAGCAACTACCCGACCTGGACCCGCGATGGACAGGAGGTCATCTATCAGGCCTTTCGTGACGGAACCGCCACGGTCATGCGGCGCCGCGTCGACGGCAGCGGCGCGGAAATACCTGTGTTGACTGGCGAACAGCGTCGACTCATCGACGCCAGCGGTCTCAACCCGTACACCGTTTCGCCCGATGGCCGCTACCTGATCGTCACCTCATGGGGCAATCTCGAGACCGGCGCCGATCTCTGGCTTCTGGACCTGACCGGCGAAGAGGACCCTCAGGCGCTCCTCCAGACGTCGCACAACGAGATCATTCCGATGTTCTCGCCGGACGGTGACTACATCGTCTATCTCTCGGACAAGGCGGGCCCCTACGGCATCTATGTGCGCCCCTTCCCCGATGTGCAGAGCCGGGAATGGACGATCTCGGCCGGCGACGGCTACGACGCCCGCTGGTCGCCCACTCGCGATGAGATCCTCTACCGAGTCGGTGCCACCCGGTTCATGAGCGTTCCCTTCTCATTGGAGCCCGAGTTCACTCCTGGGACCGAGCGGTTGATCCTGGACATCGACGCGCACGACTCCGCCGGTTACTCGTTCGACCTCTCTGCAGATGGTGAGCGCATCCTCGTCAACAAGCCCTCGGTATCGTTCCGCGATCCGCGACCCGTCCTCATGGTCACCGACTGGCTCAGCGAGTTCGAGACTCGCGTCCCGACTGATTGAAGCGACCGCACTCGTGGCTGCTACCCGGGTTGAAGCGGCCGGCGCCCCTGCCGGCCGGACGATGGAGTCGTCACCTCAAGGAAGGTGGAAAACCCGTTCGACGCGGGCCTCGAGCTCTTCGAGACGGTTCCGCTGTTCCTCGTCGAGATCGGCCTCTCCCAGGAAGTCGAGCAGCCGGCGCACGTGATGGCGAAAAGCGCCCTTGGTCCGGGTCGAGCCGTGGTCGACAAGCCGCTCCAGTAGATCGAGCGAGGCTGCTATGCGTTCTGCGAGGGAATCCCCAGGCATGCCGCCGTCGGCCTCGAGGCGAGAGGCGTCTTCCATCAGGACATCCTCCCAAGCCACAGTGGGAACATCGAAGTCCTCATCCGGGCGCCTCCCCAGGCCGAGGACCTTCCTGTAGAACGGTTCGTCCTCCCGTGTCGCCCGAGCAGGAGAAGCATCAATCGCCTGCCGTCGACTCTCGATAAGGGCACCGAGGATTTCTCCCTGTCCCAGGGCAGAACCCACGCTTTCGGCGCTTCCCAAGCCATAGACCCCCTGGTCGAAGTAGGCATCCATCTCGACGTCCTGCGGCATGCCCACTGGCACGACCTTGGTCATCGGCAGCTCACCCGGCTTGTCGGCCTCCCGCTTCACCACAGCCACCAGAGCCATCACCCTGCTGGCCAGGCCGTACTCTCGACTCAGGGACTCCAGCACTCCCGCATCCTCACCCACAGGATCGCCCGAGATGCGGGACTCCACTTCGGTGATCTTCGCAGCCCCGTCGAGCAACCGAAGCGTCTTACCCAACCTTTTCGGTGCCTCCACGACAGGAAGAGCGAATCCACCCTCTGCCCAGCCGATCTCCAGCTCGGGACCGCTCCCCTCCCCTGTCACCAACAACGGGCGACCGACATGGACATCGGCAGTCGTCAGGGTCTTGCCATCCAGCCTGACCTCGACGTCGGTCGCCACTGCAGGGCTGATGCCCGCGAACAGGTCGAGCAACGCCATATCCACCCGTTCGCGAGATGTGAGAAACCGAGATTGCCCACCAGTCTCACGACCGAGTTGCGCGAGGAAGCGATCCTGACTGGCGCTGCCGATACCCAACGCGTGAATCCGTGCTTTTGCCTTGCGCGCTGTCTTCAGTATCTTCGCCGTCCCGAAGACCTGCCCATCGGTCAGCAAGAGCAGATCGCCCCCATCCCTCCCCAGAGCTTTCGCGCCCGCCCTCACACCCATGGCCAGCTCGGTCCCTCCGCAGGTATGAAGGCCCGCCAGGAAGTCCCTGGCGACCTGCCGATTCCTGTCGTTGGCTTCGAGGAGCCTCTTCGACAGGGCCTCGATTTCGTTGTCGAAGGCCACGATCGAAAAATGGTCGTCCGGCCGCAGCGCGGCGATCCCGACTTCGACCGCCTTCAAGGCCTGCTCGAAGGGTTTGCCGTGCATGGACCCCGACCGGTCTATCACGAAGACCACACGCCGCGGGCTGTCTTCGTCGGGTTCACCGAACCGCGATGAACCCAAAAGCGCCGAGATCGTTCCCTCCGAGGCCCAGGCTATCTGCCACGGATCGGCTGCCTTGGCCTCGAGGACGAGATCGCGATTGGGCACGTCCGCCTCGACAGCCATCCCGACACGCCTCTCCGAGCCCTCACCCGAAGCCATGATTCCGTGCGATGGCGACGACACCGTCGTCAGACCTTGCCCCCCGATCACCTCCACATCGAAGCCCACCTCGTGGAGGTTGCTCGAGTCCTTCTTCCAGGTCGGTAGGATCAGGTCGCCAAACTCCTCCGGCGGCAGCTCGATCTCCCCCGCCCCCGGCATCGAAACGGCTCTGGCCTGCCGGTGATAGGCCGGCGCCAGCGTGAAGGGGAAGCGGAATCGGAAGCCGTCGTCGTGACGTTCGACCCCGGCCAGAATCTCGAGGATCACCCGCACGGTCTCTCCGGGCTTCAGGTTCCCGACGGTCAGGTTCATCATGCCGTCGGCGTATTGGCGGGCCAATACCGACAGCGACCCCATGTCGATGCCCTCTTCATAGGCACTGACGGCCTTGTCGACCGGCTGCAGGTCACTGCTGACCTCGAAGCCTTCGCCGGTGACTCGAAACGAGCGCAGGGCCGCGTCCTGCGGCAGCATGAAGCCGTAGACGACTTCGACCGGCCGCCGCTCGGCACTCTCGAACGTATGCTCGACCAGGAGCCGCGCCCCGAAGGGTGTCACCTGCCCGGTGAGCCAGAGCCGCTGCATCGCGAGCTTCAACTCTTCCCCCGTTTCCTTCGACAGGGCCGTGTAGCAACCCGTGGACTCTGTCAGTGCTACGGTCATCGCTTGCCTCCTTGTCTGCCGCCGGACCCCGCCGACGAATCCCGTTCCTTGTCGAGTTTCTGGCCTAGCCCGGCCAGGGCGCGACGGATCTGACGCAGCCGCCAGGGAGCCTGATCGGCTCGCACCCGTACCTCCACCCCGTCGGCGATCGGGTAGGTCCACCAGGCCTCCGGCTCGGGCAGAGAAGCCGACTCCACCTCCTCGCCTCGCATGGAGATCTCCGCCAGGGTAAGCCCGTTGGCCTGCAGCCGCTGAATTTCCTGCAGCCGCTCCAGATGCTCTTGCCCGTAACTGGCCCCCCTACCCGCCTTCTCCGGCCCCGGCATCAGCCCCCGGCCGATATAGAACCGCACGGTCCTGGCGGGCAGTCCCACCTCCTCAGCCAGCTCCGCAAGACTCCATTCCCGCTGCTCGCTCTTCATCTCTGTATCTCGCTCTGCCATTTCACTCTCACCCTGTTCGCATATTATAACACTGTCAAGAACTGTTTTATTTCAAACCGAGATATTTCAATGGACCTGCTTGCACCGAAGATCGGGTGAAATCTCGACACATCCGAGGAACCTGTCGACTCCTTGCACTGTGGGATCTCTTTACTATCCACTCTCGATAAGAAATTAACCTTTACTAACGAACTCTCTTATGCAACAATTCTTTACTAACGACAAGGTGAGCCATGGCCAGATCGACCGGAGTCTATGAACCCACCGAAGTAGCTGGGGAAGCCATCGAGGCTTTCGTTCCCCACCCCCTGCCTCCTTCTCGACCGCAGCTCGAGATCACTGGAGACCTGGCGGCCCAGCTTCAGACCGCTCAGACAAACCTGGCCAGCCTCGAGGCAGCCGGCCGAATGGTGCCCTCCCTGGACTGGTTCGTGTATGCCTTCGTGCGCAAGGAGGCCGTGATCAGCTCCCAGATCGAAGGAACTCAGGCCTCCTTGGACGATCTACTGGCCTCCGAGGCTGAAGCACGCTCCACTGCCCCACCAGAGCACGTGGAAGAGATCTGCAACTATCTAGAAGCGCTGAGCTACGCCAGAAGCCAGCTCCACAGTGACAAAGGACTGCCCTTGTCGCTCCGGCTTCTACATGGAGCCCACAAACGACTCATGTCCGGTACTCGGGGGCAGGACAAGCAGCCTGGAAAGATCCGACAATCCCAGAATTGGATTGGCGGCACACGTCCGGGAAACGCCCGTTTCGTTCCACCTCCTCCCCACCGGCTAACCGAACTGATGGGCCAACTCGAGACCTATCTCAATTCCGAGGACTCCCTGCCGCCTCTTGTCCGGGCTGGTCTTGCCCATGCCCAGTTCGAGACCATCCATCCCTATCTCGACGGCAATGGCCGGCTCGGACGGCTGCTGATCGCTCTATGTCTCGAGGATTGGGGGTTGCTTTCCGAGCCCCTGCTCTATCTCAGTCTCTTCTTCAAGCGTCACCGACAGGAGTACTACACCCGTCTCGGCGCCATCCGAACCGATGGAGACTGGGAAGGATGGCTGGCCTACTTCCTGGAAGGGATCGCGGTGGTCGCCGATGAATCCGTCACCCTGATCCGATCGTTGTTCGATGTCCTGACCAAGGACCGTTCCCGGTATCTCCACTCGGGTGGAGCCACCGTTGTGGGCGCCAGACTCTTCGAGAGCCTACCCCAGCATCCTCTCGTCACTGTGAAATCGGTGGTCAAGATCTGCGACACCACCAAACCAACCGCTGCCAAGGCCATTGGCTCCCTGACCGATGCCGGCATCCTCGAAGAGGTCAGCGGACGAAGCCGAGACCGGGCCTGGGCCTACCGGCAATACCTGGATCTGCTGAGAGAAGGGACTGAGCTCGAGTAACTGGCCAACCCAACGGCCCTTCAACCTGGCAGTCTCTTGATCTTGAGCTCTTTCATTCCAATGCCATGGGCTTCGTACCAGAGTAGCGTCTCCCCGCCAGCTTCCGCCTCCAAGCCCCTACGCCCCTAAACCCTCAGTGCCCCACTGCCTGTTCCCCAAGAC
>JBATEX010000118.1:0-1941 GCA_049664225.1 Thermoanaerobaculia bacterium
CCTTGCGCCCTCCCGCCGTTGGGTTGCGGGTCACGTGGTGTGCCGACTCACCTTTCACACAGCTTCAGGGAATCGCGCGACTCGTCGACGAGGTCGCCGTTGGAGATATCGAAGAGGAGAATCCGCCCGTCCTGGGTGCAGATCTCGAAGCCGTCCCGACGGCCGACTCTTCGATAACCCAGGACCCTCGTGTAGCCCGGATGCGAGATACCCCGACGGTTATCGGCGTTGTTGGGCAGAACGGCGATGTCCATCCCGGAGTACTCGGCGAGCAGTTTGCCGTCGAGGTAGAAGGCCAGGGTCACCAGTCCGGCGATCTACCCAAAGAAGCAGTATCTCCAGTACAAGATGATCGAATCGAGCCCACGAGAGCGGATCGCGAACCATGTCCTCGACCTGGAATTCACCATGGAGCAGGGCCAGGTGGTCATCGACGACCATCTGTATCCAGAGCCGCCTCACCACCGATTGTCCCTAGGCTTGGTGGGCGTTGGGCATTCGCCAGCCGGTGGTCACAACCCAATTCTGCCGCAGTCGTCTGCTATACCGGGAGAGATGATGAATACCCGGCGGCGTGACTCTGAGCAGGACGTGAAAGAACAGGGAGGATGGGTTTTGCCGGGAGGAAGGGGACTGACGCGCCGCGGGTCAAGGCCCGAGTCGACGAGGAATTCCTCGACCTCTCGGGCTCGAAGGTCTGCGAGAGGACTGCAGATCGCCCCATCGGTAGCAGGATCACACTCACCCACCAGCCAGAGGCAGATAGGCCGCTCGCTCTCGGTGAGAGTCGAGGCTAGCCATCTGAGTGTCGCTGCTCCCGCATCATCGATCTGGTGGCTTTCAGGAGCGAACAGGACCACCAGGTCCGGTCCGGCGGGTCCGGCTCTGCTTTGGGTTTCTACCTCGACCTCCGGGGGAGGTGGCACTCCTGATTGAAACGCGGCGCTCCGGATGGTTTCTCTATGGAGGTCCTGAAGAATCGTGACTGCCTCAAGGAATCGTTCTAGCTCCGGGATCTCGGGGTAGAGCTCTACGGCTCGTTCCAGGTCCAGACTACGCTCTCGCCAGACGGCCCTGAGCTTGAAGTCCTCGATCGGTTCCGCTTCGGGTGAGGAACGAAACTCCTGGAAGCGCAAATAGATCTCGTGCACACCGACGCTGCTCGTCATGTGCACGCTACCGGTTGCCTCGCGCTCTTCGACCCGAGCTCGGCTGAGTCGAGCTTGTGCGGATTCTTCATCGAACTCGAGGAGGCCAGTGTTGAGCAACCGCCGAACGAGCTCGTTGACTTCATGAAAGGACATCTCAGCAGTATGCGTGCCCGCAGGAATCAGGATGCGCTCCTCCAGAGTAGGCGGAGCACTGTATGAAGCCCATCTTTGGTAGGCACGGACCGTTCCGTCGCCCGACACTCTCAAGGGCGGAATTCCATCGGAGTAGCCATAGTGATACCGGATGACGATGAAATCCGGATCGTTCGGGAAGGAGAATCTCGCGTCAGAGCTCTCGTGTTCGCCAGGGATCGCTTCGCTGAGCAACGGCCCAGCCAGTGTCATCGCAAGGCCCAGCAGTCCCAGATGACGCAGTTTGGATCCCATATCAACCCCTTCAACTACTCTGACTCTGTCAGAGCGAGCGTAGTTCCGTGCAGCTACCTCCCCGCTGCCCTCCCGATAGTCAAGGTGGAGCGCTCATTCTCGGTCCAGGCCAGGGGAGGCGGTTACTCGCGCAGCCATTCGAGCGCGGTTTGGATCTCGTCGGGCTCGAAGAACCGCTCGGTCGCACGGGTGAAGGGACTGACCAGAAACGTCGCAAGCTTCTGCCAGTCGAGAGAGCCGACGACGGCGATCTTCTCGACCCTGTCGCCGTGAGTCGTAAGGAGCTTGAGCTCCTGCCAAGCGGTGCTCAGATCCTCGGCCCCTTCGTAGCGTCGCAAGTCCA
>JBATEX010000119.1:0-3335 GCA_049664225.1 Thermoanaerobaculia bacterium
GACTTCTGCCGCTCGACCGCCGCCTGCTCCAGGTGCTGCACCAGGCGACCCCGAATCCCGTCGGACTGAAGACCCTGGCGGTGACCCTCGGAGAGGAGGACCGGACCATCGAGGACGTCTACGAGCCCTTCCTGATCCGCGAGGGCTACGTCGCCAAGACCGCGCGGGGCCGGGTTCTCACCCAGCTCGGCTTCGAGGTCGTCGGGGCCCGCCGGGCTGAGGACGGCCAGCCCGAGCTCTTTCCCTCCTGACCCGGAGCCGCGGAGATGGCTCTCGCCCCAGGACTGCGTCACCTGATCGGATCGACCCTGCGCGACCGGCCCTCCCGGCGCACGCTCATCTTCGCCGGCGCGCTGCTGCTCCTCCTGGCCGAACTCCTCCAGAAGAGCCCGAGCCTCCACAAGTGGTGCTTCATCGAAGCCTTCCGTGAACCAACCATAGATTGAGTCCAGGAGGTCTTTGGCCTCAGGCTGTTTGCCTTGACGGTGCCAGATCCTCGCAAGACTCGTGGAGGCTTTCAGTTCAATGAGCTTGGCCTGGTAGCCACGGGACCCGCTAATAGCTGCCAGCAGAGATTCCTCAGCTTCCTCGAGCTCTCCGGCTTTCTCGAGAATGGCCGCCTTCACGATAGGCAAGGTCGCTTTGTACTTCAGTTCGCCGGTTGCTTCGGCAACATCCATGCCTTTGTCGATTATCTGTAGAGCCTTCTCTGGTTCATCCGCCAGAAGGTAGGCAGTGGCCAGGAACTCCAAGTACATGGGTCGGTTCATAAGACTACGGATCTTCTCAGCGACACCGATACTTTCCTGAATGAGCTGAATGCCATCTTGCACAGCTCCCATATTCGCAATGGCCATTCCTTGTAGTCCTCGGCCCATCCCCACCATAAAGAAGAAGCCGTGTTCGGTAGCCAATTCCAGCGACGCTTCTGCATGAGCCCTGGCCGACTCCCAGTCGTACCTCAGCCAATCCGAGACAGCTGCGACCCCGAGGCTGAAGCAGAGTGTATGAGGGTGCCCCAATGACCTCGCAAGAGTGATTGCTTCTTCACATTTGCCGCGGCTCTGGTCTAGATACCCCAATCGGGCCAAGACCCAGCCCAGGTGTACCTTTGCGGCCGCGCCCGGGTCAATTCCATAGAAGAGAGCCAGATGTGAATGAGACTCAGGGTCATAGAAGCTCTCGGTTCTCTCGAAATGCTGCCGGGCCTGAAGAATCTGCCCGCTGAAGCCACAATAGAGTCCTGCCATCCAGTGGGCCATCGCCTCTTGGAGATCATCTCCAAGGCCCTGGGCAATTTGCAGCATTCTGTCGCTTTCTTCGACAGCCTCCGGCATATTCCCAGTCGCAGCGGAATAACTCGCACGAAACCAAAGCGCCGCAAGAGCCCTGGGGTCGCCACCAAGCGCATCCGAAAGCTCGAGGGCCCTCAACGTGGCAACGCCCACACCAGGTGCGGACCAGCCCTCAGTCATCGTCAAGGGCAGGTTGATGGCGACCTGGAGATCCAGCTCAGTGTCGTTCCGTTTCGGTGAGGGTGGCAGCTCAGCCAGCAGATCGATTGCGTGCCGGTAGTGGCCGACAGCTTCCTGGTTGGCAGCCATACTGACAGCCCTTCGGCCGGCGAGAGCCCGGTAGCGGACCGCTTTGTCCAGAACTCCGGCTTCCTCGAAATGGCGTGCCAGCTGGGCGGCGATCTCCTCGGCTTGATCGCCAAAGAGCTCTTCTAATGCTGCACCCACATCTTCATGAAGGTAGGCACGCTCGGCTTCATCGAGCTCATCGTAGAGATACTTCTGAAATAGCACATGGAGAAACCGGTATAGCGATAGGCGACTTGCGTTCAGCCGCTTCAGACCTTCTGCTGTCACCAGGCGATGGCGACGTTCGAGCTCTTGGCTCAGCAAACGGATCGTCTCTCTCGTGTCGGCTTTCTGGATCCGCGCCAAGACCTCGGCCGTGAAGTTCTCCCCCTCCACACTCGCCACCTTCAACAGTTCTCGGAGGTCTGCTGAAAGCCGTCCGATTCGCTCGCTAACGACACCATTCACTTGGGCCGGTAGCGTCTTCCAGTCGAGGTCAGGGCCTTCGACCCAGAACCCGTCTTGATCTTCCACCAGGACCCCCCGCTCCTGCATGTTTCGCAGCAACTCCACTGTGAACAACGCGTGGCCTTGCGTTCGGGCATACAGGATTCTTCTGAACTCCTGATTCAAGTGGTTCGGCTCAGAGTCGATCAGTTCATCGACAAAGGACATATCCGCTTCCTGGCCCAAATGCACCTGGCAGTCTCCAAATGACCGCTCGATCTCGTGGACTACAGCCTCGAGGGGGTGGCGCTCCTCGGCTCGTCTAGTGGAGACTTCGGACGGTCTGAATGTGCCCACGATCAGGATTCGATGGCCAGCTAACTGCCGGCTCAGATGGGACAGCAAGTCCACTGAGCCCGCGTCGCTCCAGTGAAGATCTTCCAGCACAAGCAGGAGAGGCGATTCCGTTGCCAGGTCTTGTAGGAGCCGTGTGAATTGGCCAAATATGGCGCTCTGCTGAAGCATCACGTCGGGAGGAAGAGCCAGTTTCCGCTCAACTAGACTCTTCAGTGGCAACAGCCAGTTCGTACCCCGCGCGGCAGCAGACTCGGCCCGTCGCAGGAGTCCCTCCCCAGGGACCAGGGTCTCCACCAGGTCTGCGCCTGAGTCCACAATGGAAGATGCCGCCCTGGGCATCAACTCCCACAAGCGAACAGCCTGGTCCCGCGTCAGGGCTCCGGCGCGCCAGCGCGCCTCTACATCTCCCGTTAGCTGCGCAAGCACTTGCCGAAAAGGTGCGTACGGGTCGCCAGGTCCGGTGTGGGAGCTGCAGCCGCCTGACGCAACCACAAGGCTCTGCGTTCTCTCCTGTGCTTGGCGCAGGAAGACTTCAGCCAGGGCGGTTTTTCCAGTTCCCGCCTCGCCGGTGATGAAAACGATCTGTCCTTGCCCCTCCAAAGTTCTGGCCAGGTGTTCGTCGAGCGTGGCGAGCTCTTGCTCTCGGCCAACGAAGACCTGGGCGGCGGGCTCTCCGGCCTCTGTCCCAATCAAGAAGGCAGGGAGTCCCGCCTCTGCCGCCAGAGGCAACGCAATACCCGATTCCACCGACTTGCGCAGTTCCTCGAGCTCCAGCTGCACTTCGACTGCACTCGAGAATCGAGCAGCAGGACGCTTTTCCAGGCACCGGCTCAGAATCTCGTTCAGGCCCACAGGAAGATCCGAACGCAACTCAAACAGAGGTCGCGGCTCGTCTTTCAAGATCGAGCTGATCAGCGAGACGGGAGAGTCTCCCTGAAACGGTCTCTC
>JBATEX010000120.1:0-1729 GCA_049664225.1 Thermoanaerobaculia bacterium
GGTGACTCTGATGGCCGCCGCCATCGCAGCCGTTTATCAGGCAGAGATGGAGGCCGACGATGAGTAAGTGGGCCCAGTCCAAGGTTCGCCCTGAGCATGTCAGCCGCAAGGCCATTGTGTATCTGAGACAGTCGTCGATGAAACAGGTTCGGGAAAATCTCGAGAGCCAACGGCTCCAGTACGCACTGGCACAGCGCGCGCGAAAGGTTGGGTTTGCCGACGTCGAAGTCATCGACAGCGATCTCGGCGTGAGCGCGGCGGTCGGCTCCGAGCGCCAGGGATTTGATCGTCTGGTTTCGGAGGTAGCGCAAGGTCAGGTAGGCGCCGTCGTGAGCAGGGAGGTGTCCCGGCTGTCGAGGACCGACAAGGACTGGTGCCATCTGCTGGAGGTTTGCCAGATCTTCGACACTCTGATCATGGACGAGGACCAGGTCTACGACCTGAGCGAGATCGACGACCAGCTGGTGCTCGGGATCAAGGGCACGATGAGTGTCGTGGAGCTGAAGGTGCTGAGGATGCGGATGCTCCATGGTCGTGACGAAAAGGCGCGGCGC
Source organism: Thermoanaerobaculia bacterium (assembly GCA_049664225.1). Lineage (GTDB taxonomy): Bacteria > Acidobacteriota > Thermoanaerobaculia > Multivoradales > JAHEKO01 > JAUVRX01. The sequence goes on from JBATEX010000120.1 coordinate 555, forward strand.
GGGGAGCTGAAGACCCGTCTGGCGCCCGGCTTCGCGCATGATTCGACCGGCAAGCTGGTGCTCCATCCGGATCAGAGAATCCGGGATGCGATCTCGCGAGTCTTTCGGAAGTTCCGCGAGCTGTGGAGCGCTCGCCAGGTCTTCATGTGGTTTCACGACAATGAGATCATGGCCCCGGTCAATCACTGGGGAGGAGGAAATGCCGATCTGGAGTGGAAGCTGCCGACGCTCAGCTTCATCCAGGACGTCCTCCGTAACCCAATCTATGCAGGAGCTTACGTATATGGGCGGCGTCCCGTCGAAACCACGTTTGAGGGCGGTAGGCTCAGCAAACGGGCCGGCAGCCCGAGAGAAGCCGAGGAGTGTCGGGTTTTCCTCCGGGATCACCACGAAGGTTATATTGACTGGCAGGAGTATGAGGTCAATCGCAAGCGGTTACGGCAAAACAGCATGAGATTCGAGAGTGATCCAGCAATAGCGGCAGTGCGGAGCGGCCATGGCCTGTTAGGTGGTACTTTGCGCTGCGGTAACTGCGGCCGCAAGCTTCACGTGCGCTACCAAGGAAAGAAAGGGACAACGCCCCGCTATTTCTGCAAAGGCGACTACGACAGCGGTGGCAGCTACTGCCTGTCCTTCGGTGGCCACACAGTCGATCAGCGCTTCTCCGAGGAGATCCTGCAGGTTCTCTCGCCTCTGGGGATCGAAGCCAGCCTCCGGGCGACACAGGAGCTTCGGTCACAGCATGAGGAGAGAGTGCAGGCACTTAGGCTCGAGCTCGAGCAGCTCGACTTCGAAGTCCAACGAGCGTTCGAGCAGTACGACCAGGTCGATCCGAGAAACCGGCTTGTCGCAGCCGAGCTTGAGCGCCGGTGGAATGCCAAGCTCGACGAGCAAGAACGCATTCGTTCCGCGATCGTCACGCTGGACGCGGATCGACAGCCGGTCACTTCCGAGGTCGAGGTCAAGCTTCGCCAGCTCGGGGAGGGCTTCGCACAGGTCTGGCACGACCCCGCCTGTCCGGCCAAACTGAAGAAGAAGATCGTCCACTCCCTTGTCGAGGAGATCACCGTGACGCTCGACGAGGATGCCTCTATGCTTCGTTTCGTCGTCCACTGGAAGGGTGGCTGCCACACCGCGCTGGACCTGGAAAAGCCCCGGTCGGCAACCGCCACGAA
>JBATEX010000121.1:0-2011 GCA_049664225.1 Thermoanaerobaculia bacterium
TCAGCACGACCGGCCGACGCAATACGGTGTCATCCGCCTTGTAGACCACCCCCATCCCACCCTCACCGATCTTCTCGATGACCCGGTACTGGGAGATCTGGCGTCCGATTATTCTGTCGATCCCGTAGTGTGTGTCCTTCGGTCTATCGTCGTGGCTCTCGGTCGTACTCTGCCAGCTGCTCCCTACCGGTTCCACGAAGCAGCTCGTGGAGCCGATTCGCCGGAAGCGGACCGAAGGTCTCCTCGAGGCCATCGGGCCAGACCACCAGAACCTCGTCCACTGTCCCGCTGGCTCCCAGCCCGAAGTGGACACGGGGATCGTTGGCGGCGCAGTAGCTGTAAGCGGTCTCGGCTGTCCTCCATTGCACTCGGTCTCCGCTTGCGACCCGCAGGCGGGCGCCGAGAGGGGAACGGCCGCCGTCGTCCTTCAGCCGAAACATGACCCATTGGCCACGACTGCCACTGGAGTTTCGGAGCAGCTGGGCGGGGCCGCCGTTGTTGACCACGGCTATGTCGATGTCACCGTCATTATCGTAGTCGGCGAAGGCCGCGGCACGACCGTTCTCCACCAACTCCACGTTGGTTCCGCCGCGGGGTGAGACCTCCTCGAACCGGCCGTTACCCTGACCGCGGAAGAGCTGATTCGGCTCGGCGAAGGGTTTGCCCTCGACAATGGGTGCCAAGGTCTGGACGACCCGACCGTTGGTCACGAAGAGGTCCAGGTGGCCATCGTGGTCGAAGTCGGCGAAACCGGTGCCGAAACCGGTAAAGGCAACGACTGGCGCCGCCAGACCGGCGGTTGCAGTGTGGTCGATGAAGAACCCACCCTGATTGAGGTAGAGAGTGTGAGTTTCACCGCGCAGATGGGTCATGAAAAGGTCGGGGTCGCCGTCCGCGTCGACGTCTGCCGCCGCCGCGCCCATCCCAGCCTCGGCCGTGCCCATCATATTGACCGCGGCCCCCGCCAACAGGGCTTCGTCGACGAAGTGTCCATCGCCCTGGTTGATCCAGAGCTGGTTCGGCGTACCATCGTTGGTAACGTAAAGGTCAGGCCACCCGTCGCCGTCGAAGTCATCCAGAGCGACTCCGAGGCCGTTACCGAAGGCTGCCCACAATCCCGCCTCGCGACTGACATCGGTAAGGCGACCGTCACCCTCGTTCCTGTAGAGGACGTCTCGAGCCGAAGCGTTGTAGTTCTCCGGCTGGCAGTAGTCCCGCTTCTTCGCTCCAGACGTGCAGGTCAACTCTCGTTCGGGGGACCAGTTGACGTAGTTCACCAAAAAGAGGTCGAGGTCGCCGTCCCGGTCGTAGTCGAGGAAAGCGGCGCTCGCCCCCCATGAAGTATGCCCTACCCCGGCCTCCTCGGTAACATCACTGAAGGTGCCGTCACCGCGATTGCGGTAGAGCACATTCGCGCCAACATTGGTGACGTAAAGATCTTGGTGGCCGTCGCCGTCGAAGTCGGCGCAAGCCACCCCCATGCCGTAGCCGGTGTCGCCCAGGCCGGCGGTCTCGGTAGCGTCGGAGAATCGGCCATTGCCCAGGTTGCGGTAGAGACGGTTGCCGGGTGCCGGTTCCGAGCCGGGCTTCACCTCACCCCCCTGCACGATGTAGAGGTCCAGCCAGCCGTCGCCATCCACGTCGCACCAGGCGGCTCCACCCGACATGATCTCGGGAAACCAGTACCGGACAGGGTTGGCACGGACATGCTCGAAGTCGATGCCGGCCTCGGCAGAGACTTCCTCGAACCAGGCTTCGGTGGTGGCGGCGGTCGCCTCGATTGCACCGGCGGCGCACAGGAGCAGAAGCAGGATGGCCCGCGGCACGACTCGACACCCGCTCCACCGCCGACTGCGCTTCAACGATCGCCTTCCGTCGCCATTTGCCGGTCCAGCTCGACCACCTGTGGATGGTCTGGTGCCAGGCTTCGGGCGCGCTCCAGGGCCTCTCGAGCGGCGGGCAACTCGTCGAGCAACAATCGGGCTCTGGCCAGGCCGAGCCAGGCCGCGAG
>JBATEX010000122.1:0-5038 GCA_049664225.1 Thermoanaerobaculia bacterium
CAGGGCTGGCGCGGACTACAATAGGCCAATGCCCAGTTCGACACCGCAGCCGACGGAGATTTCAGAGGCGCTGAGCCAGCGAGTTCTCGGCCAGGAGGACGCTGTCCGTGAAGTCTCCATTGCCGTCGCCAAGCGACTGGCTGGTCTAGTGACCGGCAATATTTTGATGATCGGCTCCTCCGGTACCGGCAAGACCAGCCTGATGCGGGCAGTCGAGCTCTTCCTGGCGGCGGATCCGGAGCTGGCCAAGCACTCGACGTTAGTCCGGGTTCACGCCAACGTGTTGGCCGAGCAGACGGTGGAGGGGCGGGCGGGTGAGGTGCTGCTGACCCGGATCCTCGACCGGGCTCGGGAACAGCTCGGGGATGATGCGCCGCTGGAAGCTGTCCTCGACCGGGCGTCGCAGGCCGTCGTGTTCGTCGACGAGATAGACAAGATTCGCTCGGTCGTCGGTGGCCAGGCGAACGTGCCCGGAATTCGGGCCCAGGAAGCGCTCCTGACGCTGATCGAGAACGAGGCCGTGCCGTTTACCCTGCCCGCATGGGCTGGTGGCAAGACGGTGACTCTCGATGCGAGCGGCCTGTTGTTCGTGGCCGCGGGTGCCTTCGAGGGGCTCTACGACAGCGTCTACGATCGAGTGACGATTGGCGCCGATCGCGGGTCGCTGCAATCGGTCAGTGTCATGGGCGAAGGCAAAGTGCACGAGGAGCTCAACTTCGCGCTCCGTGACTGGCTGCGGTACGAAGATCTCTTCGACTACGGCCTCACTCCCCAGTTTCTGTCGCGCTTCGATGCGCTGGTCCTGCTCAATGATCTCGGGGAGGACGAGCTGCTGAAGATATTCCTGGAGGGCGAGGACTCCGGGTTGCATCAGGCGAGGGCCTACTTCGAGGCGATGGGTTTGGAGCTGGCGATGTCGCCGGCGGCGGCGCGACGCATTGCGGCCGAAGCGACGCGGCAACCCAGACTGGGGGCACGGGCCCTCAAAGAGGTCTTCCGCCGTGTGATGCGGAGCTACGAGTTCGAACCCCAGCGTTTCGCGACCGACGGAACTGTAATTGTCGATTTGGACGAGGTGGAGGAGGCTCTGACCGGCCAGCAGGGCTTGCGGTGATCGTCGCTCAGTCTTCGTGATGTCGCACTTCCTCGACATCGACTCTTGGAATCGAAGGAGTCACTTCCATTTTTTCAAGGACTTCGAGCAGCCGTTTTTCGGCCTGTGCACCGACCTGGATGTCTCGGCGCTCTATGAGCAGTCCAGCCAGGGGCAGGCATCGTCCTTCTTCCTGACTAGTCTCTATCTCTCCATCCAGGCCTCGAACGAGATCGAGGCTTTCCGCTACCGCTTGCGTGACGACGCGGTCCTGGTGCACGACCAGATCCATGGCAGCTCGACAGTGGCGAGGGACGACGGAACGTTCGGCTTCGCCTATTTCGACTTTTCTCCGGACTTTCGGCGGTTCTTGGAGGAGGGCTCCCAGGCCCTGGCAGCGGCGCGGACCGAGACGGGGGAGCTGGACCCACAGCCGGACAAGGACGACTTGATCCACTATTCGGTGATCCCCTGGGTGAGGTTCACCGGCCTGCTACACGCCCGGAGGGTCCCTGCTGAGGACTCGGTGCCCAAGATCGTCTTCGGCAAGCATCATCTTCGCGACGGTACCCGCCGGATGCCCATCTCGATCGAAGCCCACCACGCCTTGATGGATGGACTCGAAGTCGGGCAGTTCCTGGAGCGGTATCAGGAGCTGCTGAACGCTCCCCCGGCACCGCAGAGGAGGGGCTTGCACCTTTCCCCTACTCTGTAGGGAAGGGGCTTGCACTTTCCCCCTTCTCTGAAGGGGAGGGGCTTGCCCCCTCCCCCAACGTCAGCAGCGCCCTCGCAACTCAGGCACTGACAGAGCTGAGCGTCTGCCGTGGAGATTCTCCGAAGAGCTGTTTGTACTCGGTGGAGAAGCGGCCCAAATGGCTGAAGCCGCAAGAGTAGGCAGCCTGCGTCACGTTGAGACCTTCAGGGTGTCGCTGTAGAAGGTTGCGGGCCTCTTGCAGGCGGCGAAGCTGAATGAAGTCCTGAAGGCTCAATCCGTAGTGCTGCTTGAAACAGCGGTTCAGATGCCGGCGGGAGATTCCCATTTCTGCAGCCAGGCCTGGAATGTCCAACTCACCGGGAAGTTGCGAATGGACATGGCTCCGCACTCTCAACGCGTGTCGGGTCGGGGAGTCGATCGAGTCGCGAATTCGGAGCCTCGAGACCGACTCCTGGTCGAAGACGGCGACCAGGAGGGCTAGGAGGTCCTTCTCCGTTTCTCTCCAGGCGGCATGACCACCGGCGGCCAAGGTGACGTTCGCCCGTTCCATGACGCGAGCGAGGTGTCGGATTCTGTCGGGTCCGGGAGCCACGAGCAGACAACGACTCGAAGCGGCCAGCTCGACTCCCTCCTTACGAGCCTCCTCGGCCAGTCTCTCTCTCGACACCTGGACATGGAACAGCTCCAGGTCCGAGAGGCTGACGGCATCGACCTCGGCACCGACAGGGAAGAGGGCGACCCTCTGGGAGGACAGCTGATTTCCGAAGATTCCCAAAGTGCCCTTCTGAACCGTCATCACGCTGTAGGCGTCGGCCGGCGAGACACCGTAGGCCAGCATCGGAAACTCGAAGTGCTCACGGTACAGCAGGAGATCGCCGACCTGGGTCTCCCACGCCGCTACCCCCAGGGTACCCGGGCCGATGCGGGTGTAGGAGACATCCCAGCCATAGGCGCCGACCATCCGCTGGATCTCCTCGGTGTCTGAGAACTCGATGTGCCGGCTGAAAGTACTCATCTAGTTCGATGATCTGCTGGTTGAAATGTCCTAATCTGGATAAGCCAAAGGCTATTCTGTCTGCGGAGACCCAAAGCGTCAAGGTGTCGGGAAATGGACTGTAAAGTACTGATTCAAAGGCCTTTGTGTATCTCATCAAAAAGGACTGTCGAGCGTCGGAAGTGACGACGTGGACAGACCAGGTGAAGGTGGTGACCGACTGACGGCCTGAATGGGATAGACGCTGACGATGGATCGGGTAGATGATGATTTCCAAGTGGTGCAACGGTTCTTGGGCTCCCAATGACGAATTAGGGAGCAATAGGAGAAGTCTTATGTGGAAGGTGATGGTCAGGGTAGTCGTTGTGCTATGCCTGCTGGCGATATGGCCGGCTGGCCGAACGGTCGAAGCAAGTGATTGGAAGTGGAGTATCGCGCCGTATCTCTGGGGCCCAAGCATGAATCTCAGCCTCGAGGTCAACGACCAGGATGTGGGCGGCGGACAAGTCGACATGCCCGACGTGATCGATGCCCTCGAGTTCGCATTCGCGGCCCACCTGGAAGGCCAGCGCGGCAGGAACGGTCTGTTCGCGGATGTCTACTTCGTCGATTTCAAGGGAGACGACAAAAGCTACGATCTGGCCGGCTCGATTCCGGGAGAGGTTGTGGTGCAGGGCCAACTCGCGGCGACCATCTTCGAGGTGGGAGGCATTTACAACCCGAGTGGGACCGGAAAGGGCCTGTCGGTTCTCTACGGAGCCCGCATGTTCGACCTCGATTTGGGGGTCGATGGGGCCTACGACTTCGATGACGGAACCACAGAGGGTCGAAGCTACGATGTGAACAAGGCGTTGTGGGATGCCCTCATCGGGGTGCGCTACGTCGGCGAGTTCTCGGATCGTTGGCTGTACGACTTCAAGGTCGATGCGAGTGCCGCTGGTACCGACCTGGCCTGGACCGCCCTGGCCGGGGTGGGATGGGCCTACGGCGCCGAGCGACAGCATGCGATCGTGGTTGGCTATCGTTACATGCAGATCGATTTCAAGGAGACGACCGATCGAGGCATCGAAGTCGCATCGGAGGTGCAACTCGGGGGCTTTTACGGAGCCTTCAAGTTCGGTTTCTAGAGGTGAGCAACGACACAAGGAGGTCTAGGATGACGAGAGGGAAACTTAGAGGGACCATTGCGCTGCTCGCGCTCGGCGCGGCCGTCGTGGTCATGAAACCAGCCCCGACCAGGGCGCAGGGGCCAGAGATCGAACCGGAGGCCAAGCAGATCCTGAAGCGGATGACCGACTATCTGGGCGGGCTCGAAAGTTTCAGCCTGGAAACCGACAACATGCTCGAAGACGTGCTGGTGTCAGGTCAGAAGATCCAGTACGACTTCACTGCCAACGTTCAGATCCAACGTCCCAACAGGGTTCGGGTAGAACGCACTGGCGATGAGTTGCAGCAGCTATTCGTCTATGATGGCGCGACCCTCGCGATGTACAACCCCGACGACGGCTACTTCGCAAAGACAGCCGCGCCGGACAACATCGACGACCTGTTGCACTTCGCTCGTGACACGCTGGATATCGTCCCGCCCACGGGCGACATGGTGTTCACGAATGCCTTCGATCTGTTGATGGCCGGTGTGACCGAGGGGTTCGTCGTCGGCAAGTCGGTGGTCGGCGGCGTCAGTTGCGACCACCTCGCTTTCAGAACGCCGGTCGTGGACTGGCAGATCTGGATCGCTGACGGAGACCAGCCACTACCGCACAAGTATGTCCTCACCACCATGGACGATCCCGCGCATCCTCAGTACCTCGTCCTGATGAGCAACTGGAACGTAGCGCCGGAGTTCGACGACGCCATGTTCCAGCTCGCCAAGCCGGAAGGTGCGAAGGAGATTGAGTTTCTTCGCATGGACGTGGGGCAATCGGTGATGGACTGATCGGAAAGGCACGAAGATGAAGAACCTAACCAAGATCGTGATTCTCGGAATCTGCATTGTTCTGATGCTCCTGCTCGACCTGTCATTCCTCCGACTGGTGGACGAGGCAGAAGCCATTGCCGGCGTGCGCCGCCGCACCGCTCGCAGGACCGCTGTCGTCGTGGGTGGCACCGCCGCTGCAACCGCCAGCGCCGCAACCGCGTCGGCCAACCAGCAGGCCGCTTACTCACAACAGCAGGCCGCCGCGGCTCAACAGGAGGCAGCGGCTGCTCAGCAGGAGGCAGCAGCCGCTCAGGCGGA
>JBATEX010000123.1:0-5035 GCA_049664225.1 Thermoanaerobaculia bacterium
GTCTCCCTGATGACCCCGCCCATGGATCCGGACCACGTTGGCCAGTTTGTCGTGGACTAGCTCGCCTCGGCCGCCAGGTTGCGCGCCAGCGCCTCGTTGACCGCCATCGCCTCTTCGAGCGCAGAGATCTCGATGTGCTCGTTGACGGTGTGGGCCAGATATTCGTCGCCCGGCCCGAAGCCCACGGGCGCCATTCCAGCTTCGGCGAAGTGGCCGCCATCTGTGGCGAACTGCCAGACTCCCGTCGGCCTGTCCTCCTTCAGCACTTCTCGACAAATGTCTTCGGCAGCGACCACCGCGGGGTGATCGGCAGGCAGGATGTAGGCTGGATTGGCGCCGGGGATGGGCCGCTCGAGCCCGGTGTAGGTGCGTCGCTCGATGACCGGGATCACAACGTCGATCTCGGATTCGGCGTGGGCAGGATTCTCGGCCAGCACCCGCGCGGCCACCGCCTGGAGCATGGCTCGTGCATCTTCACCGGACTGCCCGGGGATGTTGCGCCAGTCGCAGGTTTGCCACACCTCCCCGGGCACTACGTTGGCGCTGGTCTGATCCGTGCGCAGAAGAGTTGGGGCCACTGTCGATGGCCCAAGATCCGTGTCGGTCGGCATCTTCAAGGTCTCCAGGCCGCTCAGAAAGAGACCCAGAGCGAAGAGGGGATTCACACCCCTTTCCGGAACGCTGGCGTGAACGCTGCGACCGCTGATGTGAGCGACCAACTCGGTGCGGCCGCGATGTCCGCGCCGCAGTGTATTGTGACTGGGCTCACCGACTACGACGATGGGTATGGGGGGCAGTGTCTCGGCCAGGTGCCGGGCACCGACCCCGCCGATCTCCTCCTGCACGACAGCCGTGACCCAGACATCACCCGGGGGTCTTTCGCCCGCCAGTAGTCTAGCCACGCCAACGACCTGTGCAGCCATGGGCCCCTTGATGTCGACGGCTCCCCGTCCCCAGACCCGATCGTCGTGGATCTCACCGCCGAAGGGCGGGTGCGGCCAACCGGCAGGATCTCCCACGTCCACATGGTCGAGATGCGTGTTGAACATGAGAGCGGGGGCTTGCCCCCGGCCCTCGATCCGGCCCAGGACGTTGCCTACTTCGTCGATCCGAATCTCGTCGTAGCCCAGGTCATGCATCTCGTTGGCGACAAGGCTCGCTAACTCGCCCTCATGCCCGGGCAGGCTGAGAGTGCGGATCATCTGTTGCAGAAGGTCGACGCAGTGTTGCAGATCAGGGCTCATGGTCGAAAGTGTACCTCCGCGAAGAGTGGAGCGATGTCCCAGGAGCCCGCCTCTAAGGCGTCTTGACCGGTGGCTCGGGCCGCTCTGGGAGGCTTTTGGGATCGGCCTCGATGGCCGCAAGGAGCTCTTCGACGGCCCGCTCGAGCTGTGGATCCCGGCCCTCGAGGAGCGACTTGGCGTCATTGTGGACCTCGATGTCGGGAACCACCCCGATACCTTCGAGAATCCAGTTGCCCTCCATGTCGTTGAGGCCGAACTCGGGCACGTTGACGGCTCCACCGTCGATCAGATTGCCCCGATTGGTGATGCCGACCACGCCTCCCCAGGAGCGCTTGCCGACCAGCAGGCCGAGACCGGCTTCCCGGAAGAAGTGCGGGAACATGTCGCCGTCGGAGGCCGAGTCTTCGTCCAGCAGGCAGATCAGATGGCCCAGGTTTGCGCGGCCGGGATAGGTACCCGGCGAATCGCTGTTGCGGCTGAAGCGGGTGCCGATGGGTTGCCGCAAGAGTCGCTCGACGACCATCTCCGAGACATTGCCGCCCCCGTTGCCGCGGGCATCGATGACCAGACCCTCCTTGCGCAGCTGCGGGTAGTACCACTTGATGAATTCCTGAATGCCGCTGGCTCCCATGTCGGGCAGGTGCATGTAGCCCAATGTGCCACCACTGAGCTCGTCCACCCGGCGCTGGTTGTCCAGTTGCATGGCGAGATAGCGCAGGCTGCGTTCCTGCGTGATGGGTTTGTAGGACACTTCACGGGCGCCCGACATCGACGGGGTGCTGTTGACAGTCAGCTCCACAGGGCGATCGGCCTTGTGTTGGAGGTACTCATAGGGTGACGTCCCGCCCAGGAGCTCCTCGCCGTCGATAGCCAAAACGTAGTCCCCTTCGTTGACATCGATACCGATCTCGGTCAGGGGAGAGCGGTAGCCGTCCTCTTCGTTGTGGCCGGGGAGGATCTTGGCAATGCGATAGCGATTCGAAGCCGCATCGAGCTCGAACTCGGCTCCGGGCAGCGCGGCTTCGGGCCGCTCGGGTATTTCGATGTCGCCTCCTGCGATGTAGGCATGTCCCACCCCGAGCTCGGAGATCATCTCGCTGATCAGGTAGTTGAGGTCCGAGCGATGAGCGACGTGCGCCAGCCAGGGCTCGTATTGAACCTTCAAACCCTCCCAGTCGTAGCCATGCATGTTGTCGACATAGAAGAAGTCACGGTATCGACGCCAGACCTCGTTGAAGATCTGGGCCCACTCTTCCTCGGGAACGCGATCGATCTTCAGCCCCGAGGTGGACACGGTCTTGGCGGAGTCCTTTCCCGCGGGATCCACGTCGTAGAGTTTGTAGCTACCCTCGTGCCCGACCAGCACTTTGGTGCCGTCGTGCGACAGGGCGTAGCCCGAAATGTCCTCGGCCAGGGCGGAGGCTTCCCGCTTCTCGAAGGAGAACAGCTGCAGGGAGTCCTTGATATCCGAGCTGCGGCCATAGTAGCCGGGCCCGGTGCGCACGTAAACGAGGTTGCCCTCGACCGCATTCAGGCCTGTGTAGTTGTCGGCCTCCACCGGGATTCGGGCCACGCGGCTGCCGAGATCCTCGAAGTCGATGGTGATGTGGCCTTCGATCTCGTCGCCATTCTCTTCGTCCTCACCCTTTTCATCCTTGTCGTCTTTCCCGACGGTTACCTCGTCGCTCTCGGGCGCGAACGGGTGCTCTACGTCTTCGCGAAGTGCGAGCGCATAGATGAAGGTCTCGCGATCGGTGGCGAAGTTCCATTCAATGGCGGAGATCTGTGGGGCGTAGGCGCGGTCCGACATGTAGTAGAGATAGTCCCCGCTCGGATCCCAAACCGGCTCGAAGTCGTTGAACATGTCTTTGGTGATCTTCCGGGTCTGGCCGTCCGCAACACTCCAGATGTAGATCGAGCTGAAGGTCCCGCCGACGTTCCAGTCGTTGACAATCCCCATGGAGAACGCCAGGTGACCGCCGTTGGGCGACCACGAGTGGTCGAAAATCAAGCCCTCGGGATCGTCCGCTATCTCGACGATGTCCTTGCTAGAGACGTCGACAACGTACAGTTTTCCGTGCTTGTCGCTGAAGGCGATCCTCTCGCCATCGGGCGACCAGGTAACGGCATAGCGCATCGCTGCTCCGTTGTCGGTGAGCTGTTCGGGCTCGCCGGTGCCATCCTGGTCGATGAGGAAGATCTCCTCCTCACCCGTCCTGTCCGAGATGAAGGCGATCTTGCTGCCGTCTGGTGACCAGCGTGCCCACTTGTCATGCGCACCGGAGCTCCGGGTCAGGTTGCGGGTGGGCCCCTTCTCGATGGGCGCCGTGAAGACATCTCCGCGGGCCACAAAGAGTGCCCGTTCGCCTTTGGGACTCAAAGAGTAGCCCTCGATGAGACCCTCCACGCCGATGCGCGATGGGCGTTTCCAGAGGCCGTCATCCGGGACGTCGAAGGTGAGCTGCGTCGAGGTGCCAGCCTGGATGTCGTAGACATGCAGCTCGCCGTCGAGCTCGTAAACGATACGGCTCTCCCGGTCGTCACCCGGCCAACGGATATCCCACAAGTCCTGTTTGGTCAGTTGCTCGGTGACCTGGGTGCGAGTGTCGTAGGCGAAGAGGTTGTTTCGCCCGTCGCGATCGGAAGTGAAGTAGATCTTGTCGCCGATCCACATCGGGTCGCGATCCGCCCGTGGATGGTCCGTAACCTGCTCCAGGTCATTGGATGCCAGATCGAAGATGTAGAGTTCCTGAGCCCAACCGCCCTGGTACCGCTTCCAGGCCCGGAAGTCTCGGACCAGAGGCGAGTAGACGACTCTCGTACCGTCGGGTGACAAGGCACCAGCTCCCGATTCGGGCATCGGCAGGGGCTTGGCCAGGCCACCCGCTACCGGCGCCAGGAAGAGCCTGGTGTTGGTCAGCCCGTGACCGTAGCGCCCTGAGCGGAAAAGCACAGCCGAGCCATCCGGCGACCAGTCGTAGACCTGATTGTCGTAACCCCACCGTTGGGGCAGAGGTCCCTGCGCGGGATAGAAGGTGAGCTGTCTGGGAGCTCCACCAGCTGTCGGCACAACGTAGACCTGCTCGTCGCCGTCGTACTGGCCGGTGAAGGCGATCCACTGACCATCCGGTGAGAACTTGGCAAAAAGCTCTTGACCAGGATGGGCGGTGAGCCGCCAGGCCGTGCCGCCCGAGTCGGAGGCCAGCCAAAGGTCACCGCCATAAGTGAAGACTACTTTGTCCCCATGAATGTCCGGGAATCGCAGCAATCGGGTCTGGGCCGTCGTCAGGTTGGCGCCAGCCACTGCTACACACAAGGCGATGGCACACACAGTCAGCGTTCTGGGTTTCATCGGGCCTCCCGCGAGGGTTGATTTGCCTGGACCGGTGCGAACGAGCTGCACCAAGAAGAGTAACGATCTTACCAGGGGAAAGTTGCAGGAGAAGCTGCCGGGGGTTCCTGTCAAGCAAGTTATACTATGGCCAGTTTCCAGAATTGATCACCTGTCTTCGAGGTCGGTGGCGGAAGATCCGTCTGTGCCGCGTTATCAATTTGCAAGAACCACCGGAGGTGCTCATGGTTCCAAGTCACGAGAATTCGAAACCGTCCAGAATTCGAGTGCTCCTGTCTCTTTTCCTGATGCTGCTCCTTCAACCGCTGGCGACCACTGCGGCGCCGGCGCAGGAATCGGAGTTCTGCGAGGTGCTGCACAGATTCAACGCCGACAAGAAGATCCCCGATGCCGAGGTCCGAGCTCGCTTCGAGGGAGAGTACGGGTCGGCCAGCGATGC
>JBATEX010000124.1:0-9407 GCA_049664225.1 Thermoanaerobaculia bacterium
AGAGCTGCGGAGCTACCTCGACCGCCTCCTGCCCGAGGCGCAGCTCGCGGGCTGATCATGGCTCGGACCGGGATCCGATTCCGCCCGCCGAATCTCCAGGGTTCTCCAGAGATCGACTGGGTTCTCCGGCGAGCGGTCGGGCCACGTTCGATACGAGTTGGCGCAGTCGGGGAGCTCGATCGCCAGACGGCCTGCGACATCGCGCAGAAGCTCTCGCTGATGGCGAGAATTCGGACCCGGACACCGAGAGAGACTCTCGAGGTCGAGGTGGGTTCCGAGAGCATCGAGCTCTTCGATCGAGATACCGTGCTGAATACCGGTATGGAACTCCGGCACGAGCAGGTCTGCCGAGACCTCGCCCGGCTGGCCCGTGAGTTGTCCATCCCCGTCATCTGGCTCAAAGGGATGGCCTTGCGACTCATGCAAGCCACTCTTCCTGGTTCGCGGCGCACCGGAGACATCGATGTTCTGGTGCCAAGGGAGAGCGGCGCGCGGCTTTACGAAACCCTCCTCGAGTCGGGCTGTGAGCCTTCGGGCATCCGGGCTCCGGAGCATCATTTCGCCGCGATAACGCACTCCCTTGGATCGGCGATCGAGATCCATCACGAGATCGATGGAATCCGGTTCGACAATCGGGGCTATGCGACAGCCGGGGAGTGCTTCGAGACAAATCTGGTTGTCGAGGCGGAAGGCCTTCCGCCTGGGACCTTCCTGCCCGCCGAGTCTCTTCTGGTGGCCCACCTTCTGACTCACGGCTTGAGTCACCACGGCAAGGCGCCGGAGGCGTATCCGGCCTTCCAACTGATCGCAGATCTCCAGGACCTCGGGTTCGGCCAGCCGGAAGGAAAGTCCGTGGCCCGGGAATCGATTGCCTGGATTGCAGGCGAGGTCAGTGGAGAAGAGGTTTCCGCAGTGATCGACCTCCTGCGGCGTCTTTCGGCTGGCGAGACGAGTTCGGAGATCGTCAGTGCCACGTCGAGTGCCGCCACCGTGCTGCGTCACTGGCTGGCAGGCTCCCTGGACCCCGACTACCTGCAATCACTGAAGCTCGGGCGGCGGCTCGAGGGGAGGGGCGATCGGAACCGCCTGCTAGAGATCGTCAGAACCGCTTGGCGAGCCGTGTGGCTGTCGAACCATCAGGTCGAGATTCTCTACGGCAGACCCAGCACGGCGATGGGCTACCTGGGTTGGCGACTCTGGCGGCCGTTCGATCTGGTCGGTCGGACCTTGTCGTCAGCGGCGGCCTGGCTGCGACTGCAGCGACCCAAGTAGAAGCGGCGATCAATCCGCTTCGGGGACCAGGTGCCGAGCCAGTTGATCGAGCAAGTCCCGGACATCGTTCTCGGCGGTTTCAGGGTCGACCTCGAAGCTCGTAGTGATCGCCTCGACGAGGTCGCCCAAAGTGCTGGTGCCCTGGAGGATCTCGTCGACGAGAAACATTCCGGTAGCGTTGAGCGCCAGGACTCTGGAGCTTCCCAGGTCGAGGACGACTCCGGTGCCGTCGTCGAGCGTCTTGCTCAGACAGAGGTCCGATCTCAGTGCCGCGGCGATGTCTTCTAGGGTGGGCATGGGGGCGATCGTCGGCCGGCCGTTGCCAAGACTACACCTCGCGGCTGGCCAGGGCGTCGGCTCTCCATGCCTGCAGGCGAGCGACTACCTCTGCAAGAACCTCGGCGGGTGCTTCGAGTACCGCAGGCCCGAGGCGCAGCTCGAAAGCCGGGATCGTGGACGTCAATCGGCTCCAGAGCGAGAGCAGCGCCTGCTGCTCGCCTTCGAATCCGGGGTGGAGCAGATGCGGGCTGGCATTGGCTTCGAGGAGCGAGGTCAAGGCCCTGGCTTGGTTGAGGGCAGTGAGTCTGAAGGCCTTGAGACGACGATCTCTTCGCAGCACACAAAGCGCAGCGGGCTCGATCGCGGTGCGAAAGGCCGAGGCCGCGTCGCCTCGACCGAGCACCCAACGAGAGTCGATCGCCGGTCCGACGCGTTGCAGGCGTTCCTGCAGGGGAGCCGGCAATACGGCCCGACTGCCCTCGCGCAGGAACAAATCTCGACGTAGCGTGCGAGCTCCAAACCGGCTGGAAGCCGTCGGGTAGAGGATCAGGCTGTCGTCGGATACCACCTTCCCGCCAGCAGCCAGCGCCGCTGCCGCAACGGTCGACTTGCCCGAGGCGGCTTCGCCCAGGAGAAGGATCGGCAGATCGTCGACGATGACTGCAGCGCCGTGCAGGAAGCTGGCTCCTGCCAGGGCAAGGGCATGGCCCAGCGCTCCACCGACCGCTAGTTCCATCATGCCCGGATGGCGGAGGAGGTGCGGATGAACCTCGATCTCCGCTCTGGGTCGGTCCGCAATGAAGCTCGTGCGGGTCCCTGGCATCCGCAGCTGGGTGGTCGAGCCCACCGTGCTGGCGCGCAGCCGGATCTGCCGCTGAAGTCTCTCCGATGCCGGCGGCCGAAAGCGTAGGCGGGGCTCCTTGTGAAGACGGACCCGGTAGGCATTGCTGCCGCCCGCCGCAGAGCGGATCCCACAAAGCCACTGGCGGGCAATCGAGTGTGCAATCTCGCTTGGAAAACCCTCGAGCTGTAGTCGCAGCGGCAGCTCTGCAAAGCGCAGCTGGAAATCGCCCACATTGTCTGGCATCAGGGCCAATCCTCGAGCGAGCTCACGGTTTCTCCCGCGGGTCTCGGTGGTTTACCGGGCGGATTGCGGTGAGGACCGCTACGTCCTCGCACCTTTGACCGTCGATGAGGGTCGCATAGTCGTCGGGCAGGGCCCGGCCACCGAGTGTGACCCAGGCGTGTCCCGAGAGCACCGCCTCGGTTGAGTCAGTAGAGCGAAACCCGAGATGCAGCTGCACTTCGTCGCGATCAGCCAGGAGTGTCGCCAGGGCGAGCGAGCGGATGAGGCAGGTGTGGGTGAGCCCGAATCGGCCCAGTCGCGAGGCGGCCCGCTCGACGGCTCGGTGACCTTCGTCCGCACCGACCGTCGAGGGGAGGCCGCGCAGCCGACACATCCTGGCCAGGACCTGCGGCAGCGCCTGGCCCCGGCGGAGTTGCTGCGCCGCCATGACGAGGCGGCCGGCGTGGAGGATCAAGAGCAGATTTCGGAGCGGGGGCATGGCATCAGTATGTATCGCCCACTGTCCGCCGAAGCTTCGGGCCGAAGTCAGGAATCCCGGATTCGCTGCCATTGTAGCCCCAGCAGGCTACACCGAAGATTCGGCGTTTCTTCCGACTTTTCGACAGGTGCCTTGACGAAAATTGACGAGTTTGGAGTGTTCGTGGTGGCATCGAGCTCTTTTCGGCCGGTCCCTGGCATTCTCCCAGGTTTCATAGCCTCTGTTAAGTCTTTTAAAATCAACGGTTACGAGGTGTTTCTGGAGCCCGTCCTGATTTCGGTAGATCTTCCTTCGGTTGTGAGGGGTTTGGCACTCCGTTTGCTCTTTTCAAGGGACGTGAAAGAGGCGATCCCCACGCCTTCCGGTCTTGTTGGTTCGGAACAACTGTGGAGACCCTCGATGTGTAGTCAATCATAGCGGCCTCTGGCGACATCGGGAACAATTCCCTGGGGTCGAGGAGGAGGCCGAGGCAAGGCAAATGCGAGACCGCAGTCGTGTATTCGAGGCTTCGAGCGACGACGGCTCAGACCGGCGGAGTGAACGACCATGACAAACACAACGAACGGACGCGAACGATCCCGGGTGGGAGGTGCACCGCGTCGTTATTGGGCCTGGACAGCCTTGTTCATCCTTGTCCTGGCTGCGGCCCCGGCTGTCGCCGACCACCCGGTGCAGGTCTACTACCTTCCTCTGCCAGAGGAAGAGATCTTGACGTCGTTCCAGGCTCTGGACACCAGCGGTACGCTGCTATCGGGGGATACCTCGATCCGCACGGTCGTCAGCCTCACCGTTACCCAGACGGGCACGATCATCTACTACGACCAATGGGAAAACGACTTCGAGACAGACATATCGGATCCGGACGATCTCTACAGCGCCGGCAACCCCGGTGGTACCCAGATCTGGGGGGACAGCGACACCTCGAACGGGTCTCCGCCTGGTATCCCGGGCGACATGATTACCGCCGGCGACGTCATCACGCTCGACAATGTCGTTCCCGCCTCGCCGCGGGTCTCCGCCAACATCTTCTTCGACGGCGGCGACAAGATCGCCACGACCTGGCCGATCGCCGTGACGCGAGCCGCCTGGCCGGTGCCGACGACAGGCACGGTCATCGCGGGGGCTGTCGAGGTCTTCCCCACACGCGATTGGGACACGGCTTATCAGGCTCCAGTAGGCGGAAATCTCGGTGTCTCCTGCACCACCACCAATAGCACCGACGATTTGGCGGACTTCTGCATGTTTCAGGACTCGCGGCTACTGATCATGGCCCGGCAGGATGAGACCCGTGTGTCGATCGACGTGGACAACGACGGCAACGACGACATCAGTCAGACGCTGGATGAAGGTGAGAGCTTCACCGTCACTGGAGTGCAGGCGGGCTCGGTGATCACCTCCACCGCTCCGGTGCAGGTCAACGAGCTCACAGGTGATGTTGGCGCGCGCTTCGAGGCGCGCTGGTTCGCACTTGTGCCCCTCGGCAGTTGGAGTGACAGCTATCTGGCTCCGGTCGGAACCGTGACAGGCACCGCGGCCAGCCGAACGGCCTTTGCGTCAGTCGTGTTGTTCAATCCGCACTCGACCAACCTGACGGTCAACGTCACCACGCCCTCGGGCTCCAGCCCGTTGACGGTGTCTGCGGGTGGAGTAGCCAAGTTCATCATGCCGGGACCCGCTAGCTCCTCAGGCGCGGGCTTCACTTCCTCTGACGGCCGTACCTTCTTCGCTCTTGCGGCGGCCGACGACGAGCGCTCCACTCATGACTGGGGACATACGGTACTGCCGGAGTCCAGCCTGTCGATCGATCTCAAGGTCGGCTGGGCGCCGGGTAGCGATGGTGCCGAGATCAGCAGCCCTGTGTGGATCACGGCGCGAACCGCTACCACGGTCTGCGCTGACTTCGACGACGATGGCGTTCCGGACCAGACCTTCCCTCTGAGCGCCTATGAGTCGTTGAAAATATACGACCCGGACGGCGATCAGACCGGCCTCCGGGTATTCAGCACTACAGACGCTACCTGTACCGCCGCCAGTCCGAAGAACGGGGCGCTGCTGGCCGGTGCTTGGGGACAGGATCCGTTCACGGCGTCGACCGGCAATCCTGCTCTCGATCTGGGCACCACGGTACTCCAGGTGCCACCGATCATCCTGGCCAAGGAGGGCTCGCTGGCGATCGACCTCAACGGCAACGGGCTGGTCGATCCCGGGGACGCGCTGCGCTACACCATCGGTGTGCTCAACAGCGGCACCGCCACGGCGACCGACGTGACGCTCTCCGATACGCTCGATCCCAACACCAACTACATCGTCAACACCACGACTCGCGACGGCGTACCGGTGCCCGACAACAGCGCGCCGGCCACTCCCTTTCCGCTGGACGAGGGCGGTCTGGACCTCGGGAGTCTCGGCCCGGGCGTGCGCACCGAGATCGAGTTTCTGGTCGAGGTCGACCCCAACCTGCCCGCCGGCACCGATGCGATCGTCAACCGAGCGATCGTCACCACCGGCACGGGCGAGACCTCGGACGACTCGGCCTCGGCGCCGGTCTTCGACGGCAACCCCCGGGTCAGTAAGATCTCGAACATCAGCGGCAGTGTGCAACCGGGGGATGTAATTACCTACTCGATCGCCCCCCGCAACGACAGTCCGGAGCTGCAAACCAACGTCGAGGTCGCGGACACGATTCCGACCCACACCACCTTCGTCAGTGGTAGCGCCAGCCCGCCGCAAGACAGCGGTCCGGATCCCCTGGTTTGGAACCTGGGTTCGAATGTGCCTGGCACGCCGGGCTCCACCGTCGGCGGGTATCTGTGCGGCGAGGTGGTCGATCTGCCCGCCACCCAGGACACCTACATCGAGCAGGACAGCCCGACAGCGGACCGCAGCACCACCAATCCGGTGCTGACCCGACCAGAAACCGACAAGGTCAATCGGGCTCTATTCCAGTTCGACCTGAGTGCGCTGCCTGCCGGGGCCACGGTGTCGAATGCGGTCCTGACGATTCAGTCCAACAACACGCGCAGTGGAGACTTCGCCGATATCAAGCGGGTTACCACCGCCTGGACCGAGACCGCCAACTGGAACACAGCCAACGGCTCCACAGCGTGGGGAACGGCAGGTGGCGATTTCGATTCGACCGTGCTAGGTACGCTGACCCCAGACGCGAGCCAACAGCAGGCCGTCATCACCTCGCTGGTGCAAGATTGGGTGGACGGCACGCTATCCAATTACGGAGTCATCCTGGAACCGCGTGGGGTCGACGACGGTGATGCCCAATGGGAGTCCCGAGAGGATGGAACTCCTGAACGGCGGCCTTTCATTCGCGCCTACTACACCTTCACCAGCCCTGGAGGCTGTCCGTCTACGGTGCAGGTGCCGGCGCAAAAGGATACATATATCGAAGAAGACGATGTTACGGCTGACAACAGCAACGCCAGTACGCTGCTCACTCGCCCACAGCCGGCGGGCCAGATCAATCGCACCCTGTATCAGTTCTCCTTGGGCACGATCCCGGCCGACGCCGTTATCGACAGCGCGGTGCTGACCATCACCTCGCGCAACGACCGCGACAACCACCTGGCCGACGTCAAGCGGGTCACGACGTTCTGGGGCGAGACCGCCAACTGGAACAGCCCCTGGATCACGCCGGGTGGAGATTTCAGTTCGGTAGTCCTCGGCACGCTGGCACCGGTCGGTGGAGATGCGCAGCAGACCGCCGATATCACCGCCCTGGTCCAGGACTGGGTCGATGGCACTTTGACGAACTACGGTGTCCTCCTCGATCCGCGCGGGACCGATGCTGGTGACGCCCAGTGGGCCTCGAGCGAAGACGGCACCGCATCCCGGCAGCCGTTTATCACCGTCACCTATCGTTCGCCCACCGTCAGACGCACCCTGGCGGTGACGCAGGACACCTTCATCAACCAGGACAACCCGACCCAAAACAATGGTGGCACCGACCCGGTCCAGACCCGGCCGGAGGCGACCAAGATCAAGCGCGCGCTCTTCCAATTCGAGGGCGGTGGCATCCCGTCCAACGCCACCATCAACTCGGCGGCCCTCCTCATCAGCTCGGCCAATGCCCGCTCGAACCACCTGGCCAACGTCAAGCACCTGACCAGCGCCTGGACGGAGAGCGCCAACTGGAACACCACCGACGGCTCGACCTCGTGGACGAGCGCCGGAGGAGACTTCGCCGGAACCGTCTATGGCAGCTTCACGCCGGTCGGGGGCGACGCCTTCGGCAAAGTGGATGTGACTCCTCTGGTGCAGGACTGGGTCGACGGCACGCTGCCGAACTACGGCGTCATCCTAGACCCCAGTGGCAGCGATACCGGCGATGCGCAGTGGAACTCGCGTGAGGACGGCACTGCCAGCCGACATGCGTTCATTGACGTGACCTACCTTGCGGCCAGCCTCGGTGCGAGCACGACCACGGCGATGACCGCCGAGGGCACGCTGGTGAGCGATGGCGACACGATCACGGTAACGATGGAGCTGATCTCCAATGCCGCCGACACGAATGTGACACCGGGATCGTTGAACATTGCCGGTACGAACGGCGCCAGCGTGGTCTGCGGGTCACCAAGCCCGGCCAGCCAGAGCATCGCCGCCGATACACCGATCACCTTCGTCTGGACCTGCACGGCCAACGCCGGCGCAACGCCGGGCGCCGCGACGTTTACCGCGGCTGCGGCCGGCGACTCCTCGTCCTTCGGCGCCGCGAGCTCCAACAACGTGCTGGTGAGCCCGCTGCTCACCTTTCAGGTGACGGTCGATGATCCGCTCGATTTCAACGTCACCAATATCTTCAATACGGCGGAGATGTCCAGCGACCAGCAGCCCGACCCGAACAAGGACACGGTCGTGGATCCGGTCGACGTGGGTGCGGCGATCGGCAATAGCGTCTGGCTCGATGTCGACGGCGACGGCATTCAAGATGTCGGCGAAGACGGGTTGGCCAACGTTGTGGTCGAGCTGCGTGATGGGGTCTGCACCCCGGCAGTGGACTGTCCGACGACCACGACCGACGCGAACGGCAACTATCTGTTCGCCTACTTGAGTCCAGGCACCTTTACGGTTGCCGTTCTCTCTGGTGTTCCGACCGGTCTCGTGGCGTCGCCGGGCAACAGCGGAGGCGTCAGCGATCCGATCGTCATCACTGGCTCGGAGCAGGTGCTGACCGCAGATTTCGGCTACACCGCCCCGGGCGGTATCGGAGGCACCGGCGCGATCGGCAACTACGTCTGGAGCGATGCCGATGGCGACGGGCTGCAGGACCCGGGTGAGCCGGGGATCGGCGGCGTCACCGTCGACCTGATGGGCCCCGGAGCGGATGGCATTCTCGGCACTGCCGACGACGTGGCGGTGGCGAGCACGACGACAGCCGCCGATGGCACCTATCTGTTTACCGGTGTGGCCCCTGGCCAGTACCAGGTTGCGGTGACTGACACTGCGGCGGTTCTGAGCGGTTACAGCCCCACCTCCGGACCGCAGAGCGAAGGCGGCACCATCAGCGCTCCGGTGACGGTGGCGGCGGGCAGCGTCGCCTCCGAGGTCGACTTCGGCTTCGACAACGACTCGTTGTTCTCGATCAGCGACAGCGTCTGGGTCGATAGCGATGGTGACGGAGTCCGGGATGTGAGCGAGGTGGGGATTGCCGGCGTCACCGTGAATCTGCAGGATGCGTTCGGCAACATCATTGCCACCACCACTACCGACGCCTCGGGCAACTTCTCTTTCGACGGCCTGCCTGACGACAGCAAATACCTCATCCAGATCGCCGACGTGACCGGGCAGCTCTCCGGTCTCGGCGGCACGACGGCGCCGGCGCAAATGCGGCAGCTCAGCGTGGGAATCGAGGGCGCCAGCTTCACTGGCACCAACTTCGGCTACAACGCACCCGCCAGCTTGCGAGGCGTGATCTGGAACGACGCCGACGGCGATGGCGTGCAGGATCCCGAAGAGATCGGTCTCGGCGGTGTGACCGTCGAGCTTCAGAACGGCTGCACTCCGGGTGTCGACTGTCCGATCACTACCACCGCGCCCGACGGCTCCTACTCCTTTGTCGGGCTCAGGCCCGAGCTCTATACGGTGGAGGTGACCGATGCGGCTGGTGCCTTGACCGGCTACACCCAGACTGGGGACCCGGACGAGCCGGGGGCCTGCTCGGTCTGCGACAGCCTCAGCACGACGGTCGTCAACCTGACCACGGGCGATCAGTCGGTCGACTTCGGCTACCGGAACGGCTCGCTGGACGACATCTCCGGCAGGATCTTCGACGACGAGGAT
>JBATEX010000125.1:0-3435 GCA_049664225.1 Thermoanaerobaculia bacterium
GGATGTTCGCCGCGACAGCTGCGGTCATACTCGTCGTTGGCTGCGGGGAGAAGTCGACAGAAATGACTGACAAGACAGCGAACTCAGGGCAGGACAACATCCTGTTGGCGGAGTGGGTTGGCCCCTACGGAGGGGTTCCCGCCTTCGACCAGATGGATCTGGAAGGCGTCAGGCCGGCCCTCGAAGCCGGCATGGCTTTGAATCTCGAGGAAATAGATGCCATCGCCAGCAACCCCGAACCGCCGACCTTCGAGAACACGATCGTCGCCATGGAGGATGTGGGGCGAGATCTGGACCGGGCGTTTACCTACTACCGGATCTGGAGCGCCAACCTCTCGAGCCCGGATTTCAGGGAGATTCAGCAGGAGATGGCTCCGAAGCTGGCTGAGTTCCGCTCGAAGATCACTCAGAACGCGAAGCTCTTTGAACGAATCAAGGCGGTCTATGAAAGCGACGAGAGGGACGGATTGCGACCCGATCAGCAGCGCCTCGTGTGGCTGGTCTACGACGGTTTTGCCCGCAATGGCGCGACGCTGGAAGGCGAGGCCAAGGAGCGATATGCGGCTATCAATCAACGCCTTGCCGAGCTGAATACGAAGTTCGCCAACAACATCCTCGCCGACGAAGAGGGCTACGTTCTGTACCTCACCAAGGACCAGTTGAGAGGCCTGCCGGATTCACTCATCCAGGCAGCCGCGGCGGCCGCCAGCGAGCGCGGACACGAAGACGAGTACGCCATCACCAACACCCGATCCTCCATGGATCCCTTCCTGACGTTCTCTGAGGAGCGCGACCTGCGGGAGAAGGTCTGGCGTACCTACTACTCCAGGGGCGACAACGCAGATGAGCACGACAACAACGCCCTGATCCCCGAGATCCTCCAGCTGCGGAACGAGCGAGTCCAGCTTCTAGGGTACGAGAACTACGCCCAATGGCGACTCGAGGACCGGATGGCCAAGACTCCGCAAGGGGCATTCGAGTTGATGGAGACGGTGTGGCCCGCGGCTTTGGCCCGAGTAGAGGAAGAGGTCGCCGACATGCAAGCGATCGCCGAAGCCGAAGGTTCCGGGATCGAGATCGAGCCCTGGGACTATCGCTACTATGCGGAGAAGGTCCGCAAAGCGAAGTACGATCTCGACTCGGAAGAGGTGAAGCAGTACCTGCAACTCGACAATTTGCGCGAGGCCATGTTCTTCGTTGCCGGCGAGATCTTCAATTTCGCCTTCACGCCGGTTGCAGAGGGCTCGGTTCCCGTCTTCCACGAAGACGTCAGGGTCTGGGAGGTCACCGATAAGGACACGGGTGCCCATATCGGCCTGTGGTACCTCGATCCCTATGCTCGCCGCGGCAAGCGCTCCGGGGCCTGGGCAACCACGTATCGAACCCACGAGAACATCGACGGCGAGATCACCGTGCTTGGGTCGAACAACTCGAACTTCATCAAGGGTACTCCCGGAGAGCCCGTGCTCATCTCATGGGACGATGCCACGACCCTGTTCCACGAGTTCGGACACGCGTTGCACTACTTGTCTTCGACCGTCGACTATCCGACGCTCAACGGCGGCGTGCGGGACTTCACGGAATTCCAGTCGCAGCTTCTCGAGCGCTGGTTGCTGACCGATGAGGTCATCGACAACTACCTCGTGCATGTCGAGACCGGTGAGCCGATGCCCGAGGATCTCGTGGCAAGGATCAAGAAGGCCGCAACCTTCAACCAGGGCTTCTCGACGACCGAGTACCTGGCCTGTGCGATGATGGACATGAAGTATCACACCATGGATCCAGCCGGTCTCGATGTCGATACCTTCGAGCGAACGATGTTGGCGGAGATGAACATGCCGGACGAGATCCCCATGCGGCACCGCAGCCCGCACTTCGGGCACATCTTCTCGAGTGAAGGCTATTCGGCTGGCTACTACGGCTACATGTGGGCGGATGTGCTCACGGCTGATGCTGCAGAGGCGTTTCGAGAGGCACCTGGCGGCTTCTACGACAAGGAGCTGGCGGGAAACCTGGTCGAGAATTTGTTCGCCCCGCGGAACTCGATCGATCCAGCTGAAGCCTACCGGGCTTTTCGTGGTCGTGACGCCGAAGTAGCAGCGCTCATGCGGGACCGCGGCTTCCCGATGCCGGGGGAATAGAGCTACTTTCCGTGTGAACTATTGCACCGAGATTCGAATCGTCGAACGCTAACCTGTCCTCAGGGGGTTCGCGGATGAAGACGATTCGCTTTGCAGTTCGTCTTGGCCTCATACTCCTGCTGGTCGGTCGTCTGACGGCAGGGGCTCAGACAGCGGATTTGATCTTCGAAGACAGCCTCGGCACGGGCGACCTGTGGGCTTGGAGCCGCTCGGTGGGTGGAACTCCTGCCGTGGGCGACTGTCCCAGCGAATACGCCTTCGAAGGCACCGAGTTCTATGTCGATCCGGCAACGGGCGACGATGTCAGTGGCGATGGCAGCGCTCTCAAACCCTGGGCATCGATTCAGTACGTCGTGAGCTCTGAGGTGGACTGCACCGACAAGGACGGCAATCCACGCAATCCCGGGGCACCCGTGAAGGGCGGCGATGCCATCGTGCTGGTCGGCGCTGGCGGACACGACCCGCACCTGGAGATCACCGGCTGCTACAACTCCGCCTGGGTGACGCTGCGGGCGCAAACTGCTCTGGAGCCCCAGGTCACCTCGGTCCATTTCCGCGGCAGTGGGTTCTGGCGCCTGGATGGGCTGAGCTTCGTCAACGACCAGGCCGGCATCATGGTCCGGGTCGAGGATCATGGTACCCAGGGTCGGGCCGAGAACCTGCAAATCGTCAACAGCCGATTCACCTCAGGCGACCTGCCGACAATCCAAGACTGGTTCGACCACGTCTCCGACGGGATGCGCCTTTACAGCGATGAGGGACCGGTGGTGGCCCGCTGCAACGAGATGAGCCAGGTGGCGATGGGTTTCGTCGCAGGAGGGAGCCATATCGACATCATCGGCAACAGGGTCGAGTATTTCTCCCGCGATGGAATCGCTACTGGCGGTCACTTCAACCGTTTCATCGGCAATCACATCTTCGATGCGGTCTCCCTCGGGGATGGTCACCACGACGACTTCTTCCAGAGCCACATGGGCGCCAATCCCGATGTCTCGTCGGATGTCGAGATCACGGGAAACGTCTTCATGAATCGCTACACGAGTGGACAACCCCCTTCCACCTGGGGACCGACCCAGTGTCTGAGCGGATTTGAAAACGGGCCGAAGAATCGGCTGCGAATCACCAACAACCTCTGCAAGGCCGACCACTGGCATGGCATCACCTGGTACGACACCAACAACTCGGTGGTCGTCAACAACACCGCGGTTGGCGGATCGGACTACCCGGGCTTGCCCGCCGGCTCCGACTCGTGGCCGACCAGGACCTGGATCAGCATCGAAGGCACCGGCAACGT
>JBATEX010000126.1:0-25713 GCA_049664225.1 Thermoanaerobaculia bacterium
CTCCGTTCGCGGCCGCCGTGATCGGCATGACGACGCTGCCCGCGATCAGCCCAGGCGAGCCGGTCTGCAATCTCGGCAAGCTGCCCAAAGGAATCAAGCCGTCCGAATTGCGACGGCTGCGCTCCGAAGGAAATGGTCTCGAGGAGCGGGTCTCCGAAGACCTCGGATCGAGCGTCCTGGTCGTTGAACCCTCCGAGTAGAGGCCCCGGACTCCATAGCCACCGGTGGGTAGCGAGCATGGGCCGCGGGTGCCAGGCACCTTTCGAGGTCCTAGCGGGGCTGGACGTGGAGTGCGATCCAGTTGCCGAGCAGCTCCAGCACATCAGGACGAATCTGCTTGCTGCCTGGCTCCCTGAAGCCGTGGCCGACTCCGTCGAAGACCTGGACCGTAATGTCAGGGTCGGATCGGGCCTTCATAGTGGTCAAGCGATCGACGCTTGTCTGCACCGGGACGTTGTCCCGCTCGTCCTCTCTCCCGTAGAGCACGAGGACGGGTGCCTCGACGCGCTCCCAGTAGGGGATCGGGTCGACGTCGCCGTTCTTCTCCCACCAGATCGGTCGGCGAGCCTTGGGAACCGCGCTGGCAATGGGTTGCAGGGCGATGGCAACCAGCCTCGGAAATCCCTGCTG
Source organism: Thermoanaerobaculia bacterium (assembly GCA_049664225.1). Classification (GTDB taxonomy): domain Bacteria; phylum Acidobacteriota; class Thermoanaerobaculia; order Multivoradales; family JAHEKO01; genus JAUVRX01. Next base: position 631 of record JBATEX010000126.1, read on the forward strand.
CACCAAAGTCTGAACGCTCTCGTGGGCGAGCTGTTGGTTCGGAGTGACCGTCGCACCCGAGAGCGAAACCACGAAGGGCAGGTCGCTGCGGTTCGCGGCGGCCATCGGGGCGATCCAGCTGCCGCCCTGGCTGACTCCCACGAAGCCGACCCGGGAAGGATCGATCTCCGGCTGTTGGCGTGCCCACTCGACCCCGGCGTTGGTGTCGGCGACGAAGTCCTCGAAGCCTGCCAGGCGCCACTCACCGGAAGAGAGCCCACTACCTCTCTTGTCGGGAAGCAGGACGGCAATCTCGTGCGAGAGAAGGTGGTGTGCAATCTGGAGGTACCAGAGGTTGTCGCGGTGGCTGGTGCCCGAGCCGTGGATGATGACCGCGGCAGGGTGGGGACCGGGAGTCGTCGGTACGAAGAGAGTGCCGGAGAGCTCGACATCGCCATTAGCGAAGGAAGCATCGCGCGGCTCGTACGGGCCGACACATCTTGGTGCCTGCTTGTGCTCGTTGTCCTCGTCCGTCCATTCGATCGCGATGACCTCGCCCTCGTCTCCTCTCGCCAGCCCTACGTCACGACCGCGCTCCTCGGGGCCAGGGCTCCACACGAATCGACTCGGTTCCACAAGCTCGAAACGTTGAAGAAAGGGATCACCTTCAGCAGAAACGAAGGCCAAACCGCCGTTAGCGGCGTAGGTGAGGAGGGCACAAACACCGGGCTCGACCTCGTACCAGCCGACGGCTTCGGTCAAGAGCTCGAGAGTCCTTTCGGGAAGCGCTCTGGGTTCGATCGGGTCGGGCTTGACCAGGATCGGAATCGCGATCAGGACGAGTGCATAGAGAGCGACGGTGAGTCCAGCGATCCAGAGGAGAATCTTCGTCACTTTGCGAATGAAGTCCATCATCTGCTCCCTTCGAAGTCCGTGCTAGTCGGCTGCAGGGGAGGGGCTTGCCCCCTCCCGCGGGCGCCCGTAAAGGACGCCCCTACGTTTCCGTTGGCCGATATCCCGGCTCTCAGTCCCCCAGCATCAGGAAGATTCCCATCCCTGCCCCCACTTTGACCGCGGAGAGGTTCACCTCGCTGGCCTCCTGCAATCCCTCGACCGATGGAGCATGCGCCCGGACGCCCTCCTCGAGCCCGAGTGCTTCGAAATTCACCTTCAGATCGACCACTTCATTTGTCTCCGACCACGAGGCCAGGGCGATAAGGACTCCGTCGGGCCGCGCATAGGTGGTGGCCAGGACCTGGGGGTGATCGGTCTGCACGGGGGCGTCATCCAGCCAATACCCGAGCATATTGCTCTCGGCGATGCCGAAGTCGTTCATCATGGCCCAGACGGGGCGGGGGTCGACTTCGCCGTACTTGCGAGCCGTCATTCCATAGAGCATGCCCCGGTAAGGGTGCCCACCGTCCTGGAGCATCTCCCCCATGAGGCCAAACGGCAGGCCGGCGACCTCGGTCATCCAGTAGTCCGGGCCCTGGTCGTAGTCGAAGTATTCGCCGAACCAGAGCCGCGAGATGTAGGGAAAATGCTCCATGTACAGCATGGCGCTGTTGATGAAGCCGTCGCGCTCATTGAACTGATTGGCCGAGTGGAGGTCAATGATGACCTCGTCCCGATGCTCGTGCAACACGGTGACGAGGCGCTTGACTGTCTCACGGCTGAAGGCGATGTCGTCCAGGTACAGCCCGTCGATGTGCTGATTTCGAGCCAGCCAGGCGAGCCCCGCGATGTAGTAGTTCGTCCACCTCGACGTTCCCTTGTCGAGGATGGCGGCGTCGTCGACCCGAAAGGCATGCCACGCCGAGTGGTAGTGGTCCTCCAAGTGCTCTTGCAACCAGGAGTGGCCGCCACCCTCGCCGTCGTTGAGGATCTCGTCTCCGAGGCTCCGCAGAGCGAATAGCTCGTGCGCTTTGTAGGTCAGCTCCCGAATCGTGTAGTAGAGCTTGAACTTGATCCCCAGGTCGTGAGCTTCGTCGATGTACTCAGCCTGCTGATCCAGGTTGAAGAATGGGTAGTTGATGTAGGGGTTGATCTCGTTGGCGTGGTGGATGTTCACCACAGTGCCTCCCCATTCCTTCACCTGGTCCACGGACACGTACTGGTGGACGAAGCGGGTATTGAAGTGCGTCCTGGTATCGATAGGCTTGAACGGCGTGATGAGGAAGCGGACGTTGAAGTGCAGCGTGTCACCGGCGGACAAGATGCGCGGCCCTGAGTAGTTGTGCGCCACGACGGCGTCCGCTTCCTCACGGATGCGGATCCCGCCGCGGCCCTCGTTGAACCACGATGGCGGCATCCGCAAAGGCTGGTTGCGATAGAAGTTCGTGTTCAGGGGCCGGGCGTAGTTGTCATCCCGCAGCACGTACTGCAAGCCTTTGTTCATTCCGCCCAGCCAGAGGCCCTCATGGTGATTCTCGACGGCCCAGGTCCAGTCGATGGATGGCGGTCGCCGGCCCCCCATGCGGCCCAGGCCCAGCATGTAGGTGGCGGCCCGCGTTTCGTAGTGGATGGGGAGCGCGATGTCCTCGACGTCGACGTCGGCCAGCGCCGTCAGGGAGATGCGGTAGTCCAGCATCCCGTCGTAATCGAGGCCGCCCTCTACCGTCATGGAGAAGCGGTTGGATGTGCTCTCGGCCGTCCACTGGGCTCGGCCGCGGGCGCTTTGGTGGATCTCGAACTCAGCCGATTGGAAGGACTCGGTCTCGCCACCCGTGACGACCTCGAGACCGATGGGACGGGCGAGAATTGACTCGGCCTCCTCACCGATGCCGAGCACGGGGGTGAAGAAGCTCAGGATCTGGTCCGGCAGTCCGGTGGCGCCGAGCTTCACCCTACGACCCAGGATCGATAGGGATAGGCCCTCGAATGTCACCGGCTCGAAGGGCTCGATGATGAAATCGGGGTCCGTTCCCACCGTGGAGTCGAGCCAGGCCAGACGGGTCATGAGGTCCGGTTCGTTGTCACCGCCATTGGTGGCTCGGGCATCCAGGACCTCCAGCTCGACGCGAACCGAACGGCTACCTGCGTTTGCGGTGGTTACGCTCACCGTGCCCTCGACCGTCCCTACCGGCTGGTCCTCTGGGATCCGGACCCCGATCCAGAGGGGTTGCACGGTGGCAGCTGGCACCGTGATGTCCTTCTCGAAGGACTCACCCTTCTCGTTGATGCCTCCGCAGTTGAAACAGGTCAGTGCCTCGCGCCATTTGTCGGGGAAGCCATCGAAAGAGACTTCGAGGTCAGCCAGGTCCTCTTCTGCGGCGATTACCACGACCTGGAAAGTGAACGCCTCATCCCTGAGGACCCGGCTTCGTAGGACGTCCGTGTCGGCGCGAGTGGTCCAGTGCCAGGGGATAAAGTGGCGCATTCGGACGGGGAAGTCCCGGTGCTCCGTCACGAGCCTCCAGGCTTGGCTGGAACCATCCATGAAGGCGGCTGTCTCCTCCGGTGTGGCGATGACCTCCATGGGGAAGAAGCTGTGGAAGTCGTCCACCGACTGGATATGGGTGGTTCTGGCCTTGGGAAGGCCGGCAGCTACCTGCACGGCATCGGCCCATGCCGCATCGGGTTCGGGCTCCATGTCGGGGTAGGTGATGGTGGGGTAGTAGCTGCCCGTCGAGTGCCACGGCATGTAGTAGACGTGATAGGTGCTCGACCCCGGGTTGGGCTGGAAGATCACGTCGCCCGAGGCATTCTCGATGCGAGTGGCCAGCGCGTTCGGAACGGGCTGGCCCGTCGAAGCGTCGAACACCACAACGGACTTGGCTGACGGTTCGACATCCCTGCGTCGCCAAGGGATGGTGACCGTCACCGCTTCCACCGAGGGGTCCTCTACCACGACGACGGCACGGTGATTGCCCCAGGAGCTGCCTTCCTCGCCGGCGGCCAGGTGGGGCTCCCAATTTCCTGCCTCGAATACCACACCGTCCACGGTGTTGGGGATGGCCGGGGCTCGGTAGAGCCCGACGGCTTGTTGGTCTTCGCCGGTGCAGCCGCCCAGGATCAGCACTGCCATGAGGCCGAATAACCAACGCGTTCTCGCCGTGCTCATGGTCCTACCTCCAGACTGAGGGACCCCATAGGATCATCCGGTTCTCCGCCAGGCCCAAGAGGAAACGCACAAGGCTTTCCTCTGGCTCGTATGGTCGCCCCTGACCCAGGGACTCCGGCCACTCCAAGGCTGCCTGCAAGTGCTCGATGGCTTGCGAGTAGTCCTGAGCCTCGAGGGCATCCTGGGCCACCTGCGTGTGCGCCTGCTCCCAGAGGCTGTGGCTCTGCCGTGCGTTCTCAGAAGGCAGGACATGCACGGTCGACAGGATCTCGACGGCTTCCCCAGCTCGGTCGACCTTGATGAGGGATCGGGCCTCAAGGAGAGCCAGGTTGAAGTCTTCAGGGAAGCGGGCACGGGCCTCTTTCAGGGCGACCAGGGACGCGTCCCATTCGCCACGATCTTGCAGCTGTCGAATCAGGTAGACGTGCAGCACCCGTGTGCTGGGATCGAGAGCCACCGCGCGCCGGAGATCCACCGTCCGAGGCGCGCCCAGAGTCTGGTGGAGGAGAAAGCTCCTGGCGACAAAGAACGGAGCGAAGTCCGGCCGATCACCCAAGTCGTTCATGAAGGAGGCCGACTCGTCGGTTCGGTCGACGGCCCAGAGGTTCAGGGCTCGAAGGTAGGTCCAGGCCCAGGCGTCGCTGTGCTCATCGGCCCAAGCGAAAACCGGCAGGGATTCCCGGCGGAAGGGGAACTGGAAGTCAGGGTTCGGGTCCCCGGGAAGTGCAGTCGGGTCTTGTCGAAGGAATGCCTTCCAAGCCAGATGAATCGCGCCGGTGTCGCTTCCAGGCACGCTCAAAATGGCTAGGGCGTCGTCTGCCAGACCGAGGTTGGCGTAACCCACCGCTAGCTCGAGCAGGCTCTGGCCCGGATATTCGCCTCCAAGTGAGGCGACGAATGCCTCGGCGGCTGCTGGGGTCGGAGTCTGCAGGTACTCTTCGGCGAGGGCGAAGTGGTGCAGAGGATCGACGGTCCGTAGCTCTTGAAGCGCCTCGGAAATCAGTATTGTGTCCCTTGATTTTCGACCGATGACGGCCAACGCTCTCCATCCGGCGATGCTGTGGCGGTCGAAGTCGATCGCGAGCCGCGCGTATCGTGCAGCTTCGGCGAAGTTCCCCTTTTCGATCATCAGCTCTGCCAACAGTGCATAGGCTGCGAAGCGATAGGCCGTGGCTCGGGCGGCCCATCCGAACGCGTCGTGCGCGTCGGCGGTCTGGCCGACGGCACGGTACAGCGTACCCGCCAGGAAGTTGGCTTCCGCGTCGTAGGCGTCGAGCTGCAGGGCTCGGTTGACTTTTTCCAGACCGGCCTCATACAAGCCGGCACGGTAAGAGAGGTCTGCCATGCCCAACAGCGCCTCCCGGTGCCAGGGCTCGGCCTCCAGGGCCGCCAGGAAGAGCTTGCGAGCTTGGCCGTACAGTCGCCCCTTGAGGAGTTCTCGAGCCTGGAACGTCAGCCGGTCGGCCTCGGGGATGCTCGGGACGGCACTCGCATCGGTGGAGAACGGCCTGGACAGCAGCCGCGCCGATGGGTCCGAGTCGTAGTCCAGGCCCAGCTTGGACATCTGAACCCGATAGCGATCCGAGCCCGCCAAGTCGACGGTCGTGTGCACGCGACCCAGCGGGTCCATCTTCGCGGGGATCTCCGCCGCGAGCTCTTCGTCCACCCAGATTCGCAGGGTGTCGGTCACGGCGCGGAACGCGATCACACTCGCTTCGAGCTGTCCATCCTCGACCGCGACGTGCATGGCGCCGTCCCGGGAAGCATCGGTCAGTCCCCCGATTCCCTCCAACGGAAACCAGGTCTCCGACCACCGGCTCGCCGACATGGGGTCGAAGCGTGCCTGGGTGATGGGGTTCACGTCGTCGGTGGGGGAGTACTGCACGAAGAGCCGGCCGGCCTGGAACTCCACGTACTGGCCGTCGGTGTCGGTGAGGAGCTCTTCCCACACTCCTCCCTCCCGGGAAAGCGCCCAGAGCCAGAGCTTCTGGCCGGGCATGTCCTCGTGGCGGGACCAGTGGCCGAAGCCGTAGTCCTCGTCCAGGTAGTAGCCGCCGAAGAAGTCGTTGAGCTCACCGACCACGTGGTAGGACTTGTGGCTCTCGAAGGTGTTGTTGCGATAGAGAGGTAAGAACCGGCCCTGTTCATCGACGGGCCAGCTGCGCTCGGCGCCCGAGTGTTTCAGGTAGGCGTCGCCGGGGATGGCCATCTCGAGGTCGTCCTGGGCGAAGGCCGCCGCCGTCATCCAGTTGTAGTAGGGCTGCTCCAGAGGGGTCGGGTTGTACCAGACGACGTTGGTCTCGAAGTAGGCCCTGGCCGCGGGAAGGCGAATCTCTACCCGCCAGTGGGTTCGCGAAGGCAGGTCCATCCCGCCCACGAAGCAGCTGACACTGCCGTCGTCGTTCTCTCGCAGGAGGTAGTCCACCGGGGTGGCCGTGGCCGGGGTGTGGCCGATGACGCCGAAGTTGAACTCGACGCCACCGGAGGTCCAGGGGCCGCGCAGGGCGATGTTGCGGAACTTCATCACCTCATTGCGATAGATGAACTCGTGGCCCGTTTCGTTGACCACAGCCCCCCAGACCTTTCCCCCGACTTCCGGCAAGACGAACACCTCGATGTAGTCGTTCTCCAGGCGAACCACCTTCCAGTCGCGTGGCTCAGAGGTGACCGAGTAGCCCTCGAAGGAGTGGTATGGATAGAGGCGAGGATCCTTCGTCAGGATGGGGACCGGATTCGGCTCGGAGAACGGATAGGTCTCCAGGGTCCGCGTCTCTTCGGAGATGCGAGCTGTCTGCGCGGTGGCCGCTGACGGACCGAAGGCCGCCAGCCCTACGAACGCGGCGAGAAGCGGCAGGCTCGTGCGGTTCGACCGGGTCATGGGAGGTCGCAAGAAAGTGAGGCGATGAGTCGATGAGAATGGGGCCCTCGCCCCGGATGGTCAGGTTATCGGGGCCTTGAAGGCAGTGTCAATTTGAGACTGGTTGCCGGCTCTGCACCTCGTGGGGGAGGGGCTTGCCCCTTCCCGCGGGCGCCCGCTAGGGACGCCCCTACATTTCCGCCAAACACATGCCATCCAACCCTGGTGGTCGAGTGTGAGCTGCTGCACAGTGCAGCAGCCTTCCCGGCGCGACAATGGAGTTTGTCTGGAAGGCGATTCTGACAACCGCGCCCACTCGTTGGAGGATACGCGATGCTCAGACTACGGGTCCGTCTCCGCGCAGCACAGATTCTGGCACTGGCTTTCTTGCTCGGCACGCCGGTCGCAATGGGCCAGATGCTCGTCGACCACTCCTGCACCGATCTGAGCCAGGTGCCCGGGTCTGCGATCACCCAGGCGGTCACGGATCTTCACATCGCCTACAACCACACCAGCCATGGCAGTCAGCTCATCAGCGGCCTGAACGCGCTGGAGAGTTTTCCGGACTATGGCGGTACCTACCAGTGGTCGGACGACGGCTCGGCGGGGCTCGACCTCGACGACTACGGAATTCCGTCGTGCGCCGCTCCCGATCTCAGCCAGGGCGACTACATCGACGCCAACGGGGTCACCCCGTGGGTGACCTGTACGCGGAACTTCCTCGACTTGCCCGCCAATGCCCACATCAACGTCGTCATGTGGTCTTGGTGCAGCATCCACGGGCACGACGCTCAGAGGTACGTCGACAACATGGAGATCCTGGTCGCCGAGTACCCGGACGTCCAGTTCGTCTTCATGACGGGTCACGCGCAGGGCCAGGGCGAGGACATGACTCCCGACAGCGTGCACTACAACAACCAGCTCATCCGTCAGCACACGCAGACCCACGGCCGCATTCTGTTCGACTTCGCCGACATCGAAGCCTACGATCCCGACGAGACCTATTTCTGGGATCTCGACATGTACGACAACCTCGACTACAACGGCGGCAACTGGGCGGTGGAGTGGATCGATGCGAACCCCGGCTCGGAGCTCGATCAGCTCACGACCGGCGATGGTGTCGACGGATACGCTGGACTCAGCAGCTGCGCCCACTCCGCCTCACCGACAGATGCGACGCTGAACTGCATCCTCAAGGCCCGTGCCGCCTGGTGGATGTTCGCCGAGCTCGCGGGATGGCAGCCGGTGAGTCTCTTCGCTGATGGGTTCGAGGCCGGCGACCTCGCCGCCTGGTCGACCTCCTCTATGTAGGGAGGGGCTTGCTCACTGTCGAAGCGGGCAGCTTTCCAGCGATTGGCTCGCTTCTCCAGATCGATTGTGATCTCGAGGTTTGACCGGGGGAACCCCAGGGGGCTTTCCTCCCTTCCGCTGCAAGAACCCCCTGGAGTCTCCCCGGCCAAACCCCTGGCACTGATGTGGTCAATGTGTTGTGGCCGTTGCTACAGGCGGCCGCAAGGGCCGCCCCTGCATTCAATCGGACGAGACCCTCTTGTAATCGAAGACCACTTCCTGCACTTTGTCCTTCGTGTGCATGGCCAGGTAGACCCGGAGCTCGTCGGGACCTTGGCGCTGGTAGGTGACGCCGTCGAAGAAGGCCTGGCCCTCTTCGAGGGCGACGAGCGGGAAGTCGACGGTGTCGTTCTTCTCCTCCCAGCCGGTCAGGTCGGCATTGAAGTGCTTCAGTCGGAGCAGTGCGGTCGAGCCCTCCTCGGTGATCGTGAAGATCTCGTAGAAGCTCACCTCGTCATCCTTGACCAGCCGGAACATGCCGACCATGGTGCCGGCTGCCGGCGAGCTCCAGATCTCGTCGACCGTGCCGCCGAGAGCTTCCGCCTGCCAATGGCCTTCGAGCCAGGCGAAGTCGGTCACTCTGGCAGGTGGGCTTTCGCCCCCATCGCCGAGCTGCAAAATGTGCTCCGTCAGCTTCTCTTGCGCGGGCAGGAACGACGTTGAACAGAAAAGCAGCGCTGAGAGTCCTGCGGCGACTCGTGCGATCCTCGGCATCTCTTCCTCCCTTGCCGCTGTGCAGCGGGTTACTGAAGTTGCCACATTCTACGACACGACTGGCCGGCCATGTAGAATCTGACAACCCCTGATGAAGTTGAAGCGAGGTGTCTATGAAAGAGACCATCCGATTTCGATTGAACGGCCAGCAGAAGACGCTGGAGACCGACGGTGACCGCAAGCTGCTGTGGGTGCTGCGTACCGATCTCGGGCTGACCGGCACCAAGTACGGCTGCGGTGAGAGCTTTTGTGGCTCGTGCACGGTGATCGTAGACGGGGAGGCAGTGAGAACCTGCCAATACCCGGTGTCGGCAGTGCAGGGCAAGGAGGTCATCACGATCGAAGGCCTGGCCAGCGGCAAGAATCTCCATCCTCTTCAGGAGGAGTTCGCCGATCGAGGAGCCCTGCAATGTGGCTTCTGCACGCCAGGCATGATCATGAACGCCTACGGGCTCCTGCTTGCCAAGAAGCGCCCATCCCGAGGTGAGATCGTCGAAGGCATGGAAGAGAACCTCTGTCGCTGTGGTGCTCATCAACGGATCGTCGAGGCGATCGAAGCCGCTTCGAGGAGGGTGTAGTGATGACGACTCGAGACTTCTCTGCAGAAGAGATGCTCAGAGAACAGATGGGCGGATCGCCGGCGACCGATGAGGCGACCCTGCCTCCTCTCGGCACCCTCGATCGGCGTCAGTTCCTCAAAGCCGTCGGTGGCGGCATCGTGGTTCTGGTCACCATGCGCGGGACCGGCGGTTCGATCGCTGAGGCCCAGGGGCTGGGCTACCCGGAAGACTTCAACGCCTACCTGCGCATCGGCAAGGACGGCCGGGTCACGGTCTTCTCCGGCAAGATCGAGATGGGGCAGGGCACCATGACCTCGCTGGCCCAGATGGCCGCCGAGGATTTGGGTGTCAGCCTGCAGCGCATCGACATGATCATGGGCGACACCGATCTGTGCCCCTATGATCGCGGCACCTGGGGCTCGATGAGCACGCGGTTTTTTGGCCCCGCTGTGCGCGCCGCCGCGGCCAAGGCCCGCGAGGTGCTCCTCGATCTGGCCTCGCAGCGCCTGGGAGAGCCGATCGACAGGCTGAAGGTGAAGGATGGCATCATCACCTCGCTCACTGATCGCTCTCGAATCGTCACCTACGCGGAGCTGGCCGGCGGAGAGCCGATCGCCCACACGATCGACCGCGAAGCCGTTCTCAAGAGCGTTCGGGAATTCAAGACGATGGGCGTGCCGACCAAGCGGCTCGACGCGCTCGACAAGGTGACAGGGAAGGCGAAGTACGCCGGGGATATCCAGCTGCCCGGCATGCTTTGCGCACGCCAGTTGCGACCTCCAGCGCACAGCTCCACCCTGCGTAGCGTGGACACCGCGAAGGCCGAAGCCGTGCCCGGCGCAGTCATCGTCAACCAGGATGGTGTCGTCGCGGCTCTGCACGAAGATCCCGAGCAGGCCGAGCTGGCACTGGGCCTCATCGAGGCCGACTGGCAGACTCCGGAGCCTCACGTCGATGAGACGACGATCTGGGATTACCTGAGGAGCAAAGACCCCGGTGGCGAGCCCGACGATGTGAGGGGCAGCGTGGAAGCGGGCGCGAAACTCTCGGCGAAGCGCTTCAGCCACGCCTACCACGATGGCTACGTGGCTCATGCCCCGATCGAGACCCATACAGCGACGGCCACCGTGCAGGACGGCAAGGTAACGCTCTGGGTCTCCACGCAGTCGCCGTTCGGGAATCAGGCGACAGTGGCCGAGGCCCTGGGGATACCGAAGGCTGAGGTTCGAGTCATCACCCCGTACGTGGGGGGCGGCTTCGGTGGAAAATCCACAGCTCACCAGGCTACCGAGGCGGCACGGCTGACGAGAATCGTCGGACGCCCGGTCCAGGTGGCTTTCACACGGGCCGAGGAGTTCTTCTACGACACGTTCCAGCCGGCCTCGTTCGTCGAGATCGACTCGGGGCTGGACTCCGAGGGCCGCATCTCGCTGTGGGACTACCACGTCTACTTCGCCGGCGATCGGGGAGCCGAACAGCTCTACGACGTACCGAACAGTCAGATCGTCGTGCACAGCCAGGGCTGGCGGGCGCCTGGCGTCCACCCATTCGCCACCGGTGCCTGGCGGGCCCCCGGAGCGAACACCAACATCTTCGCCAAGGAGTCCCAGATCGACGTCATGGCCGCGGCCGCGGGTGCCGACCCGATCGAGTTTCGCCTTCGCAACACGAAGGACAAGAGGCTGCGGAGCGTTCTCGAGGCCGTGGCCGAGTCCTACGGGTGGGAGCCGCAGTCCGCACCGAGCGGTCGGGGCCTTGGAGTGGCCTGTGGCATCGATGCCGGCACCTACGTCGCCCACATTGTCGAGGTAGTTGTCGATCGCACAACCGGCAAGGTGCAGGTCAAGCGGGTCGTCTGCGCACAGGACATGGGGCTGGTCGTCAACCCCGACGGAGCCAAGATGCAGATGGAAGGTTGCATCACCATGGGGCTGGGCTACGCCTTCAGCGAGAACCTGAGATTTCGTGGCGGCGAGATCCTCGACAAGAACTTCGACACCTATGAGATTCCGAGGTTCTCCTGGGTGCCGAAGATCGAGACCGTGCTGGTGAGCAACGACGAGCTCGATCCACAGGGAGGTGGCGAGCCGGCCATCGTCTGCATGGGTGGGGCGATCGCCAACGCCATCTTCGACGCCACCGGCGCGCGGCTGTTCCACCTGCCGATGACGCCCAAGCGTGTGCTGGAGGCCTTGGCCAGGCTGCCCGATTTCGACGGCTAGCCAGACTCGAGTTCCGCCAAGGGCGGCGGCGCTCGACTACTCCTGGCGCAGGGCCCGGACGGGATCGAGGCGCGAGGCTCGGTGGGCCGGCCAGAAGCCGGCTACCAGAGCCACGCCGATGAGTACCAGCGAGGCCAGCAGCAAGGTCTCCAGATTTGCGGGGTCGAGACCGAAGAGCAGGCCCGCCATGAGCCTACCCGAGGCCAGGGCCACGGCCAGACCGATGGCTACCCCGATGACAACGAGGACCAGGGCGCTCTTGAGCGCCATCCAGGTGACCTGGGTTCGCAGTGCGCCCAGGGCGATCCGGATTCCGATCTCACGTGTCCTGCGAGAGACGCCGTAGGCCACGACGCCGTAGAGGCCGAGCGACGCCAGGATCAGCGCCAGCAGTCCGAAGAGAGTCGTCAGCTGGGCAATCATCTTCTCCTGTCGCAGGGTCCGTTCGATCACGTCCGTCAGGGGTCGAGCGACGAGCAGCGGCAGGTCTGATGCGACCTCCGCGATGACACGGCTCACCTCGGGAATCAGCGTCTCCGGGTTCTGGCGTGACCGGGTCAGAAGGGTGAACAGAGCCTGCATCTTCTGGGCGACAGGAAAGTAGGCCGTCGGGGTCGCTTCGGTGCGCAGATCGTGCTGCTTGAAGTTCCCCACCATGCCGACGATCTCGATGTCCTGGCTGGTGTCATCGCCATCGACGCCGAAACGCTCGCCAATGGGCGATCGGCCTGCAAAGTAACGACGAGCGAAGGCCTCGTTGACGACCGCCACCTGCGGAGCGCCTTCAGCGTCGCTCTCGGCGAGGGGTCGTCCGAGCAGAAGCCGAGCCCCGATGGTCTCGAAATAGCCGGGCGTCACGAGGTCGTTCTCGATCAGGGCCTCGGAGTCGGTTTGGGGTTGGTAGCCATCGATCGAGATCGCGTTTACGTAGCGGCCGCTGCCGAAGGGTCCCAAATAGGCAATGCTGGCCGACTCGACTTCCGGCAGTGCCTCGACTCTCGCCAGCAGATCTCGATACAGGCCCGGGAGTTGCTCTGGCGTGTACCCACCACCCTGAGGATCGATGTAGGCGGCGAGCAGTGCTTCGTGGATGACGCCGGTCTCCTCACTTCTCAAGTTCTGGAGACTGGCCACCAGCAAGCCCGCGGCAACGAGCAGAGGCAGAGAGATCGCAACCTGAGAGACCAGGAGGATCTCCCGCAGTCCCCAGCCGCGGCCGGGGTCGTCGGAAGCTCCGCCGTCGCTTTTCATCGAGGCGGTCAGATCGGTTCGTGTGGCGCGCAGCGCCGGGATGAGACCGAAGAGCATCACGCTGAGGAGCGAGACGACGAGCGTGAATCCCAGGACTCGGAGGTCGAGCCCCACGTCGATGGGGACGGCGCGGGTCGAAATCAGGCTAAGGAGCAGGGAGATCAACCACCGCGCCACGAGCAACCCCATTGCGCCGCCCACGAGAGCCAGGATCAGGCCCTCGGTGAGGAACTGGCGCAGTAGCCGATTGCGCGTCGACCCCAGGGCCATGCGCAGTGCCACCTCCTGCTCGCGAGTCGCCGCCCTTGCCAATTGCAGGTTACCGACGTTGGCGCAGGCGATCAGCAAGACGAGGCCGACCACCGACATCAGGAATACGAGGGGTCTCGAGTACCGTCTCCGGAGCGGCGAGAAGCCCTTGGCGAACGGCTCCAACTCGGTCGAGAGAGCGGCGATCGTGCGCTTCGACTCTTCAGAGAGCTCGGAGCCCGCAGCCTCGGTCACGACCCGACGGAAGATCTCGTTGGTCCTGGCTTCCGCGGCCTGCACGGTGACGCTCGGATCCAGGCGTCCAAGGATTCTCAACCACATCCTCTCCCGATCGTCGAGGAAGGAAGGTTCCCGCGTGATCTCGGACTGCATCGCGAGCGGTACCCAGAGGTCGGTCGAGAACCCGACCGTGACGCCTTGGAAGTCGGCAGAGGTCACTCCGAGAATGGTGTAACGGGCGCCGCTCAACTCGATCGTGCTATTGACGATGTCTGGGTCCTGCCCGAACTTCCGGGTCCAGAGTCCATGGCTGATCACGACCACCGGGTGAGCTCCGGCAACTCGATTGTCGGCAGGAGAGAGGGTGCGGCCGAGAGCAGCCGGAACGCCGAGCAGGTCGAAAAAGTTGCCGGTCACCAGACGTGCCTGGAACCTCTCCATGGGCTCGCCGGGCACGGGTGCCTCGTCGGTGGCGAAGACGTCGATGGGGTAGCTCGACAGAGCGGCCAGGCCGCTGAAGTATTCACCTTGCTGTTGGAAGTCCTGATACAGGGGATAGGAGAAGAGGCTGGTGTCTCTCTCCTCGGGCGTATCGGAAATCCTCTGTCCCATCTTGGCGTCGGCGCCGAAGACGTAGAGCTCCTCGGGGCTCTCGACCGGAAGGGAGCGAACCATGACGGCGTTCACCAACGTGAAGATCGCGGTGTTGGCGCCGATGCCGAGAGTCAACGTGAGTGTCACCACCAGCGTGAACATGGGAGCTCTCAACAGGGTTCTGGCCCCAAAGCGCAGATCCCGGTAGAAAGTCTCCATGAAGCCGAACGCACCGTCGGTCGAGTGGCTACTGGTCATCATCGGATCCTTGCCCTTTCGTCACACAATCAGAACTCTCCGAGGTGTGGAATGCATCGGGCGTGCCAGGCGTTACCTTTAACGACAAGCAGGCGTCTGGGGGTCGTCCAGCCTCACGTTGCTGTTCGATCCCGGGATGCACGGTCCCGAAAGCAGACAGCCGCAAGAAGACCCCGGCGGGCTCAGGAGGTATGATCGCACCTCCAATTCGGCGGAGAACCCGATGAGATATCGACAATCGATCCCCTTGCCAGCCATCCTTGTCTTGCTTGTCTTGACCGGTCCGGGCCTGATTGCTGCGAAGCCGGCCCCCGACCAGGTTTCCCAGTATGAATGGACGCAGGTCACACGTGTCGTCGCGATCGGTGATCTCCATGGCAGCTATGAGAAGGCGCTCCGCATTCTCAAGGCGGCCGGCCTGATCGATGACGATCTGCGCTGGATAGGTGGCGAAGAGCATCTCGTCATCACCGGTGACGTTCTGGATCGTGGCACAGGCGGCCGGGAGTTGATGGACCTGATCCGACGGCTGCAGGACGAGGCGCAGGCGGCAGGGGGCTGCGTCCATATGTTGCTCGGCAACCACGAAGCGATGAATCTCATGCGGGATCTCCGCTACGTGAATCCGGAGGCTTACCAGGCCTTCGCCGAAGAAGAGAAGAAGGCGGATCGCAAGGCCGCACTGAAATCCTATCTGGCGAGTCGCCCGAAGAACGCGAACCGGGAGGTGGCGACCAACGAGTTCGAAGAGAAATACCCACCTGGCTACTTCGCCCGCCAGCAGAGCCTGAATCCCGATGGCGAGTATGGGCAGTGGCTCCTGGGGCTACCCGCCATCGTGAAGATCAACGACGTGATCTACATGCATGGCGGGCTGACGGAGGAGATCGCGGAGCTCGGGGTCGATGAGACCAATCGGCTTGTGCAACGTGACTTGGGGGGCCATCTGGAGTCCCGGGGCCTGCTGGAGAATAGAGGGATCATCGCACCCTGGATGGAATACCCCGACATCCTGTGGGTCAGAAAACAAGGCAAAGAGCAGGCAGACACGCTGCCGCAAGATCTGCGCCTGGCGATCAGCGGGCTTGTGGGGACTGCCGACAGTTTAACGCTCGGAGAAAGAGGCCCCTTGTGGTACCGGGGCGGGTCCCATGAAGACGAGCGCATCGAGCGTGACAGCCTGGAGCGCACTCTCGAGCTGATGAGTGCAAGGGCGATCGTGGTCGCCCACAGCCCGACGGCGGGCAGAGAGATCACTTCGCGGTTCCAGAACCGGTTGTTCCGCATCGATCACGACATCAGCTCCAGCGAGGCTCTGCAGGCCCTGGTGGTCGAGGGCGACGACATCATGGTGCTGGACGCATCGACGGGGCGAGCGATCGAGGCTCCAATGGAGCTACCTATCGGCAAGCTCGATCCGCTGGCCACTGAAGAGTGGGCGGACGGGGACCTGGAGTCGTTTCTGACGCAGGCAGAGGTCGTCGCCTCGCGCGACCTGGGTCGGGGCAGCACCCGGCCGCGGCTCCTGGAGATGCAGCTGGACGGCAAGAAGCAGCGCGGGATCTTCAAGACGGTCTCGATCGATGGCGAGTTGGGTCCCGAGAGCCCGGCAGATCGCTATGAGCACGAGGTCGCGGCTTACCTGGTGGATCGGAAGCTCGAGCTGGGCCTGGTGCCGGTTTGTGTCCTACGCGAACTGGACGGGGAGCAGGGCTCGCTTCAGGCCTGGGTCGAGGACGCCGTCGATCAGGAGTCAGCGACGGTCTACGAACTGGAGTTCTTCGAGCGGGATTGGATCAAAGCGCGGATTGCCGAAGGCGTGGTTTTCGATGCTCTGATCGGCAACAGCGATCGGGGCGCCGACGACATTCTCTGTCCGGTCGCGGGTGACAAGCTGTTCCTTGTCGACCACTCGAAAGCCTTCTCGACCTCGAAGGACATCGGTTGGGAGGCGGAAAGGACGGTGTCGATCGAGCCCAGCCTGATTGCCGCTCTCGAAGATCTCGATCAGGACGCTCTCGAGCAGGACCTGGGTAAACTGCTCTCCGCAGACCAGATCGAGGCACTCCTGGGGCGCCGCGACCAGATTCTCGAACACGTTACCCCGTTGATCAGCGAAGCTGGCCCTTAGGCACTGTCCCACCAGTCAGGGAGTCGCAGCAGTCCAGGCCGAGGTGTCGCCGGCCTCGAAGCCGTCTTGGAAGACCATTCCTCCGAGCACTCCGATGGGCGTCGTGCTGATGACCAGATTGTCGAACCAGATGCGGTAGCTCTTCGTGGCTTCGGGAAAGTAGTTCCAAACGATGAGGTGGTTGAGGAGCAGCTCCTCCGCGTGCCGCCACAACATGCCGGTGTGATGGGCCACCAGCTCACCGTCGATCCACAGCGCCATCTCGCCGTCGTAGTTGCCGGCCCCGAGCAAGACCGAATTGGCCTGAATCATGGTCTCGACGGAGTACCAGCGATCCTGCTCCATGGAGACAGGGGTTCCCTGGTTCAGATTGAAGTGGTTGCCCCAGCAGCACTCGAGACCGTTCTCACAAGGTAGCCCTCTGTTGGCACACCCCTGGCAGATGGCGGCCGGGTCCGCGTAGTTGTCGCAGGTCGCCCCCGGGTCGCAGCTCATATCGGGAAAGTAGCTGTAGAAGAATGGCTCGCCCGGCAGCTCGTCTGCCACCGTTTCGCGGCTGTCCACCGTCGCACCGTTCAGACACTTGATGCCGTTGGGTCGGCAGCCGGCAGTACCGTGGCAGGACCATGGATCGTTGTCCTGGTCGCCGTGGATGGCGAAGAAGTGGTGCATCGGCCGGTCCCAGGCGGCGTCCCATTTCATGTAGAAGCGCACGTAGACGCGCTCCTCGCCGAAGAACCGATAGCCGAAGCTGGCGCCGTCCCCGTCTGCATCCAGGACCGCCTCGATCGAGCCGCTGCCTTGAAACGTGTGCACGCCCGGCACACCTGCAGTGACGAGCGTCGCGTCGTCTTCGTGCTCCATGCCCGCCCAGGAGTGCGTCTCGAAGTCGTTGCAGAAGACGGCCGGGTTCTGCTGGCAGTAAGGCTCGACCGCCGAGAGCGCACCGCCGCCGACCAGGCCGGCGATCAGGACCAGAAGGGTGATTCGAAACCTACAATGACGGAACCCGAGCCTACTCACTTCGATTTCGAGGGTACCAGGGCCCCGCAGGTGACACTGTGGAGCCTCAACGTTCTCTCGCTGACGGTGACGCACCGTGTAGAATCCCAGCGAAGCTAAATAGACTGATCGAGATCGTCCAGCAGGAGCCGCGAGGGAGGGGCTCGATGATCGGCGATGCAATAGCGCACTACAAGATCCTTCGCAAGCTCGGCAAGGGCGGCATGGGTGAGGTGTTCCTCGCGCGGGACGAGAAGCTGGGTCGCAAGGTTGCGCTGAAGGTTCTGCCGCCGCAAGCCGCTGGCAACCAGGAGAGACTCGAGCGCTTCCGCCGCGAAGCCAAAGCAGTCGCTGCTCTGAACCACCCCAACATCGTCACCATCTACTCGGTCGAGGAGGTCGATGGCCTCCACTTCCTGACGATGGAGTACGTCGAAGGTAGAACCCTCTCGGATGCGGTACCCGACAACGGCCTCCATCTGCAGCGGTTCTTCGAAATCGGGATCGCCTTGTCGGATGCGCTGAGCAAGGCCCACGAGAAAGGGATCATCCATCGCGACCTCAAGCCCCGCAACGTCATGGTGGATCAGGACGGGCGGATTCGAGTGCTCGACTTCGGACTGGCCAAGCTGCTGCCGACCAAGGCGCTGGACGGCACGGATCCCGACTCGACAGAGCCAACGGAAGTCCTGACGGGTGAGGGCAAGGTGGTCGGTACCACTCCCTACATGTCTCCGGAGCAGCTCCGGGGTCGTCCCCTGGACGCGCGGTCAGACATTTTCTCCCTTGGGATCCTCCTCTATTGGATGTCGACCGGTAGCCATCCATTCGGTCGCGACACTTCTGCTGACGTCATCTCTGCGATCCTCACCGCCAATCCGCCACCCGTGACGGAAATCAAGGAAGACATACCGCGCCATTTGGCCCGCGTCATCCGGCACTGTTTGGAAAAGGAACCGTCGCAGCGATTCCAGACGGCGCTCGATGTACGCAACGAGCTCGTTGGGCTCCGAGAGGAGGTGTCCGGCGGAACGGCACCGGTAAGCTCCGCATCTCTTTTCCCGGCCGAGCCCAGGAAGAGACAAAATCTCTGGATGAGCTTCGCGGCGATCGCGGCATTGTTGCTCGTGGTCGTCGGAGGTTTCCTGTGGTGGCGCAATCGGGCGCCGCAGCCCCAGGACCTGCGAACCCTGGCCGTGCTGCCATTCGCCAATCTGACAGGCGACCCCGAGAACGACCACCTGGGAGAGGTTTTCAGCAGCGGCCTGATGGACAAGCTGTCGGATCTTCACGGCGTTCAGATGGTGGGACGGTCGGAGTTGGCGGGTCTGGTCGAGGATCAAGCGGCTGCATCCGAGATCGGCAAGCGACTCGGCGTCGGCTCGGTTGTCGAAGGCGAGATCCTCAGCGAGGGCGAGAGACAACGAGTCGTAGTCAATTTGACGGATACAGCCACAGGCTTCGTTCTGTGGTCGGAGCGCTACACGACGGATCCGTCGGACCTGCTCGGGCTGGAGGAGACTGTTGCTCGGGGTCTCGAGGCGTTTCTCTCCATCCCGCTGACCCCGAAGGAGCGCCGACGGCTGGCCGACAAGCCTGCCGCCCTGACCCGTGCCTATGCCCACTACGTGCGGGGCCAGCGCTTCCTTGATCAGGCGGATGATCCGAGGGGGCCGGAGTCGGCCGCGGACAACTTCCGGCAGGCGATCCGACTGCATCCCGATTTGGCCCTTGCCCGTGCTGCGCTGAGCGAGGCCCTATGGCAGATGTACCATCGGGATCTGGATGAGCAGCTCCTCGAGCAGGCGGGGGAGCAGGCCCGCCTCGCGCTCGAGGAGGATCCGGATCTGGCTGCGGCTCATGTCGCTCTGGCTCGGGTGCTGCGAAGTACCGGCCAGGTTTCGGCTTCGATTGAAGCCCTGGAAGAAGCCCTCGAGGATCATCCCAGCCCCGATCAGGCTTATCGAGAGCTCGCCGAGAGCTACGAGAGGGTCGGCGAGTTGGAGGAGGCCGAGAGCTACTACAAGACTGCCGCCGCGCTGAATGAAAGCGATTGGGTGAACTGGAATCGACTCGGCGCGCTGCTGGCGGAGTTGGGACGTTACGAAGAGGCGCGCAGTGCCTTTCAGAATGCAATCAGGGTAGCTCCGGATCACATCTATCGTCCGCTCGAAAACCTCGGAACGATATACCTCTACGAGGCCGACTACGAGTCCGCGATCGACACCTACGAAAGGATCCCACGACCGATTCCGTACGCGCTTCTTGCCAGCAACATGGCTACGGCGTATTTCTTCAAGGGCGATATGGACAAAGCCGTCGAGTACTTCGCCATGGCTGTGGAGCTGGATCCGAAGGAAGCCGAGCTGCGGCGGAACTATGGAGACGTGCTGTTACGCATGGGAGATCTGGAGGCGGCCGAGGCCGAGTACCGCGAGGCGGTCGTCTTGATGGACGCGAAGCTTTCCGTCAGTCCCGGGGACGGCGTCCTCCAGCGCCGGCGGGCCATGTACTCCGCCAAGGCCGGGGACTGCGAGAGCGCGGTTCCCGCGGCCGTGGCGTTGAAGAGCGGCCAGCCTCAAACCTCCTACAGCGCACACGACTTCGCCTACGTCTTCGCCCTCTGCGGCGACCGGGACCTCGCGCTCGAGGCTATTCGCCAGGCGATTGATCTGGGTATCAGCCCCGAGTTGATCAGCCAGGAGGACGAGTTCACCTCGCTCCGGGATGATCCGGCTTTCCGGGATCTGACACGTGGTGGAGAAGCGACCCCAGACTAGGTCGGAGCCGACAGCGCCCTGCCTGTCTATCCCTTCCTTCGATGAATGATGCCACCGGGGTCGGTACCGAACTTTGTACCGTCGGCCAGCGTCATCTCGATAACGTACGGCCAGAAGGTGCCGTACTTCTCCTCTTGGCAGGACTCGTCTGGCGGCCCACTCTCGGCACCATCGTTCGGAGTCCGGATCGCAACCGGCAGGGACCGCGGGAAGCAGTCTGGGTAGCCCGGAGCACTGGCGATCGTCAGCGTCTCGCCCTCGCTCAGCTTGCCGGCGATCACCCAGTCGATGCTGCTTCCGTCGCAGAAGATAGGATCTTCACAAATAGAAACGTTGTGGGGTGTAGTGAAGATGTTCCTTTTGTTTCGCTGTATGTGGATCGTCACCTTCGTCGGTTTTGCGTAGATGACGGTAGCTCCTTCGGTGCTCGTGGCCTCGGAGTCTGAGTCCACCTTGGCCGGTGGCTCCTCGGCCCTGCTACAGCTCGGTCTCAGTGCGAGCACGGCCACCACGGCCACGCTCAGCAGAATCAAGAACGCATATGTCTTCCGCATCATCGATCTCCTTCCCAGGGGAAACACGTTCACGGGGAATTGACCCCGGTTGCTCGGCCACCCAAGTTGTTTCGGACGTCTAGAACACTAGGCCCTCGCGGACTGTCCGTCAAGTTGAACAGGCTATCGGTCGAATGACTGGCAGTAGACCCACCCCGACGGGTGTTGTGCCAAGAGGCCTGGTCGGTGAATTCTGGTCCGCGAAGAGGGTCGGGCCCGAAACGGGTACCGGCGGAGCTGCAGGACAGATAGGGCTAGGGAGAAGCAACCATGCGAATCTGGCGAATCTGGGTGTTGAGCATCGTCGCGTTGTTCGTGGCGGCAACGGGCTCGATCGGGGAAGTCATCGCGATCCAGGCCGACCGTCTCATCGATGGATCGGGCGCAGCGCCCGTCGAGAATGCGGTGCTGATAGTCGAAGGGGACCGGATCACGGCCGTCGGAGCGGTAGGCGGTCTGCCGATTCCGGCTGGAGCGCGCGTCATCGATCTTCAGGGGTACACAATCCTCCCGGGTCTCATGGACTGCCATGTGCACATCAGCGGGGCGCCGGGCGACGGTGGCGACACCCAGAAGCTGAGGGAGTCCGAGGCTCACGAGGCGATCTACAGCGTCGCCCACGCCAAGATCACCCTCGAAGCGGGCTTCACGACGATTCGCAATGTGGGCGCCGGGAACTACTCCGACGCGGCCCTGCGAGACCTGATCGCCAAAGGCGTGGTGCCGGGGCCCCGAATGTACGTTGCCACCCGAGGGGTGGGCGCCACGGGTGGGCATGCCGACATCAACGGATGGAATCCGGCCCTGAATCTGCCCGGCTACGCCCAGATCGCCGATGGTGTCGATGAGCTTCGCAAAGCCGTAAGGACCCAGATCAAGTACGGCGCCGACGTCATCAAGGTCACGGCAACAGGCGGAGTGCTCTCAGCAGGCACCTCTCTGGATGAGCAGCAATACACTCTCGAAGAGCTCCAGACTGTAGTCGAGACCGCACGAAACCTGGGGGTCAAGGTCGCTGCGCACGCTCACTCACCCGCCGGCATGAACGACGCCATCCGCGCGGGCGTAGCCTCGATCGAGCACGGCAGCCTGGTGGATGACGAGGGCATTCGACTCATGCTCGAGCATGGAACCTACCTGGTTCCGACCCTCTACACCCTGGACTTCATCATCGAAGAGGGCGAGGCCTGGGGCATTCCGCAGTACTCCATCGACAAGGCCGCATCCATGGCGGTCCAACAGCGAGAGCGCCTCCGCAAAGCCTATGAAGCAGGGGTGAAGTTCGCCTACGGTACCGATGCAGCTGTCTTTCCACACGGCCTGAATGCCAAGGACTTCCAGATCCTGGTGGAAGAGCTCGGGGTGTCGCCAATGGCAGCGATTCGCATGGCCACTCGCGATTCGGCGGAGCTGATCGGCATCGCAGAAGAGGTCGGAACACTGGAGTCCGGCAACTGGGCAGATGTCATTGCGGTCGCCGGCAATCCACTCGAGGACATCACGCTCCTCGAGGACGTCCGCTTCGTGATGAAGGGCGGTGTGGTCTACAAATCCCCCGCCGCTAAATAGGTGCCAGGCACTTCTTTTGAGACGACGCAGGCGGGGCGCTCAGTCGGGGTTGTAGACTGGCCGCTCTGGAGGTCATCGAAATGCGAAACCACGGCAACCTGGTGATAGCCGTTCTGTTGTTCTCGTTCCTCTGTCTTTCTTCCTCAATCCTGGCCGAGGAATCTTCCGCCAGCTCGAAGGGCTATGCCGAGCTCGTTCAGCTGTTCGAGGATTGGCGAGAGTTCCAGCAGCCTGTATTTCGCGACGGGGCGCCTGACTACAGGGTCCCTGCCATGGCGCTGCAGCACCGGGAGCTGGCCGGGTATCAGCAGCGATTGGCGGCGATCGATACCACCGGCTGGCCGGTGGGCCAGCAGATCGATAGCCTCCTGGTCGGCGCCGAAATGAATGGCCTCGATTTCGATCATCGGGTCTTGCGGCCCTGGGCCAGGGATCCGGGCTTCTATTCGGTCGTGATCGACTCGGAAAGCGACACCCCGCTTCGTGAGGGCCCAATGATGGCTGGTGCGATCGAGCTCTGGCGTCTGAGCTTTCCGCTGGCCGAAGCGGAGCTCGAGCCGTTGCGGGCGAGCCTTCAGGCAGTTCCCGCGGTTCTCGAGCAAGCACGGGGAAACCTGGTGGGCAGCGCGAGGGATCTCTGGCAGCTCGGTATCTGGAGCCAGCAGGGGCAGAGCGCGATTCTCGGAGATCTCGCCGAGGAGCTCGGCCCGGTTCATCCCGAGCTCCTGCCCGACATCGAGGCGGCCCGCCGGGCCGTCGATGCCTTCAAGGTCTGGCTGGAGGAGCAGTTGCAAGCCAAGACCGGCCCTTCCGGTGTCGGCGTCGAGAATTACAACTGGTATCTGCGAAATGTTCACCTGGTGCCCTACAGCTGGGAGGACGAGCTGCGACTGATGGAACGGGAGCTCGCCCGCTCGATCGCCCACATGAAGCTGGAGGAGCATCGCAACCGTGAGCTGCCACCACTCGAGCCACCCGTCAACGACGAGGAGTGGCAGATGCGGGCCGGTGCCGCCATTGAAGATTTCCTGCGCTTCCTGGATGACGAAGAGGTGATGGAGGTCGAGGACTACATGGAGCCCGCACTTCGCGAGCGGGTTGCACCCTACGCTGAGCCTGAGGATCGACACTTCTTCGCCCAGGTCGATCTGCGGGATCCACGAGTCATGCGCTGCCATCACATCCATTGGATCGATAAGGCCCGAATGAGAGAGGACCCCCATCCGAGCCCGATCCGCCGGGTACCGCTGCTCTACAACATCTGGGACAGCCGGGCCGAGGGGCTGGCGACGGGCATGGAGGAGATGATGGCGAGCGCCGGCCTCCTCGACGATAGCCCCCGAAGCCGGGAGCTCGTCTACATCATGGTCGCCCAACGGGCGGCTCGAGCCATTGCCGGCCTCCGCGTGCAAAGCAATGAATGGTCGGTGGACGAGGCCGTGGTCTTCGCGGCAGAGCAGACTCCGCGCGGGTGGTTTCGCGCGGACGGAAACCTCGTCCTGTTCGAGCAGCAGCTCTACCTCCAGCAGCCGGGCTATGGCACCAGCTACCTGACCGGTAAAGCCCTGCTCGAAGACCTGATCGCCGAGCGCGCCCTTCAGCTCGGTGACGACTTCGTGCTGAAAGACCTCATGGAAGAGCTCTTCGCTTCGGGTGTCATCCCCGTGTCGCTGATTCGCTGGGAGATGACCGGCCGGCGCGACCCGATCCTGTCGCTCGCCGACTAGCCCGGGTACCTCCCCAAAGCGGTGCCTGGCACCTTTTGGGCGTCGCCTCGACTCCTGGCCTATACTGGGCAGCGAATCCGTGGTCAGTGGTTCGACTGGCACCAGGTGCTGAAAGTTCGCCACAGGAGCGCTACAGAGAGGGAGTCATCGATGGGACAGAAACTGCCGGAGACGACGCTGCACCGGCTGGATGTTCAAGGTTGGGACAACATCAGCGAGAAGACGCTGGCAGATGTCGCACCGTGGCAGCGGCTGGCCTATGGACTCTGTGCGGGGTTAGCCGCCACCGGCACGGCTCTGGCGTCGCCCATCATCCTCTGGTGCCTCGTGCCGTTTGCGGCCCTCGCAGCGCTGTTTCCGGTGCACCCATTCGATTTGATCTACAACCATGGGATCCGTCACCTGACGAAGACCGGACCTCTGCCGAAGCGAGGGGCTCCCGCCCGCTTCGCATGCGGAATCGGGGCGGTTTGGGTGGCCGTGACGGGGTGGGCTTTCTGGGCGGGACACACGACCCTGGGTTACCTATTGGGCGGTTCGCTGTGCTGCGTCGCTCTGCTTGTCGCCACGACGGACATCTGCATCCCCTCGATGATCTATCGAGCGATCTTCGGCCCTCCGAAGCCGCGACAAGAAGCTCCCAGCGAAGGGTGACACCCTGCTAGGCTGGAAGGGATGCGCGGTAGGTCGGCCGCTGACCCACGTTTCGTTCGTCCTCGCAGCGAGTTCAGTCCAGCGTACTTGAGCAGTTGGAAGTCGGGGCGCCTCGCCGAGAAGGTGGAGGAGGCTCTGGACGAGCTCCGAGTCTGCAGGGTCTGTCCCCGAAACTGCAATGTCGACCGGCTGGCGGATGAGCGGGCGATCTGCAAGACGGGCCGTCGGGCCCGCGTCGCGAGCGCCTTTCCCCATCACGGCGAAGAGGACTGCCTGCGTGGCTCCAGGGGCTCAGGGACCATCTTCTTCTCGCACTGCAATCTGCGGTG
>JBATEX010000127.1:0-2168 GCA_049664225.1 Thermoanaerobaculia bacterium
ACCTGCCAACCCAACCAATGTGTCAACCATGTCCTGAGGTCGAACTGTCACCTATGTCCTGATACAGAACAGTCAAGCCCCTCCCCTACATTCGGGCGGGCCGCCACCTTGTCTCCCCTTCCCCCTCGTCTCTCTTGCCCTTCTATAGCCCTTGCGCTGCGCTCGACTCGGCACCCCACAGTCGAGCCACCCGAACGAACCTCTGGCACCGATGAAGGCAATAGGGGCTTAGGGGTGTAAGGGCTCAAGGGTCTAGGGGAATGGGCGGGGGGGCATTGCCTAAAAGGTAGGCCGGAGGAACAACGGACTCCTCATCCACCAAGCCCCCAAAAGACCGGTCGGACGTAGTCCGGACGCCTCAACCCCCGGGCGGCGGGTGGGGGTTACTTTCCTTCGATGAGCAGGCCGAGAAGGTCGGAGGTGGAGACGATGCCGACCGGTTTCTCGTCACGGGTCACCAACAGCCTATGAAGGTGACCCTTCAGCATCATCGTGGCGACATCCGAGACGGTGGTGTCTTCGGACACCGAGTAAATCGTGGGGGTCATGATCTCCCCGACCTTCAGATTCTCGTTGTCGACGCGGAATTCGATCATCTCCTCCAGATCGATCTTGTCCTCCCAGCCCCGCACGAAAAAGTCCGGGTTCGACTGATCCGACGCCACGCCTCCGGAGTCCGAAGCAACCGAAGCGATATCCACCAGAGAGACAACACCGACCAGTTTGCCGGAGAGATCCTCCACCGGCGCTCCGGTAATCTCGTTGTCCACCAGGAAGCTCGCCAAGGCGCGCACGCTCATGTCCTCTCGCACCGTGAGAACCTCCGGGTTCATCAGGTCTCCTGCGGTTATCAGTCTCACGAGGTCTACCTCCTTCCGCTAGCCACCATTGTCCCACAACCAGCCTCTCGAAACCTCTCTGCCGCAGTGCAGCAAAAACTGCTATACTGATTGACGCACCGCGGCTCAAGTAGTAAGGACGCGGCCGTGGTGGCCACTCATGCTGATGACGAACAGAAGCGGCAGTTGAACCGCAAGGCGGGATGTTTGTGTAGGTTGGAGACTTCGATTGCACCACCCACGGAGCCTTGCCGCATCGCAGCGCATGGCTCTCGAGGAAAGGGGATCTCATGACGACTTCGAAACCCAAGATCCAAGCCGAGCCGGAGATGAGCCAGGCTTCTGGTGAGGCCGCGCCCGAGGGACCACCCAGAGGCGGGGCGTTTCTGCTCGACCCGGTCGTGCAGCCGATCTTCACGCGAGAGGCCTTCTCAGACGAGCAGCAGGAGATCGAGCGCATGGTGCTCGAGTTCGCCTCCCAGAGGATCGACGAGGTCAAGGACGATCTCGCGGCGCCAAACGAAGAGCTCACCATGGAGCTTATGCGCGAGGTCGGGGAGCTCGGGCTCACCTCGATCGACATCCCGGAAGAGTACGGTGGGTTGGAGCTCGACAAAGCCACCTCGACACTGGTCGTCGAAGCCCTGACCACCGGTGGCTCCGCCTCGTGGTGCGTTACCTTCTCTTGTCATGTGGGAATCGGCACCATCCCGATCGCCTACTTCGGCACCGAAGAGCAAAAGAAGAAGTACCTGCCCAAGCTCGGCACCGTCGAATACCTCGGAGCCTACGCCCTGACCGAGCCAGACAGCGGCTCGGATGCGGGAGCTCTAAAAACCACAGCGAAGCTGACCGAAGATGGCAAGTCGTTTGTCCTCAACGGCACCAAGATGTGGATCACCAACGGTGCCTGGGCCCACCTCTTCATCGTCTTCGCCAATCTCGAAGGTGCGGGTGTCACGGCCTTTCTCGTCGAACGGGGTGCCGAGAACCTGAGCACCGGGGCCGAGGAGCACAAGCTCGGCATCAAGGGCTCCTCGACCGTCATGCTCAACCTGGACGGTGTGGTGGTGCCGAAGGAGAACCTCCTCGGCGAACCGGGCGGCGGCATGCCGATCGCCCTCAACGCACTCAATATCGGCCGCTACAAGCTGGGCGCCGCCGACCTGGGCGGCTGCAAGCTGGTTATCGGGAACGCTACCCAGTACGCACTCGAGCGGATCCAGTTCGGCCAACCCATCGCCTACTTCGAGGCCATCCGCAAGAAGCTGGCATCGATGGTGGTCCGCACCTACATGCTCGACGCGGCCATCTACCGCACGGTGGGCT
>JBATEX010000128.1:0-3200 GCA_049664225.1 Thermoanaerobaculia bacterium
GCCTCGACTTCGATTACGTCCTCGATACGATCGATGTCGATCCCGACATGTGCAACTACGAACGCAACTGCATCCCACAACCGCCGCCGGCGACATCGGTCTCGTATCTAGACTCCCTAGGCAATCGGCTCTTGCATCGTCTTGCCTACAGAAACATGGGCAGCCACGAGGTGCTGGTCGGCAGTCACACCGTCGACGCCGATAGTACGGATCACGCCGGGGTCCACTGGTTCGAGATCCGGGACCCCTTCGGCACACCCTTCATGCAGCAGGACAACGTCTGGGCCCCTGATTCCGACCATCGCTGGATGAGCAGCATCGCCATGGACAAGGACGGCAACATCGGTCTGGGTTACAGCGTCTCGTCCCTCACCACCTTCCCGTCGATTCGGTACACCGGTCGTATGGTTGGGGATGTCCTGGGGACCATGAGGGAGGAGAAGAGTGCGTTTGTCGGTGGTGGGTCGCAGACCTCGACGAGCAATCGCTGGGGCGACTACAGCTCCATGAACGTCGATCCTGACGACGACGCCACCTTCTGGTATACGCAGGAGTACTACGCATCAACGAGTTCTGGTAATTTCAGTACGGGTGTCGTTTCCTTTGCCTTCCCGGCGGGCCCAGAGATCTTTGCCGACGGCTTCGAGAGCAGCGACGTCTCGGCCTGGTCGAACTCGACGCCGTAGCCGACAGCGGTCATTTTGGATAACTCTCGGCCGGGCCTTCGCGCCCGGCCTGTTCATGATCCCCGGTCTCCAACCCGCCCGCCGCTCTGGGGCCGGCTGGTCTTTGAGGGCTTGGGGGTTGAAGCCGCCGGAACAGGATTCCGTCCGGTCTTTGAGGGCCTAGGGGTTGATGCGACCTGCGCTTTGCGCGGTCGTTCTTTGAGGGCTTGAGGTCCTGGCCCCGGGACCATGGTGGTATCTGGCCACGCCCGGCCCTCCCATCCCTCCGGGGCTTGGGTCCTGGGTCCCGGGCAGTAGGACTGCTCGGAAGGGGGTCCGACGTGGGGCCCCCGGGTGGCTATCCTCCCTTCCGCTGCAAGAACCCCAAGGAGATCGCCCCGCCAAACCCTGAACCACCTTGGAGACTTGCCAGTGGCCCGAGACAGTCACCCCCTATGCCCCCTTACACCCCTATTGCCTTCAATGGTGCTAGAGGTTCGTTCGGGTGGTCCGACAGGGGGTGCCACGTCGAGCGCAGCGCCAGGGCCTGCGAAGAGCACAAGAGATCCGGCGCAATGACGTGACAAGGTGGCGGCCCGCCCATTGCAGTCTGAGTAGCCGACGCCGTCCCCCTGCGAACCACCCGAACGGACATCCACGAGATGAAGGCCAGCTGCCTCACCAGGGGCGTGGCCAGTGAGTGCCGAGGCCTGGACCGTAAAGCAGGGCGTTGAGGAACATCCTCTGCGAGTCCAAGGGCCAGGCCCGGAAGGTCGGATGCCCGAGGAAGAGGATGACTTGTCCGTCGCCAAGGCGCTCGCGGGCCGCATAGGCGGTATGGGCCAGGCGGCCAGCCGCCTCGGGCCAGAGGAGGCCTCCGAGGTGAATCCTCTCCGGCTCGGGAAACCGGGCCACGACGTCCACGCCACCGTCGGCCACGAAGGTGTCGGAGGCTCCCAACAGAACCGCGATCTCGTCCGGTAACCCCCAAGTCATCCAGTGACGGGTCGCCAGTTCGACCCGGAGAAGAGCGCCCTGGGGTGAGAACGAGCGCAGCCTGGCGTCGGCTTCGGTGGTCTCTTGCTCGGTCGGCTTGATGCGCCCAGCCGGCAGCACCGGTGCGAACCAGTCCTCGAGCCCTTCGGGAGCCAGTTCTGCCGCCGGGGTTCCCGGCGCGAAGGGCTTGGCACCGTCTCCCAGGACCGAAGGGACGTCGATCGCCGGAGCCACGCCGCTGTCAGAAACAGGTGTCCCCGACCAGCCTTGCGCCCTCATCGGGGACGCATCATGAACAGCCAACGCCGAAGCTCCGAGCATGATCGGGGGAAAGTCGGTCAGCGCCTGGCTACGCAGCCGTGTCTTTGTCAGCTCGGTACCGGAGTCGGCGAGGAACTGGGCTCCGCCATCGATTCCGATTGCCGTTCCGCCGCCCTCGATCCACGCCTTGAGCGCTGCGAGCCCCTGCTCACCCAACGCGTGTCGGTAGGCCTGAGCCCCACCCCAGGCGGGAGGAAAGACGAGCACGTTGTAGCGTTGCAGGTCCAGGAATCGTAGCCGCCCGATGTCGATGCCGCTGAAGCGTAGACCAGCCCGCTCGTCGAGCACATACCAGAGTGAGCCGTAGTCCGTTGGAGATACGGGCGAACCGGTGAGGATGCCTACTCTGGGCAGACGCAACGTCTCGAAGTGTGCGCCTCCCAGATCGGGGCCCTCCTCAGAATCAGCAGTGGGGGTGGCATGGAAGGTCAAGGCCCAGCGCTCGGCGATGGGTACCAGTTGGCTCTCGAGGTCGTCGGAATTGACCTCGCGACGAATGAGCAGGGTGCCTCGATCGTAGGCGTGACCATCGATCGTGAAAGGCTTGTTCGCCGCCTGGACCGTGATGCCTGCTTCGAGCAGCGCAGCGAGCGCCCCCATGGCAGCGTCGTCCGTGGTTTCGGCCAGGTAGCCGTAGGCCGAAGGTACGGATTCAACCTCGCCGGCTCGACCCTCCGGCTCGGACTCCAGGGACCACGAACCTGCCGGCTTGACGGTGGACCAGTAGGACTCGACTCCGAAGAGCAGCGGCAAGGACCATGCGGTGGTGTCGTACAGGCGCGAACCGTCGCCCCGCTCGATAGACTCCCGCTCCTCTCGCAGGGCGGCAGCGGACATGGGGACATGAGGATCCAGCAAGACACTCGCCAGCGGCGAGGCTGGCTGATCCAGGGACACCATCCACGTACCGGCTGGAAGGTCCTGAGAGCTTTCCTGTCCGGTGCGAGCGTCCCGCAGGCCGGAGACGTTCATGGCAGCCTCCGACCGGTAGACCTCGATGCCCTGTCGTGTGAGGAGCCGTGCCAGGGCGTCTGTGCGTTGTGGGCTGCGTCCCGGAGGCAGGAGCCAGGCACGAGCCGGGCCCTTCGGTGAGGTGATCGCGGCCCGGCGGGCGCTGACGAAGTCGTCGAGAAACTCCTGCCGGTTGGCTGCCAGGGTCTCGAGATTGGCCACAGAGCTGATGACCTGGTGCTCCACGGCTTCGCCGTAGGTTCGCAC
>JBATEX010000129.1:0-13832 GCA_049664225.1 Thermoanaerobaculia bacterium
CTGAACGGTGCGTAGGCGTGGATTCTGACTGCGACGGCCGCGTCGATCAGAGGACTCCAATCCATGGCTGAAATCTACCATGGCCAGCCGGGCCCTGTGCTAGACTCCACCCTCGCTCGTCGCCCGGCGTGCGACCCAGAATGTGACTCTGAACAGACAGGAGAATCCTCGGCGTGAGCACTAGCTTTAGAAAAGTATCGCCGCCCAAGAATGGGCAGGAAATCGAATGGCAGGATGGCAACCTCGAGGTCCCCGATCGCCCCATTGTCCCCTTCATCGAGGGGGATGGCATCGGCCCCGACATCTGGCGGGCGGCGCAGTTCGTCTTGGATAGCGCCGTAAAGAAGATCTACGGCGATTCCAAGTCCATTGCCTGGATGGAGATCTATGCAGGAGAAAAGGCCAAGGAGCACTACGACGAGTGGCTGCCGCAGGACACAGTCGAGGCGGTTCGGCAGTTCCGGGTCGCCATCAAGGGTCCCTTGACGACTCCGGTCGGCGGCGGCTTTCGTAGCCTCAATGTGACTCTTCGCCAGACGCTGGATCTCTACGCTTGCGTGCGTCCCGTGCGCTATTTCGAGGGCGTGCCATCGCCAGTCAAGGAGCCCAGCAAGGTGGACATGGTGATCTTCCGAGAGAACACGGAAGACGTCTACTGCGGTATCGAGTGGGAGGAAGGCTCCGGCGGCGCCCTCGAGCTCATCGGATTCATGCGGGACAAGCTTGGTAAACGCGTTCGTGAGGACAGTGGTGTGGGGATCAAGCCGGTATCGGTGACCGGCAGCAAGCGGCTGGTACGCAAGGCTCTCGAGTACTCGGTCCGCGAAGGTAGGACCGATGTGACCCTGGTCCACAAAGGCAACATCATGAAGTACACGGAAGGGGCCTTCAAGGAATGGGGCTATCAAGTCGCCCGAGACGAATTCGGCGAGCAGACCGTTACCGAGCAGGAGCTTTGGGACGAGTTCGACGGTCAGGTGCCAGAGGGCAAGATCCTGGTGAAGGATCGAATCGCCGACGCCATGTTTCAGCAGATACTGCTTCGGCCGACGGAGTACCAGGTCCTGGCCACCACCAATCTGAATGGTGACTACCTCTCCGATGCACTGGCCGCGCAGGTGGGTGGACTCGGCATGGCACCGGGCAGCAACGAAGGCGATGGCCTGGCCCTGTTCGAGGCGACTCACGGGACGGCGCCGAAATACGCCAATCTGGACAAGGTCAATCCCGGCTCTCTCATCCTCTCAGGCGTCATGATGTTGCAGTGGTTGGGCTGGCAGGAAGCGGCCTCGAGCGTGGTGGCGGCCCTGGAGAAGACCATCAGCCAGAAGCGGGTGACCTACGACCTGGAGAGGCAGATGGAGGGTGCGACTCTCCTCAAGACCTCAGAGTTCGGTCAGGCGATCGTCGAGAACCTCTAGTCGGTGCCTCGAACGTGTGTTCGAGGGGTAAGAACGCTCGCAGGGGTGCAACCTTCGAGGCGGGGCCCCGTACGGAGCCTTGAAGGGGCTGGATTGGCCCCGAGGGAGTGCCTGTCAGAGGTGGAAAGAACTTGAAGAAAGCCACTTCAGCCCTTGCCTGGATTGCCACCGGAATCATTGCCGCCCTGGTGGTTGCCTGGGCATTTCCGCGCGCCTACCCGCTCTTTCCGCGAGATTGGGACATTTCCAAAGCAGAAGCGCAAGCCCTGGCGCTCGAGCGAATGCGGGATCTCGGTGAGCTACCTGCCGAGCCGTACGTCGTGACTCAACAGGAGGAGGCTCCCGCGTTGGAGCACCGCCTCCAACAGTCGCTTCTCTCCGGCCAGGTCGATGGCTTGGAGGGCAGTCGCCTGATGCAGGGGCTGAGGACTTGGCAGGTCATGGTCTATGCGCCTGGAGCGACTCCCTTCGAATGGAGCTACCGGGCCCGTGTGACGCCCCACGGTGAGATCACCGACCTGATGCTCCGAGTGCCCCCGGATCAGGAAGGCGAAGAGATCGACGAAGCGGTGGCCCGAGTGGAAGCGGATCTCTTCCTGCGGGAGCAGGGCTTCGATCTGGACACCTTCGAGGAGCCCGAGATTCGGCAGCGCCAGCTTCAGGCCAGGGCAGACCTGACCTTGCGATATCGGGATAGAGAGGCTCTGTTGGGCGACGATCATCCCTACGGCGTCGAAATCACGTTTGCTGGCGATCGACTGGCTGGCTATTCGGGGTTCTTCGACGATCCAGAACTGGCGAGTATCCGGAGCAACTTTCAAGGGTTCCAGCTCCTCGGGCAGCTGAAGGTCTTCCTCCCCCTGCTGCTCCTGCCCCTCGTCGCAATACCGTTTGTTCGCCGGTACCACGAAGGGGAAGTCGGTATTCGGCGCGGCATCCAGATCTCTTTCGTGATCGTCGTGGCCGGAGCCGTGACCCTGCTATTCAGCGGCGGAGCATCGTCAGCAGGCTGGTCGATGGGAGTACTGACTCGTCGTCAGATGACCTGGGTGGTCGGCTTTCAAATGCTGATGCTCTTCTTCTTTCCGATGGGCCTGATGTCATTCCTTAGCTGGTCGGTAGGCGAATCCCTGTGTCGTGAGAAGTGGGGCAGGAAGCTGGCTGCATTCGACGCCCTGTTCAAAGGGGATTGGAGGAACGCCACCTTCGCGCGTGCTTCGTTGCAGGGACTCGTCGCAGGTGTGGTCATCGCTGCTGTCGAGTGGTCGCTGCTCGTTCTGTTTCGGCGGTTCGGCGTCTTCGCCTACGCGTCCTATTCGATCGGGCCCTGGTGGGAGAGCGCCGGGTGGTTCAGCCTCCCATTGCTGGCCTTCGGTTTGGCCTACGCTCTCTACACGGGTCTTTTTGGAAGACTGTTTCTGGTCTCCTACGGCACTAGGCACCTTGGTCGGTGGCTGGGAATCGCCGCTGCAGTAGTCGCGGCAGCGATTCTGTTCTTCTCCGGTACCCATGTGTTCCCGTTCAACTGGAACTACCTGATTTGGTTGCTTCCACCGGCCGCCTTCGTTTTCCTGTTTCTGAGGTTCGGGATCTTCACATCGACCCTCGCCTACATGACACTTTACGTGGTGAGCGGTGCGGTGCCGTTTCTGGGCGCCGATGACGCCTCGATTCAGCTACATGCTTCGCTGGCTCTCCTGGGTGTGGCATTGCCGTTGATTGCCAGCGCCAGATACCTGCTGAGCGATCGAGAGTTCATCTACCTCTACGAGGACATTCCCCCTCACGTCAGGCGCATTGCCGATCGGGAGCGTCAGCGGGTCGAGCTGGAAACTGCACGCGGCATCCAGGCATCCATTCTCCCCGAGCTGCCGTCGCAGCTCAACGGCGTCAAATTGAGCCACAAATACCTTCCGGCCACCGAGGTCGGCGGTGACTTCTACGATGTCCTAGCCCTGGAGGATGGCAGGTTGGCGGTAGCCGTTGGCGATGTGGCAGGCCACGGCGTCTCGAGCGGGCTGGTCATGTCCATGGCCAAGTCGGCACTGGCCGTTCAGGTGACCTTCGACCCCGAAGTCGAACAGGTGTTCAGCACCCTCAATCGCATGGTCTTTCAGAGTGCCCGCAAGCGTCTCCTGGCCACCCTCTGCTACGCGCTCATCGACCCCGTACGTCGCGAGATGTTCTATGCCAGCGCCGGTCACCTGTTTCCCTACCAGATCACCAAGCAGGGCGAGGTTCACGCTCTGGAATCCGTCTCCTACCCCTTGGGCGTACGAGGCGAGCTCGACGTGCGGGTGCGATCGGCCCGACTCGAGTCCGGCGATGCTCTCTTCCTGTTCAGCGATGGCGTCGTCGAGGCCCGTGCCGAGGGAAGCGAAGATTTGTTCGGCTTCGACCGTCTCGAAGAGTGCCTCGGTCATCTGGCTGGGCAGAGTGTCGAAGCCATTCGCGACGGAGTGTTGAACGATCTCGAGGAGTTCACCCGCAATTCGCCACGCGAAGACGACCTGACGGTTCTGGTGCTGGAGATTCCCTGATCTCGACTCTCCGCCCAGCCTCGAACCCCTAGCGGGAATTCCCTCACCGGCCCGTTCCGGACTATACTGTCTTGCCCGAGTTCTTCGGGAGAGGACAACACCAAACGAGGAGATTGGTTTTGAAGATCCACGAATTCCAGGCCAAGGAGATCTTGCGCCGCTACGGAGTCGCTACACCCAAAGGGAAGGTAGTTGAAGCTGCGGCCGAGGCTACGGATATTTGTCGAGAGATGGGTGGGCGCTGCGTCGTCAAGGCCCAGATTCATGCCGGTGGGCGTGGCAAAGGTGGGGGAGTGAAGCTGGCCGGCTCACCCGAGGAGGCCGAGTCGATTGCCGGCGCCATCCTCGGCATGCAATTGGTGACTCCACAAACCGGTCCCGAGGGTCAGACGGTTCGCAAGGTGCTGATCGAAGAGGCCTTGGATATCGCTTCGGAGCTCTACCTGAGCATCACGTTGGATCGAGCAAGTGGCAAGCCGGTCTTGATGGCCTCTGCTTGGGGCGGCATGGACATCGAAGAAGTCGCGGAGAAGGATCCGGGTGCCATCATCCGCGAGGCTGTCGATCCGCAGCTGGGTCTGCTGCCTTTCCAGGCCCGATCGGTGGTCAAGAAGCTGGGGCTCGAGGGCTCGACTGGGCGTCAGGCGGCAAAACTGATCGGCTCGTTGGTCGCAGCGTATCTCGACACCGATGCATCGCTGGTGGAGATCAACCCGCTCCTCGTCACCGGTCAAGGTGATGTCGTGGCCCTGGATGCGAAGATGAACTTCGATGACAACGCCCTGTTTCGCCATCCGGACATCCGGGAGATGCGCGATATCGCGGAAGAGAACCTCCTGGAGGTCGAAGCGGGCAAGTACGACCTCAACTACATCAAGCTGGATGGCGAGATCGGCTGCATGGTGAATGGGGCTGGACTGGCCATGGCCACGATGGACATCATCAAGCTGTTCGGCAGTGAGCCAGCGAACTTCCTGGATGTCGGTGGCTCGGCGAGCCAGGAGGCCGTGCAGAACGCTTTCCGGATTCTGATCTCCGACCAGACCGTCAAAGCGGTTCTCATCAACATCTTCGGCGGCATCGCGCGGACAGATCGGATCGCCAGCGGGGTCGTCGCGGCTCTCGAGGAGTTGCCGGACGTCGAGTTGCCGGTGGTCGTCCGACTGGAGGGCACCAACGTGGAGCAGGGGCGCAAGATCCTGCAAGACGCCGACTTCGATTTCATCGTCGCCAACGACATGGCCGACGCGGCGCAGAAGGTCGTGGCCGCCGCAAAAGGAGGGGTGTGATGGCAATCTGGGTCGACAACGACACGCGACTGGTGGTGCAGGGCATTACCGGAACTGAGGGACGTTTTCACGCCCTGGGCTGCCGGGACTACGGCACGAACGTCGTAGCCGGTGTAACGCCCGGCAAGGGAGGCGAGTCGGTTGAGGGAATTCCGGTCTACGATTCGATGACCGAAGCCAGGCAAGCGACCTCCTGCAATGCCTCGATGATCTTCGTGCCACCACCGTTCGCCGGTGACGCCATCATGGAGGCGGCTGCCGCTGGAGTGGAGCTCGTCGTCTGTATTACCGAGGGGATTCCCGTGGCGGACATGCTGAAAGTGCGTGCCTTCCTCGAAGAGCATCCGACTCGTCTCATCGGCCCGAACTGCCCCGGGATCATCTCTCCCGGCATGGCCAAGATCGGCATCATGCCTGGACACATCCATCAGCCGGGCAGCGTGGGCGTGGTCAGTCGCTCCGGAACCCTCACCTACGAGGCGGTCTGGCAGGTGACGAATCTGGGGCTGGGCCAATCCACCTGCATCGGCATCGGTGGCGACCCTCTTCCCGGCACCAACTTCATCGACACCCTGGCAGCCTTCGCCGAAGATCCAGCCACTGAAGGTGTGATCCTGATCGGCGAGATCGGCGGCAGCGCTGAAGAAGAGGCTGCGGCCTGGGTGCAGGAGAATCTCGACAAACCGGTGGTCGGCTTCATCGCCGGCCGGACCGCTCCCCCCGGGCGCAGGATGGGACACGCCGGTGCGATCATTTCCGGCGGCAAGGGTACGGCGCAGGCCAAGACCGAAGCCCTGACGGCGGCTCGAATCACCGTTGCGGAGTCCCCGGCAGAGATCGGGATATCGGTGGCTCGGGCGCTGGAGAAGTAGATGCCGGGTTCGATAAAGAGAATCGGGGATCAGGGCTGGCTGGCGCTCCTCGGGGGAGGGGAGTTCTCCTTTGGAGAGACTCTCGATACCGATGAGAGATGGATCTCGAAGCTCGACGAGGGTCCCATTGGATTCCTGCCGACTGCGAGTGGTTCCACTGACTATGCGGCGAATTTCTCCCTCTATCTGAAGGAGAGCTTCGGGCGAGAAGCGACCCTCATCCCGATCTATAGAGCTCGGGACGCGCGGCGCCAGAAGAATGTGGAGCGCATCGACCAGGCTGCTGCGGTGTACATCGGCGGCGGAGTCACCGATCAACTCGTGCAGACACTCGAGGCTTCAGCGGCCCTCGAGGCCCTGGGGCGCAAGTTGGCGTCGGGGGGGCTCGTCGTCGCGATTGCTGGAGCGACACAGGCGTTCGGGATACTCGTTCGAAGTCTGCTGGGTCGCAACATCCTGCCGGGATTTGGTTGGCTTCCCGGCGCGGTGATCGAGCCCAACTTCGATCCCGGACACGATCGACGACTGCGGCAGTTGATGGAGCAGGAAGGCGTCAGGTGGGGATTGGGCCTACCTGCTGGCTCGGCGGTTCTTCTCGGGCCGGCAGGAAGCCAAGAGATCCTGGGCCCGGTGTTCGAGCTCGAGGACTCCGACGGGGACTTGCAGATTCTGGAAGGTCAATCAACCGATGAGGGCTGATCAAGAGTGTCCTCCTTCGAGAACACGAGGTACGTGGATATGGAACGAACACTGACGATCATCAAGCCTGACAGCATGGAAGCCAGCAATGCTGGGAACATTCTCGCTCTTCTAGAGAAAGAGGGCTTCGAAATCCAGGCTTTGAAACGGATGCGGCTCAGCGAGGCGCAGGCACAGAGGTTCTACGAAGTGCATCGGGAACGCCCCTTCTACGACAGCCTGGTCGCCTATATGACGAGTGGACCGATCATCGCCGCGGCCCTGGCTCGCGAAGATGCGGTGCCGCAGCTGCGCAAGGTCATGGGTGCGACCGATCCAGCAAATGCCGATGAGGGAACCATCCGAGCGCTCTACGGCTCATCGATCGAGCGCAATGCGATCCACGGCAGTGATTCTCCTGAGAACGCGCAAAAGGAGCTGCACTTCTTCTTTTCGCGGGCCGAACTGATCGCCGCTGAGTAGTCCGCGAAGGAGATCGGCGGACAACCACGCCACTTCCTGTCACCGAGGATCGCGCGAATGGCTCCGTATAATGAGTCTGTGAGTGCTTCGAATCGAGAGTCGCCGCTGGTGCTGTCACGGGCTGAGCATCCTGTCTCGCGAAGCAACATAGAGAGCAACGCCATCAAGGTGCTGTATCGCCTGCACCACGGCGGTTACAAGAGCTACATGGTCGGCGGCGCCGTTCGGGACCTGATGCTCGGCGGACGCCCCAAGGACTTCGACGTCAGTACCAGCGCCCGCCCGCAGCAGATACGCCGGCTGTTCCGCAATTCGCGCATCATCGGACGTCGGTTCAGGCTGGCGCACGTCTATTTTCGGGACGGCATCGTCGAAGTCTCCACGTTTCGTCGGGATCCGGATCCCGAGTCGCAGGGCACCGGACAGAGCGAGCTGCTGATCACCGACGACAATGTGTTTGGCTCACCCAAGGAAGACGCCTACCGCAGAGACTTCACGATCAACGCTTTGTTCTACGACATCAGTGATTTCTCGGTCATCGACTGGGTCGATGGTGTCGAGGATCTGCGCCATAGACGGATCAGGGTCATCGGCGACGCGGAGGTGCGCTTCCAGGAAGATCCGGTTCGGATGTTGAGAGCCTGTGAGCTGGCGGGTCGTTTGGACTTCGACATCGAGGAGTCCGCCCAGGCCGCCATCCGGGCTCACGGCCGCGAGGTCGAGAAGGCGGCGCCCGCTCGACTGACAGAGGAGATCCTCGATCTGCTCCGGTCCGGCAGCTCGATTGCCATCTTGCAGTGGATGATGCGTCTGGGCCTCCTGGAGATCTTCTTGCCCGAGGCGTACATCGTCCTATCCGCCGGTGAGCATGGCGCCGGGGAGTTCGAGAGCATTCCGTCGGTGATCGACGAGAAGGTCGAGAAAGGCGAGGAACTCTCGGATGCAGTGGTCCTCGGCTCCATACTACTGCCATCGGTATTGCTGAGGCGGCGGGATGTGGAGGCGGTCGACCAGCGGCCGGTCCACCGGTCGGCGCTTCGCGAGTTGACGAACGAGGTGCTGGAGCCTTTCGTCGCCCGGTTCGCTCTCTCGAGACAGAGAACCGACCAACTGCACCAGGCCATCTGGGCGTTTCACCGATTCGCGGAACGGTGGAAGAGTGCCGGCGACCGAATTCGCTTCTCCAACTACCCGGGATTCGACGATGCGCTGACCTTGCTCGAGATCCTGGTGGGGGCCACAGGCGAAGGTGAAGCCAAGCTCGACTTGTGGCGCAAGATCCAGGAACAAAGACCCGAAAAGCCCACTCGCGCAAAGGCCCACAAGCCTCGACGTCGGCGTCGAAGGCGCCGGCGTTGATCCACCGCCAGAGTCCTCTCTAGATTCTCCCAACCCCGCTCCGAATCGCCCTTCCGGGCCGTCTCCAGTCAGCATAAGATAGGACTCCGAACTGGAGTCGAAAAGCCCCCTACCTGAGATGTCTTTTTCGATACGAGGATCAGCAGAATCGCGGGCCTGGATTGGCTTGCCAGTCTGCTGGTGAGAGGAAAGACGATGTCCAGCTTGTCAAACTTCTACCGCTCGGCCGTTGGGAAGAAGGCCCTGATGGCGGCCAGCGGCATCGTGCTGTTCGGCTTTGTGCTCGTGCACATGCTCGGCAACCTGAAGCTCTATCAGGGACCCGAGAAGCTGAACGCCTATGCCGAGTGGTTGCGAGAGGTGGGAAGTCCCCTCCTACCTCATTCTGGCTTACTGTGGATTGCCCGGGCCGTGTTGCTGGCGGCAGTCGGAGTTCACGTTGTCACCGCGGCTCAGTTGACGCTGAGAAACTGGCAGGCTCGGCCTCAGAAGTATCGGCAGAGAGAGGTGCTCGAAGCCACTTATGCCTCGCGGACAGTGCGGTGGGCTGGGGTGATCATCGGCCTCTACGTTGTGTACCATCTGGCTCACCTGACTTTCGGCTGGTCGCAACCCGATTTCATTCCGGGCGACGTCTACCACAACGTCGTGTCCGGATTTCAGATCTGGTGGGTCAGCGGGATCTACATCGTGGCACAGATAGCGCTGGGCTTTCACCTCTACCATGGCCTATGGAGCATGTTTCAGTCACTCGGCTGGTGGAACTCATCGAGGCCGCCGGACTGGCGGCGCCGGTTTGCCCAGGTTTTCGCTTGGATCATCACGCTCGGTAACTTGTCTTTTCCTCTGGCTGTCCTGACCGGTTTGGTGAAGTAGGAGAGTTGCAATGATCTTGGACCCGAAAATACCGCCGGGCCCCGTCGAAGAGAAGTGGGACCGTCACCGTTTCGACATGAAGCTGGTCAATCCGGCCAACAAGCGTCGATTCGATGTCATCGTGGTCGGCTCGGGACTGGCCGGTGGCTCCGCTGCCGCATCGCTGGCCGAGCTCGGCTACCACGTCCACTGTTTTTGCTATCAGGACAGCGCGCGACGCGCTCACTCCATCGCCGCTCAGGGGGGCATCAACGCGGCCAAGAACTACCAGAACGATGGCGACAGCGTCTGGCGACTGTTCTACGACACAGTCAAAGGAGGGGACTTCCGATCGCGCGAAGCCAATGTCCATCGGTTGGCACAGGTCAGCGTCAACATCATCGACCAGTGCGTCGCCCAGGGGGTCCCGTTCGCCCGAGAGTACGGTGGAATGCTGGACAACCGATCCTTCGGTGGCGCCCAGGTTTCGCGGACCTTCTACGCTCGAGGCCAGACCGGCCAGCAGTTGATGCTGGGGACCTATCAGGCTCTGTCGCGACAGGTGGCCGCAGGCCAAGTGCACATGTATCCGCGTACCGAAATGCTGGATCTGGTGGTCATCGGTGGCCGGGCGCGCGGCATCGTCACGCGGGACATGGTCACGGGTGAGATTCGATCGTGGTCGGCAGACGCGGTGGTTCTTGCCACCGGAGGCTACAGCAACGTGTTCTTCCTTTCGACCAACGCGAAGGGCTGCAATGCGACCTCCATCTGGAGGGCTCATCGAAGGGGTGCCCTGTTTGCGAATCCGTGCTACACACAGATCCATCCGACCTGCATCCCGCAGCACGGTGACTACCAATCCAAGCTCACTTTGATGAGCGAGTCGCTGAGAAACGACGGTCGCATTTGGGTGCCGGTCAAGGCGGATGACACACGGTCAGCTACCGACATTCCGGAATCGGAACGAGACTACTACCTGGAGCGCCGGTATCCGGCGTTCGGCAATCTGGTCCCTCGGGACATTGCTTCACGCGCCGCCAAGACAGAGTGTGACGAGGGCAAAGGCGTCGGTCACGGTGGAAGGGGTGTCTACCTGGATTTTGCCGACGCCATTCAGAGGCTGGGCAAGCCGGCGATCGAGGAGAAATACGGCAATCTTTTCGAGATGTACGAGCGCATCACGGGTGAGAACCCCTATGAAGTGCCGATGAGGATCTACCCTGCGCCCCACTACACCATGGGTGGCCTGTGGGTCGACTACAACCTCATGTCCACGATCGAGGGTCTCTACGTCATCGGCGAGGCCAACTTTTCCGACCACGGCGCCAACCGGTTGGGAGCCAGTGCTTTGATGCAGGGACTGGCCGACGGCTATTTCGTCTTGCCCTACACGATCGGCGACTATCTTGCCCGACACATGGGAGAAGAGCCCATCCCTACCGATCATGCCGGCTTCAGGGGAGTCGAACAGGAGATTCTCGGCCGGGTTCAGAAGTTGCTCTCCTCGAGCGGGAAACGCACGGTGGACTCACTGCACCGCGAGCTTGGACACATCTGTTGGGAGAAGTGCGGAATGTCCCGCAACGCGGCGGGTCTCGAGGAGGCGATGGGTCAGATCCGGGCCCTCAGAGAAGAGTACTGGGACTCGGTGTCGGTTCCAGGCAGTGGAGAAGAGCTCAACCAGTCGCTGGAAAGGGCAGGAAGGGTGGCGGACTACTTCGAGCTGGCCGAGCTGATGTGCCGTGATGCTCTGAACCGCGAGGAATCCTGTGGCACCCATTTTCGGGAGGAGTATCAAACCCCTGAAGGCGAGGCGTTGCGAGACGACGAGCACTACACTTACGCGGCGGCGTGGGAGTTCGGAGGCGAGGGAGGTGAGCCGATCCTGCACAAGGAACCGCTCCAGTTCGACAACGTGCCGCTGACCCAGAGGAGCTACAAGTGATGAAGCTGACACTCGAAGTCTGGCGCCAGAAGAATCGCGACTCTCGAGGGCGCTTCGTCACCTATTCGATCTCGGATGCCAGCCCGGACATGTCCTTCCTCGAGCTCCTCGATGTGCTGAATGAAGAGCTGACCCAGACGGGTGAAGAGCCGATCGCCTTCGAGTCCGACTGTCGCGAAGGCATCTGCGGTTCCTGCGGTGTCATGATCAACGGCAAGGCGCATGGTCCCGAGAAGGGGACAGCCACCTGCCAGCTGCACATGCGCAAATTCCGAGATGGTGACTCCATCCGCGTGGAGCCCTGGAGATCGAAGGCATTTCCCGTCATCAAAGATCTGGTGGTGGACCGGGCTCCGTTCGACAAGATCGTTCAGTCCGGCGGCTTCGTATCCGTCAATACAGGCAGTGCCCCCGAGGCCAACCTGATCCCGATTCCGAAGCCTATTGCCGACAAGGCCATGGATGCAGCCGAATGTATCGGTTGCGGAGCCTGCGTGGCCCAATGTCCGAACGGCGCTGCTCAGTTATTCACGGCTGCCAAGGTCTCTCACCTGGCGCTACTGCCTCAAGGCCAGCCCGAGCGCTACAGGCGGGTCCAGCGGATGGTGGATGAAATGGAGTCCTACTTCGGCAGCTGCACCAACTTCCAGGAGTGCGAAGCCGCCTGCCCCAAGGGGATCTCGATCGAATTCATCGCCCGCATGAATCGGGACTACCTGAAGGGTTCGTTCTCAGGCTCCGGAGGGTAGGGCGGGGGGCAGCTTCGAAGGTGCGCGCCTGATGGAGTGTCCAGACTGTGGAACCCCGAACCCGGAGGGCGCTGTCTTCTGCTCCCAATGCTCCACCAGCCTGAACGAAACCTCCCTTCCGACTCTGGCCTCGGGCCCCGACGAGACGCTTCCCGGGGAAGTGGAGACCGAGCTGTCGCCGGTGGGTGACTCTCCGTCTGAAACGCTGTTGAACTCCGAGCAGAAGACCCTTGTCGAGTCCGACTCGCTGCCTTCCTTCGGCTCGCGCTACGAGACTCGTCGACTTCTCGGCAAGGGTGGGATGGGGGCGGTCTATCTGGCTCGGGATCGGGAGTTGAATCGGGACGTGGCTCTGAAGGAGATCCGCCCAGAGCTCGCCAATCAGCCGGAGGTCCTGAAACGGTTCAAGCGCGAGATCCAGTTGTCCAGTGAGGTCACCCATCCCAATGTGCTGCGGGTCTTCGACCTAGGAGAAGCGGACGGGAAGAAGTTCCTCACCATGCAGTACGTGGAGGGGGAGGATCTGGCCGGGTTCCTTCGACGACAGGGGAGGCTCTCACTCGACGAAACGCTGAACATCTTCCGGCAGCTCTGCAGTGCATTGGCTGCGGCCCATGCCAAGACCGTCATTCATCGGGACATGAAGCCCGAGAACGTCATGATGACGCCAGACGGTACGGCCTTCGTAACCGACTTCGGTCTGGCCAGATCGGTGCAGGCGAGCGCCCTGACCCAGACAGGCAGCATCATGGGCACACCCCACTACATGTCACCGGAGCAGGTGAAAGGGGACAAAGTGGGGGCCGGAACCGACGTCTACGCCCTGGGAGTCATGCTCTACGAGATGCTCACGGGCGAGCTCCCGTTCACGGGTGAGTCGAGCTTCGAGATCATGATGCGGCGAGTCCAGCGAGATCCCAAGCCGGCCTCGGAGCTCAATCCCGACATCCCCGACTATTTGCGCAAGATCTTGGACCGGTGTCTGGCGAGGGATGCAGCTGTTCGGTATGGAGATGCCAGCGAGATTCTGGCCGATCTCGAAGCCGAGCGGGTCGAGACGTCGCTCGCGCTCCAAATGCGCCGTCATCGAAAGAAGGTTGGTGCTGCGGCAGCAGCCGTGCTCGCCGT
The DNA here is from genome assembly GCA_049664225.1 of Thermoanaerobaculia bacterium. Lineage (GTDB taxonomy): Bacteria > Acidobacteriota > Thermoanaerobaculia > Multivoradales > JAHEKO01 > JAUVRX01. The sequence goes on from JBATEX010000129.1 coordinate 13,323, forward strand.
TGTCTCGGTGGGTCTCGGAGCTTGGTTCTTCAGGAGTCGCGCTCCCGTAGTAGAAGAGGAGAGCGTTGCGACCGAGGCCATCGGGGTTTCCAGCAGCATCGCGGACGTCCCAGCGGTGGGAGTCCTGCCTTTCCGGAATCTGACGGGCAATACCGATCTCGATTGGCTCGGTGAGGGCCTGGCCCGGCTGGTCAGCGACAACCTCGCGCAGTCTCGACACGTGCGGGTCGTCTCACTGGATCGATTGAGCGCGCTCTTGAAGAGTCACGATGGGCAAGTCTCGGCCGCAGATGCGGCCGAGGAGGGCATCGCCTACCTCTTCAGTGGCGAGATCCTTCCAGCCGTGGACGGCTATATGGTGTCGGCAAGGCTCACCGATGCGGCCGCAGAGCGAGAGCTTGTGTCAGAGCGCCTGGAGGCCGTTGGGTCCGAGGAGCTCATCCTGGGCTCCGAGCAGCTAGCGTCTGCCGCCCGCAGGGGGCTGGAGATTCCGCCAGCCGAGTCGGTCGA
>JBATEX010000130.1:0-2425 GCA_049664225.1 Thermoanaerobaculia bacterium
CCGTGAAGCAGCACCACCGCGGTGCTCGGAGGGCCGTTCTCGGCACGGGTCGGCAGGTCCAGTCTTCCCGACAGCACCGCGCCGTCGCTGTCGAACCGGACCGGCTCGGATCGGTTGACTTTGCTGGCCGACATTGCCGGCGAGTCCTGCGGCGTCCAGACCATCCGTTCGATCTGTCCGCTGTCGCCGCGCTGGAACTCGATCACGGCTTCCAGCGGCTCCGAGGCCGTAAAGTCGGGTCCGGTAATGAATCTGAGCCTTCCGTCCGGGTGCAGGCGCCTGCTTTCGCCGGATGCATAGAAACGAGCTCGAAGCGTCTTGCCTTCGCTGCGGCGAATGCTCACCAGACGCCCATCCTCGAACCGGTAGGCACCCATGACCTCGGCATTCGGGAGTTGTCGGGCGCAGGCAGGCATCGCTGCAACGGCAAGGAGAAGTGCGAGTGAGAGTTTCGGCAGTCGGGTCATGCGGCCTCCTTGGGGCAAGCTCGGGTGAGGGCTGAGTTCAATACCGTCATGCGCCGACCTACGGGCAGCAGCTGTTGCGAGTTGCGGAGGCTGTGACGAGCCGGTCGAACGGCGGGGCGAGCCGCAGAAAGCCCTACAGAAGCTGCTTCTCGACAGCCCGGCGATAGGTCCGGCTCACCTTGATCCGCTGGCCGCTCTCCAGCTCGATCGTGGCGTCGCCGTGAGAGCCGGTCCGCAACTTTGCAACCCGACCAGCGTTGACGATGGCCGATCGGTGGACACGAACGAAGCCGGTCGCGGCGAGCTCTTCGGAGATGGAGGCCAGGGTGCGCCGAATCAGGACCTTGTGGTCGCCAACGTGGAGACGGGCATAGTTGCCGCAAGCTTCGATCCAGTCGACCTCGCGTGGATCGATCCGCTCCACTTCGCCGACAGAGCGAGCGATCAGGGCCGCGTGGGCCTCGGCTGCGCCTGCCGCCTCCAGAGCCTCGGCGCTTGTGGCGGTACTCTCGCCGTCTTCCCGCTTACCGGAGGAGGTGGACCAGGTCCGGTAACCGAAGCTGCCGAGAACGATCGCCGAGTAGAGCATCACCGCTACCAGGAAATGCTGACCGAGCTTCTCGGTGTACTCTGACTCGAGCGTTTCCCAGGAAGGGAACAAGCCACCACCCTCGAGATAGGTAGCGTGAAAGAAGGCCAGGTAGAAGAGAAACGCCAGGGAGATCAGAACAGCCGCTCCGATGTGAACCAGGAGATGCACACCGGTCCGTGAGCCCGGGACCGGGAATCGTCGCTCCAGCCACAGTGCGGCGGGGGCGATTGCCAGCCAAGGAAGCCATGCCAGGGCGTTGGCCGCCAAGACGTCGCTCCAGGGGGCTTTCAGGCCTCGAGCCGCCTCGCGCAGGTAGATCTGGAGGGCGGACAGAACGGTGGCCGTGATCCAAAACCCGACAACGACGATCCAGCTCGACCAGCGGATTCTTCGACGCCAAGGCGATGCAAGGCCCATCGCTGCATTATAGCCATGCCTTTCTCGGGGTCCCTTTGCCTCCCTGGAGAGTTCTCTTCGGATCCGGGCACGTGGATCATGCAGGCCAGGTAGGTACCACCGAGAGTAAGGAGCGTGTAGGAGGCAAGGAACGGAGTTGCCAGCGCCAACTCTGCCGGCCAGGGAGCGATGTTTCTGTCGCGGTTCGCGAGCCGGGTCACGATCCTGATCCGCGCGGACTCTCTGCACAAGAGCATGTCCCAATATCTGATCGACCAGATCGAACGGACGGAGAACATCTCGCTCGAGATCAACACCGAGGTCGCTGCCGTGGCCGGCTCCGAGCGGCTCGAGTCGATCACCATGAAGAACAACATCACCGGCGAGACCGAAACGGCCCCGGCCGACGCGATCTTCCTCTTCATCGGCGCCGTGCCCCACTCCGACATCGTGGCGGGCATCGTCGAGCGCACCGAGGCCGGGTTCATCCCGACCGGGCCGGACCTGATACGCGATGGGCGCCGGCCGAAGAACTGGAAGCTGAGGCGCGACCCCTTCCTGCTGGAGACCAGCGTGCCGGGCATCTTCGCCGCGGGCGACGTGCGCCACGGCGTCGTGAGAAGGGTGGCATCAGCGGTGGGCCAGGGCGCCGTGGCGGTCAACTTCGTGCACAAGTACCTCGAAACCGTCTAACTTAATTGGGGGACACAATCCCAATTCGCGGCCAGAGAAGTGCAATCGGTATTGTGTCCCCCAATTAGGCTCCCGGCCGCATCCTTGGCCTCGTGAATTGCTACCATCGTGAGAGGCAGCATGAGCGTCCAACCCATTGACGGCACCCCACAGGGATCGCGACCGCAGCTGGTGGCATGTCGGCACCGGACCGCGTGATCCAGAAAGGAGGTATCGAGTTGAGAAAGGCACGAGAAAAAGAGCTCTTGACGATCGCCGCCAGTCGCAGGGGTGAGGG
>JBATEX010000131.1:0-1736 GCA_049664225.1 Thermoanaerobaculia bacterium
AGCAATGCGCGAGGCGCCGATGGGGAGCTGCTCCCAGACGAAGAGCGGCTGACGCCGTTCGGTATGCGCTTGCGTCGCATGAGCCTCGACGAGCTCCCTACCCTGTGGAACGTAGTGCGCGGGGAGATGAGCTTGGTGGGGCCTCGTCCTCTCCTCGTGCAGTACCTGGACCGGTACACGCCCGAGCAGCGACGACGCCACGAAGTCCTCCCTGGAATCACCGGCTGGGCACAAATTCACGGTAGGAACGCGATCAGCTGGGAGCAGAAGTTCGAGCACGACGTCTGGTACGTCGAAAACGTCTCGCTCGGAACCGATCTGAGGATACTTCTGCGAACGGCGGCGCAGGTTCTGAGACGTCGAGGCATTTCCGCCGAGGGCCACGCAACCATGCCCGAGTTCATGGGGAGCAATGAAGAGTCTGCCAGATAAGATCGTGGTCGTGGGTGCCGGCGGACATGCAAAGGTGGTCATCGCAACCGTACGCGCCGCTGGCGGGGATGTAGTGGCAGCCTACGACGATGATCACGACCGGTGGGGGCAGCAGATCTTGGGTGTTCCCATCAACGGCCCCATCTCCAGCGAAGCGATCGGAAACGCGCCTGCGATCATCGCAATTGGAAACAACCGGGCGCGCCAATCGATCGCTGAGCGCCTGCACGCGCAGTGGGTGTCGGTGTGTCATCCAAACACGACGGTGCACTCTTCGGTTTTGCTGGGTCCTGGCACGGTCGTATTTGCTGGTTCGGTAATCCAACCCGACGCCACCATCGGCGCGCACTCGATCCTCAACACCGCAGCAACGGTCGACCACGACTGTATCGTCGGGGATTTCGTCCATATCGGGCCTGGGGTGTGCTTGTGTGGAGGGGTCACGGTGGACGAAGGTGTGCTCCTTGGTGTGGGTGCGAAAGTTGCGCCCAACGTCGAAGTCGGCCCCTGGTCGACGGCGGGTGCGGGCGCGGTGTGCGTGGTCGACGTCCCTGGGTCGACGACGGTCGTCGGTGTCCCAGCACGGTCGGTCGAGGTGGATGCATGAACGAGCGCATCTATCTGTCGCCGCCCGATATGAGCCCCCAGGAGCGAGACGCGCTTCTCGCAGCGTTCGACTCGAACTGGATCGCGCCACTCGGCCCGGAGGTCGACGCGTTTGAACGAGAGTTGGCCGACCGCATTGGAGTTCAAGAAGCCGCCGCCTTGAGCAGCGGAACCGCCGCGCTCCACTTGGCCTTGATCCTGCTCGAGGTGGAGCCCGGCGACGAGGTTTGGACCGCCACCTTGACCTTCGCAGCAACCGCCAACGCGATCCGATACCTTGGGGCGACCCCGGTGTTCATAGACAGCGAGCGTGAAAGCTGGAACATGGACCCAGCGTTGCTTCGCGAGGCGTTGCGAGACGCCTCCAAAAGAGGCGCACTCCCCAAAGCGCTCATCGTCGTCGACCTCTACGGCCAATGCGCCAACTACGACGCGATCCTAAACGCTTGCCGAGAGTACGGGGTCTCGGTCATCGAGGACGCCGCGGAGGCGCTGGGGGCGACGTATCACGGGAAACCGGCTGGCTCGTTCGGCTCGATCGGCGTGCTGTCGTTCAACGGGAACAAGATCATCACGACGAGCGGCGGCGGGGCGTTGGTCAGCGACGACGCAGCTCGCGTCGAGCGAGCTCGGCACTTGGCCTCTCAAGCCAGGCAGCCAGTGGTGCACTACGAGCACGAAGAGCTCGGATACAACTA
>JBATEX010000132.1:0-12652 GCA_049664225.1 Thermoanaerobaculia bacterium
GGATCCTGTTGAACTACAAGCACAAACAGGCGTTCCTCTCGATGACTCCGCTACGCCTTTTCTGGCTTCGAAGACAGATCTGGGAGTTCCTGGACCGCTCGCTCGAGATCGAATCCAAGTCTTGAGAAACTCTCTAGACCCCTTCCGAGACGCCGGTCTCTAGAGGGAGTCCCGAAGCCCATCGTATCGGAACTGATGCTGCCTGGAGAACAAGCGCAGGTAGCTGAGTAGGACCGCTCCCACTGTCCCCAGGGCCGTGGCAGAGGCGATCAGGAACATGATGACGATCTGGTATTTCACGGCCTGGACAGGAGAAACACCGGCTAGCAATTGACCGGTCATCATTCCGGGCAGGCTCACAATTCCCACGACCGTCATCGAGTTGAGAATGGGAATCATCCCTGTGCGAGCGGCCTCACGGATGGCCGGGAGGGCGGCCTCCCACCGCGTGCCGCCAAGGGAGAGAAGCAACTCCACCCGATCTCTCCCTTGGGTCAAGGCGTCGGTGAACCGATCGAGGCCCAGAGAGATTCCAGTCAGGGTGTTGCCGAGGATCATCCCCAGCAACGGAATGGCGTATTGAGGCAAGTACCAGGGCTCGACTCGCAGGATGGCGCCGAGCGCTAGCCCCGCGATAACCCACGAGCTCACCAGAATCGAGAGAGTCGTGTCCACCCAGATGCCCGGATAGCGGTGTGTCGTGCGTCGAACGGCCGCGATACCGGCGATGACTACCATGGCGAAGGCCAGCGCCAGAACGGGTGCCCAGTGGCGCAGTGAGAACACCTGCTGGAGGACAAGCCCGACCAGCAGAAGCTGCACAGTAGTTCTGAGCGACGCCACCAAAAGGCGCCTACCCAGGCCAAGACGCAGCGCTACCGACAGCGCTCCATTGAACAGGATCAACAGGGTCGCAAGTCCGACCTGGAGGTAGGAAAGCTCGAGGTACGAAGCGGATTGGCTCATGCGCCCTCCTCGAGCCGTCCCCGTGCGAGCTTCAGGGTCCGGTCTGCGACGCGCGCGACTTGTTCGGGATCGTGGCTCACCCAGAGGTAGGTTCGATGCTCTGCCGCGTCCGCCTGCCAGGCCAGGACCAGCTCTTCCACGCTGTCTGCAGAGCCGCGGTCGAGTGAAGCGGTGGGCTCGTCCAGGAGCAGCACGGTCGGTTGTGCAAGGAAGGCTCTCAGCAAGCCGACGATCTGTCGTTCTCCCCCCGAGAGGTTGGCTTCTTTCTTCGCGAGAAAGTCGTCTCCAGCTCCAAACGTGTCGAGAAGATGCAGAGCCTCATCGCGAGGGAAGGGAAGCTTGCTTCGTACCTGCAGATCGAACGGAACCCTCAGATTGTCTTCGACCGTTCCTGGCACCATTGGAGATCGTTGCTGCAGGTAGGTTACCTGGCTCCGGTAGGTCGGAACTTCAGCATCTGCAACACGGTGTCCTCTCCAGAGAACCTCGCCACTATCGACCGGGTCCAGAAGCGCCAGGGCTCGCAGGATCAAGCTCTTTCCCGATCCCGTAGGACCTACCAGGGCCAGCCGATCTCCGGCTTGAAGATCGATATCGATGTCGTGGAAGAGCCAGCCATCGTCACCAGGGTGACGCCGCCCCAGGTCGCTGGCACTGAGAAGAGTGGTCTTCGAGTCTGAAATCACGGTCTGATGGTACAAAAGGAGACGGCAGGGCGCACGCGGCGCCTTTCAGCCTGACCAGCCTCCAAGCTCGCGGGGTGTAACGCAATCGATATCTCGATGGACAGTACCACTCAAGTGAAGGAACCCGCGGACACCCGACGCTTGATCTGATAACCCAGGAAGTCTGAAGCGAAAGGAGGAAAATTTGACCTGCCGTATTGGAGGAGTACTGGTAGCTGTAGCCCTGCTCTCTGGCGGCGCTCTGCTGAGTCAGGAAAAGGTGCCAACAAAGGAGGGTCCGTACGAGCTGAAAGGTAGCGAGGCCCCCTTGGAGTATGTTCTCGAGGGTTTCTTGAGCCTGGCCTCAGGGTCCTATGGGAGTACCGATCACGACCCGGAGTTCTATCGGGATTTCTGCCATGAGTTCAGTATCGATTCTCGCTGGCCCTCAGCCGATCAGCTGGGAACCGTTCACCGGCGGATCTACGACGAGTACGCGGAGCGCCTCGAGCAGGCGCGCAGCGACGCAGACTACAAAGACAATACTGGCCTGGACCCGAACGACTGGAAGACCGAGGAGCTCGGACGGGCCTTTTCCGAGGTTTATGAAAGCCTGCGTCGGGATGGGCTCCCGTTCAGTTTCGATCGATTCGTGGCAGTGATCGAGTATCGGGTTAGAGGATCGTCAATGCACTACAGTAGTGAGCCATTCGACAAGGAGCATTTCGAACAATTTGAGGCGTTGTTTTGGCGCGGTGCTACCGAGGTCAGTGACGAAGCAGCGCGTTTCTTCAGTCAGGAGGTGGAACGATGACGGGAATGCGATCTGTGCTCCTGGCAATGGCGATCGGGTTTCTATTCGCGACGTTGGGCTCGGCCTTGGAATGGAGAGTGGATGCGTATGTGTTTGCGACCGAGAAACCGATCGATCAACTGTCTTCGAAGGTTCGTGCTCGCGGTACTCACCGCCTGTCACTCAGCCAGATCTCGGTTGCCGACCAACTTTTCCCGATTCGTTCGAGGCTGATCGCGGGAGAGCTGCGGTGGGAGGGCCAGCCACAAACCACATGCTCGACCGCCTGGGGGTGGGTAAGCCGTGGCGTCTTCTACCACGAGTGTCGAACTCAATACACCCTGAATCCCTGTGAAGATGGCGTGTGGACAACTCTGACGACGGGCAGGCTCGAGGGTCATCCCAAGGGAGGAGTGAAGTTGGCGGTATCTTTGCCGAAACTGGTGAACTGCACCTGTACGTGAAGTATTTAGAAAAGAGAACCTGACGGGGCGTAGCTGCGCTCCCAGAGTCGGGGTGCCTGGTCTCGGGCCCCGGCTCTGATCATTTTGGAATGCGGGACAGCCCCTCTTTTTCCCAGGCTTGTAGTCACTGGGCTCGGTTACGGTACGCCGTGGAAAAAGAGGGACTGTCCCCTTTTTAGGGTCGAATATGGCGCACCCGGGAGAATTCGAATCCCCAACCTCCTGATCCGTAGTCAGGTGCTCTATCCAGTTGAGCTACGGGTGCGCAAAGAACTGCGAGACAGGGATTCTAGGGTAACCTCCCAGCCAGGGCAAGCCTCCACTGAGCCTCCAAGCCCTTAGGCCCCTAGGCCCCTAAGCCCCCAAGCCCCTAGGCCCTAGGCCCTAGGCCCTAGTTCCCTTCCTCCATCCCCAACGCCCAGCTCAGGAACGCCCACTGGTCGGCGATCTCCTCGATCTGCATCCAGGTGGGTTTGCCGGCACCGTGACCGGCGCGGGTTTCCACCCGGATGAGAAGAGGATTCTCGCAACCCTGGTCGTGCTGCAGGGCGGCGGCGTACTTGAAGCTGTGCCAGGGCACCACACGATTGTCGTGATCCGCGGTCGTCACCAGCGTCGGCGGATAGCAGGTACCCTCCTCGGTGTTGTGGTAGGGCGAGTAGGCCAGCAGTGCGTGGAACTCGTCCTCGTTCTCGCTGAGGCCGTAGTCGCTGGACCACTGGCGAGCATTGGCGCTGGGCGTGTGGTAGCGCAGCATGTCCATGACTCCAACGGCGGGTAGCGCGGCGCCGAAGAGATCCGGCCTCTGATTCATGACGGCACCCACCAGCAGGCCGCCGTTCGAACCGCCGCGAATCGCCAGCTTTTCCGGCGAGGTGTAGCCGTTGGCGATCAACCACTCGGCAGCTGCGATGAAGTCGTCGAAGACGTTCTGCTTTTGCAGCTTGGTGCCGGCCTGATGCCACTCTTCGCCGTACTCACCTCCACCGCGCAGGTTGGCGACGGCCAGCACTCCGCCCATCTCCATCCAGACGATCCGACGTGGGCTGTAGTAGGGCGTGCGCGAGACGTTGAAGCCGCCGTAGCCGTAGAGCAGCGTCGGATTGGTGCCGTCGAGCTCGATGTCCTCGCGGTGAACGATGAACATCGGCACGCGGGTCCCGTCCTTGCTTTCGTAGAAGACCTGGGTGGTGACGAAGGGACTCAAATCCACGCTCACCTTGGCCTCGCGGAACAGTGTGCTCTCGCCGCTCTCGATGTCGAAGTGGTAAATGCGATCCGGAGTCGTGTAGCCGGTGAAGGAGTAGAAGGTCTCGGGGTCGTCCAGTTTGCCGCTGAAGCCACCCACACTGCCGATGCCGGGCAACTCGACCTGCCGAATCGGTTGACCTTCCAAGTCGAAGACCTTCACCAGCGACTTGGCATCCTTGAGGTACTGAACGATCAGATGACCGCCGGCCAGCGAGGCGCCCTCGATGGTCTCTTCGGCCTCCGGCACGACCTCCTGCCAGTTGTCGGTTGCCGGGTTCTTCAAGTCGACGGCGACAATCCGGTACTTGGGAGCGTCGTGAGTCGTGGAGAAGTAGAAGACGTCGCCTTTGTTGCCGAGGAGGTCGTAGAGCGCATCCCACTCGTCGAGCAGTTTGACCACCGGAGTGTCGGGCTTTCCGAGCTCCTGATAGTAGACACCATTGGAATCGTAGCCGTCGAAGACACCGACAATCAGGTAGCGCCCGTCGTCCGTCACCTCTGCATAGGGATTGCGAGTCTCGTGGTCGGTGATGGAGTAGACGCGAGCGTCCTCGGTCTGCGGCGTTCCAATCCGGTGGTAGTAGACCGAGACCTGCTGCGAATCGTCCGCTTCGCCGCTGTCATTCTCGGGATAGCGGCTGTAGTAGAGGCCTTCACCATCCGCTGACCATGAGGCGCCCGAAAACTTGATGCCGTCGAGGCGGTCCTCGAGATCTTCGCCAGTCTCGACGTCGCGGACCTTCCAGTGGCGCCAATCGGAGCCGGCCTCCGAGATGCTGTAGGCGATCCGACTGCCGTCGGGGCTCACCTCGAAGCTGGTCATCGAGGCAGTCCGATCGTCACTGAAGGTGTTGGGGTCGATCAGAGCTCGGGGCTCAGCTTCCAGGGTGTCGATGACGTACAAGACATCCTGATCCTGCAAGCCGTCGTTGCGCCGATAGAAGTAGCGTCCTCCCTGTTTGACCGGGGTTGTGAATCGCTCGTAGTTCCAGACTTCGGTCAGACGTTGGTTGATCGAGTCCCGGGCCGGAATGGCCTCGAGGAAGGGTTGGGTAACTTCGTTCTCCGCTGCCACCCACTGCGCCGTCTGGTCCCCGTCCACATCCTCGAGCCAGCGATACGGATCGGCAACTTCTACTCCATGGTAGTTGTCGATGTGGTCGACGCGCTCGGTGTCGGGGTAGGTCACTGGAATAGCGGGGCCTTTGGCAGATTCGGGCTCGGACTTGGCGCATCCCGACAGGGCGATGACAAAGAGAAGGCCGGTCAGAAGCAGGGAACGCTGTAAACGGGCAAGCTTCATGGATAACTCCTTGGAGTTTCGGGGCAGTGGCTGTTTCAAGGAAGGGGACGAGCTCGGCAAACTGTCCGGCCGAACTGGCCAGCCGAGACTACCATCCGAGTCCCTCAGGCTACAGCTACGGCTTTTCGCTGGATTTTGTTGCAGCCGTCGACGTAGACGAGCTTCGGCTCGTGGTCTCGAGCCTCCTCTTCCTTGTAGTCCGCATAGCTGCAGATGATCACCAGATCACCGGGACCGGCCTTGTGGGCAGCGGCGCCATTGAGCGTGATCTCGCCTGCGCCCTCATCTCCTTCGATGAAATAGGTGGCGAACCGCTCACCGTTGGTTATGTTGTAGATCTCGACCCTTTCGAAGGGCACGAAATCCGCGGCCCGGGCCAGCACGGGGTCGATGCTGATGGACCCCTCGTAGTCGAGGTCGGCGTCGGTCACCGTGGCACGGTGAATTTTGGATTTGAGCAACGTGCGATTCATCAGTCGACCTCCAGCGGGATGTTGTCGATCAGTCTCGTGGCACCGATTCGAGCGGCGATCGGCATGACGATGTTGCCGCGAAGCCTTAGGATCGGTTCGAAGGTGTCGGTGTCTACGACCTCAGCGTATTCGATGTCGATCAGGGGTTCTTGCTCGAGGACCTCGCGGAGCACACGGCGAATTGCCTCGGCCGATCGCTCGCCATCCTCGATCCGCTGGCGGGCGGTGCTCAGCGCGCGATAGATCACAGAAGCGGCTGTGCGTTCCTCTGGAGACAGGTAGGCATTGCGAGACGACATGGCGAGGCCGTCGGGCTCGCGGACGGTAGGGTGGCTGGCAATCTCCACGCCCAGGTGCAGGTCGCGGGCGAGTCGCCTCACCACAGCCAGTTGCTGGGCGTCCTTCTGACCAAAGACCGCGACGTCCGGGCGCACCAGATTCAGTAGCTGAGTCACCACCGTGGCGACGCCGCGAAAATGACCGGGCCGGAACTCGCCTTCGAGTCGCTCGGCTGGAGCTGCCACCTCGACGTGGGTGCTGTGACCTTCCGGGTAGAGGGTCGAAGTCTCGGGCAGGAACAACAGGTGGCAGCCGCTTTCCTGAAGCATCTCGGAGTCCTGGTCTTCGTCCCTGGGATAGCTTTCGAAGTCTTCTCCAGGTCCGAATTGCGTCGGATTGACGAAGATGGATACGACTACTCGATCAGCTAGTTGGGAGGCATGTCGCACCAGGGTCAGGTGCCCTTCGTGCAGGGCTCCCATGGTGGGTACGAAACCCACAGAGCGATTCTCCAGCCGCCAGGATTCCACCCAATAGCGCAACTCGTCAGTCGATCGGACGGTTTCCACTGTGATACCTCGTGTCGTTCATGAAATGTGATCCCATCTGTTCCATCGGGCAGCCTCAGCCATAGATCTTCCTGATCGGTTCGGCATTGACAAGCGTCGGGTCGTCGTAACTCTCCTCAGGGGAGGGGAACCTCCCGAGACGAACGTCTTCCGCGAAGGCGCTCAGCGCTTGCCGCGCGTCTTTTCCCAGCTCGGCGTAGCGACGGACGAACCGCGGAGAGAGACGGTCCTCCAACCCGAGAAGATCATGAAAGACCAGCACCTGGCCGTCGCAATCCGGCCCGGCGCCGATGCCGATGGTCGGGATCTCGAGGGCCGCGGTTACTTCGCGGGCCAGGTCGGCGGGCACACACTCCAGCACCAGGGAGAAGGCTCCGGCCGCCTCGATCTCTCGGGCCGCCTCCAGCAACTCCGTCCGCGGCCCCTTTCCACGACCCTGGACTCGAAAGCCACCCAGCTTGTGGATCGATTGGGGAGTCAGGCCCAGATGCGCCATGACGGGGATCTCGACATCTACCAAGGCAGCCACTGTCTCAGGGCGACGGCCTTCGATCTTGACGGCCTGGGCGCCGGCTTCCTTGATGAAGCGCATGGCCTCGGCTACGGTCTGCCGGCGCCCGAGATGAAACGAGCCGTAGGGCATGTCCGCCACCAGCAGGCAATTCTCGATGCCTCGTTTGACTGCCTTGACGTGATGAAGCATCTCGTCGACGGTCACTGAAAGGGTGTCGGTATGGCCCAGTACGACCATGGCCAGGGAATCACCCACCAGCACGATGTCGGCACCTGCCTGCTCCACCAGCCGAGCCTGGGAGAAGTCGTAGGCCGTCATCATGACCAGGCGCTCGTTGCGGGCTGGCGCGCTCATTACCCAGGGAACGCTGACACGTCTGCTCGGTTTCTCGCAGCTTTTCTCGTCCATCGAGTACCTCCTTCTTCGAGCCGACCCGATCGAGCCGACATCAAAAAAACCCTTCTGTCCGCAACAAGACAGAAGGGCTCGGAGAGCCGTAGTACCACCAACTGCGCGAATCGGTCACTGCGCTTTGAGGTGCCTGTCCCTGATTTGGGATCAGGCCCCAGGTGACCGCACTCGTCAGCCGACGGTGCTGGGTTCTTCCGTCTCGGTCCCTACTGGGATCCAAGCGGTACGTAATACTGCGTGCCCTTGACGGGCTTCTGGAGCTGGCGTACCAGCTCCTCGAAATCCTCAGACCGGTCGACGAAGTTCAAATTGCGCGTATCCACTACCAGGAGCGGTGACCGGTTGTAGTAATGGTAGTAGTGATGGTACGCGTCGATCAACTCCGTCAGGTACTCCTCGGACATGTCTCGTTCGAAGCTCCGCTCCCGTTTGGTAATACGTTTCATGCAGGTATCCAGATCGGCGACCAGGTAGAGCACTAGGTCGGGTACTGGAATCTGGGGCTCCAGTAGGGTGTAGAGCTTGTCGAACAGCAGCAGCTCGTCATCCGACAGATTGAGATACGCGAAGATCCGATTCTTCGGAAATGTGTAGTCACTCAGAAGCAGGCGGTCGAAGAGCTCTCGCTGAGCGATGTCCTGCTGCTGCTTGAAACGGGACAACAGGAAATACAGCTCGGTCTGGAAAGCCGCTCCCGGCCGGTCTCGGTAGAAATCGGGCAAGAACGGGTTGTCGACATCTTCGAGGATCTTCACGCCCTCGAATCTTCGGGCCAGCTTCTCGACCAGGGAAGTCTTGCCGACGCCAATGGGACCATCGACGGCCAGGTAGTGGAACGGAAGCGAGTCGTTGCTCATGATCCGGTTGCCACCGGAGATTGCTGCAGTGGCTTGTAGAGCGTATCGCGCTCGACTGGCACGAAGCCCGCCTCTCGGACGACACGTTCCAACTCCGAGCGCGACAGTGACTGGTCGGTCTGGGCACCAGCCATGTGGTAGATCGTCTCTTCTACGACGGTGCCGTCCATGTCGTCGGCGCCGAAGCTCAAGGCCACTTGCGCCAGCTTGGGGGTGAGCATAATCCAATAGGCCTTGATGTGGGGAACATTGTCCAAGACCAGGCGCGAGGTGGCGAGATGTCGCAAGTCCTCGCTGCCGGTTGTGTGGTAGGTCAGACCCATGTAGTTGTTCTCGGGATGGTAGGCCAGCGGGATGAAAGCATTGAAACCGCCGGTGTCGTCCTGAAGGTCTCTCAGTTTCAAGAAATGATCCACCTTGTGCTCGGCCTTCTCGACGTGCCCATAGAGCATCGTGCAATTGCTGCGTATTCCAAGGCCATGGGCAATGCGGTGGACTTCCAACCACTCGTCAGCATCGAGCTTGCCGTCGCAGATGATCTCGCGTACCTCGGAGTGGAAGATCTCGGCGCCCCCTCCCGGCAGCGAGCCGAGGCCAGCTTCTCTGAGGCGTAACAAGACTTCCTCGAGGCTCATTCCCTCGCGCTTGGCGAACCATCCGATCTCGATCGCGGTGAAGGCCTTGAGGTGCACCTCGGGGAAACGTTCCTTCAAACCCCGTAGCATCTCGAGGTACCAATCCAGGGACAGATCGGGGTGGAGTCCGCCAACGATGTGGAACTCGGTGACCTGATTGCCGCCCTGCGTCGCCGCCTGCTCGTAGACCTCATCGTGCGACATGGCCCAGGCGTGATCTTCGCCAGGCAGTGCCGCAAAGCTGCAGAATTTGCAGTTGTAGGTATAGACGCAGATGTTGGTGGGGTTGATGTGCCGGTTGACGTTGAAGAACGCCGTTTCGCCGTGTTTCTGCATCCGCACGGCGTTCGCCAGCTGGCCGAGGTGGAGGAGGTGCGGCGTCTGCAGGCAGAGCAAGGCATCCTCTTCATCGAGCCTCTCACCTGCTCGCACTTTGGCAGCCAGGTCGCGTAGCGGTTCGGGGTAGATCTCTGGCCTGATTTGAACGGTCATGGAGTGACGGGTCCGATCGAAGGATCGGCAGTATATCAAGGGGATACCGATGGCACTGGGGCTGAGACCTGGGCTCTGGCCCCTAGCCGCGCAGCCAAAAATCGACCCCGGTCCAAAGGAACAACCAGGTTGCCAGCAAGCCGTTGGCCTGGAAAAAGGCGGCATCGAGGCGTGACAGGTCGCCCGGTTGCACGATTCGATGCTGATAGGTCAGAAGAACGACACACCCGGCGAATCCGACCCAGTAGCCCAGAGCGAGACCAGGTGGGTAGATGCGGGGCAGCAGAGCCAATAGCAGCAGCATTCCCAGGTGGAGAAGGCCAGAGATCCAGAGAGCTGAAACCTCACCGAAGCGGACCGGTACAGAGTGGAGGCCGGTGACGAGGTCGAACTCCCGATCCTGCAACGCGTAGAGGACGTCGAATCCTGCGACCCAGAGCAGCACGGCCCCGGCCAGGACAAGCGGCGTAGGCGCGATGTCGCCCCGCACCGCGACCCAGGCTCCCACGGGGGCTCCGGCCAGGGCCAGGCCGAGAACCAGGTGGGACCAGTGCGTGAACCTCTTCGAGTACGAGTAGCCGAGAAGGATGAGCAGTGCGAAGGGCGTCAGAGCCAGGGCCAGGGGGTTGAGTCTCGAGGCGGCGAAGACGAGAACCAGACAGCTGGCCACGACGAAGAACCCGACGAACGCGGGAGTGACATGGCCGGCTGGAAGGGCCCTGTCCGCCGTTCGAGGATTGGCCGCGTCGATCGTGCGATCCACCAGGCGGTTGAAGCCCATGGCGGCGCTGCGGGCCCCGACCATAGCGACGACGATCCATCCGACGACGCGCCACTCAGGCCAGCCCTCGGCTGCCAGCAGCATGCCCAGAAAAGAGAACGGCAGGGCAAACAGAGTGTGCTCGAATCTGATCATTTCGAGCACGGTGCGGAGGCTCTTGAAACTGCTCATGATGGGTGAAGTAGCTTAGCGTGATCCTCGGCAGCTGTCCGGGCTTCGGCGTGAAGCCGGGTAGCGTAGACTACAACGCCTGCCAAGCTTGGAAGAGATGCCGAGACGAACCGTTCGTACCACCTGCCCGATGGACTGTCCCGACGCCTGCGCCCTCGAGGTCGTGGTTCAGGGAGGCCGGGTGCAAAAGATCAAAGGTGGCCGCGATCATCCGGATACTGCTGGCTTCATCTGCAGCAAGGTCGCCGGCTTTCACCGACGCTTGGAGCACGAAGACCGGGTGCTGCATCCGATGCGTCGCGTCGGCGCGAAGGGAGAGGGTGGCTTCGAGCCCATCACCTGGGCCGAGGCGGTAGCGGAGATCACACGACGCTTCGCGGACATTCGGCGCGAGTGGGGGGGCGAGGCGATCGTTCCGTTTCACTATGGCGGTTCCAATGGTCTTCTGACCGACGATCTGTTGGACGACCTCTTCTTCAGAAGACTGGGAGCCTCGCGACTGGAGAAGACCATCTGTGCGGCCCCGACTACCGAGGTTGCCAGAGGGATGTACGGCAAGATGCCGACAGTCGCCTTCGAGGACTTCCCGCGGGCCCGTTGCATCGTGATCTGGGGAGCCAATCCGAAGACCTCCAACATCCACCTCGTACCCTATCTACGAGAGGCCAAGAGTCGGGGCACGTTCATCGCTGTGGTGGATCCGAGACGAAACTTCTCGGACGCGGAGGTGGACTTGCATTTGCCCGTCCTGCCAGGCACCGACCTGCCAGTGGCTCTGGCGATGATCGACCACCTCGTGCGGACTGGGCGTCTCGACGAGACATTCATCGAGCACAACGTGGTCGAGCTCGAGCTGCTCCTCGAGCAGGCACAAAACTGGTCGCTGGAACGGGCCGCCGAGGTAGCAGGTGTTCCAGCGCAGTCGATTCAGCAACTGGCCGAGATCTATGCCGACTCGGAGCCGGCCCTGATTCGCTGTGGCTGGGGCCTGGAGCGCAATCGCAATGGCGGCCAGGCCGTGGCTGCCGTGCTGGCCCTACCGGCCCTGCTGGGCAAGTTTGGCCTGCGCGGCGGCGGCTACACCATGAGTAACTCCGGTGCCTATTCTTTCGATCGCCAGCAGCTGTTGGGCGAGATGGAGGACGAGACCCGAAGCCTGAATATGACGCAGCTCGGTCGCTGGCTCAACGATCGCCTGGAGCCCCCGGTCAAGGCACTCTTCGTCTACAACGCCAACCCGGTGGCGACGGTGCCTGACCAGAACGCCGTGCTGCGGGGACTCAGTCGCCCCGACCTGTTCACCGTGGTCTTCGAGCAGGTGCTCACGGACACCGCTGCCTTCGCGGACCTGCTACTGCCCGCCGTCACGTTTCTGGAGGGCAACGATCTACGGGGCGGGTACGGAAGTTACGCCTTTGGAGGAATCCAACCGGTGATCCCGGCTTACGGTGAGGCGCGAAGCAATGCGGTGGTGTTCGCAGAGCTGGGGCGCTCGATGGGTTGGGACGATCCGCCATTCCACTGGAGCGAGGAGGAGTTGATAGCGCGGGCTGTCGATGCCATGGAGCTTGCGGGCCGGCGGCCGGGTATGGCGGAGCTGGCGGAAGGCCAGACCATTCCTGTCCAGTTCGAAGGTGGCACTCCGGTGCAGTACGCCACCGTATTCCCGCGAACGCACGACGGGAAGGTTCATTTGGCTCCGGAGGTTCTGGGCAAGACTCCCTTCCGTTTCCTGAAGAACCCGGTGTCCGACTTCCCGCTGGCTCTCATCACGCCTGCCTCCTCGCGGCGCACGAACAGCACCTTCGGAGAGCTCGAAACGGGTCGGGTGAGGGCAAAGCTCCACCCTGACGATGCTGAGCGACGCGACATTGAGCCCGGCGATCGGGTGCGTGTACACAACGACCTGGGTGAGCTGATCTGCCTGGCGGAAGTCGGATCGGCGGTCCGTCCCGGGGTTGTGGTGATACCGAAAGGAGCCTGGAGGAAGGACTCGTTCAACGGCTACTCGGCCAACGCCTTGTGCCC
>JBATEX010000133.1:0-135433 GCA_049664225.1 Thermoanaerobaculia bacterium
GCAGACCATGACCACACCGAACCAAGATCCCGAAGTCGGCAAGACCATGCCAGGACAGGCACTCAGAGCCCCCATCGAGCAGGAGATGGTCCTGAAGTTCCCCAACTTCGAGCTTCTGGTCACCGCCGTGTCGGCCAACATTTCCACCGCTGGGATGTTCATTCTGTCTTCTGAGCCGGCCCCAGTCGGCACGACTCTCTCCTTCCGGTTTCGCATCGAAGACTGGAGTCCCATTCAGGGCACGGCGCGCGTTGTCTGGAACCGTGGCCGGGACGAGGCCTCCGACCGCCCCGCGGGTATGGGAGTGGCTTTCGTGGACGTCGACGCGCCAAGCCGCCGGATGATCCGGTATCTGGTAGACAAGCACCTGGAGACAGGGGGCGAGCCCTTCGATCTGGGGCAGGCGACCGATATGTCGTCCGACTTTGGAGCGGATCGACTTTCAACCACTACAAGCTCGACAGAGCTCGAGCCGCATAGCAATCGGTTGTTGTGGTTCGTCGGAGCTCTCCTCATGGTCGGAGTCATCAGCTTAGGACTCTGGTTTCAGTGGACGCGTCCACCCGTCTATGAGGGCCAGCCGACCCGTGCCATGGTGAAGAGGGGACAGACCGGGGTCTCTGGTCCGGTCGCTGCCTCCCCTGCCGATGGGGACTCCCTTACTAGTCTGCCTGGCGACCGGCGAGCGGAAGAGGCGATCCAGCAGCTCGTCGAGGATTGGTCGGAGGCCTGGGAGAGTGGACGGCTTGACGAGCTCCTGGCTTTCTATGCGCCGGACTTCAAGCCTGCCGGCAGAGAGACCCGGGCAGAGTGGGAGACCCGACTCAATCGAGAGATGTCGAACACCTCTTTCATCCGAGTGGCCATCTCTGCTCTCGAGGTCTCAGCGCCGAGCGCTGCGGAGGGCCAGGCCTCCTTCTACCAATCCATCCGCTCTGATCAGCGAGACGAGACCGTCAAGACCACTCTCGAAGTGGTCCGTATGAAGGACGGATGGAAGATCCTGCGACAGGCTAATTCCCGCTAGTCGACTCGCTCCGGTGCCTGGCGCCTCCGAGGAGTGCCTCTCCATAGAGGCGCAGAGAGTTGTCTCTCACAGCCTCCACCACCGCCTCCCGATGCACGCCCTTGAGCTCGGCCACCGCCTGCAGAGAGACTCCGAGGTTGGCGGGCTCGTTGCGCTCGCCCGGCTCCCTACCCAGAACAGGACTGTCGGTTTCCAGCAGTAGATTCTGCAAGGGCACCTGCCGGACAAGCTTCTGTTTCTGACGCGACCGGACCACCGAAGGCGGCACCGAGAGAAAGAAGCCGGCCTCGATCGCCGGTTGGGCTTTGGCTGCACGACCATCGAAAGCATGGAGCTGTACTCTTCTTGCTCCGCACTGCAGCAGCAGCTCGATCGCCGGAGCACCGGCTGAGCGGGAGTGGACATTGAGGGGCAGGTCGAGCTCCATGGCCAGCTCCACGAACCGCTCGAAGACCTGTCGCTGGATCTCCCTGTCCTCTGGCTCCTCTACTTTCCAATGGTCGAGCCCAACCTCCCCGATGGCGATCAGATCTTCGACATGTCGTCGAATCCACAGCGCCAACGATTCTGCCTGGTCCAGATCCAGAATCGTTGGGAACAGCCCTGCCGCGGGCCGAATGATCCAGGGATAGTCGTGAGCCAGGGCTAGATTGGCGCGCGCATCCTGCAGCGTCTCCCCGACCGCGATGATCGATTCGACCCCAGCATCTCTCGCTCGCTCGAGAACCTCACCACGATCCCCGTCGAACGCCGGGTCACAGAGGTGGGCGTGGGTGTCGAAGAGGCGGCGATCTCCAGCGGCGGACTCGGAGTCGATCTCGGTCATTGACGATCACACTCTGGGGGGAGATCGGGCTCCCGTCACTCGATCTCAATCCGATCGGCACCCGAGTAGACATTGAATCGTCCATCGCGCAGGAAACCGACCAGCGTCATACCCATTTCCCTGGCTAGCTCCACTGCCAGGCTACTGGGTGCACCGACCGCTGCCAGAACCGGAATGCCAGCCAAGGCGGCCTTCTGGACCAGCTCGAAGCTGGCCCGCCCGCTCACCAGGAGGACGCGATCAGAACCGGGAAGCCCCTCTTCGAGCAGCAGGGACCCCACCACTTTGTCGACGGCGTTGTGTCGCCCCACATCCTCTCGCAGAGCCAGCAGCCGGCCCGTGCCGTCGAAGAGGCCGGCGGCATGCAGGCCACCCGTCTCGGAGAACACGGGTTGTGCCTCGCGCAGGGTAGCCGGCAACCGCACCAGCTGCTGTGGGTAGAGCCGAAAGTTGCCGATTGGGACTCGGGGACATGATATCTGAACCGCTTCGAGGGAGGCTCTGCCGCAGATCCCACAGCTCGAGGTAGTAAAGACGTGACGGCTGAGCCGTTCAGCATCGAACTCGACTCCCGGTCTCAAGCTGACCTCGACGACGTTGTCAGGATGCCGCGAAGAGTTGGCGTCGCAGTAGTCGATTCGCCATATGTCGCGATGGTGCTTCAGCATCCCTTCACCACTGAGAAAACCGGCCGCCAGCTCGAGGTCGTTGCCCGGGGTCCGCATGGTGACGGCTACACTGTGCCGCTGCCTCCGGCCCTCGATCTCAGCCACGACCCCAATCTCCAGAGGCTCCTCAACCGCCACAGAATCTGCCCGTTCAACAGACTCGTTCCCCTCCACTGCAACTACCCTGGCGGGTACCGTGGCTCCCGGAGCACCCTTGCGCTTGCGGTCGTCACCCATCACGAACTCGAAACCTCTGAGGCCACTGCGGGGATGCCCTGTTGAAGGTCCCTTGGTGAGTTGATATTCACCAATAGGTCGGGTCGGTAAAAGGCCAGGTCGTGCGTGATCGGAATCGACGCCGTTTCGATCTCGGCCAGAAAGCGCCAGGCTTCCAGACGACCGTCGCGTAGCCTCTCTTCGAGGGGCTCCCTGCACGACGCCGAGTAGAGTCCGCACAGGGGCTGCTGCCGCCCCTTCCAGACCGCGACTCTGGCTCGTGGATGAGCCCAGGCTTCGTCTCCTGCCGAGGCTCGAGGCTTCTGCTCGGTGCTCCAGTCCGCAACATGTTCGACGAGGTCGACACTGACGAATGGCAGATCACAGGCGACAACGAACACGGGACGCGAGCGGGCCCACTCGAGGGCAGCATGAATCCCGGCCAGCGGACCGAGCCCCTCGAACCGATCGTGGATCACGGGTACACCGAGCTCTCCATAGGACCGGCCACCGACCGTGACCACGACGACTTCGGACATAACCTCCTGCAGTACTTCGAACGGGTGCAGAAGCAGCGCCTTTCCCAACCATGGCAGCAGAGCCTTGTCCCGCCCCAACCGGCGGCTCTCGCCCCCGGCCAGAACGGCACCGACTACAGAGGTCTTCAAGCTTGGCATCGAGCTGGGAGATGTTAGCAGAGGGCCAGCAATGCGGGGCCCTCCACTGCGTCGCAATATGGGCCCATGCTACGATAGCCGTGAATTGCCAATCGACCCGGTCCCGACTTCAGGAATCGACGATTCAGAGCCGGAGAGCCTGCCTCATGCGAATACTGGTAGTCGACGATGATGACCAGATCCTCCAGCTCGTTACTGCGATGCTGGAGCTCGAAGGTCATGCCGTGGAGACTGCGAGCAATGGTGTCGACGCTCTCCTCCGGGTCGGGGACAATCGGCCCGAGGCCATCCTGCTCGACATCGTCTTACCACAAATGGATGGCGCCACGGTCGCCCAGAAGCTGCGAGAGGATCCCGGCACAGCCAAAATCCCGATCGTCTTTCTGACCGGCTTGGTGGACAGCGACGAGGTCCGGCGGCGAGGACCGATCATCGGCGGTCAGTACTTCCTGGCCAAGCCCTTCGACGCCCAGCGACTCTTCAACGTGCTGATGCTGGCGACCGAAAAGGCCTGAGTGACGAACGGAGAGCCTGGAAGCCGGTGAGGTACCCTGCCTTACCGAGGCTTGCACTCGAGTTACAGCTCCGGCAATGCCTGAACTGCTGACTCCTGCTCGGCAGGATGGCCCTCGGCCTGCTCGAGCATGTACTCGACCTGACGACGGGCCTCGTCTGCCAACTCTCGTCGATCCTCCAAGGTCAGCTGTGCAGTCGGAATCGGCTCGCCGATGGAAACCCGAATCAGTCCGGGCCGAGGCGAGAACCCATCCGCTGGCAGCACTCGCTCACTTCCAGAAATGCCCACGGGTACGACCGGTACACCGGCCTTGATCGCGGCGACGAAGCTGCCGGTCTTGAACGGGAGCAGCTGGCCACTTCGGCTGCGGGTGCCCTCTGGGTAGGAGGCCATGCTGGCACCTTCCTCCAGCAGCTCGGACATGAGCTCGACACTGGTCCTCGAGGCCTCGCTGTCGGATCGATCGATGAAGACCATACCCATCGCAGCTGCGTAGAGACCCAGAAACGGGATCTTTCGGACTTCCTTCTTGGCCAGGAATCGGAGGTTCGTCGGTACGCCGCCGACCAGGGCCGGAATGTCGTAGAACGAGCGATGATTGGCGACGAAGAGCGCCGGCTTGGAGAAATCGTTGAGCGGCGAGATCTTGACCTCCAGGCGGGCTCCCACGGTCCACAATGCCACCGGCAGCCAGAGTTTCCGGGCGATGGTCAAGGGGAGCTTGGGGCCTCCGGTCACGAGTCGCGCTGCGATCGCGACCGTAACCCAGAAAGCGGTCCACAAGAACAGGAACACTGCCTGCAGACCGTTGATCAGGCGCCAGGCGAATCTCTGCACTGCAATCGAATGGTACCGCAGACCGGATCTTTCTGGGACCCGACCATGAGCAGGCGCCGTGTTACTATCGAACGCCGCTCAACAGCCTATTCCGCACCTCAACCGGATGAGAACTTGGCACCCTTCTGCGAACCGATAGTCGACGCACGTCGGCGGCGAGCCCATTGGCGCAGCGTTGCACTTTGGGCCGCTCCCCTGTTGCTTTCTGGGGTCTTGCTCGAGGCCGCTGCCGATCTCACCGCACAGGTGCCGGTCGAGACAATCCAGCTCGACAACGGCATGAGAATTCTGCTGGTCGAGAGACCTGAAACGACCACCATCGCAGCCGGCTGGGTGGTCGAGGTCGGATCGGCCGACGAGGCTCCAGGCAAGACAGGCCTGAGCCACCTACTCGAGCATCTGATGTTCAAGGGGACGAGAACTGTCGGTACCCGCGACATCGAGAGGGAGATGGTCCTCCTCGACCGGGAGGACCGACTCCAGTCCGAGTTGCGCGAGCTCAGGTCGGCGCTTTCAGACGCTGCAACGAAGAAGCGTGCCAAGCTCGAGCAGCGAATTGCCGATTCCGAGGCGCAGCTACGACTCCTCCAGGCCGAGGCTCGTTCTCAAGCCCTTCTCGGTCAGTTCTCGCTCTTCTACTCCCGGCTGGGTGCGGTAGGACTCAACGCTCATACCCTTCGTGACCTGACGTTCTACTACGTCACCGTGCCGGCGGAGAAGCTAGAAGCCTGGTTTTGGCTGGAGTCCGACCGAATGTCGGAGCCCGTCCTCCGGGAGTTCTACAAGGAGCTCGATGTCATCCACGAAGAGCGCCGTCTGCGCATCGAATCCAATCCTACCGGGTCCGCCGACGAGCAGCTGAAGTCGGAGTTCTGGGGCCGGCACCCCTATGCCTGGGATCCACAAGGGGCTCCCGAGGATCTGGAAGGGCTGACCCGGGAATCGGCCCGGCTCTTCTTCCGACAGCACTACGCGCCAGAGCGCATCACGGCGGCCCTGGTCGGGGCCTTCGATCCCGAGCAGGTCCGCGGACTCGCCGAGAGGTACTTCGGACGCATCCCACCTCGCGAAGCCAGCCCCCGCATCCGGGTGCCTCTGCCAGCGCCCGACGACTTTGCAGGAGGACGCACCCTGACCCTCGAATGCCGATGCCCATCACGAGTGCAGGTTCTCTACCCCTCCGCAGCCTTCGGGGACGCCGACTCTCGCGCTCTGGAGGTTCTGGCAGCCGTACTCAACGGGCGGTCCGGCAGGCTCTATCGCACAATGGTCCTCGGCAGGCAGATCGCGTTCTCGGCCTCTGCACAGCAGAATCAACTGCGTCAGGCTGGATATTTCGCCTTTCAGGCCGAAACCAAGGGATCTTCGCGCCCCGAAGACCTCTTGACTGCCTGGGACCAGGAGGTGGCCAAGCTCAAGACAGAGCTGGTGACAGCCGAAGAGCTCCTGCGGGCAAAGAACCGACTGACAGCCGACTCGTTTCGGCGGCTCAAGGAGCCTGCATCTCTTCTCGTCCAGCTCCTCGTCTACCAGGGCATGGGCGACTGGAGGGAGATCAACTCCTGGCCCCGCCAGGTGCTTCAGGTCGAGAGCGAGCAGGTACGAGCCGCGGCCAGACGCTATCTCGAGCCCGGCGGAAGAATCGTCGCCTTCTATCGTCGGACGGATGGCGGCGATCGACCGGCGGTCTCTGGGCCGCAAGGTATCGAAGGCGGGGCGGCACCATGAACGGCAGGCTCATCGGGCCGGCCGGTGCGCTGTGGCTTGCCTGTGGCGTGGTTGTGTTCTCGGCGGAGCAGCCCTCCATTCCAAGCAGCCCTCTCGCGTTGAGCTTCGACGAGCGTGAGATCCAGCTGCCAACAGCTGAGGGTCGTCGCCGAGATATCCACAAGGGCACCGTCGTCTATCTTGCCGAAGACCACACCCTGCCCCTGGTGGAGGTCGCGGTCGCCCTCCGAGCGGGCTCGTTTCTCGAGCCACCTCTCCAGGCTGGTCTCGCCTCCTTGACCGGCGCTCTCGTGAGGCGGGGTGGTACCCGGCTGCGCTCCGCCGACAGTTTCGATGACAGGGTCGATGAACTTGGAGCTCGCATCACATCTTTCGCCGGCTTCACCCGCAGCGCGGCCAGTCTGAGCGTGCCCACCTGGGCCCTCGACGAAGCCCTGGATCTGTTCTTCGAAGTGCTCTCCTCGCCCGTCTTTCAGGAGGACCGCCTCGAAAGCGTCAAGACCAACCTGCGGGAGAGCATGAGTCGGCGGAATCAGGATCCTCTGGACATCCTCGAAAGAGAATGGCAGTGGCTTGTCTTCGGTCGGCGGCACTTCTCAACCAGGCCGCTCACGCCCAGCAGCCTGGAAGCCATGGACACCCAAGCCTTGATTCGGTTCCAGCAGACCTATTGGCGACCGGAGAACCTCATATTCGCCGTTTCTGGCGACTTCCAAGTCGACACACTCCTGGCCTCTCTCGAAGAGAGAATCGCCCGGTGGTCGAGCCATCAATCCGCTCAAGCTGACAGCAGGTCGATTCCCTGGCCTCCCGAGGGCCCGAGCTTCGGTCCGACGCCGGGTCTCTATCACTACGAAGCCGATTTCCCCCAGGCCAAAGTCGCTCTCGGCGCGAGGCTTGCCCAGGAAGTGCCATGGGACTCCGAGGACCGTTTCGCCCTCGAGGTCCTCGGTGAGATTCTGGGTGGTTCCGGAGCCATCTCTCGCGTCGCTGGCCGACTGCGAACTGCCGAAGGCCTCGTCTACCGGGCTTCCGCTCGACTCGATCCCGGCGAGCTCTGGGTAGGGGACTTCCAGGTATTCTTCGACACGAGCAGCTCTCAGGTAGCGCGCGCAGTCGAGCTGAGCCTCGAGGAGGTAAATCGAATCCTCACGGAGCCGGTGCACACGACAGAGCTGGAGGTCGCCAAACTGACTCTCCTTGGGAAGTTGCGACTTTCCTTCGACACCGCCGAGGAAATCGCCGGCCTGCTGGCCGAAAACGAGCTCTTGCAGCGGCCTTACGACTATTGGGACCTCTACCTGCGGGGAATCGAGGCCACGACCGCCGACGACATCTTGCGGGCGGCCAGCATCTACCTACTACCTGATCAGCTCCTCTACCTCGTTGTAGGCCGTTGGCACGACATCGCCCAGGGTGCGCCAGAAGGGAAGTCGCAACTCGAGAAGGTCACTCGCCATCGAGTCCGACACCTGCCAGCTCGGGATCCTCTGACCCTGAGAGATCTGGAGTGAAGGTCGGCCCCTAGAACCCTCCCGCCCCGATCAACGTAAGTGCTCTCGATGAAACCCTTCAAGATCTTCACCATCCGCACGATCCTGGTTGCAGGCATTCTCAGTACCCTGCCTTGGCAAGCGGGATCTGAGCCCAGATCGGGCACTCCGCTCGCGACCGGGAACGGCCTCTCGGAAGAGGCCTTCATGAGGGGAATGATCGTCTCGTGCCCCCGCGCCGGACAGATCTGGGGCTCACCCTCGATGGTCGACGCCCTCGACCAACTCGAGGAGCTCGGGGTCGATTGGATCGCGATTCATCCCTACGCCAGGGTCAGCCGCGACGGAGCCGTGGGCAGCCGTCCAGCCAGCGAAGTCGCCTACCTCGAGCGTGCCGTCGAGATCGCCCGCACCGCTGGTATGCGGCTGTTCTGGAAACCCCATCTGGCCTATTGGGGCAGCTTCGAATGGCGTGGGGACATCGAGTTCGGCACGGATGAGGCAGCCTGGCGGCGTTTCTTCGACAGCTATCAGGGCTTCATCGTCGACCAGGCTCGCTTCGCCCAGAGGAGCGGCGTCGAAATCTTCGCCATCGGCGTAGAGTACGAGAAGACCACGCATCGAGAACAGGACTGGCGGCGGATCATCTCGGCGGTTCGAGAGGTCTACGACGGCTCGGTAACCTATGCCGCCAATTGGGACTCTCTCGACAGGGTCCCATTCTGGGATGCCCTGGATTGGATTGGGGTTCACGCCTACTTCCCATTGAGTCTCGATCAAGACCCCAGTCGAGAGAACCTGTGGCAGGGATGGAACGAACCCCTTCGACAACTCTCGTCTCTTTCATCGAAGTATCGGGACAAGCCGATCTTCTTTGCCGAGATCGGCTACAGCCGATCCCACAGTGCGGCCCGTGAGCCATGGAGCCCTGGACTGGAGGACAACCCGCAGGCACTGCTGTTGCGACAGAGGCTCATCGAGGTCGCCCTGGAGCGCATCGAGGAGCAGCCCTTCGTGCGCGGCATGTTCTGGTGGAAGTGGATCCCCGGCCCGGACCCATGGGATCGAGACTTCTCGATGAAGGACCCCGAGGCCCGGCACGCCCTCGGCAGGTACTGGGTCACTGATCGAGCAGACGAGGCTTCCGGCGACCGGAGTGTCACAGCGGGATCGAACGAGTAGGGCCCGTGCGACTCGAAGACTACTCCTCGACCAGCCGAATCGCTGCTTCGATAACTTGTTCTCTCTTGGGTAGGTAGTCGAGCTCCAGTGGAGGTGCATAGGGCACCGGGGTGTCGGGAGCGGTGACTCTGCGAATCGGCGCATCCAGGAAGTAGAAGCGTTCATCGGCGACCAACGCCGCCAGCTCTCCGGCCAGCCCACCACGGCGCGTAGCCTCGTGCACCACCAGGATCCGGCTCGTCTTCTCCACCGAATCGAAAAGCGTTTTCTCGTCCAAGGGCACAAGAGTCCGCAGATCCACGACTTCCGCATCGATTCCCTGGTCGGCCAGCGTATCGGCTGCCTGGAGAGCCGTCCACACCATCGCACCATAGGTGACGATCGTCAGATCCGATCCCCGACGCGCAACCGCGGCCTTGCCCAGCGGCACCTGATGCTCCACTCCCAGCGGCACCTCCTGTCGCAGATCGGAACGAAAGAAGCCGTAGAGCCCCTTCGACTCCAAGAAGATCACCGGATTCTCGTCTCGCACCGCGGAGATCATCAGGCCCTTGGCGTCAACGGGGTTGGAAGGAGCCACGACTTTCCAGCCCGGGGTGTGGACAAACCACATCTCCGGACATTGGCTGTGATAGGGACCTCCCCCCAGCAATGGAGACTGGGTTCCTGTCGCTCCGCCGTAGGGGAGCCGGACCACCATCGGCACGGGCCGGCCCCAACGCCAGTGAATCTTCGCCGCGTTGTTCACCAGGGCGTTGAACGCCGGCGCCAGGAAGTCGGCAAACTGGATCTCCACGATCGGCCTCATGCCCAGCAGGGCCGCCCCGACCGCACAGCCCACGATGGCGGACTCAGCGAGTGGAGTGTTCAGGCATCGATCCTCCCCGAACCGTTTGGTCAGGCCTCTGGTGACTCCAAAGGCGCCTCCATATCGCCCACCCACGTCCTCACCCAGGACGAAGACCCCTTCGTCATCGTCCATCAACTCGGTCATTGCCTGCCGAACCGCTTCGTCGTAGGACATGGTCTTGGTCCGGGGCTCTCTCGAGATTGACGGAGAACTGGCAACGCTCGGTGCGAAGACCCGATCTCGATAGACGGCCGGCTCCGGCCATTCGGCTCTGGCGGCCTCGCCTACTGCCTCCGATACCTGTGCTCGAGCTTCTCGCCGGAGCTCGGCCAACTCTCGCTCGGTCAGTAGACCGAGCTTGTCGAGCCTCTTGGAGTACAGCGCGATTGGGTCTACAACCTCCCAGGCCGCCCCTTCTTCAGCGAACTCGTAGCCGGCGATCCTGGCTTCCGAGCTACCGTGGAATCGATCGTCGTCATGGTGCGCGTGACCGGCCCGGCGATAGGTAATCAGCTCGATCAGCGTCGGCCCCTGCCCCTGCCTGGCGCGCTCCGCCGCCCAGGTCACGCCGGCCGCCACTTCATCTGGATCATTGCCAAACAACGTCACACCCGGAATGCCGTAGCCAACCGCCTTGGCGGCGAACCGGCGCGCTACCGTCTGCTCAGAGACGTGGGTGCCCAGAGCCCACTGGTTGTTCTCGACCACGAAGACCATGTTCAGTTGCTTGGCGGCGGCGAAATTCACCGCCTCGTGCCACTCCCCCAGACTCGATCCGCCGTCGCCGATGAAGCTCACGCAAACGCGATCCTCCCGTCGCGACTTGAAGGCATAGGCCATTCCCAGGAGGGTCTGGGTTGCGGTGGCCAACGGCGCCGCCGGTGGCAGGACACCCCGATCGAAGTCCCCCAGGTGGATGTCGCGCCCATCCACGGGCGTACCTGTCTTGCCGTACTGCACCAGGAGAGGATGTAGCGGGTCGGGAAGGAACATGAGCAGAGCGCCCAGATCGCGGATCAGGGGACTGATGTAGTCCCCTCGATAAGTCTCTCCCTGCCCGTACTCGGGATAGCGCCGCAAACGGAGGGCGGAACCCACGATGGCCTCTTGCCCCGTCGATCGAAATCCCTTCTGCGGTGATGGAAAGGACCCCCAGCGAATCTCCTTCTTGTCGAAGGCCCGCTTCAAGACTTCGTCCACCTCACGGGTCAGCAACATGGTGCGCAGCATCAGCCTGCGCTCATGCGGTGTGAGGCTCGCCTTGATACGTCGGCGATCGAAGAAGCCGCGTACCAGCGTCTCGAGGTCCCGCCTGCCCCCCGACACCGCCATCTGATGTGTCATGGCCGGGTAGAGCTCCGCGGCGGCGAAGCCGGGACCGGTCCGATAGCGCTCAGCTATGCGCCCGAGAAGCGCTTTCTCGAGGCGGTGCTCAGTCGTGACCTGCGGCAGATCTCGAATCAGAAACGGCGCTTCGAGACTCAGGAAGGCGTGCAGCTCCCGCAGCAGATCTCTAGTCAGGGGGGCCGGAGGCGAGGACGACTCGGGCATGTGGCCGGTAGTATATCCCCGCGCCGCTGCAGCGGTGGCAGAGGAGCTATTGCAGGATCTCCAGCCTCTTCAGGGTGACGGGCATAGGCGCCAAAGCGGTCGATCGATGAGAGATCTGGCCCCAGGGCAAAAGGCAGGTCGTGAACCAGGGAAAGGGGATGACCGTCCGCGGCCCGGCAGCCAGATCTCTCATCGATCGACCAAAACTGAGCAAGCCTCCTAACTGGCAGATACGGCCACGGCTGGCTCTCCAGATGGCCTGTCGACGGCTGCGGAGGACTCCGGGAGCTTCCTGGAGCCTTTCCAAACCCGCTTCGCCCAATGAGCGACGCCTTCGACGCCGATCATGACGTAAGGCAATACAAGAAGAGTCAGCACCGCCGAGGACATCAGTCCTCCCATGACCGTTCTGGCCAGCGGGTAGTAGAAGATGCCGGCGGTATTGGGGCCGCGAAGAGCCAGAGGTAGCAGACCGATGATGGTAGTCGCCGCCGTCATCAGGATCGGACGCAGTCGATCCCGCCCGGCCTGGAGGATCGCCTCGTCTCTCGACAGACCTGTGCGTCGGAGACGGTTGATGTGATCGAGCAGCACGATTCCATTGTTGACCACGATCCCCATGAGGATCAGCAGCCCGATCTGACCCATGAGATTGAAGGTCGTGCCGGTCAAGGCCAACATCCAGGCGACTCCGGGCAAAGCGAACGGGATCGAGAAGAGGATGGCGAATGGCTGAGCGAGGGACTCGAACAACGATGCCATCACCAGATACACCAGAACCAGAGCCAACAGGAAGTTGATGCCCATTTGCGCGTTCTGATCCTGTTGCTCGATGATTCGGTCACCCCATGACCACGAGTAACCTGGTGGCAGGGCGAAGGCATCCATCAAACCAGCCATCTCCTCCTGGGTTTCCTTCCAGTTCTCTCCTTCATAGGTCCCGCGGACGGCGACCCTGACTTTGCGATTCTCACGCACGATCTCCTTGGGCCTTGGCACTACCTCGAAACGGGCGATATCGCCCAGCACAAAGGGACTCTGGCCGTCTGCGCCCCCAATCTGGATCTGTTTGAGGTCCTCAAGGTTCTGACGGTCTTCCAATCGCAGCGCCAACCACGTGTCGACCTCGCGCTCGCCGGCATTGAAGCGCGGCAGGCGCATGGAGCCGAGACTGAACGAGAAGATGTCGGCCAGATCCTGGGCCGTCAACCCGAGACGTTGCGCCTTGTCGCGGTCGATCTTGACCTGGATCTCGCGCTGCGAGTCGCGGAAAGAGGTCCGGATGTCCTCTACCCCTTTGAGGGTTTCAACGCGCCTGGCCGCCTCGGTGGCGAAGCTCTCGAGCACGCCGGTGTCCTGACCGAAGAACTTGACCGCGAAATAGGTCGTGTTGCCACCTTCCTCTTCATCATCGTCGAAATAGAATTCGACCCCGGCGACCTCCGGCAACGAATCCCGGACTTTCTGACGCAGTTCCTTGATGGTCTCATCGTCGAAGTCCTGACGACTCAGGACGATCGAGGTTTCAGCCCGACTCTCGGCGTAGTAGCTGTAGATGGACTCGATGAAGAACTCCTCGCGCTTCGTATCAAGGAAGGCCTCCACCTTGTCTACGACCTTCTCGGCGTCAGACTTGTAGGTGAAATCGGCAAACTCGTAGCTCAAGAACAGTCGCTTGTTGACGCCGCCAGAAAAG
Organism: Thermoanaerobaculia bacterium; assembly: GCA_049664225.1. Lineage (GTDB taxonomy): Bacteria > Acidobacteriota > Thermoanaerobaculia > Multivoradales > JAHEKO01 > JAUVRX01. The sequence goes on from JBATEX010000133.1 coordinate 13,269, forward strand.
ATGGCGGACTCGACCATTCCCGTGAAGAAGGGCAACAGACCGATGCCGAGCGCGAGAAGTAGCAACCCGAAGGTCTTGCCTTTGTGTTGCAGGGTCCAGCCAAGCAGGGAGACATAACGATCTTCGAGCCACGTGACGGACTTGACCGGCCTGGGCTTCTTGCGGCCCAGAAAATAGGCTGACATCAGTGGAATCAGGGTCAAAGACGAGAACAGGGAGCAGGCCAATGCAATGGCGATGGCGATTCCTATCTCACCGAGCCAGGTGGTGAGCTGGACCTTGGCACCGACGATCAGGGGCAGGAAGACGATGAGTGTGGTGAGCGTCGAGGCCGAGACCGCGACTGCCACCTGGTCGGCTCCGATCTTGGCTGCCTTCTTTCGATCCGGTTCGGTCCTGTGGGTTCGGTCGATGGACTCCAGGACAACGACGGCGTTGTCCACCAACATCCCGACCGCCAGCATGAGACCCATCATCGACAGGACGTTGAGGCTCTTACCCATGAAATACATCAACCCGCAGGCGGCGATGATCGAAAACGGAATGGACATGGAGACGATGAGCGTCGAGTCCAGGCGGCGCAGGAAGAAATAGAGGCTGAGCATGGCCAGCAGGGCGCCGATGTTGCCGGCCTTCAGGAGTCCCTGGATACCACCGGTGATCTCCTCCCCTTGGTCCTCCCAAACGAAGAGGGTCACTCCCTGCAACAAAGTGTCATTGTTGATGTCATTCTGAATGACCGCCATCACATCCCGCACCACCTCGACCGTGTTGGCGGTGGACTCCTTGAAAACCTCCAGGGCCACCGCGAACTGGCGATCGAGATGACGCCCATGAGGATACGGCGGCTCCTCGTAGCTGAGCTCGGCGATGTCACGCACCTTCAGGCCCTGATCGTTGATGATCAGGTTGCCGATCTCCTCGACCGAGGTGAACTCACCGAGAGCCCTGGCGCTGAATCGCAACCCACCATCCTCGATCTGGCCCAATACGAGATTGGACGAGGCTCCCCGCAGCTGCGCGATCAGAGCTCCGACGTCGACATTGTGTTTCTTGACGCGGTCGAGAATCAGGTCGATGAAGATCTCTCGCGGCTCGACCCCCTCCAGCGTGACCCTGGCCACTCCTGGCACCCGTCGAATTCGGTTCAGGATCCGCGCCTCGATGAGCTCGTAGTTCTCCGACAGATCGACACCTTGGGCCGAGAGGCGGGCCTGGACGACAGGAATATCGCTGGTGTTGAAGGAGAAGATGACGACGTCCCCGATATCCGGCGGCAACTCCGGTTTGATCTGGTCCATCTTTTCGCTGACCTGCATGCGAACGATGTCCAGCTCGTTACCCCAATCGAACTCCAGGAAGAACTCAGCCTGATCGGCGCTGGCAGTGGCATTGAGTGTCTTGACCCCCGACAACGTGGACAAGACCTCTTCCACCGGCTTGATGATCTCCTTCTCGATCTCCTTGGGATTGGAGTTCGGGAAGGGGATCTGCACCCCGATGAAGGGGACGTCCACTTCGGGCAGGTACGCCAGCGGCAGCCGCACGATGGCAATCCCTCCGATCACCAGCACGCTGATCAACAGCACCGCGGTGGTAATCGGCCGATTGACGGCCAGATGCGAGAACCTCATCAGCTCGTCTCTCCAAGAGGCTGTGTCACCAGGCCATCGGCGGGGCCAGAATCTGCTGCCAGCTCTTCATGCGCTATCGGATCGGGCCTGCGGTCGACCAGGGAGTAGACCACCGGGATCACCACCAGAGTCAGCAGCGTGGCCACGCTCAGACCGCCGATTACGGTAATGGCCAGTGGCGCTCGCAGCTCCGCTCCTTCGCCGAGCCCCAGTGCCATCGGCAGCAGACCCAGAATGGTCGTCGCCGAGGTCATGAGGATTGGCCGGAGTCGGTCACTGCCGGCACTGATCAAAGCCTCCGTTCGCCCCATGCCGGACCGACGCCGCTGGTTGACGGCATCCACCAGCACAATCGCGTTGTTGACCACGATTCCGGCTAGCATCACCGCCCCGATCATGGCCACGATGTTGATCGTCCGACCGGTGATCGCCAGTGCCCCGATGACCCCAATGGCTCCCAGCGGCAGGGTGAAGATAATGACGAACGGGTGCAGGAACGACTCGAACTGCGAGGCCATCACCAGGTAGACCAGAAAGATCGCCAGGGCCATGGCCATCATCAGGGAGCGCACGGCCTCGGCCCGCTCCTCCTCTTGTCCGCTCAAGGCCGCCGTAGCCCCTGGAGGCAACGGTGTCTCGGCGAGAACTGCCCGGACATCCGACGCCACCGCACCCATGTCCCGACCCGCCAGATTGCCCGAAATGACGCCGGTGCGCTTCTGGCCGATTCGCCGAATCTCGCTGGGGCCCTCGACCAAGGTCACGGCAGCCACCGACTTCAGATAGATCGGCACGGAGTCACGCTGCGCGATGATGAAGTTGTTGACGTCGCCCACCGAGGCCTGGCCCAGGTCCACGGAGCGAACGACGATGTCGATCTCCCGGTCGCCTTCGGTGAACCGGGTGGCCACATCGCCTTGCACCTTCTTGCGAAGGGTGTCTGCCACGTCACCCAGATTGAGTCCGAGCTGGGACAGCTGATTGCGGTCGAAAACGACCTGCAGCTCCGGATTGCCCAACTCGGCTGAGGACTTGACATCGACAAGACCTGGAATCTGATCGATGCGCTGCCTGAGCTCTGTCGTCGCCAGGTGCAGCTCGGTCAGGTTGTCGCTGTAGACCTCGACTTCGATCGGGGTCCTGAAGCTGAAGAAGGTCGGCCGTTCGAACTTGAAGCGCGCCAGCCCGGAGACCTCGAGACGTTCTCGCAACTCGGCAATCACGCCAGCCTCCTGCTCGGGCGATGTTCCCTGAGCCATCCGCACTTGGATTCGGCCCGCGTTCTCACCCTCGGTACCTGTGTTGGTCAGCGACAGCCCCCGCCCACCCGCCATCGAAGAGTGCGACGCGACCAGCTCGTTGCCGTCCAATACGGCTTCGGCATCCCTGATGAAGCGATCGGTGATCTCGAGCGGAGTCCCTTCCGGAAGCTCCACCATGAAGCTGAACTCGCCCTGCGAAATCGTTGGCACAAGGTCGAAGCCGAGTCGTGGGATCATCCAGATCGAAGCCGCGAAAGCCACCAGGACGATCGCCAGGACGACCATGCGCGCCTGCAAAGCGCCGCGGAGAATATGTGGATAGGCTGCCGCCGCCCATCCGAGGGCTTTGTCGAAGGCGCGTGAGAAGGGCAGCGCCAGCAGCGTCAGCCCCTTGCCGATCCAGCTCAGCACGAAGCGAACTCCTCGAATCACCAGAGACGGCAGACCGACGAACACCATGTGAAAGGCCCGCCGGACTCTTCCACCCTGGCCGACTGCAGCAACCGACGTGGCGCCGTCCACGCTCGGGCCGCCACCGGCCAGCGCCGACATCATGGGAATCAAGGTCAGGGCGACGGCCAGCGAGGCGAGGAGGGCAAACGAGACCGTCAAAGCCATGTCGCGGAAGAGCTGGGCCGCGATTCCCTGCAGGAAGACCACGGGCAGGAACACCGCCACGGTGGTCAGCGTCGACGCTGCCACGGCGCGACCGACCTCCGAGGCTCCGTCGCGTGCCGCCTCGAAGGCGGAGGCTCCCGCCTCGCGGTGCTTGAAGATGGACTCCAACACCACGATGGCGTTGTCCACCAGCATCCCGACACCGAGTGCAAGCCCACCGAGAGACATGATGTTGAGAGATGTACCGGTGCGGTACATCAGGAAGAATGTGGCGACCACGGAGATGGGTATCGAGACACCGATGATCAGGGTGCTGCGAGCATCCTTGAGGAAGAAGAGCAGCACCAGAATGGCAATTCCGCCACCCAGCAGGGCATTGCTCAGGACCTCACGAATAGAAGCTTGAATGAACTTGGACTGGTCGACTCCTGTAACCACCTCGATACCTTCGGGGAGCTCTTTCGAAATGCTCTCGAGACGACGCTCCACTGCCTTGGCCACCTGTACCGTGTTGGCGTCGCCTTCTTTGTAGATCGCCAACTCCACAGCTTCGCGGCCGTCGAATCGGGTGATGACTTCACGCTGCTTGTGGCCACGAGTCACCTCACTGACATCGGCCACCCTGACCACCCTCCCGTCCTGGGCCAGCAGGACAGTATCCATGATGTCCTCGAGATCCACGAACTCGTTGTTGGAGCGCACCAGATAGCGGGCCTCCTCCTCGTAGAGACTGCCGCCAGCCTGATTCACGTTATCTTTGAGCAGCGCCTCGTTCACCGCTTGGATACTCAGGCCCAGAAGCGCCAACTTGCCTTCGTCGACCCTGACCTGGATCTCCTCTTCGTAACCACCGTTGACTTTGATGGCGGCCACGCCTTCGGTCGATTCCAGGTCCTTCTTCAGCACCTCCTCGGCAACATAGCGAAGCTGGAAGAGGTCGTCTGTCCCCTGCATATAGAGGCGCAGAATCGGGTCGTTTGTGGGGTCGAAGCGCAGCACCACCGGTTTCGTCACGTCGCGGGGGAGCCTCACGACATCGAGCTTCTGCCGCACGTCGAGCGAGGCGAAGTCCATGTTGCGGCCCCATTCGAACTCCATCGTCACCTGTGACAGGCCGGGACGTGACACGGAGGTCAAGCGCTTGACTCCAGCGACGATGCCGACCGACTCCTCGATTGGGCGCGAGACCAGGGATTCCATCTCGGCGGGCGCGGCGCCAGAGAGTTTTGTCTCCACGGTCAGGCTGGGATACGAAAGATCCGGCAGCAGATTGATGGAAAGCCGGCTGAACGCTACGAGACCGAAGAGAACGAGGGCGACAGCTATCATGGAGACCGTCACCCGACGGTGCAGGGAGAAATCGACTAGGCGCATGATGGCGGCCCTATCCCACGTTGGCATCCGCGATCAGGATCTTGACGGCGGAGCCATCCTTCAGGCCACCCTGTCCGGTCACGATCACCCGGTCACCTGCCGCGACGCCGGAGAGGACCTCGATCAGTTCGCCCTCCTCCAGGCCCAGAGTCACCGCTCTTTTCTCCGCAACGTCGTCTTCAGCCACGTACACATGAGCCTTCTGAAGCTCTCTGAGCACCGCCTCACGGGGCAGGAGCAGCGCGTCGGAATGCGTCTCGCGGACGATGTTGACGGTGACGAAGCTACCGGGTCGGACCTGCTCGGGTGGTTCGGTCGCTTCGACCGTCACTTTCACGGTTCCGGTAGAGGTGTCGACAACGGGGCTGATCTGGCGAATCCGCCCAGCAAAGTACACCTCGGTTGCTGCATCGAGCCGAATCTGGACGTCCTGGCCTTCCTCCAGCCCCAGAACATCACGCTCCGGCAGATAGATGCGGGCTACGAGCGGGTCGAAGTCGGTCACTTGAAAGAGCTCATCGCCGGGGCGCACATGTTGGCCCAGCTGCGTCATTCGAGCCGTGATCCGGCCCGAGAACGGCGCGATGATGGTGGTCTTCTTCAGAGCCCATTCGGCTTCTGCAAGCTCCTGCTGAGCGATTTCGTAGTCGATACTCAGCTTGTCGAATTCCTCGCGACTGATGAGCTCCCTTTCCACCAACTCCTTGGCCCGGTCGTAGGCGGCGCGGGCATTGGTCTCCTGGAGCTGCGCTTTCTTGAACGCGATTGCCTGGTCGTCCCGCACGAGAGTCGCCAGAACCTGACCGTTCTTGACCCAGTCGCCCTCCTCGACCCGCAGCGTCAGGACACGTCCTTCGACCTCGGAGAGGACCTTGACCTCGTTCTCGGCAACCAGGTTGGCCGTGGAGCTGGTGTAGGCGGAAACAGAGCCCTCCTCCACCGAGGCCACTTCGACCGGCACTGGCGTCTTGGCATCGTCGCCTTCCTCGTCGCCCTTCTTCTCGTCGTCAGTATCCTCCGGCGTCGAGGCGGCGCTCTCGGACGCGTCGGAACTCTCCTCTACCGTCGACGCACCGTTGGCTCTGGCGGCACTCACGTTCATCAACGTCACAGCGCCGGCGACCAGCAGGAGGACAGCAACGGCCAACGACATCCACCGCCACAACTTCTTCCCTCGCCTGGTGCCGTTCTTCGCTTCGGATCGTTCAGTCATTTCAGCCTCCATCAACCTGGCCTTGGTTGCTTTCGCGTATTGGTTCCGACGCTCGTTTCTACGTATCGGAATCACCATTTGTTTCAAGCAAACTCAGCCCTTTTGACGTTGCCGACGGATTCAATTGACTCCGAAGTGGGTTTGCACCATCCTGTTCGCATGCGGTTGCTCGTTTCCTGCCCCTCCTGCAAACGCCAATACGACGCTGGCGAGCTGCAGGCCGGAGACCGCTTTCATTGCCTCTGCAGCGAGATTCTCGAGGTGCCGGTACCGTCACCTCACGACGCCGCCGTGGTCCGCTGCTCGGCGTGTGGAGCGCCTCGCCAGGCAGAATCCGCCACCTGCCGCTTCTGCGACGCTGACTTCACCCTCCACGAGCGGGATCTGCACACAATCTGCCCAGCGTGCATGGCACGCGTCAGTGACCGTGCCCGCTATTGCCATCACTGCGCTACCCCGCTGCTGCCTGCCGGCAGAGCCGGAGAACGGAGCCTGACGCCATGCCCCGCGTGCTCCGACTCCATCCACCTGACCAGTCGTGAGCTCGGCCAGCCCCCGGTGTCGGTCCTCGAGTGCCCCCGCTGTGCCGGTCTCTGGCTGGCCAAGGACACGGCACAAGTCTTGATGGAGAGAGTGAGAGAGGCCTCCATGACCACCGAGCTGACATCGACCCGGAAGGGGTCGATTGAGACAGTTCCGGCGGCTGGACAGGACCAGACTCGCCTCTATCGTCCCTGCCCGGTCTGCGGCAAGCTGATGCACCGGCTGAACTTCGGTCGCAAGAGCGGCATCATTGTCGACAGCTGTCGACCCCACGGCCTGTGGTTCGATGCCAACGAGCTCGATGCGGTGGTGCGTTGGATCCGCACCGGAGGCGAATCAGAGGCCAGACGGCTTCGCCGGGAGATGGAAGCCGACCTCGAGCGGCGAGCGGATTTCGACAGGCAGATGCCAACCCTGGGCGCTGGATCCGGATGGTCGGAAAGCGTTGCCGGCTCGGGCTCGCTCCTGAGCCTGCTCGGATGGCTGCTGGACCGGATTCTCAACCGCTGACAGGCCCCAGCCAGCATTGCTTCTGAGCCCCACGGCATCTACTGAAGATCGCCCGCAATCTGCACGCGGGGTCAGAAGCAATGCGGGCTAGAGTACTGCGAAATATTCGACTGCCGACGGCTGAGCCCCGTGCTACTCTCGGGCAAAATTATGGCGCATACGCCACTCTGATGGGATTCTCATCAGTTTCTTGCCCTCGAACCCGCCCATGATCGAAGCACCGGCACTTCTCCGCTCCTACGTCCAGGGCATACGCCGTCTCAGCGGCGCGGAATGTGCCAGCCTCTTCATCCCGGAGCCGATGAGTCGCCTGGCGCGTCCCCTGCTGATCCACGACGGTGAAGCTCCCCCGGTTCCGGAACTCGAAGACCTCGAGTCCGCGGAGGCGTTCGCCAACCACATAGCGAAGACCAGCGCGGGGAACGGGGACGAAGAGAGCTCCGGAATACCGTCCCTCGTCATCAGCGAGGCCGCCGATTCCGGCCTGGTGCCGCTGCCATCGGTGGAGCCCCCATTGACGCTCGGGGCTCTGTTCGGCGACGAGGGCCAGCGGCGACGCAGCGACGCCCGGGAAGGCAAAGGTGGTCCCCTCCTGGGGGCCTGGATCGGCCTTCGCTTCGCCGCCGGAAAGGGCACGGTATTGGACCGCCTGGCCAGCAGCTATCTACCCAGCAGCCTGCGACAGGCCCAGGATCCGGAGCACTGGTGGGATTGGCTATTCGCCCTTGGCGGAGCCCTGGCCAGTCACACCAGCCAGGTCTCGGCGATCCTGAAGGATCCCAACACTGGCCTGCCCGATCGCAAGGAGTTCCAGGCGGTCCTCGCCGACCGATTCCGCGAGGCGGTCGACGAAAGCTCGCCTCTGTCTCTGCTCCTTATCAACCCGGACGATTTCTACATCGTCAACGAACGCTTCGGCCGGGAGAGCGGCGACCAGTGCATCCGCGCCATCAGTGAGGCTCTGCGCACGACGCTCCGGGGTACCGACCTGGTGTCACGCTACGGGGGCGTAGTCTTCGCGGTAGTTCTTTCCGAAACCCCGGCTCACGAGGCTCGGGAGATCGCCGAGCGCGCCGAGCAGCTCCTCGGCAGCCTCAGCCTCCTCGACTCTCAGGTCTCGCTCTCCTTCAGCATAGGGCTGGCCACCCTCCAATGCGGGCAGGCGGACGTTGCCAATCCTCTCGAGTTGGTAGGTCGAGCGGATCAGGCCTTGAATACGGCCAAGCGCATGGGCGGCGGCACGGTGGTGAGCTGGCAAGAGGACTTCGCTTCCCAACAGGTCGGCAGCTTCGATCGACTGAGCGGCATCTTCACCGGCAACATGGCGAAGGACTACCGCAACATGGTTCTGCTCAGGGACACGATCGACATCATCGCCCTGCATGATGCCTTCGATGATCTTTCAGCTCAGGTTGTCGACAAGCTCTATACGGCCTTCCTACCCAGCCGCATCGGGCTCTTTACCAGAGACGAAGAGGGCCATCTGCAGATCTTGCGGGGTCTGACTCGCACCGATGGTGGAAGCGGGTTGCAGAGTCGAATCGAGACTCTCGAGCTCGACACTGAGGAGCGCCAGCGCCTGGAAATCGCTGCCGCCGAGCTGGAAGCGAACGAGACCAGCTACGACTCGCCTGCAGTCGACGGCCAGCAGTCATCACCGACGAAACGAATCTGCTTCACGGTACCTCTCATCGCCGGCAGCGATTGCCTCGGCTGCCTGATGATCGATGGCCAACACCAGTCCATGACGCTCGACTCTTCGGATCTCATCTTTCTCAAAGCCCTGTCGGCCCAATTGGCAGTCGCCATGGACCGGGCTCGTCTGGCTGACCTGGAGAGACGACGCCAGGAGATGGAGCACCGCAGGCTGCGCGCCGAGCTGAGTGACCTTCGCCAGGCCTTGCAGCAGGTCAAGCTCGTCTACCGATCGAGCGAGATGGAGAGTGTGGTCGGTACCGCGCGACGAGCGGCGCCTACCGACGCAACTGTCCTGATCACCGGTGCCAGTGGTACAGGAAAAGAGCTCCTGGCTCGCACGATCCATCAGCTCAGTCCGCGCAGGAGCGCCGCACTGGTCATCGTCGATTGTGGGGCCATAGCTTCGTCCCTGATCGAAAGCGAGCTCTTCGGGCACGAAAAGGGCGCCTTTACCGGTGCACAGCAAAACCGTGCTGGGCGGCTGCTGCAGGCCAACGGTGGAAGCGTGCTGCTGGACGAAATCGGAGAGCTGCCGCTCGAGGTCCAAAGCAAGCTCCTGCGCTTCGTACAGGAGAAGCAGTTTACGACGGTCGGCGGCTCCAAGACCCGCCGAGTGGATGTCAGGATCATCGCGGCCACCAACAGGGACCTTGCTCGGGAGGTGGAGGCGGGGCGCTTCCGGGAAGATCTCTACCACCGACTCAACGTTCTGCACCTGAAGATTCCGCCGCTCAAAGAGCGGCCCGATGACATCCTCCACCTCGCTCGGCACTTTCTCGAGCTCTACGCAGTCCAGTACCAGAAGCAGGCTCGTGCGCTGTCCCGCTCGGCAGAAGCGGCGATGCTGGCTCACGACTGGCCTGGCAATGTGCGCGAGCTCCAAAATCGGCTCCTGCAAAGCGTCATCCTCAGCGACGATGAGGAGCTCGAGCCCGAGGAGCTCGGTCTGACCGGTGAGGCGCTCGCCTCCGGACCCTTGCAACCCCGTGTGAGGGAGACCGGAACCCCGTCCGAGCCGGCCGATGCCAACACCCAAGCAGTGAAAGGGGAGGAGGAGAGGCGCCGGGATCCCTGGGGAGAGCTCAGGACAGCCCTACAGCGACAAATCGCATTGGCGGCTGAAAGCGATCCTCCACTGGGCCTGCCCCTCGGTCGCTGGCTGGCAGACGACCTGATTGTCGAAGCCGGCGCCGCTACCGATCAGGTGGCCCGTCGCGGCTGTCTCTTCGTCGGCTTGCCTGAGAGCACCTTCCGACGCCGCCTGAGAAAAGCCAGCCAGCAGATCCAGTCGGGTCTGGCACCGCGCTCCGGCAGCTGGAACGAAGTCCAGAGAGTTCTGTCTGACCTGGTGCGGTCCCCCGCGCGGGAGCAGGGGCGACTCCTGGAGCAGGTCCAGGAGATTCTCCTTGAAGAGATCGTCTCGCGATTCCCGGACGATGTCCGAATCGGTTCCCTGCTGCTGGGTGTAAGCCCTCCCACCTATCGTCGTCGACTCCAAGATGGGGGCCAAGAGCCCACTCCCACCGCTGCCGGCGAGCTCCATCCGTCGGAACCCTGACGCTCTTCGAGCGTTATAAGGGTAAGGGAGGAGCCGTGACAGAGACCACGGCGCACAGCGATAGCGATCTGTTCCAGCTGGCGAGACAGGGCAACCGATCTGCCTTTGGGCAACTGGTGGATCGTCACAAGGACGGCCTAGTCAGTTACCTGATCCGCCTGACCGGCAGTAGGGGCCAGGCCGAAGACCTGGCCCAGGAGGCATTCTTGCGCCTCTATGAACGGGGTCATCGGTATTCCGAGAAGGGTAGGCTCCAGTCCTACCTCTATCGCATCGCGACCAATCTGGTCCGCAGCGCGGCAAGACGCGACCAACGGTGGTCGAGGCTGCGAGTCGCCTTCTTCCACTCCAATGGCCATCGGACAGAGCCCAGTCAGCAGACCGAAGTGCTGCGGTGCGAGTTGAACCAGGAGCTGAATCGGGCCCTCGCCAAGCTGCCACTGCGCTACAGGGCCCCCATCGTGCTGTCGTACATCGAAGACAAGAGCCACCGAGAAATCGCTGATCTTCTGGGCATCCAAGAGGGAACGGTCAAGTCACGGCTGCATCGCGGGCGCGCTCTGCTTCGCGGCGAGCTCGAGCCCTATCAGATGGGAGGACGATCGTGACACGGAATCGACAGCAATCCCCCGTCGAAGAGGCCCTGGCGAAGCTGCCAAGAGAAGTGGCCTCCGAGGACTTCACGAGGCGAGTCCTGGATGGGCTCGCCCATCGCCATTCGTCGAAGCTGGCCGGCATATCTCCTCGCTGGCTGGCCACGATCGCGACACTGGCAGTCGTCGGCCTGGCCCTCGGATTCTGGCTCCGCTCCTATCCCGCCGCTGAGCCGACGGTGCAGCAGGAGAGCGCCCAGAGGATTCGCCAGGAGTACGAGAGTCTTCAAGACGAGGTAGCGGCCCTGCGCTCGCTCGCCGCCCAGCCTCCGCCTGTCTTGTACCTTGGAGGCGACAGTCAAATCGATCTCGTCCTGGATCTTGGGCAAGGCGCCTTTGACCCCACGAAACTCGATATTCGACCTGCAGCGGTAGGCACCCGGCGAGCAGCACCCGGGGACCCCCGCATCCAATGAAGAGAAAAGGAGACCCATGACTATGCGAACCGAAGGCTCTATCTTCACCCCCCGACGGACCCTCCCTCTTACCATCGTTCTCATGGCTGTCGGACTGGTCGCCGCGGCACCGCTCTGGGCGGGAAGCCAGACGGAAGAGAGCGAAGCGATCCGGCAGACCCGCGTCATCAAGGTAGCGGGTCCCGGGGAGCACCACGCAGTAGCCCACGGCTACGGGACGATGACTAGCCGAGGCTATCTGGGAGTCGAGGCGGTCGAGTTGACTCCCGAGCTGCGCGAGCATTTCGGGGCTCCGGCTGAGGTCGGAGTGCTGGTCTCGCGGGTGGCAGACGACAGCCCCGCGCAGAGTGTCGGTCTTCAGGTCGGGGACATCTTGACGACCGTCGACGACGAGTCCATCGCCTCCTTTGTCGATTTGTTTCACGAGATCTCGAGACATGAAGAAGGAGATGCCGTCAGGGTCGAAGTGTGGAGAGATGCTCAGTTGCTGGCATTCAACGCGACTCTGACCAAAGCTGAACGGCCCCAGATCGACATCCGTCACTTCAACGTCGACCCTGGTGGCGGGCACCGGGGCCTGGTTGTACCGGATGGTGACTACGACGAGGTCATCGAATTGCAGGTCGAGGCATTCGACGAAGCCATCGAGCGTCTCAACCTGGAGTTGAGCAGCGAAGACTGGCGGGAGCGCTTGCACAGCTTCAACTCGAGTCAGGAGGAGCTGCTCGAGCGTCTGGAAGCGCTGGAGAACCGTCTACGCGAGCTGGAAGGCGATCTGGAAGAGTGAACGCCAGCCAGCCAAGAGACCCGAAGGTGCCAGAGAACACGGTCGGATAACAGGCCGGAGAATGTCCTGAGCTCCTAAGCCCTTAGGCCCCTACGCCCCACTACCCGGGGCTGCCCTTCGAGGCACTCCCGGGGGTGGAGCTCTTCTTCCCGAGGCGGCGCTCCAAGACCGCAGCCACCTCTCCGCCGATCAAGATCGACATTGCGGTCAGGTACAGCCAGATGAGCAGTGCCACCATTCCGCCGACGATGCCATAGACAGCACTGAAGCGCCCAGTGTTGATCAGAAAGAGCCGAAAGCCGACCGTCGCCACCGCCCATAGCGAAGTGCCGATCACGGCACCGGCCAGAATCCACCGCTTGGATCGGCTCTGGTCGTGATTCGGCAGCGTGAAGTAGATAGACCACATCATCAGCACCGAAAGCGCGAGGGTGAGCGGCCACCTGATGTTGCTGTTGAAGGTCTCGAAGCTGAGGATTCTGGCCACCTCGGGTCCAGCCAAAAGGAAGGCGGCCTGCGCAACGAGGGCTGCCGCAAGCAACAGCAACATGGCCAGCGAGAGAGCGCGCTTCTTCCACCATCGATGGGCCCACTTCGCCTCATAGGCCTTGTTGAGACTGTCAGCCAAAGCAGTGAAGACGTTCGAGGCCGTCCAGATCGTCAACAAGACGCCAATCGACAGGGCGCTGGGGCTTCGAGACTCCGTAACCTGCAGCACGAAGCGGCCGATCGTCTCGGCGGATGCAGGTGGTAGTGCCACCAGTAGCTCCTCCATTACCCATTCGAAGGCCGCGCGCCGCCCGATCAGACCGGTGAGACTGAATAGGGTCAGGATCATGGGAAAAAACGAGAGAAAGAAATAGTAGGCGATGCTGGCCGACTCCGCATTGAGTCGGTCGCGGCGACAGCACTGAATCACCTCTCGCGGTATGGATAGGCGTTGCTCAGCCATTGGAATCGCCAGTATATGCGCGTCCGACGGGCGGCCACAGAACGAGATCGGGACCTAGTCCGCGCTGGCGGGCACAACCCTCCGCGGCGCCAGATAGAATAGCCGCTCCTCGAGCCATGCGTCTCTCTGCTTTCAAGGGTATCCGCTACGCCAGCGGGCTCGCCGACCGCGGCAGCCTGGCGGCACCACCGTACGACCAGATTGACGACACCCACGCCGCTCGCCTGAGAGAGAACCTGCACCAGTTCGCGTGGCTCACCCGCCCGGTCGCGACGGACTACGGTAACCCCTACGATAGTGCTCATAAGACACACGAACAATGGCTGCAGGCCGGCACCGTTCAACAGGACCCGACCGAGGCCCTCTACCCTTATGAGGTTCTCCTACCAGGAGGGGGACGCCGACTCGGCCTCACCGCGCTCGTCGGCCTCGAGGACCCAACGGCAGGGATCATACGACCGCACGAAAGGACGGTCGACAAGACGGTGGACGAGCGGCTGGATCTCCTGCGCGCCACCAACGCCGACCTCGAGCCCATCCTTCTCTTGAGCGACGACAATGGCGGCCTCGACCCGCTGCTGACCGAGGACGTGACGGCAGGCGCATTCCTGGTCGAGCACCAGGACTCATTCGGCAACCGCCACCGGCTCTACCGTCTCGACGATGCGGTTCGAATCGAGCAATACCGAAGCCTCCTCGAAACCTGTCCAGGCCTCATCGCCGATGGCCATCACCGCTATGCGGTCGCCCTCCTACACGCCACCGAGCAGGGTTTGAAGATTGGCTCCGACAAGGCAACGAAACTGGCCGTGATCGCCAGTTTGAAAGCCCCTGGCCTGACTATCGATCCGATCCATCGCGGACTGCCGGCAGCGGTCGATCTGGACTCGGCGGCAGGACTGGCCAGCAGTCGCCGGCCCTGCGATGCGACTGCGGGAGTCACCCTCGCAGCAGCAGCGGCTCAAGAAATGCAGCCCGCTCTCGTCGTCCTTGCAACGGGACGCCAGCCCGAAGTCTGGTCCTTCGATCCGTCAGAGGCCCCTGTCGACCTACCCCCCTACTCCCGTCATCTGGCAGTCGCGTGGCTGCACGATGTCGTGCTCCCGCGGCTCGGACTCGACGCCGCCGCAGCCCGCGACGGCAGGATCGTCTATCGCTCCGATGCAGACGAACTGGTAACCGCGATCCGCCATGGCGAGCTCACGGCCGGGTTCGTGCTACCGCCAATGTCACCGCACAGTTTCTCGAAGGCGACCGCCCAAAGAGCCTTGCTGCCACCGAAGTCGACCCGGTTCCTGCCCAAGATCGTCTCCGGTCTGGTCTGGGCCAGCCTAGGTGACGAGTGAGAGCGAACCCAGTGGTGCCACACATCGAGCCAGAGTGATCCGACCAGGACGAACCCATGCCGACGAGCTTTCGTGACGACAACAAGCCGGTAGTGTCCTTCGACCCGAGACTGGAAGTGTCGGCTTTCACCCTGTTTCGCAGCCTCCGGGAAGGCAGGGCCCCACTGCTCATCGATGTACGAGAGCGCCCAGCAGGCAAAACTCTGCGTGGTGCGATGCCCATGCCCAGCCCGGACTGGCGGCCGCTGGCGGACCAGCAGGTGGTCCTGTTCGACGAGGATGGGTCGAGGTCGGTCCTGCTAGCGGGCGAGCTGCAAGCTGAAGGCTTCCCTCACGTGCGAGCGCTGTTCGGGGGGCTCGAGCTCTACGACTTCTCCCTGGACCCCGAAGTCGTAGAGGCCGACACCTATCTGATCGATCTTTGAGAGCCTGTTCTGCGGCGAGGTCAGGCCTCTTCCACTCCGCTGACCACAGTCCCGTCCTGCCTGACTGTCCAAGCCTCTCCGGAGTAGATCAGGTCCTGGAGAGTCCCTTCACCTCGTTGCTCGGTCAGCTCTTCGACCTGCGCGACGGAGGCCAGCTCATACGCGGGCCGTGAGACAGAACGGAAGACTCCGATGGGCGTCGGGAAATCCGGTGGCGACAGTTGGGCCACCAGAAAAGCCAGGGCAGGGTTGGGGTCGTGAGCATCCCAGGTAAGGCAGTCATCAGGTCCCAGGCCGTCACCCAGCTCCACGACCTCCGGTTGGGTGCAGTTCATGCGTATTCCGAGACTCTTGTCCTTGCCGAACACCAGCGGCTGACCGTGCTCGAGCTGAATCGACTGGGTGTCTCTGGACTCCTTCTCGGTCATGTACTTGAAGGCCCCGTCATTGAATATGTTGCAGTTCTGGTAGACCTCGATAAAGGCAGAACCCTCATGCTCGACAGCCTGACGTAGCGTCTCCTTCAGGTGCCGCTGGAAAATATCGACAGTTCTGGCGACGAAGGTGGCACCCGCTCCCAGCGCCAGAGAGAGAGGATTGAAGGGTCTGTCGATAGACCCGAAGGGAGTGGACTTGGTCCGCTTCCCCACCTCACTGGTCGGCGAATACTGGCCCTTGGTCAGGCCATAGATCCGGTTGTTGAACATCACGATCTTGACACCGACATTGCGCCGTAGAAGGTGGATCAGGTGGTTGCCGCCGATAGACAGGGCGTCACCATCCCCCGTTGCGACCCAGACCTCCAACTCCGGTCGGGCCATCTTGATCCCCGTGGCGATTCCTGGAGCCCTGCCGTGAATCGAATGAAAGCCGAAGGTGTCCATGTAATAGGGAAACCGGCTGGAACAGCCGATTCCGGAGACCACGACGAAGTTCTCCTTGGGAATCCCCAGGGTCGGGAAGAAGGACTGCACCGCCGACAGGATGGCGTAGTCGCCACACCCCGGGCACCACCGCACCTCTTGGTCGGTCTGGAAGTCACTCTTCTTCAATACCGGCAGCTCAACTGACATCGCTTCGGGCCTCCAGGATCTCTTTGATCTTGTCGTAGATCTCGGTTCGGAAGAAGGGTTTTCCCTTGACCTTGCTGTAGCTGATGACATCTCGCAGGTAGCCGGCCCGGAGTAGCAGCGCCAGCTGACCGGAATTCATCTCCGGCACCAGAACCCGCTCAAAGCGGCTCAAGATATCACCCAGGTCGGGTGGGAATGGATTGATATATCTCAGATGGATTTGACTCACACTCAAACCTTCGCGCCGTGCCTGTCGGACGGCACCCGCGACGGCCCCCAGCGTGCTTCCCCAACCGACGACCAGCAGGTCGCCTTCCGGGTCGCCGTTGACAACCAGATCTGGAATCTCGTTGGCGATGCGCCGCACCTTTTCGGCCCGATAGTGGGTCATCTTCTGGTGATTTCTGGCACTGTAGGAGACGTTGCCAGTGAGATCCTCCTTCTCCAGCCCCCCGATACGATGCTCGAGACCCGGAGTACCCGGCACCGCCCATGGCCTGGCCAGGGTCTTCTCATCGCGAGAGTAGGGCTGGAATCCTTCCGCCTTCGACCAGAATTCGGTCCTGAGGTCGGGAAGAGACTCGAGGCTGGGCAACTTCCACGGCTCCGAGCCGTTGGCGATGTAGCCGTCGGAGAGAAGAATGACCGGCACCATGTACTTGACGGCGATGCGACAAGCCTCCAGGGCGGTGTCGAAGCAGTCTGCTGGGGAGCTGGCAGCGAGAACAGGTATGGGTGAGTCACCGTTGCGGCCAAACATGGCTTGCAGGAGATCCGACTGCTCGGTCTTGGTGGGCAGGCCGGTGGAGGGGCCGCCACGCTGGATGTTGCACACGACAAGCGGCAACTCCACCATGATAGCCAGATTGATGGCCTCGGATTTGAGGGCAAGGCCCGGACCACTGGTGGAGGTCACCGCCAGGGCGCCTCCAAAGGAAGCCCCAATGGCGGCGGAGACAGCTGCGATTTCGTCTTCCGCCTGAAACGTCGTCACTCCATAGTTCTTGAAACGCGCCAACTCGTGCAGGATGTCGCTCGCCGGGGTGATCGGATAGCTTCCCAGGTAGAGAGGCAGGCCGCTTCGCCGGCTGGCCGCTACGAGCCCGATGGCGAGGGCGCCGTTGCCCATGATATTCCGGTAGACCCCCGCCTCCAGCGGCGCCGGTTCTACCTCGTAGCGCACCTGAAAGGCCTCGGTAATATCGCAGAAATTGTAGCCGGCCGTGAGCGCCTTGACGTTGGCTGCGGCAATCTCCGGGCGACGCTTGAACTTCTGCTTCAGCCAGGTGATGGAGGTCTCCACTGGGCGGCTGTACACCCAATAGATCATTCCCAAGGCGAAGAAGTTCTTGCACCGATCTTGGGTCTTCACATCCAGGCCGCTGTCCTCCAGGGCTCGCCGAGTCATGGTCGTAATGTCGGCGGTATAGAGGCGGTACCCTTCGAGGCTCCCATCTTCTAGGGGATTGGTCTCGTAGCCCGCCTTCTTCAGATTGCGTTCGTCGAACTCATCAGTGTTCGCGATGATGATGCCACTGGGTCGCACGTCCGCCAGCGACTTCTTGAGCGCCGCAGGATTCATCGCCACGAGCGCATCGGGGGCATCTCCCGGCGTATGGATGTCGTAGTCGGCGATGCGAACCTGGAACGCCGAGACCCCTGCGATGGAGCCGGCTGGCGCCCTGATCTCGGCCGGAAAGTCCGGAAAGGTAGCCAGATCATTGCCCATCAAGGCGGAGGTGCTGGTGAACTGATTGCCGGTCAACTGCATTCCGTCACCGGAATCACCGGCAAAGCGGACCACCACTTCACCCATCTTCTGGAGCTCTACCTGGCGTTCTGACACTTCTTTGTCGTCAGTGATTCGAGTAGTCATCGATCCTTCACCAAAGGGTTGTGTAAATGGGCGGGAACCTAGCGCTGGCCAGGCTCAGTCGTGAATCTCGCCGGGATACATTCGACTTCGGAGGCAAGGTTGAAACGATACATCGTTATCTTCCTCCGACGACGGCAGGAGTTTAGCAGAAAGCCGGCCGCCGGGCTCAAGATCCAAAATCAGGCTATTATGCATTCGGCGCTCGGAGGTATTTGGTTCGGTCACACCGTTTGGCGAGTCGATGGTGTCTTGACTTGGCTCTTCCAGCGAACCTTTCTCCTGCGATCCCCGTAGTGCGAGGTATTCGAGGGCTCGCTCCAGTTCTTTCCCCAATCTCCCATGTCCAGAACCTCGGTCCTCTTCCGCTCCTCTCTCCTGGTCCTACTGGCCCTGGTCATCGCCTTGCTGGCCGTTGTTGCCTTGACCGCGGATTCCGCCATCTTGTCACTCTTGGCCAAGGGGCTGCTGCTCGGCTTCGCCCTTTTGGCCCTTCTTTGGCTGTTATGGAAGGGTCTGTACAAGTTCCTTTGGAGTGTTGGTCGAAGACTGGCGTTCTCTTACTTTCTGATCGGCATCTTCCCCATCCCACTCCTGGCCCTGCTGCTGATCCTCAACGGCTTTCTCTTGAGTGGCTATTTTCTCGGGCACCTCTATCGAGATGCCGCCAGCTCGCTCCAGCTCGAGGTGCAGAATGCGGCTGAGAGCGCACTGGTCGGATTCGCCAGCGGAGACGAAGCAGAGGTGGATCAACCCGAGCGGATCGATATCGCCTTCTACCACAAAGGTCGCCGAGTGGCGGGCTCGAAACTGCTGCCCTCTGAATGGCCCAGTTGGCTCGACAACGGAGAGGGCCTGGAGCAGGAACCGTCCAGCACAGAGCCGGTTCAGCCATTCGTGGCGCTGGCGGACGAGATCCCCACCCTCGTCGGTAGCGCTGCGGGAGGCGACAGGGGCGTCTTGGCGGTGTACGTCGGACCGATCGACGAGGAGCTCGGACGACGCAACGACCTCGATGTGACCTTGATGCGCGGCGACGATCCCGACAAAGAGGGAACAATCCAGGTCAGCCTGGGGAGCCGCGAATTCGCCCTGGTGCCCTTCAAGGGCGGCAGGGCCGAGGTTCACGAGCCCGCACTCACCGACGGCCAGAAGCGATCCTGGTGGCAACGTCCCATCCTTCTTTGGGGTGAACTGGCCGGTCCGCTCAGGAGCCTGAAAGATGGGTCAGTGCTGACAGATGATGTCGTCGCCACTCTCAGAGGCAGGCCGGCGAGAGTCTTCAAACATCTTTTTTCGGGATCCGCAGAGGTCAACACTGCCGTATGGGCAAGTCTCATCTCGGTCACGGGCCTGCTCGCGACCATCTACGGCTTCGCCTTTCTCATGGCCTTCTTCCTGATCTTCGCGCTCAGCCGCGCGGTGAACCGCTTGAGTCGCGCCACCAACTCGGTGAGGGCTGGAGACTTCTCAACCCGTATCCCCGTCAAGCGAGGCGACCAGATAGGCGAGCTGCAGCGGTCCTTCAACGAGATGACGGCCAATCTCGAGGAATCTGTGGCTGCGGTAGCCCAAAAGGAGATCCTCGACAAGGAGCTGCAGATCGCCCGTGACCTGCAGCAGAGCCTCATCCCGGCCGATATTCCGACCTCTGAGGCCGCACAATTCTCCACCCTCTTCGAGCCCAGCGCGGCCATCGGTGGAGACTACTTCGACATCCTGCGCCTCGACGATCAGCGATTGGTCGTGGTGATTGCCGACGTGTCGGGCCACGGCCTGCCAACAGGGCTGCGGATGGCCATGCTGAAGGCTGCCCTTGTGATTCTGGTGGAGGAAGGAAAGCCTGCCAAGGAGATTCTGCGCCGACTCAGCACCATGGTCAACTCCGAGAACGAGAGCCGGTTTTTTGTTACCGCCTCCATCGCCTTCATCGACCTGGAAGCAGGCGAGATGGAGCTGACGAACGCCGGGCACCCCCCCACCTACCTACTGCGTGGCGGCTTAGCGCATGAGATTCTGCTGCCCGGCAACCCCCTTGGGGCTCTTGGCGAGTCCTTCGGCCAGAAACAGATCACGCTCGCGGGCAATGACGTGGTCGTCTGGCTCTCGGATGGCCTGATCGAGGGCCTCGATCCGAGCGGAGAACCGTTCGGCTACGACAGGCTCAAGCAAGCACTGAATGGACCAACCGACGGTGTGGAACAGGTGAGCCAACGCCTCTTGGCGGCTGTCGAAAGCCATGCCCGAGGTGTCCCAGCCTCGGACGACAGGACCCTGGTGGCGATGCACTATCGCCCTGCGGTGGCGGCGTCCGCGAACTCCAGGACCCGCTGAATGTAATTGTCGGTCTCGCGAAAGGGCGGCACTCCCTCGTGTCGCTCGACCATGGCCTCGCCGGCGTTGTAGCCGGCCAGGACCAGAACGAGATCGCCAGCGAACTTCTCTCCGAGCCACTTGATGTAGCGCACCCCCGCTTCAAGGTTCGAAGCCGGATCGAAAGCTTGGGGCTGCTGGAGGCCGAATCGCGTGGCAGTGGCCGGCATCAATTGCAGAAGGCCCATGGCACCCTTGGGCGAAACCGCTCGAGTATCGAAGGCCGACTCCGCCCGGACCATGGCTGCGACCAAGAGCGGATTGACCTCGTGCCGCCGGGAAGTCTCGTAGATCAGCTCACCGAACGGCGTATCAGGAACAACCGAGGAACCCTCGAACCAGAGTCCCAGGTCGCCCACCGCGTAGCGCTCCCCAGCGGCCGGCCGTTCGACAATCTCGTCCTCGACAATGCGCGCTACCCGCTCGATCGAGATCGTCAGTCGCCCGCCGTCTCGCAAGCCCAGTACAATCCTGTCCTCCTGGCGCTCGAAGGACTCCACTTTCAGCACCTGGCCATCGGTCATCACCACGAGCTCAGCGCTCGAGCTCGATGGCGCCGCGAGGAGAAGCATCGAGAGCCAGGCCGGAAAGCCGGGACGTCGGCCGGTCAGTCGCCACCAACTCAACGCGAGCTACTCCTCGGGTGGAACTCGTCGTAGAGACTGCGCAATCGCTGGGCATGGATATGGGTGTAGATCTGGGTTGTCGATATGTCGGAGTGTCCAAGCATCATCTGCACCGCGCGCAGGTCAGCGCCATGTTCCAAAAGATGGGTTGCGAAGCTGTGGCGCAGCACGTGCGGCGAGACATCCCCCACCCCCGCTCGCAGACCATACCCCCTGATGATCTTCCAGAATCCCTGTCGGCTCAGTGGTGCACCCCGCTGATTCACGAAGACGATCTCGTGACGGCCGGTCAGCAGTTGCGGGCGCGCCTCCCTGAGATAGCGAGTCAGCCAGGCCTCAGCCTGCTCGCCCACGGGAACGACACGCTCTTTACCTCCCTTGCCGAGGACCACGATGAAGCCGAAGTCCAAGCGCAGCTGGGACAGCTGCAGTCCGACCAACTCACTGACGCGCAGCCCGGTGGCGTACAGCAGCTCCAGCATGGCTTTGTCTCGAAGTCCTGACAGCCGGTCCAGGTCCGGCGCCCCCAGAAGGGACTCCACCTCGGTCTCCGTCAGTACCTTCGGCAACCGACGCCAGAGCCGGGGTGGAGAGAGGTTGACCGCGGGGTTGTCGGGCCGTTCGCCAACCTCCTCCAAGTGGCGGTAGAAGCCGCGGATCGACACCAGGGCTCGGGCGATAGAGCGCGGCGACAGTCCCTGTCTGCGCAGCTGTCTGAGATGTGCGGCGATGGCCTCCTGGTCAGCCGCCAGGGGGTCGACTTCCAGTTGGTCCAGGGAATCGCCCAGACGAGACAGATCCGATCCGTAGGCCTCGACCGTGCGCTTCGAGAGCCCACGCTCCAGCAAAAGGGATTCCAGATAGCGCTGGACGGCCCGCCGCCAGAGGGGCTCTGTTGACGAACCGGTCGCGGTCTTGCGATCGGACATCGGAGATCAACCGGTCTCACCTACCCACCGTCGCACGTGCCAGGAAGTCCCCAACTTCCGAGGTGGAGCTTCGACCTCCCAGGTCTGCGGTCGTGACTCCTCCTTCAAGAGCTCGGCCTACGGCGTCTTCGACCGCCGTCGCAGCCTCCCGGTGTCCGAGAGTGTCCAACAGAAGGGCCAGTGTCAGGATAGCGGCCATGGGATTCGCCGTGCCCAGGCCGGCGTACTTGGGCGCCGACCCATGAACCGGTTCGAACATCGACGTGTGACCGGGATGCAAGTTGGCCGAGGCGGCCATTCCGAGCCCACCCTGCAGGGCCGCTCCTAGATCGGTGAGTATGTCGCCGAACATGTTGTTCGTGACGATGACCTCGAATTGCTCGGGCTTGCGGACCAACTGCATGGCCAAGGCGTCGACAAACAGATGGGAGGCCTCGATCTGGGGATAGTCCGAAGAGACGTCAGCAAATGCGCGTTGCCAGAGGTCGTGGCCAAAACGCATGACGTTCGACTTGTCGGCCATGCAAACCTTGCTGAAACCACGCTCCGTGGCGTACTCGAAGGCAGCTCGCAGGATCCGCTCGACCCCTTTGCGCGTATGGATTTCCTCCTGTAACGCGACTTCGTCGGGGGTGTCCTTTTTGAAGATGCCTCCGACTCCAACATAGGCCCCTTCGGTGTTCTCCCGGAAGACCACGAAATCGACGTCGGTAACTCCTTTGCCCCGAAGTGGGCTGAGGTGCTCTGCGTAAAGCTTGATCGGACGGAAGTTGATGTAGAGATCGAGTCCGAATCGGATACCCAGCAGCACATCCGCGGCGTGCTTCATGTCGGGCACCCGGGGATCGCCAAAGGCCCCGATATAGATCGCATCGTAGTTCTCACGCAGATCGTCCAGGGCGCCATCGGGAAGCGTCTCACCAGTCTGGAGATAGTGATCTGCGCTCCAGGGAAAGTCGACCGGGGTCAGATCCAGGTTCCACTTCTGCCGCACGGCCGCCAGCACCTTCATCGCTTCGGCCGTGACCTCCGGACCGATGCCGTCGCCCGGAATCACTGCAATTCGTTGCTGTTTGCGACCTTCTGGGGGGATCGGTTTCACCGTCAGGATGCTAGCACAGCATCTCGCCCCGCGACGGTCGAACCGCCGCTCGCTGCGAACGCTGGGAGGCCGTTTCCAGCATCGCCGGATCGGTCGCTACTGCCACCGCCGCCCGTCTCTGGGCCTCTCGCGCTGCCGCCGTGTCCAATTCGAAGACGAAGGGGATCTCGGGACAGAGCCAGGCCGAGTGCAACTCGGGCCAGGGCGTGCTTTCGGGAAGCGGCAGGCAGAGATCGAGCAGGTGAATATCCTGCATCTCGACGCTCAGTGGCCAGATCGGGACTGACCGCTGGCTGGTCTCGACGGACCGCAGACCACCAGCAGTGACCAAGTAGGCGCGACGACGCTGCCGGAAGTAGGAGGTCATTCGCTCCCACGAGCCGAGTGACGGACCGGCAGTGACCTCAGGGGATCCCTGGCAGGCCGTGAGCTTGAGGCTGGCTTCGCGATGTACCTCCCATTGCCAGCAGCCAGCATTGGCTTCCGCAGTCGGGGCCGGAAAACTAAATCGCCCCCCCACAGCCGGCTGGCCCGCCAGCCATCGAGAGCCGGGTACGACCCAGTGGGGTACCAGCAGTCGATGTAGGAAGATCGACGGCACCTCTTCGTGATCGGTGACGTAGAAGCGGAAATTGAACTGCGGATAGGAAAGACGAAGAAAGGGCAAGCCGGCCACATGGAGATGCTCATGGCGGAAGAGGAGCGCAGAGCCGAATACCAGGCTCGCTCCTTCGGCGGCGTGAGCTTCGTATCGCAGCGGTTCCGGCAAGGGCGGCAGGGCCTCCACCGGAAACGCCCAATTTAGATACAAGCAGTCCCTGACGACCGTGCGGACGGTAGTACCCTGAGCCGTCATTCTGGACCCGCCCTCATGAATCCGACCCCCGAGTTTTCTTCCCCATGAATCAAAACCATAACCTGCTGAAGGACAGGCCGCAAGCCGCACCCTCCTGGCCCCTGCCGCGATCCGGTCGGACTGCCCCGATCCCAACATCCGAAGCGTTCCGCCTCTGCTAGAGTTCAGGACTTCAACTACCTTTCCTCGGAGGGAATCCATGAAAACCGAATTCTCGAAGGACCTCGATATGACAACCCATGTGGCCATCATGCTGAGCTTCGTTCTGGCCTTTGCGGCCTGCCAGCAGTCTCCACCGGCCATTGAAGAACCCGAGGCGGCCGTCTCGCTCGATCTTCCGCCGGGCGTCGAGACTGCGACCGAGGCCATCAATGAAGAGACCTTGAAGGCCCACACCGCATCGCTGTCGAGTGACGAGTTCGAAGGCCGAGCGCCCGCCAGCCCAGGCGACGAGAAGGCACGGCAGTACCTGCAGGACACCATGGCCTCGCTGGGCCTCGAGCCGGGCGCTCAGGACGGTGCCTGGCAGCAGAGATTCGCCATCATGAGCATTACCTCGGAGGCGCCTGAGGTATGGTCCTTCGAAGGGCAGGATGGCAGCCTGGACCTCGCATCCTGGGACGACTTCATTGCCGGCAGCGGCGTGCAGAGCGAGAAAGCTCTCATCGACGACGCCGAGCTCGTCTTCGTAGGCTATGGCATCGAAGCTCCGGAGTACGACTGGGATGACATCAAGGGCGCCGATCTGGAAGGCAAGGTGCTCCTGATGATGAACAACGATCCTGACTGGGATCCGGAGCTATTCGAGGGAGATCGGCGGCTCTACTACGGTCGCTGGACCTACAAGTACGAGGTGGCCGCCCGGCATGGAGCAGCTGGGGCCATCATCATCCATACGACGCCTTCAGCCGGCTATCCGTGGCAGGTCGTGCAGGCCTCCTGGACCGGTGCGCAATTCGAGCTGCCGGCAGGAGACGAGCCGCGATCGCAGGTCTCGGCGTGGATTACGGAAGAAGCGGCTCGCAGTCTCGTGGCCGTCTCCGGTCACGAGCTGGATGCGCTTCGCGAGTCGGCCAGGAGCCGTGACTTTCAGCCTGTACCTCTGGGAATCACCACATCTCTGCTTTTGACCAACAGCATCGACAGTGTGGAGACCGGAAATGTGGCGGGACTGCTGGAGGGCAGCGACCCCATCCTGAAGAACGAGGTCGTCGTCTACTCGGCCCATCACGACCACTTCGGAATCGGTGAGCCGAACGACGAGGGCGACAACATCTACAACGGTGCGCTGGACAATGCTGCCGGATGCGGCAAGGTGCTGACGATTGCCGACGCCTTTACTCGTCTGCCCGAGCCTCCCCGACGCTCGGTCCTCTTTCTGTTCGTAGCCGGGGAAGAACAGGGACTCATAGGTTCGGAGTACTACGCCAAAAACCCCACTTTCCCGCCGGGTCGAATCGCTGCCAATGTCAATATCGACGGCGCCAACATCTTCGGCCGGACGAGCGACGTCGCCTATATCGGTTTCGGGAAATCGACCCTCGACGATGTCGTGGTAGCTGCGGCGGCACGCCAGGGAAGGACCGTGGTGGGTGACCAGTTTCCCGATCGGGGTTCCTTCTACCGCTCGGACCAGTTCAATTTCTCGAAGATCGGTGTGCCGGCCATCTACGCCGACAGCGGTACGACCTACATCGGTCGCCCCGACGGCTGGGGCAAGGAGCAGGCCGAGGCCTGGGAGTCAGTCCACTACCACCAGCCGAGCGATGAGATGACTGACGATTGGAACTTCGAAGGCATCATCGAAGACACGGTCCTGGCCTTCGAAGCCGGTCTCTCTATTGCTCAGACCGCGGAGCTACCGAGCTGGACGCCAGGCGACGAGTTCGAGGCGGCTCGCATCCAGGCTCTGGCAGAGCTCGACTGAACCCAGCCGCTCGCCGCCTAATCCAATTGGGCGTGACTGCCGTCGCAATAGGGCGGGTTGGCCGTGTGCTTGCACTGGCACAGGGCCACCCGCTTTTTCTCGCCCAGCTCCACCTTCAGTGGCGTGAATTCGGTCCCCGTATGAGAGCCGTCGCAGAATGGCTGTGTCTCCGAGTGTCCGCACTGGCACCAGAAATAGGTCCCCGGCTCCAACTCCACCACTGCAGGCCTCGTTGCGGCTACTTTCGGCTTTGACATTCGAGCCTCTCTTTCGAGCTATTCGATACCGACTTCGGCGAGCCCTCGTTGGAGAATCGCCTCATCACCCAGGTGCTTGGCGCCCAGTTCCATGACTTGGCGACGAAAGTCGACCTCCAATTGACGTCGTTCCTCCTGAGTGACGAAGGCGTGCTGGAGTGCAGACCATCCGAAAGCTGCCACCTCCTCCGCTCCATAGCCAAACGTCTCTGACAGGCGCTGAAACTCTTGGGTCAGGGTCGTCTCGAAGAGAGGGGGATCATCGGAGTTCACAGTTACCGGAACCCCGGCGCTCCGGATCGTCTCGATCGGGTGACTCGCCAAATCTGGAACAGCACCCAGCTGGACGTTGGACGTCGGACAGATCTCGAGGGGGATCTGACGCTCCGCCAGCTCCTCCAAGAGCTCGGCATCGTCTACCGATCGGATCCCATGGCCGATTCTTTCGGGCTGGCAGACCTCCAGGGCCGAACGGATCGAGTCAGGGCCCTCATGCTCGCCAGCATGAGCGACCCGGTGAAGTCCCTCCTGCCGAGCAACCCTGAAGTGCTCTCGGAAGGGCTCGTCTGAAGAGGCTTCGAAGCCGGAGAGCCCGAGTGCCACCACGCCTTGCCCTCTCCCATCCAGAGCCCACTCGAGAGTACGGTCCGCCCATTGCCAGGGAACGTCCCGAACGATGTCGGGGATCCACCGAGCGGTGACGCCCGATCGCCTCTCTTCCTCCTCCAAGGTCTCGCTCAACGCCGCCGCAACCTCACTCCCATTGGCACCGTTCCGGAGGTGGGTGGCAATGGTGAAATGGACTTCGCTATAGCGGATGTTCTGCGCTGCCTGTTCACCCAGGAACTCCCTGGCCACCAGCTGGAAATCCTCCGGATCGCGCAAGCTCTGGCTGCAGGTCAGGTAGATCTCGACGAAGTGCTCGAAATCCCTGAATCGGAACCACTCACGTAGCCCTTCGACGGTATCGGCCGGTAGGGAAACTCGGTGCCGCTTCGCCAGCTCCAAGAGAGTCCGGGGACGGATGGAGCCTTCCAGATGGACATGGAGCTCCACCTTGGGCATCTCTTGGATGAAGGCGTCCAGTGCTGGTTCCAGACTCAACCGGCGCCCTCTCAGACCCGCCCCGTCGCTCGATCGCCCAGCTCCCGGAGCACATTCTCGGGAACCAGACCGGTGAGATCCCCACCCAGGAAGAAGACCTCCTTGACGAGGCGGCTCGATAGGTAGATGTACTCCTCCTTGGGCACCATGAAGACCGTCTCGATCCGGGGATTCAGGCGCCGATTCATCAGCGCCATCTGGAACTCATACTCGAAGTCCGAGACGGCTCGCAGACCACGGATGATGGTGCGAGCTCCCACCTGGTCCATGAAGTCGGCCAGCAGGCCCGAGAAGCTCTCCACTCTGCAGTCTTCGCATTCTCGAAGCTCGTGCGTGATCATGGCCATCCGCTCGCTGACGGAAAAGACCGGCTTCTTCTCTTCGTTGCCGAGCACCGCTACCACCACTTCGTCGAATACCGATCGGCATCGACCGATGATGTCCAGATGGCCGTTGTGAATCGGATCGAACGAGCCTGGGTAAACGGCGATTCGCTTTCTACTCATGGTCCATCCTGGGATAGATCGAAGGTCACGACGTTGAAGGCAGCATCCATGAGCCGCAGCAGAATGAGCTTTCCAGAAGCCGGAATATCCACCAGGAGTCTCTCATTTTGTCCGTCCAGAAGTCCATCCACCGGTCTGGCCGGCAGCCATTCTCCCGCATCGAGGCTGAATTCAGCGCGCCGAAGAGGGCTCCACCTGTCCTCGACTTGCACTTCCAGGCTCTCTGCCTGTCGTTGGACACCCACCAACTCCGGCACGCTGTGGTCCACGAGGACCGGCTCACTGATCTCCTCGGACCGCTGCACCCCCGATTCCTCGGACCGGATTCGATCTCTAACGCTCAGCCTGAACCGATATCTACCGTCGGGAAGAGCCGTCGCGTCGAAGCTGTGGTGAGAGTCCCTCAGATCCTTGGCCATTGGCAGCCAGCTCTCATTCCAGTCAGCCCGACGAAATTCCAGATCGAAGAAGAGGTCATCTTCGTTGGGATCCTCCGACTTCCACCGAAGCGTTCGATAACCTTTCTTCCAGAGGGTCTTCAACCGCCGGTTCTCGCTGGGTGTTTCGGCTTCCAATACCGTGAAGATCCCCTGACGGTCCGGATGCACGGGCTCATAGACCTGCTGGGCTGGATTGAAGTTGGCCGGGACCAGGACCTGACCCGGTTCCATGACCGTCAAGCTGTCGATTCTCGGTGGCAGATTCGTCTGTTTGTAGGAGATCTGAATCTCGCTGAGGCTCGGTGAGGTTCCGCCGTCAGCCTCCAACTCGGCTCGCCACTGGAAGTAACGGCCGGCTGGCAGCTGCGCCAGCGATACTTCCATCCCAACTTGCCAAAGTGTCCAGTCCGACCAGGTTCGATCGGGATCCGAGCTCATGCCACTGCGGAAGGAGAATCGGACCTGGCTGCCCTGAGGGACCTTTCCCTGCCAGCGGAGGTTGCCGAAGGTCGCGAACTGCTGGGCGTCCAAAGTCGGGCTGGTGTAGACGCCTCGTCGTTCGGTGCGGCCCGAGATCCGATAGAGAGCCGCCGCATTCGTGGTCGCGAAGGCAGGACCGGGGTCATCTTCCAGAAGCACGACTACCTGACGTTCATCGACGTCCTTCTCCAGCACCGGCTTGCCGTCGCTGAGGCTGAAGACCTTGCCCTCCAGACCAGTGCCCACCCACAAGCGGCCACGCTGCCAGGCGATGCTGTAGACCGTCTCCTCCTCGAAAGCGGTCAAAGATTGCACCAGACCTTCAGAAGAGATCCTCAGGATCTCCGACCGGGGGCCCTGAAAACCGCTCGGTCTCGTACCGACCATCTCCGACTCTCCCCTACTTTCGGCGGAGACCGTGATCTGTACCGTCACCTCGCCGCCATCGTTACCTTCCTCGGAGCTCGACTCGTCTTCCTCAGAGGGCTCTTCCGCTGGCTGGTGCAGACTCACAAGACTCGCCTCCGAGGCCAGAACCGCGGCGTAGCAGTCGCCGTCCGGATCGGCGGCGAAGGCCACCACCTCCGGTTGCGCAGCATCATAGAGAGTGCGAACAGTGCCATCCGGGTCGAGTCGGAGAATGAGACCTTCACCGGCGGTACCCATGAGCACCTGGCCATTGGGCAGCGCCTTCAGAGTCCTCAGATGCGTGTCCTGGCTGTCGAACAAAACCTCAGCCTGACCATCGGCTTCTACCTTGAAGAGTTTGCCATCCGTTCCGGTCGCCACCAGGAGACTTCCACCAGCACCCCTCTCGAGGTCCCAGATGTAGGTCTGCTCGGGATCGAAGAAGACCGTCGCGTCGTCTTCGCCGAGGCGATATACCTTGCCGTTCGGAGAAGAGCCGGCAAAGACCGCGCCATCCTCTGCTACCCAAACGGCGAAGATCTCAGGCTCCTCCGCCTCGAAGAGCACAGTCGTCTCACCCTGCCGATCAATCAGCAGGACCCGGCCTCCGTTGCCAGTGCCCACGACCCAACCGTCTGGATGGGAAGCTGCCGACAGGAGGAACGGCTCGTTGACCTCTGTCAACCGCTCCACTTGATCTGCCAGCCGCAGCGTTCCAAGCGAGTCCACTCCGATTCCATCCAGAGTACCGGCCAGGAACGCTGTTCGACTCTGCATGGAGTAGATCCGCACCTCAGCCTCCGCCGGCCTGGCCGGTCCGACGAGGGCCAAAACCAGGACCGCCAAACCCAGCCAACGAAAGTCCGTCATCAGTTGATGCACTCCTCTTGATCTTCGTTTCACATCGGCTCCTCACCAACTTCGGTCTTCTCTGTTAGCGGCCGCCCTCGGTCCCTGTCGATGTCGGAGTCGATGGCTGCAGACCCCCACCGGCCGCTGGAGAGTCTCCCTCTGCCGGCTCTTTCTTGAGCGGTCCTTCCCGTTGCACCTCGAGGTCGACCCGGACGATGCCTTCTAGAGGCTGGTCCAGCTCGATGACACTCTCCTGGGCCACGGCCAACCGCAGCGGCGTCGCGCTGGTCGAGGGAGCTGCGCTCCACAGCGACCGCACCGAGGCCGGGAGTTGCGGCAGCACCTCGCCTCCTACCGACAGCCCCTCGCCACGAAAGACTCCCAGAGCCACCAGCTCACGACTCGAATGAAACGAGCGGAGGAATCTGAGAGCCTGTGGAAACGTCTGAGGTGCCGTCTTTTCAACCTCTAGCCGCGCCATATCGACACTGACCCCATCTCCGACCAACAGAGAGTAACGACCCTCTGGCAGGCCAGTGGGTACGTCGAGCGCCAGCGTCGCGCGGAACGTTTCGCCCCGATAGGCCTGGAGATCGACCACCAGCTCGATTCGATCGCCCGGGCGAACGAGGGTCTGGTTGACGTGCGCTCCAACCAGGCGGGCTGTCCTGGGCTCCGCGTGCTGCTCGAGCTCGATGTCGATGGACTCCAGGTTGATCCTTTCGAACCTGTTGTTGAGAAAAAAGCCTGTGAAGGCAAACAGGTAGAAAGCCGCCTCTTGAGACGCCAGCTCGCCATCGAAGCTCTGACGAATTTCGAGCTCTCCCCATTCTGCCAGGTCGAACCGGGCCTCGAGGTCCAGCCCCTGGCTACCGCTGCTCTGCGACGCCGCCTCGAGAGAGCCAAGAGTGGAGATGGCCACCAGGGTCGGAGTCAGCAGTGGCAGATCCGCGACGCGTAGCGCGAACTGTCGGTCCACGAGACCCGCGATACGCACGCTCACGGGTATCATCGGGGCCTCGGCTCCGACCCGGCCGCGCATGCCAGCAGCTCTGTCCATCTCGAACGCGCCGACGACCGCTCCGAGATTGGAGATCTTGAACGAGTTCATCTGGCTGGAGACGACCGTCACGACCTCGCTCGTGGCCATCGGCACACGCAGCGGACCGACTCCGAGGAACGGGTGACCGAAGGCGAGGATCTCGTCGCCCCTGCGTTCGGTGACGGTTCCGGTTGCCGCCAGGCGTAAGTCTCCATCGACCAGCACCCCAGATACGGACGATCCCGCAACCAGTCTCAAATCCCCGGTGTCCGACGCCTGGCCGGCGGCAGACAGGCTATCGAGCGCCCCCTTGAGAGTGGCGCGAGTGGCGCTCCCAAAGCCCACCGTGCTCCATTGGACACCGCTGATCGCCGAGTCCAGACCCGTACCTTCGAGGCTTCCCAGGGGCTCCAGGATCTCCTGCCAGGTGAGACTGCCTGAGATCAGGTCTCGGGGCTCTCGAGGCCTACTCCCGTTCTGCGATGAGGATGTGGACGATTCACCGGCGCTCAGATGGCGCATCTGCTCGATGGGGGTGATTCCCGCCACCGCCTCGTTGGCGAACAACCACGAGAAGGACACGGCACCCAGCAGGCGGCCGTCGACGTATACCGGGCTTCCACTCATACCCGCGATCACACCGCTGGCCTCCAGGCCCCTTCCCTTCAGTCGAGCCAGAATGAAACTCGTCGAAGGTTGCGTGTTGCGCCACACCCCCAGCACCTCGACCTCGAACCGCTCCGGGATGGCGCCCTCGAAAACCGAGAGGCCGTAGCCGGTCAAACCGGGTTGCACAGAATCCAGCGGAAACATCTCTTCATCGGCGGTTTGGGATGGAGTGGGGGTCTCGGCACCCATACCGATCGGTAGAAGGAAGACGAGGAGACTGCACAAAATCTTATGCATTCCAGAGGCGCTCCCTGATCATCGAGGTTCTGCGGGACGATCCGCAGACTTTTCCGCAGTCGCTGCGGAAAAGCCCGAGCTCCATCCCAGCTCTGTGAGCCGCCGTCGAAGCTCGGCGACAGGATAGCGACCGACTCGTAGGACCTCCAGACCCGTCGGTCCAAGAGCTACGATGGTGGAAGGTGCCCCGCCAGGCAGAAGTCCGTCATCGACGATCAGCGCCGGCCATCCCACCAGCCTGAGTGCGAGGTCGACCGGGTCACAGATAGGGGCTTCTCCACTGCTGTTGGCACTCGTTGCCGTCAAGGGACTCCGCAAGTTGGCCAGCAACTCGACTAGACGTGGGTGATCTGGGATCCTCACCGCCAGCGAACCGCTCGCACCGGATGCGGGCAACGATTGGCGAATCGGCAACACCACACTGAGCGGCGCCGGCCAGAGTGATGTCAGGATCCGCAGGCCGGGATCGTCGATGTCGATTCCCAGCATGGCGAGGTGCTCCAGGGCTCCAACCACCACCGGCAGCGGCTTGTCGCCCGACCTCGCCTTGAACCGATAGACGCTTTCGACTCCCTTCGCGCTCCTGGGATCCACCGCCAGAGCGTAGCTGGACTCAGTCGGCACGGCGAGCATTTCGCCGCCAGCCAGGCCTTCTCGGATGACGTCGAGAGAATCTCCCCAGCGCCAAACCTCGGGGCGGCGGCTCACGAAGCCCTCCTGGACGTCGAGGCGATCAGCTCTTCGGCGTGAGACCGGGACAAAGAAGTGACCCGCTTGCCAGCCAGCATTCGAGCCACCTCTTCCACTCGATCGGGCTTTGTCAGGGAGTCGACCCGAGTGGCGGTTCGGCCGCCACTGACCCGCTTACGGACCTTGAAGTGCCGGTCGGCGTGACTGGCTACCTGGGCGAGATGGGTTACGGCGAGAATCTGGCCACCGTCGGCAAGGCGCTGCAGCTTGTCGCCGAGAATTGCCGCTTCGGCTCCACCGACACCCGCATCGACCTCGTCGAAGACCAGCGTCGGTACCTCCCCTCCGCCTTCACCTCGCACTGCCAGTTGCAGGGCCAAATAGACGCGCGACAGCTCACCGCCTGAGGCGCTGCTGGCCAGCGGCAGCATCTCTTCGCCTGGATTGGCAGCCAGCTTGAAGGTCACCTGGTCGTAGCCGCGAGCCGAGAAGCTAACGGGTTCACCATCGAGCTCGAGGCGGCTGGCCTCGAGGTGGCGCGTTGACAGCTCGACCTCGAAGCGCGCCTTGGCCATCGCCAGATCTCGCAGCTCCCGGTGCACCCGGTCTTCCAGCTGCTTGCCCCATTCGACGCGACGGCTCGACAGGTCGGCGGCCGCCTGACGATAAATTTCCAGGGCACCGACCAGCTGCTCCTCCAGCTCGTCCAGCCGCTCGACATCTCCTTCCAGCTCCTCGAGCTCCGCTCCGATCCGTTCACGGTGGGCGAGGACTTCCGCTGACGTCTGTCCATACTTGCGAGCTAGCCTGTCGAGGACCGCCAGTCGTTCCTCGATGGCGTTCAACCGCTCGGGATCGGCCTCCAGAGAATCGAGACGATGGCGCATTCCCTGGGCCATCTCCTGTAGCTCGATGGACATCGTCTCCAGATCCTTGGACCAGATCGCCGATTGCTCTTCCCACTCGGCGATCTCTGATAGCCGTCGAGACGCCATCGAGAGCCGCTCCGAGGCCGAGCTCTCCTCCTCGAAAAGCAAGCCGAGCGAGCCGCCGAGAGCGGTGCCGATGGCTTCTACGTGACGTTGTAAGTCTCTTTCCGCCTTGAGACCGTCCTCCTCACCAGCCTGCAACCTGGCAGCGTCGATCTCGCCGCTCTGGAACTTCAGGAGGTCGATGCGCTCCTGTCGCAACCGATCGTCCCCTTCGACGCGTTCGAGCCTAGTGGCCAGGTCGCGAAAACGACCAAATCGCTCTTCAACCTGACGCAGAGCCTCAACGCCTCTCTCGCCACCCGAACGATCGAGCCATTGCCGCTGCAAACGAGCCGAGACCAGCCCGAGCTCTTCACGCTGCCCGTGAATCCGAATCAGCTGCGGCGCGAGTCGCGTCAGCAAAGCGAGGGTCACCGGTTGGTCCTGAACGAAGACGCGGTTGCGTCCTTCGCGATTGACCTCCCGCCGCACGATCAGAGCATCCGAGTCGCTTTGCAGGCCAGCCTCCTTCAGCACCTGGCGCCACTGCTCACCTTGCGGCTCGAATACACCCGTCACGGACAGCATCTGTTCTCCTGTCCGAATCAGCTCACTGGTGGCCCGAACTCCAGACAGAAGAGCCAGAGAGTCGACCACAATGGACTTTCCAGCACCGGTCTCCCCTGTTAGGACGTTCAACCCCGGGCCGAACTCGACGGAGACATCTTCGAGTACCGCCAGGTTGCGGACATGGAGATCTCGCAGCACCGGATCTGCCTCGGGTGCCCCTAGGCCAGCCGCCAGACCCACGGGATGGGCCAGGAAAGAAGATCGGATTCGCGAGGTTCGAGCAACATGGGCGGAGCGAAAGTCTAGCAAAGCCTCGCTCTAGCCACACAGATCGGACATCTTCGATGCGGGCGTCGAAGATGTCCGACTACTGAGCTTGGTTGAAGCTTACTGGCAGCGACCAACCAGCGCCTGAACGTCGTGAACCGTGAAACGGTGGGATGGATCGACCGAAATAAAGCCGCTGTCCTTGAAGTCGACGATGACCTGGTTGACCCGCTCTCTGGAAGCGCCGACGAGCGCCGCCACATCGGTCTGCGTGAGTCGCAGCGGAATTCGCACGTTGTTCGAGGGATCGGACTCGCCGTACTGCTGGGCGAAAGCCAGTAGCTGCCGTGCCACTCTTCCCCGAACGTCGAGTGTCGACAGGGCCTGGATCTGTTCGTTGGCCAGGCGCAGTCGCCGACTCAGGAGTCGAACCAGGTTGTAGCTCAGGCCCTTCATGCTCTTGAGACACTGATAGAAGGAGTTGCGATCCATGATCAAGCAGTTGCACTCCTCCAGCGCGATCACGTTGGCCGACCGTCCGGCGGTGTCCACCATGCTCATTTCACCGAAAGTGTCGCCAGGCCCCAGAAAGGCCAGGATCACTTCCGAGCCATCGAGCTGGTCGACGTAGATCTTCACGGTACCGTCGAGGAGCACGTAGACCAGATCACCGGGCTGGGCCACGGTGATGATGTTGAGCCCCGTTGTAAAGGACCGCTTGTGCAACAGGAGATTGAGACGATTGAGATCTTCGGTGCTCAAGCCTTCGAACAGTCCGACTTGGTTCAGAACCTTTACATCATCTACAGCTGTCATGGTCCACCTCCACCAGAGAGCGAAGGAAAAGAAAGAAACATCCCCCTAAACCGATTGCGCTGTAAAGTTTACAGCAACTTCCCCATTCCTCGGGATTCTACATGCTGCAGCTAGTCCTTGCGAACTCCCAGCATCGCACGCATGACGTGGATGGCCATCTCGGGGTTCTCCCGCAGCCGCCGGGTGGAGTACGGGTACCAGTCTTTGCCGTACGGTACATAGACCCGGAGCCGGTGCCCGGCGTCGATCAGAATCTGTCGCAGCTGCTCGTCGACTCCCAGGAGCATCTGGAACTCGTAGCGATCCTGTGGCACCTGGTGGCGCTCGAGGAGTGCCACGGCCGCACACACCAGGTACTCGTCGTGCGTCGCGATGGCAGCGTAGATGTCACGGGCGATCATCTTCTCCAATGCGGCCACGAAGTTGTACCGCACCGTCTCGTAGCCCTTCCAGGAGACTTCCCTGGGCTCGATGTAGATCCCCTTGCAGAGCCTGACGTTGCCGCCCGTCTCCGGCATCTCCTCGATGTCCTGCAATGTGCGTCGCATGTAGGACTGGAAGACGACGCCCAGGTTGCCGTACTTCGGCTGCAGCTGGTGATAGATCCGCAGAGTGGCATCGGTGCAGGTGTGGTCCTCCATGTCGATCCGCACGAAGTTGCCGATTGAGGAGGCCGCCGAGGCGATACGCTCCACATTGTCGAGACAGAATCCCTCGTCGATTTTCAGGCCCAGAAGCGTGAGCTTGATCGAGACATTCGAATCGACACCCGAGGCTTCGATAGCCTCGAAAAGCCGGATGTACTCCTCGACCGCTGCTTCGGCCTTGGGGCGCTCGCTGACCTCTTCGCCCAACACATCCATAGTGGCGATAGCGCCCTGGGCATTCAGCTTGCGAACCTCTTCGAGAGCTTCTTCCAGCGTTTCCCCTGCTACGTACCGCGAGGCCACCTTCCCGACCACGGGTTTGGGTACCAGGGGCAAAGTGGTCACTACGAGCCGGCCAAACAGACTCATCGTTCCGCTCCGTTGTAAGGGTTAACTCGATGGGTTCGGGGGCCGCTCAGCGAGCTGCTTGCGCCTGGCCGCCCGAGCCATTACCGTCAGGCTCCTCCACCAC
The DNA here is from genome assembly GCA_049664225.1 of Thermoanaerobaculia bacterium. GTDB lineage: Bacteria > Acidobacteriota > Thermoanaerobaculia > Multivoradales > JAHEKO01 > JAUVRX01. The sequence continues at coordinate 49,445 of JBATEX010000133.1, forward strand.
CCACCTTACCGCACGAGAGCACGGACAAACACCCCCCACACGCCGCAAGCTGGGCATCGTGCGGGCTGCCTCATCCCGGGTCAGCTCGGCGGAATCGACGCGGCGAATCATCTGCGCGTAGTCCTTGAAGTCCCTGCCGGCGCGATAACCGTCGGGCAGATGAACGGTCAGATGCCGAAGATAAGCCTCGACGTCGTCGAAGTTCTCCCCCGCCCAACCGACCATCTTGAAGGCCGGCACGCCGCGACGCCGAAAGAAGTCTCGATGAGGCATAGAAATAAGCTCTTCCCAGGAGATGCCTCGACTGCTGCCGCCATCCGCCAAGAGCTTTTCGAGCAGCGATTCGGCTTGCGCCAGCGAGAGCTCGGGTAGGCGCGCTCGAATGAAACGCATGTTCAGGTCGCGAACGACCTTGCCGACCTCCTGGTAATACTGCTCCTGGGCCTCGGCGTTCTTCATCGGCTTGAGACCGTAACGCACGTTGGTGCCACCGCCCCGCTCATCGCCGAACATCTCGAGACCCCGCGGCAACCACTTGTTGATCGCCTTCTGGATGTCCTGGGTGGTGATATAGACCGAGTCCTGAGCCGCCTTCTCCATCCATCGGCGCAGGGGAACGACCCCGGCAGCCAGGTGAAAGGCCTCCTCTCGCAGCATCTGCGGCATGCTCTCGGCCATCGGCTTGTAGGCGCTGATGCGCTGCATGGAGAGCTGGTATTTGCCCACCCGATCGATCAGAGCGCAGAACGTCACGTTGTCGATGAACGAGTCGAAATCGATGTTGAAGGCACCCAGGATGTGGGAGCCAGTCTGCATCGAGAGGATCTCTTCCACCATCTCCGGCCCCGACTGATCGGTAACGTCGCTCCAGTCGTCCTCCAGAAGAAGGTGGAACATCTGGTAGCCGTGTCGAAGCTCTTCGGCCATCATGCGGAGAATCCAGAACTGCTCTTCCTCCTCCTGCGCCCTGGCCAGCGTCAATTGGTGCTGCTGAATCGAGCCGAACTCCGTGCTCGCCTGCGCCTTGACTGCACCCAAGACGTGAAGGCCCTGCTGGTGCTCCATCTCGGCGGCCTGTCGGAACTTGGTGCTGCCCTTCTGCTCGCCGCACTCGATCTCGTTGCACATTCCCATCTCGCGAAAGGCGCAGAGCTCGAATTGGGTATCCCGCGGGAAATACCTGTCCCAGTTGTCGAGCAGGAAGTCGTAGTCCGGCAGGTAGGTCTCCTGCCACTTGACGACAGCCTGGTGGAATTTCTTCGGTATGTAGGTCTTGGTCACACTCATGTTCAGACTCCGGGCCTCTCAGGCCGGAATGAAAAGTATTCCAACTACAGATTCTTGACGAAAGAGCGCAATGGAGCGGGCTCGAAGCCCAAGCTGTCGAAGAAGCTGGCGATCTCCGTCATCGTCTCGTCGACGAGGGTCCTGACGCTCGAGGCACCCTGGTTTTGGAAGTGGCTCAGCATTCTCTCAGCGAGTCGCCTACCGATGGCCTGCCCCCGGAGGTCTGGGTCGACTCCCATCACCTCGATCCAGCCCGTGGGCTCCTCGAGACCGAACTCACCGGATCGGACTTCGCCGAGCATGAAACCGGCGACCTTGCCATCGCGATCGGCCACCACCAGGGCTTCCGGGTCCCGCCTGAGGTAGTAGCCGATCCGGCGCTCCCAAATCTCGGGTCGGTACTGCCCACCGATCTTCTCATCGAGAGCCGTGATACCTCCGATGTCGGTGTCTTCCAACTGTCGAATCCGCACTGGGGTCTCTGACTCGGTCATGAGTATGGCGATCTCCTGGTTGGCCCGGCAGGCCCGAAATGACGTCTTTGAAGCCGCCCCGATTCTAGCCGCTCGCCATGGACTGCGCAAACCGCTCCAAAAGCAGTGTTCCGATCTCTCTGCAGCACCCGGAACCTCCGAAGAACCGTTGCCAAAGCTGCCGAAGTTGGTCACAATCCCCACCCCCCAGACCCGGTGGGATCTAAATACGGCAGCCCAGGTGCAGGAAATGGAAAACAGCGGCGAATCCTCTTTGTCCGACAGCCGTTCTCCGGTCGAGGAATCCGACAGACGAGGCCTCCTCACCTTGCACCTGGCCTTGCTGGCTGTTCAGGCCAGCTTCAGCGGCCTTCACGTTGTCGGCAAGATAGTCCTGGAGGATGTTGCTCCCCTGGCCCTCGCCTGTTTGAGAGTGCTCTTCGCCACACCAGTCCTGCTGCTCATCGCGGCCCGACGAGGTGCCAAGGTGCCCGAGCTCCGCTGGCTGCCCAAGCTGGCCCTGCTGGGTTTCCTGGGTGTCTTTCTCAACCAGGTCCTGTTCATCGTCGGCCTGAGCTACACCACCCCGACCAACGCCGCCATCCTCATGACGTCGGTCCCGGCCTTCGCGGTGGGGGTGGCAGCGCTCCTGGGTCTCGAGCGCATCGGGCCCTACCGCCTGGCAGGGGTGATCCTGGCGATCTGTGGTGCGCTGGTGATTCTCGACCCGACACGATTCTCTCTAGGTGAGAGCAGCCTGGTCGGCAACCTGCTGATCCTGCTCAACTGCCTCAGCTTTGCCACCTTTCTGGTGCTACAGCGCCCGATCCTGCGCCATCTTCCCTGGCAGACTGTGATCGCCGGCGCCTTCGTGTTCGGCAGTCTCGGGGTTCTGGCTGTCGGAGGCACCACCCTGGGACAGCTCTCAGTCAGCAGTCTTGCTGCTTCAACCTGGATGGGCATCCTCTACATCATGGTCTTCCCGACCACCCTGAGCTACCTGATCAACTCGTGGGCCATCCAACGATCTTCAGCCCTTCTGGCCGCAGCTTACACCACGCTCCAGCCGCTCCTCACGGCTCTGCTATCGAGCCTGTTTCTGTCCGAGATCTTGACCTGGCGCCAGGCGATCGGCTTTGCCCTCATCGCTTCGGGACTGTGGTTCGTCAGCTGGCGGGCTGGCCGGGGCACAGCGAGAGCGTCCACCCCTGCAAGTCGCTCCTGAAGGCTCAACCGGCAGCGGCCACATGCTCGTGAGCGTGATAGCTGCTTCGCACCAGGGGACCGGACTCGCAATGCTCGAACCCGAGAGACAGGGCAAAGCTCCGGTAGCTGCCGAACTCTTCAGGGTGCACCCATCGATCGACGGGAAGATGGGCCGGAGTCGGCTGCAGGTACTGGCCGATAGTCACGATTTCCACACCGGCTTCTCGGATGTCCCGCAGGGTCTCTTGAACCTCTTGTGAGCTTTCTCCCAGCCCGACCATGATCCCTGTCTTCAGGCGCCCTGAGAACTCACCGCCGTCCTGGCGCGCAGCAACCGACTCCAGCAATTCCAGAGAACGCTCGTATCGGCTTCCGGGTCTCGCCGTCCGGTAGAGCCGGGGTACGGTCTCCATGTTGTGGGAGAAGACCTCCGGAGCGGCACCCAGAACGATGTCTACGGCCTCTGGCACGCCCCGGAAATCGGGGGTCAGTACTTCGACGGCGGTACCGGGAGTGCGTCGATGAATGGCCTCGATGACCCTGGCGAAATGCGCCGCTCCACCATCGGCCAGGTCGTCCCGATCCACCGAGGTGACGACCGCATGTCTCAAGCCCATGGCCGCGACCGCTTGGGCGACGTGCCCTGGCTCGTCCTCCTCCACTCCGGGTCGAGGTCTGCCTGAGGTCACTGCACAGAAACCGCATCGGCGCGTGCAGATGTCGCCCAGAATCATGAAGGTGGCCGTGCCGTGCTCCCCCCAACACTCGTAGATGTTGGGGCATCGGGCCTCCTTACAAACCGTGTTCAGGCTCAAGCCCTCGACGAGGCCGTTGACCTCGTGGTAGCGCCGGGGCGTCGAGAGCCGAATGCGAAGCCAATCCGGGCGGGGCTGCCGGGAAGAGTCGGCTGATTGGCTCTCGCCGATTTGGATCAGAGAGTCGGACACGGGAGCCCCGATTCTATAGGACCGCAAGTCGCCTCGAGTCCTCGGCCCTCATCCCTTGATCACCCCGATCGGCTTCAGCTGTGCGACTTTGCGACTGATCCCTGCTCCTTCTACTACATCGACCACCGCCGAGACGTCCTTGTAGGCCTCGGGCATCTCCTCGGCGACGGTGGCCATGCCTGCGGCCATGACCACAACTCCTTCTCTCTCGAGCTCGTCGAGCAGTCTCCGTCCTCTGGCCTGCTTCTTGGCCTGCCTACGGCTGAGTCTCCTACCCGCGCCATGACAGGTGGAGCCAAAGGTCTCGCGGTAGGCTCTCTCGGTCCCCACCAGCACGTAGGAATACCGTCCCATGTCTCCGGGTATCAAGACGGGCTGACCGACCTCCCTGTAGGCTTCGGGTGTCTGAGGGTGACCAGGAGGATAGGCCCTGGTGGCACCCTTCCGGTGGACACAAAGGCGTCGGCTGCGTCCCTCGATCTCGAAGGTCTCGAACTTCGCGATGTTGTGGCAAACGTCGTAGACCACCGTGAGACCGGCCTGGCTGGGCCCCAGACTCAGGGCCTGCATGAAGCTCTCGCGAGCCCAATGGGCCATGACCTGCCGGTTGGCAAAAGCGAAGTTGGCCGCCGCCGACATGGCGCCCAGATAGTCGCGGCCTTCCGGGGACTGGAGCGGCGCGCAGCAGAGCTGACGATCGGGCAGCTCGATGCCGTAACGGGCGGCGGCTTCGACCATCACCCTCAGGTGGTCCGAGCAGACCTGATGACCGAGGCCTCGGGATCCACTGTGAATTGTCAGGGTCACCTGATCCTGAAATAGCCCCAAGGCAGCCGCAGCCACCTCGTCGTAGATCTCGGCCACGTACTGGATCTCAGCAAAGTGATTTCCGGAGCCCAGTGACCCGAGCTGACTGCGCCCTCGCTGATAGGCCCTGTCCGAGACGAGATCCGGCCGCGCGCCCTCAATGCAGCCGTTCTCTTCCAGGAACTCCAGATCCTCCTCGTAGCCCATTCCCCTGTCGACGGCCCAGGCTGCCCCTTGGGCCAGAACCTGGGTCAACTCCTGTCGACTCAACCTCAGATCGGTGCGGCCCTTGCCGATGCCGGTAGGAATGTTCTGGTAGAGGCGGGTAACGAGATCCCGCACTCTGGGCTGGATTTCGGCGCGACTCAGACCTGAGCGCAAGAGGCGGACGCCTCAGTTGATGTCGTAGCCGACGCCGCCAGGCGAGACAACGCCCTTCTTGCTGTCCATCGCCGCCACGCCACCGATGGGGAAACCGTAACCCCAGTGGATATCGGGCATCGCCATGGAAGACCCGACGATTCCCGGCAGGTGGGCGACATTGACCACTTGCTGGAGGCATGGATCCTGGTGCATCTCACCCATCATCTCCGCGCTTGCGAAGACGAGACCCTCGACCCGCATCTTCCCCCGCTTGGGAATTCGCCAACGGAACTCGTCGATCTGCTCGATATGCATCGTCCCCGATCCTCCACGCAGATGCTTCAGAGATAGCCCGCCCTCAGACAGACAGGCTACGCCTGTCGTGCAACGGCTGCAAGCGCCGTCGATTCAAAGGTCGAAGATGACTCGTGCCGACCAACCCGTTGTCGAGGACTTCACCCTCAGTTGATGGTAGGTGACCGCCTTGATCAGCGTCTTGATCTCGTGCCGGTCAGGATCGTAGCGCTCACCCCGAACCGTTCCACGGAGACGCCAACCGCCGCCCTCCGCCTCGACTTCGAGATCGGTCTGGCGCAACAGAACCGACTTCGTCTCGAAGAGGTAAACAATCTCGCTGAGCCACTCGACCAGCAGGTCTTCTCGACTCGGGGCGATGAGATCGATCGGCAGCTCGAGCTCGAGATTAAGCCGTTCCACCTCGGTCAGGGTATCGGTCAGAGCCAGGAGGCCCTCGGACAGCAGACTCTCGAAGCTGGCCCCCTCGATCTCGACACCCATGTCGGCCGTGTGCTCGATGAACCTGTAGGCCATCAGTGCTTCAACTGCTCGGGACTCACCGCGAGCGGGCGACGATGAAAGACCTCGGCCAGGTGCCGGGCACAGAGATCGGCCAGGTCCTCGATTGGCATGGTCCGGCCCGTGAGCTCGGCGACGGAGGTCATCTCCACTCCCTGGAGGCCGCACGGCACGATTGCGGCGAAGTAGCTCAGGTCGGTGTTCACGTTGAGAGCGAAGCCGTGGGTCGTGATCCAGCGGCTGACGTGAACACCGAGGGAGGCGACCTTCCTGCCGTCCACCCAGACTCCGATCTCGGGGCTTTGCGACCTCGCCTCAGCGGACAGACCGACCTCGGCCAGCACCCGGACCAAAACTTCCTGCAGATCGCGCACGTAGCGCCGAAGATCACGTCGATCCGGGGTCAGATCGAGGATCGGATAGCCCACGAGCTGACCGGGACCATGGTAGGTGACCTGTCCGCCACGGTCACATTCCACGACCTCCACTCCTCGGGTCCGCAGCCACTCACGGTCCGCCAGGACATCGGTGCGGTTGGCGTTGCGACCCAGCGTGTAGACGTGGCCGTGCTCGAGCAGCAACAACGCATCGTCTGCCCCACCTGACCGGATTCGCTCCCGGCGATGCTCCTGCAGCACCATGGCCGACCGGTAGTCGAGCCTGCCGAGGTAGCTCCACTCAAGGTCTCGCTGGTTGGTTTCTCTCACTTGAGGACTGCTGTCGATCAAAGCAACAACACCTTCGCGGCATGTCCGAGCCGGTCGACTATTGGAACGAGTCGAGCTCGGACCAGCTTTCTTCCAGCAGCGTTCGCCGGAGGTGATTCATGAAGCTGTCGGCCTCCGCACCATCGATCAGACGATGATCGAAAGTCAGGGCGAAATAGCACATCGTCTTGATCGCGATTCCGTCGTTGCCATCGGCATCGGTTTCGACGACAGGGCGCTTCTCGATGGTGCCGATGCCCAGGATCGCCACCTGGGGCTGGTTGATGATGGGAGTTCCGAACAGCGATCCGAACACACCGGGATTGGTCACCGTGAATGTCCCCCCCTGCACCTCCTCCGGGCTCAGGCGTTTGCTTCGAGCACGCTCGGCTAGATCGTTGGCGGCCTTGGCAAAACCTACCAGATTGAGCCGATCGGCATGCCGAATCACCGGCACCAGAAGGCCCCACTCGAGAGCTACAGCCATGCCCAGATTGATGTCCTTCTTGCGCACGATGTCGGTGCCGTCGATGGACGAATTGAGGTTCGGATAGGCCGTGAGCGCGTTGGCAACCGCTTTGAAGATGAAGGGCATGAACGTGAGCTTCGTACCGTGCGTCTGCGCGAAGCCTTGCTTGGCGCGCGCTCTCACCCTGGCCACTCGGGAGAGGTCGACATGGAAGACCGTACTGACGTGCGCCGAGGTTGCCTTGGAATAGACCATGTGGGCCGCCGTCAACCGGCGGATTCTGGACATCGACTCGATTTCGACGTTGTCTCCCTCGCTGTAGGCGGCCACTTGGAAGTCACCGGTTCGCTGTCGAGGAGCGGTAACCAGCTCTGCGCTCCGCATCGGGGACGCTGGAGTTGGAGTCGGTGTAGCTGTCGTCGCGGGAGTCACCACCGACCTTTTCTCCAGGAAGGCCAGCATGTCTTGCTTGGTCACCCGCCCGTGGATTCCGGTGCCCTCGACCCGAGTCAGATCGACCCCCTCCGCGGCGGCCATCTTGCGGACCAAAGGGCTGGAGAACCGGCGGATCCTATCGACCAACTGACCATCCTCGGCTGAATCCCCATCCTGCCTGGGAGTAGCTTCCGGCGCTGGTGGTGGCGGCTCTTCCACTACTACCTCCATGGACTTCGCCGCCTCCACGTCCTCGATTTCGGGGGCAGGAGGCTCTGACGCGAGCTCTGAATCCACTTGCTCGGTAGGTTCTCCGACAAGGGCGACCAGCTCATTGACTTGGACTGTCGCGCCCTCCCCGTGATGGACTACCAAGAGAACTCCGGCAGCCGGGCTGGGGATTTCGGCGTCTACTTTGTCGGTCGAAATCTCGAACAGCGGCTGGTCTCTCTCCACCCGCTCCCCCACCTGGACCAACCACTTGGTGATGGTGCCCTCAACGATGGACTCACCCATCTGAGGCATGATGACTTCCGTTGCCATGTAGGACTCTCCCTTACTCGACTCGATATCCCGGCTCGGGCGTCAGGGACCAACGAGACCCGAGCACGAACCGATCCACTCTGCACTACCCCATCAGATATGGATCGCATGCCCGACGGCTGCGTGCGCGGCCTCGGCGACGGCCTCCGACAGAGTCGGATGGGCATGAATGGTGCGAAACAACTCCTCTGTCGTGGACTCGACCTGAAGCGCGACACAGGCCTCGGCGATCAGCTCTGTGGCATGGCGACCGATGATATGGACTCCGAGAAGCTCATCGTACCGAGTCTCGCGAACGATCTTGACGAACCCTTCAGTGTGTCCCTCGATCGCCGCCTTGGCCAGTGCCGTGAAAGGAAACTTGCCCGTGGTCACCTCATATCCACGCTCTATGGCCTGGGCTTCAGTCAGGCCGACGCTGGCCACTTCCGGCTCACAATAGGTGACAGCGGGAATCCGATCATAGTCGATCGGCCGCACGTGCCGACCTGCCAGGTGCTCGGCGACCAGAATGCCCTCGGCCGAAGCCACATGTGCCAGCCAGGGGGTGTCGACGACGTCGCCGATGGCGTAGATGTGGGGAACATCGGTCTGCATGAGCTCGTTGACCTCGACGTAGCCCCGATTGAGGCGAATTCCCAAGGCTTCGAGACCGAGGTCCGAGGTCACCGGCGCACGCCCGACGGCCACCAACAGCGCCTCGGCCGTCAGGCTCTTGCCGCCTCCATCTTCCCTGTCGATTTCGATCTCCAAACCACTGTCTGTGAGCACGGCATCTTTCAACCGACTGCCCGTATGGATCTTGATGCCTCTCTTCTTCAGGGAGCGTTGAAGCTGCCGCGAAATCTCCTCATCCTCGAGGGGCAATACGCGGGGCAGCATCTCTACCAGAACGACCCCGGATCCAAAGGAGTTGAAGATCGACGCGAACTCGCAGCCCACAGCTCCTGCGCCCAGCACCACCAATGAGGTGGGAACATTCGACACCTCCAGGAGATCATCCGAGCTCAGCACACGCTTGCCGTCTGTGGGTAGGAACGGCAGCTGACGCGGAACCGAGCCCGTCGCGATCAGGATGTGACGCGCTTCAAAGGTCGTCGTGCCGCCCTCTCCTGCCACCTCGACCTCGTGGCTGCCGACGAGTCTTCCCCTGCCCCGAACACCTTCGACGCCGTACTTCTTGAACAGATACTCGATTCCTTTGGCGCTCTTGTCGACCACTTGCTGTTTGAAGGCCTGAGCCTTCTCCAGATCCAGGCTCGGCGAAGCCACCTCGATGCCGAATCTCTCCGCCGAGCGAATCTCGTCGAGCATGCCGGCGGTGCGGAGGAGCGCCTTGGTGGGAATGCAACCTCGATGCAGACAGGTGCCGCCGAACTTGGGGTCCTTCTCCACTACGCTGACCTTGAGACCCAGCTGCGCAGCACGAATCGCGGCGACATAGCCGCCGGGACCGCTACCGATGATGACGAGGTCGCGTTGTTCTGCCATTGTCTTCGAGATCTCCGTTCGGGGTACGCGGTCTGGTCAGGCGACGGTGATCTCACGACTCAGGAAGACATCCTGAATCGCATTCAGAAGCTCCACTCCCTCGGCCATGGGCCGTTGAAACGCCTTGCGACCCGAGATCATGCCGGTACCTCCCCCGCGTTTGTTGATCACGGCCGTACGGACAGCCTGAGCCAGATCACCCTGACCACCCGAGGCACCGCCCGAGTTGATCATACCGATCCTACCCATGTAGCAGTTGGCAACCTGCCACCGGACGAGATCGACCGGGTGGTCGGAGCTCAGGTCGCTGTAGACGAGCGGGCTGGTCTTGCCGAAGCCGACAGCCGTGTACCCGCCATCCTTGGTGGCCTGCTTCTGTTTGACGATGTCAGCCTCGATGGTCACACCGAGATGATTGGCCTGGCCGGTCAGATCGGCCGCGTCGTGGTAGTCCACGCCCTCCTTCTTGAATCCCGGGTTCCGCAGGTAGCACCAGAGAATCGTCGCCAGGCCGAGGTCGTGGGCCTGAGCGAACGCCTCGGAGATCTCGACCAGCTCGCGATCAGAGTCCTCCGAACCGAAGTAGATCGTAGCTCCGACGGCCGCAGCCCCCAGCTCCCAGGCCTGTTCCACCTGCGCAAACAGCACCTGTTTGTAGCGGTTGGGGTAGGTCAGCATCTCGTTGTGATTGATCTTCACCACGAACGGGATCTTGTGGGCATACTTACGACTGATAGAGCCCAGAACTCCCAGGGTAGAAGCTACGCCGTTGCAGCCGCCCTCGATAGCCAACCGCACGATGTTCTCCGGATCGAAATACTCCGGATTCGGGGCGAACGAGGCGGCTGCCGAGTGCTCGATACCCTGGTCCACAGGCAGAATGGAAAGGTAACCGCTACCCGCCAGCCGGCCCGAATTGTAGAGGCGGGCCAAGTTCACCAGAACGGTCGGCTTGCGATCCGAGACACCGAAGCAGCGGTCGATGTGATCAGCGCCCGGCAGATGCAGGCTCGCCTTGGGAATGCCTTTGCAGGTGTGATTCAGCAAGCCTTCGGCTTCGTCGCCGAGCAGCTCGGTGATGCGATCGATTCCAGTCATCGGTTCTGCAACAGTTATCATTGTCTTCTTGCCTCCAGGATCGGTTCTCTTATGCAATGTCGGATTATCTTACAGGCCAGAGGTTCTCTCGGGGGACGGCGGAGACTGAATCGAAGCGAGAAACTCGAATAGCCGCCGCCACACCATGTTGTTGCCCAACAAGTCGTTGTGACCCGCTGAAGGTACCTCCAGCCAGTCTGCTCTCAAGGCTGCCGCCACTTTCCGGCCCTGCTCCACCGGAATGATGCGATCCCTAGAGCCATGGATCACGAGCGCCGGGCAGACGACCCGTTCGGCCGCCACAGTAGAGTCGTATCGATCGGCCACGGCGACCTCCACGAGCCACCGAGGGAAGTGAGAGGCACCGACATCGGCCAGCGAAGTCCAGGCGCTCATCGCCACCAATCCGTCGCAACGCTCGGGATTGGCGGCCGCCAGACCGATAGCTACCGCAGCCCCAAGGGACCAGCCCACGACCACTGTCGGTCGGTGTCCGAAGTGATGGCGCATCCACTCGAGGGCTACCGAGCCGGCCTCCAGAAGGGAAGCCTCGGACGGCACTCCGGTGCTACGCCCGTAGCCAGGGTAATCCAGGACTACGAAGGGTACTTCGAGGGCGAGAAGTTCCTCGAAGAGACCCACTTGCCGCATGGTCTCCAGGTTCTCGCCGTTCCCGTGGAGGAACAGCACAGCCGGCCCGGTCGACACCAGGCCAGGCTCATCATGCACCCACGACGCGATCTGGGTTCGATCACCGAGACTCCAGGTTACGGCGCGCAAGGGTCGCGGCGGGTCCGGAACACTGACCGGTGGGGCCGGATAGACGATATGGCGCACGGAACAGCCCGCGAGGATCAGACAGAATGCTGGCCAGACGAGCTTCGACATCCGGCCTGCTTTCGTCTCTATCCTCACTCCTCCTCTTCCGGCAGCTCCAAGCCGAGCCGATGCAACAAGTTCTGCATGATGCGTGCGGTTAGCCCCCACACCTGCCTTGACCCCAGGTGGTAGACGCGGATCATGCGCTCTACGCCATCGATCTGCACGATCCGGTCTTCGATAGCCCTGAAATCGGCAAAGGCCAGAAGAGGAACGGAGAACACCTCCGCGATCTCTTCCTCATTAATGTTCGTCTCGAGAGCGCTCGGCACCGCACCGACACACGGGATGATCCTGAATCCACTCGGCGTTTCGGCCTCGTCCAGCTCACCCAGTCGGACCACCTGCCTGGTGTCGAAGCCCAGTTCTTCCTCGGATTCGCGTAAGGCGGCGGCCCAGGGGTCCTCGCCTATCTCCCGACCACCTCCCGGAAACGCGATCTGACTCTTGTGGTGGGGCAGCGACTCAGCCCGTTTGGTCAGTAGAGTCCAGAGCTCGCCGGCATCGACGAACAAGGGGACGAGGACCGCCGCCTCCCGAGCGTCGCTGGGTGGTAGACGACTCGGCGAAGGTGTGCTCAGACGTTGCCTGACCTGTTGGATCCAGCTCTGCGGCCCCTGTTCCTCGGTCATTGGTCGGTCTTCCGTTCAGGCAGGGACAAGCCGGTAACCGAAAAGACCTGAGTGCTGTCTGCGGCGCCGGGCATCCTCAACCTCACATCATAGAAATTCTGCTCCGCCTCATCCCACCAGGCTGGATGGCGCGCGACCGGATCGAGGCCGCCGACATGGAACGCTACCCGGCCGTTTGGCTGTAGTACCATGTTACCCAACTCTCCTCCCCCCACCTCGAGCTCCGGCTCCGCACCACCGCCGAACTCGAAGTACACGGAATCGAGTGGCAACGGAGCGGCAATCAGCAGCTCTGCCGGCTTGCCGCCCTCCATCTGCCACCTTCCATCGCCCTGCAGCCTGACCGTGTTTCGCAGCGATCGGACCCAGGCACCTCGACCGAGAATCTCACCGAAACCGGGGAGGGGGCGCTGACTGGTCTCCAACGGCAGATAGCTCGCAACGAAGCTTTTGGCGTGTTGCAGGCTGCCATCCGAATCGACAGGCGAACCGGCAGGTGTGAGCCACACTGGATAGAGGAACAGGCCTGCGAGGGCGGCCGTGATACCAAGCCACTGAGGCCGAGGTTGGCTCGCCGGCACGAACCACAGCGCCCCGAACAAAGGCACGAACCACCGATTTCCGATGGCCGTCGGGCCGCCGGCGAAATCGAATGGCGACAGCAGGGCAATCAGCCCGATGGCTAGCCAACAGATTGCCACCAGACTGGAACGTCCGGAGCCCCTGGTCCAGAGACCCAGGACGAGAACCGTTGGCAAGAAGTAGGGCAACAATCCCAGGTGCCGCCCGGCGATCGAGTAGGCGACATTCCAAGCCGTCAATCGACCGCTGATGCGAACGGGGAAGGGCCTTCCCGGTGCCGCCTCGAAGGGGCTCGAGAGCGACTTCCCAGCGAGGTCACCGAGCGGCTCTCGGCCCAACGGCTCGGCAGCCAGAAGAACCGAAGACGATGGCTCTGGAAAGGGCATCTGCCAACTGCCGGCCCTGTTCCACTCGATCAGTCCGGAGAGGGCCAGAACCGCAAGCAGGCCTGCAGACAAGCAGGCCAGGGCGGCCCGCCGGTTGTCGCGCGGAGCCGCAGCGACGGCAGGCAGGGCCAGGAGAATGTAGACGGGATTGAAAGCTGCCATCAGGCCCAGCAATAGACCCGCGGCCCCCCACCGCCATCCCACCCTGGCCCTGGTGGGCAGAGGCCTGTACATGTCAGACGGCCCTTCCGAGACCGGCTCTTCCAGGCCAAAAACCAGAAAGAATGTCGACACGGACAGGGCCAGCAGGAAAATCGGCGGCTCGGCGACCTGCAGGTAGCGAAACACGACCGAAGTGAACAGGAACAGGCCGACGAGCCATGGCGCCGACCAGCCGAGCCTCATATGGAGGCGGCGACTCGCCAGGCCGACCGCCAGGCAGAGCAGCATCAGATTCGCTACCGTAGGTCCTCTCGCCGGCGCCAGACGAACGAAAGGTGCCAGGTAGGCGGAATAGAAGACGGGACGGGCGAAAACCGGCTCTTCGTCGAGACGTCCATTCCGCAGGCTCAGACCCGTGATTTCGACCCCCGCTGAGGCCACCCGCCGACGGTCTTTGGCGTCGAAGACGGCATCCAGATCACGGGCCAGGCTCTCGGCCTGCAGGACATGGGTCGCCTCCTCACCGATCCAGCGCGGCCACCCGGGCCGATCGAGTACCGCCACGGCGAGACCCCACACGGCAACCACGACGACTAGAACAATCGAGTTCCTTCGCCCGCCTGAGCTTGTCCAGAGACTCGTCATGATCTACTTCAGAATCCGGTACCACCACGGCCCACCGAGTGAGCGGAAACCCGCTATCTCGGCAAGATGGGGCTCGACAATCAGCAATCGGCCCCCAAGAGGGCGCCGCACTTCGGCCTCGACAATCATCGACTCCCCAGGGCCCACGGGACGGGAAGATCGAAACCAGCGAGGGTCCATCGGCTCTTGTGCCGCTCCACGGCGCCAGTGGATCTGCAGAACGAGGCCACCGGTATCCTCCCTGCTGGGCAACCACCGAGCCAGACCCGTGTTTCGAAGCTCGACCCGGAGACGGCGTCGCTCGCCTTCCGGCCATGGCTCCTCCGCGCCTTCGACCCTGATCTCGCCCTCGACGCGATACCAGAACCGGGTCGTCGGCGGTTCCAGGTCGGGCCGCCCAGGCCCTGGAGGGGTCAATTCGCCCAGCTCTCGGCAGGCGTCTGCCACCGCCGCCGCGGCCACGGTCGGATCGTGGTGCGATCGGATGTATTCGCGGGCTGCATCGGCCATGCCTTGGAGTCGCTGTCGATTCTTCAACAGGCTACCGAGCCTCGAGCTCAGAGTTTCTACCTCCGCCTCGCCCAGGGGCACCTTGACCACCACCTCGTCAGGCAACTCGGCCGATTGTGCGTAGTCGGAGACAACGACTGGCCGGCCCACCGCCAGGACTCGCAGGAGCGACGCCGAAGTCTCCCCGGCGGTCGGATAGCGCAGATTGACACACAGGTCGCAGGCGCTGATCGCCGCCTCGAACTCGGCATAGTCGAGGAAACCGGTGATGTGAACCCGATCGGCGACCCCGAGCTCGCGGGCTTCCCTCTCCAATGCGAGGGCCGGTGAGACCTCGCCTGCGATCACCAGATGGGTCTCCCCCAGGTCCTCGCTTGCCAGCGCGGCAATGACCCGATCCGTGCGCTTGATAGGAGTCTGAAATCCAAAGGAGCCCAACAAGGCAGTTCCCTCGTCCAAACCGAGACGTCGGCGAAACTCGAGACCCGCCTGGGGATCAGGGCGTTCCGGCAGCGGAACACCCATCGGAACTCTACGCACTTGAAGCTCCGGATCGCTCTCGCAGAGGGTCTCGACGGCCCAATCGCTGTGGACGAGGACCCCGCGTTGCAACCGCAGAAGGGTCCGATGGGCGTGCAAGGCGAAAAGCGCTGCCTGACCGATCTCCCACCATTTTCGGGCCTGGCCCACGGCTTCGCCGACCCAGCCATGATCCGCCTCCAAACGATCGAGATAAGGCTCGAGCTCGCCGCCCGCCAGGGTCAGCTCTACTGCCAGGTGGTGCAACACCAGATCGTGCAGCGTCAGCACTCCCGGCCGCTCCATGGCCAGAGCATCGACCCCCTCGTGGTAGCGGTTGTTGCCCATCTGGTAGAGCGGCAACCGCCCCCCTTCTCCGGTCACTTCCGCCGGTTGCGGACTCCAGCGCTCGATCACCGCAGCATCGACCGGCTGACCGGGCAGGCGAATCACCCGCAGGTCGCACAGCTTCTCCAGATTGGGCAAGAGGTCCAGGCTGTAGTCCGCAATGCCTGTACGGACCGGAGGCAGCGGCGAGACGTAATCGATGGCAAGCTGATTCGCCATAGGCGGGACCTGGAAAGGGCCGCGAACCTTACTTTGCAGACTTTGCGTTCACCTGGCCGCGATCGCCCATCTGATGCTCCAACCAGGACTCGATGAAGGGGTTGAGGCCGCCATCCAAAACCCGGTCGGTGTCTCCGACTTCGAGGTTGGTGCGATGGTCCTTGACCATCCGATAGGGATGCAGGACGTAGCTTCGGATCTGGCTGCCCCAGGCAATATCCTTCTTCTTGCCCTCCAAGACAGCCGCCTCCTCTTCGCGCTTGCTGATCTCCAGATCGTAGAGGCGCGACCGTAGAATCTTCATGGCGGTGGCGCGGTTCTTGTGCTGACTGCGCTCGTTCTGACAGGCCACTACAATGCCTGATGGAAGGTGGGTGATCCGCACGGCCGATTCAGTCTTGTTGACGTGCTGGCCGCCGGCCCCCGAGGCGCGGTATGTGTCGACGCGCAGATCGCCGTCGTTGATCTCGATCTCCACATCATCATCGACCTCCGGATAGACGAACACCGAGGCGAAGGAGGTATGCCGTCGGCTGGCGGCATCGAAGGGGCTGATCCTTACCAACCGGTGGACTCCCGACTCGCCGTGCAGATAGCCGTAGGCATAGTCCCCACGCACCGCGAACGTAGCACTCTTGATACCGGCTTCCTCGCCTTCGAGACGGTCTAGGAGCTCGATCTCGAAGTCGTTCTGCTCGGCCCAACGGAGATACATGCGCAGCAGCATCTCGGCCCAGTCCTGCGACTCTGTCCCTCCTGCCCCAGGATGAACCGCGACCAGCGCGTACTTGTCATCGTCCGAGCCCGAAAGCTTGAGCTGTAGCTCGAGCTGATGCAGCTCGGTCTCCAAACGCCCGAGGAACTCCTCGACGTCCTCGTCGCCCTCCCCTTCTGCGAGGAGCTCCTTCCAGGCGGCCAACTCCTCAGCATCCTCCCGCAGTCGATTCAGGGTTGCCAGCCGCTTCTCGAGGGCACGACGCTGCTGCAGCAGTGGGGCGGCGCCGGTGCGGTCATCCCAGAAGCCTGGCGCTTCCATCCGTTTGTCGATCGTCTGGAGTTGTCCTTCGAGGTCGGTGCCTTCAAAGATACCCCCGAAGGGTCAAGAGGCGGGACTCTAGCTGGTCGAGGTGTTGCTGAATCTCTGGTGTGCTCATGATGATATTTGTCTCCTGCGGCCGACGAATATAGCAAAGCCGCCTACGATGCTGCAGAGCAACGGCACCAACCAGGGCGCCCGAGTGAAGAGTGTCAGGTCGCTGCGGCCCGCGACGAGGGCTTCGAGGACCCCCTCCTCGCCGACTCCCAGCTGCTGCTGCACGGAACCGTCGGGGCGAATGATCGCGGAAACACCCGTAATTGCCGACCGCAAAACCGTCCGCCGGTTCTCCGCGGCTCGGAACCGGGCCGCCCGGTAGTGCTGCCAGGGCGCCGAGCTATCACCGTACCAGGCATCGTTGGTGATGGTCACGAGCAGGGTCGCACCCTGCCTGACCTGTTCTGCCACGGGCGCCGGATAGACGATCTCGAAGCAGATGGCGGCACCGATCTGCTGCTCGCTCCATTTCAGCAGTGCCGGACCACGGCCGGCGGCGAAATCGCCCGCGTTCCTGGCCAGTTTGTCCAGGAACGGCAGCCACTGGGCCAAGGGAACGAATTCTCCGAAAGGCACTAGATGCCGCTTGTCGTAACGCGCCACTTCTTCCGCGGTCGTAACCAGAATCGCCGAGTTGGTATCGCCCTCCTCCGACTCCAGGACCGAGTTGAGGAGGACTGAACAACCTGACTCCACCAGCCTGCCCACGTCCGAACGCAGGCCGGCATCACGACCGTAGGAGTAAGGCCAAGCAGCACTCTCCGGCCAAACCAGCAGTGCCCCCGCCGCGTTGCAGGCCCGTCCGGAGAGCTCGAGGAGCTTCCCATAGTTGGTCTCCACCAGATCCCGATCCCACTCCACCAGATTCTGGATGTTGGGCTGCAGGACCCTCACGGGATCGGCGTCGACATCTCTAGTGGTCTCGGTCCTGGCAAGACTCCATGCCCCGAGAGCCAGGAGAAGAACGGTCGGACCTGCGGTCAGGGCGACCGGTTGCCACCTGCGATCAGCCACGGCTCGAGCCAACCCGTTGTTGGCCAAGAGCAGGAGTAGAGAGACTCCATAGCAACCGATCCAGGCCGCGAGGGGCAGGGCTCCGGGCAGCTCGACCCAGGCATAGGCAGCCAGATTCCACGGGAAGCCGCCGAGCAGGTAGGTTCGAAGCCACTCCACGGCAACCCAGAGGGTGGGTGGTCCGATCAATGCCAGGACCCCGCCCCGCTGCCAGGTCGATCTGGCCAGGGCCGCGAACAGGCCTGTGTAGGATCCCAGGTAGATGCACGCCGCTACGAGCGCCAGCCGAGCCATCCAGGATGGGAGCTGGCCATAGGTCTCGAGCGTCGGAGCGATCCATGGGATGGAGACCAGCCAGAAAGCCAGACCGTGCAGAAAACCGAGTAGCCAGGCCCTTCGGTGGCCCAGCAAGAGGAGGAGGGGAACCAGCGCCATCCAGCTGAGAACGTTCAGTGGCTGGCGGGCGAAGCACAGCGCCCAGATGGCGCCGCCAGCCAAAGCCAGCAGCGCGGGCACGAGCTCATGAACGGTGAAACGCCTCAAGAGTGGCTTCGGGCGGAGATTTCCAAAGAGTACGTTGGGCCTCAGGATCTCTTCCTACAGTCGGGGCCAGGAGCTGCCGACGCTAGCGCGTCACCCAAGTGTCGAGTCGATAGGACTTGCGCACCCTCTCCGCCACTGACTCCGCCTCTTTCGGATCGACGTAGGGACCGATGCGCACCCGGTACATCGTCTGGCCCCTGACATCGACAGGAGATAGGAATGCAGGATACCCGCCACTGGTCAGAGTCTGGATCAGATGTTTCGCCTGCTCCTGATCCGTCGACGAGAAGACCTGGATCACGTGCTCACCCTGCCCAATGGCCGCGGCAGACGCGGCTGGGGTGGAGGCAACCTCGACGGGTTCTGGCGCTGGTTCGGTGCGGGCCCTGTTGTCCGCGACAGGTTCTGGCGGTGGTGACTCGCGCTCCGACTGCGCAGAATCCTCATCCCCTCGGACGTCTTGCAGCAGGGTCGTTTCAGAGCTCGGACTTGCGGCGGCCTGTGCAAGTGCCCCACTACCCCGATCGCCTTCGGACTTCTCAGCGAAAAAGTTCAGCTCTCCGACCTCTGGAGACTCACTTCCCTCTTCGGTGTCGGACGGCACGGCCTCAGCCACCCCTATCGTGGGCAGCTCCGAATCGTCGCCTCGACCCACCCATACTCCTGAAATAAAGGCGACCACAACGCAGACAAGCAATACCACGAACACCATCAGAACCTGCCGGTTGGTGAGGGCGATCTCGTAGTAGCTGGGTTCGTTTTGCTGACTCACGGCTCGATCGACTCCGCCAGAGACGGTTATTTGTCGGACTGCGGCATGAATGCTTTGATGAGATCGATCGGAATCGGGAAGAGGATCGTCGAGTTCTGCTCGGCAGCGATCTCGGTCAACGTCTGGAGGTAGCGCAGCTGCAGCGTAACGGAATTCTGACTGATGGTCTCTGCAGCCTCAGCCAGGCGGTGAGAAGCCTGGCTCTCGCCCTCGGCGTGGATGATCTTGGCCCGCTTCTCGCGCTCGGCTTCGGCTTGCTTCGCCATGGCCCGCTGCATTTCCTGCGGCAGATCGACGTGCTTGACCTCGACCGACGAGACCTTTACGCCCCACGGGTCCGTGTGGGCGTCGATAATCGCCTGGAGCTGTTCATTCAGCTTCTCACGCTCGGAGAGCAGCTCGTCCAGCTCAGCCTGCCCCAGGACCGAGCGCAAAGTCGTCTGCGCCATCTGGCTGGTGGCAAATAGATAGTTCTCCACTTCAACCACGGCCTTGGTCGGATCCATGACCCGGAAGTAGACCACAGCGTTGACCTTCACCGAGACGTTGTCCTTGGTGATGACGTCCTGGGAGGGCACATCGTGAACCACGGTCCTCAAGGAGATCTTCACCATCTTGTCGATGGGCCAGAAGATCAACACCAGACCGGGACCCTTGGTCTGAGGCAAGAGGCGACCGAGCCGAAAGATGACGGCCCGCTCGTACTCGTTCAAGATGTTGATCCAGCGGCTCAGGAAGACAATCCCTAGAAAGACCACGAAAATCAGACCGTAAAGCGTCATGTTCCCTCCCCATTGCTTTGCAGTGTCTGCCCTGTTTCCGGTCGCACACGCAACGTCAGACCGTCAACAGAGACTATCTCTACCGGAGACCCTGCGGGGATCTCCTCGTCCGCCGACGCATTCCAGATCTCACCGTGCACGAACACCTTGCCACGGCGGCCGACCTGCGTCCGCGTTACTCCGTACTTGTGAAGCAAGCCCTCGGCGCCGGTAGCCACCTGCGCACGGTGGGAGCGAATTACCATTGAAACCAGGAATGTGACCACGACCAGCGTGAATACCGCCATGCTGATGATCAACTCCAGGCTCACCCGAATCGCCGGATCCGCGCTCTTGAACAGCATCAAGGAGCCGAGAATTAACGAGATCACACCAGCTACGGTCAGCAGTCCATAGCTGGTGACCTTGACCTCGGCGATGAAGAAGATCATCGCCAGGATGATGAGCGCGACTCCCGCGTAGTTCACCGGCAGCACCGACAGGGCGAAGAAGGCCAGAATCAGGCATATACCGCCCACCACTCCAGGCAGGACGGCACCTGGATTCGACAACTCGAAGTAGAGACCCAGACCACCGAGAGTCATCAGAATGTAGGCGATGTTGGGATGAGCGATGGTCGAGAGAAACTTCTGGAAGCCGGACATCTCCAGTCTCTCCACCCTGGCACTTGCCGTTTGCAGAACGACAGTATCGCGTCCTTCTCTACTAACTTCCGTGCCGTCCAACTCTTGCAGAAGCTCCTGGAGGTTGGCCGCGAGGATGTCGACAAGGCCGGACTCCAGGGCCTCATCGGCAGTGAAGGATCGACTCTCCAGGACTGCCTCCTCGGCCAGCTCGGCGTTGCGACCGCTGCGGGTGGCCAGCGAGCGGATCGTGGCGGCCGCATCCTTCTCCACCTTTTCGCCCATCGGGCCCTCGATCTCCTCGCCCTGGCCGCCCACGGGGTGAGCTGCCCCGGTATTTGTGCCCGGCGCCATGGCAGCTACATCGGCCGCCATGAGAAGGAAGAATCCGGCGGAAGCCGCCTGCGAGCCGCGTGGAGAAACGAACACGACCACCGGAGTCTCGGCCTCGAGCATCGCGGTGAAGATATTCCGCGTGGAAGTGAGCAGCCCGCCGGGAGTTGATAACTCGAGCACGAAAGCCTCGGCCCCAAGATCATCGGCCCGGGCCAGGGAGTCGACAATGAACTCCTCGGCGACGGGGTGGATGATGGAGTCCACCCTGACCAACACCACGACCCGCTCGGCGTCAGCATCCGGCTCCGAGTCGGCCGCCCACAACAAGGTCCCGGCGAGAAGCAAGCCAAAGGCAGCCAACAACCTCGAGACAGAGGAACCGCGAGTGAAGAAGGAAGATCTCATATCAGCTACTCAGTATAGCCCGCTCCCGTAGCTGTCTCAATGTGACCCGCCAGACCGTGGGGCTGTCAATCGTCGGCCTCCGGCTCCAGATCGAGGGCCGCGTCCAACGGCAGTTCGACTCGGACCCTGGGCAGGCAACGCCGATCGTCACAGGGCTGAACCTCCAACCCTAACCGAGCCGGGGCCGACGAAGAGTACCGGAGTTGCCCACTGACCTGAACCAGCCCGGTGTAGACAGGAGCCGCTTCGAACGACCCCGAGGTACGCAACCACTCTGCCGCGGGCCATCGCAGGCCTCGGATCTCCACCGCTTCACCAACCAGGCTCAGGGGTCGAGCGGACTCGCCTCCATCGGGTGCGTTGACGTGCCACCCCTTCTCGATAAGAAGCTCCAATCGAAACGGTCGCCAACCCTCATCGTCGGCCGTACCGGTCGCCAACGCTGCCGACACTACCTGCCGGGACTCTCTTGCCAGGTCGAACGAGTCTTCGGTGGCACCGACCCGCTCGTCCGCAACGACAGCCCGCGACTCGTAGGATCCCATTCGCTGGTACCGATGGGAACCCACCAATAGCGTCTTGACAGCCTCCGGCCGCTGCTCGAGCAGGGCCGAGAAGCTACCTATCGACTCGTGCGCCCGCTCCAGCCATTGCCTATCTCCACTGACCTCCGCCAGCCTCAGGAGATTCTGCACGGCGATCCCATTGCCGCTTGGCAGGGCCCCGTCGAAGATCTCCTTGCTGCGGAAAGGCAACTCATCGCTCGCTGCCGCCACGAAATAGCCACCTGCCGGATCGCCGAGCCGCTGCTCCTGCTCATCGGCCAAACTCAGAGCTTCCACCAGCCAACGGCTCTCACCCGTGGAATCATGAAGCTCCAACAGTCCTCGGATCAGGAAGGCGTAGTCGGCGAGGAAGGCTCCAACTCGTGCCACTCCTTCACGCCACATGTGCTGCAGGGGGCCGCCATCGAGACGCATTCTCGCCAATACGAACTCCGCCGCAGCCGAAGCCCGATTCGTCATCTCTTCGTCGGGCAGCAGACGCCCAGCGGTCGCCAGGCCAGAGATCGCCAGACCGTTCCAGTCGGCCAGAATCTTGTCGTCGGTCGCCGGCCGCTGGCGCTGGCTGCGAGCTTCCAGCAACGCCGCTCTCAGGGGTTGGATCTGAGCCAACAAATCCTCGCGCGCCAGCCGCCGCCGCAGAGCTTGATCGTCAACGCTTGCGGGCAGATG
Source organism: Thermoanaerobaculia bacterium (assembly GCA_049664225.1). Classification (GTDB taxonomy): domain Bacteria; phylum Acidobacteriota; class Thermoanaerobaculia; order Multivoradales; family JAHEKO01; genus JAUVRX01. Next base: position 71,772 of record JBATEX010000133.1, read on the forward strand.
CAGCACGTAACGATCCGCTTCGAAGAAGGGTGGCCCTTCGAACCCGAACAAGGGTGCCAGGAAACCGAAGTTCTCGCTACCCAGAGCGTCCAGAAGCTCCTCGCGCTGCCAGACGTAGTAGGCACCTTCGCGGCCTTGCGTTTCCGCATCGATGGCGCTCCAGAACGCGCCCTCTGGTGACGTCATCTCGGTGGCGAGAAACTCGGCGGTCTGCCGTGCGATCCGAGCCGCTTCCGGGTCGGCCGTGCGAGCCCATTGCCGGGCGTAGACCTCGAGAAGAAGACCGTTGTCGTAGAGCATCTTCTCGAAGTGGGGAACCCTCCACTCCGCATCGGTGGAATAGCGATGGAAGCCGCCGGCCAGTTGATCGAAAATGCCGCCCCGCGCCATGCGATCCAGGGTCATCGACAGCATTCGCCCAGCCGAGGCATCTGCCGCTGCTACCTCCAGCAGCAACAGAAGATTGGCCGCCGCCGGAAACTTGGGCGCGCCTCCGAAGCCGCCCCAACGGCGGTCGAAGTGGCGCTCCAGATCGCGCAGTACTCTGTCTATCGGTGGTGGCTCCGACGATCCGGCAGGCTCTCCATTGTGGCCCACGAGGTGGTGCTGCATCGCCTCTGCAACGCTCTCGGCCTGCTCCTCGACGTCCTGGCGTCGACTTCGCCAAGCCTCTGCCAGAGAGTCCAGGACGGTGACAAAACCAGGGCGCCCGGGGAGATCCCGAGGTGGAAAATAGGTGCCGGCGTAAAAGGGCCGCAGCTCCGGCGTCAGAAAGACGGAATTGGGCCATCCGCCGTGGTGCGTGAGGATCTGCGTCGCCAGCATGTAGATCTCGTCGAGGTCGGGCCTCTCCTCCCGGTCCACTTTGATGCACACGAAGTCCCGGTTCATCTTCTCGGCGATCGCCGGGTCAGAGAAGGACTCCCGTTCCATCACGTGACACCAGTAGCAGGTCGAGTATCCGACCGACAGGAAGATCGGTCTATCCTCCCGCTTCGCCCTGGCGAGAGCCTCCTCACCCCATGGATACCACTCCACGGGGTTCGACTTGTGCAGCAGAAGATAGGGACTGGTCTCGGCAGCGAGCCGGTTGCTGCCCGGCTGGTCGGCTTTCATGAAGCCGAGCCAGCTTCCTGGAAGCGTCGATCCTCGCTCTTGGCCACCAGAAGAATGACTACATTCCAGAGATTCCACCAACCCACTGTGTACCAGTTGGGCCAAGCCACCACAGCAAAGTAGTTGAGGATCCCCACCAGAAGGGCCACTGTAACGCTACTCTTGCCGCGAAACTCGGGCAGCTGCAGGCGCGAGATCATGAGGCCCGCCAGGATCAGCAGTACCAGAGCGGCCGCGAGGGCCGGGATCTGATCCCTCATCAACACCAGTGCCATGACATAGCCGGCCCCGACCGGCGTCGGAACTCCGGTGGTCGACCGAGCCTTGCCATGGGCGTCGGATGTCAGGTTGAAGCGTGCCAGTCGAAGAACTCCGGCCAGTAGGTAGATCAAGGATACGATCACACCCATCGCTCCCAACGACCGCAGGATCGCCGCATGGGCCAGGAAAGCGGGCGCCGCACAGAAGCTCACGGCATCGCTGAAGCTATCCATCTCTTGCCCGAATTCACTCGTGACCTTCAGTCGCCGAGCTACCTTGCCGTCGAATAGATCCAACAGAACAGCTAGCATCAGAAGGTACACGGCGGTTTCGAACCGCCCCTCGGCTGCTGCCAGCATTGAGAGAAACCCCGCGGTGATGTTCGCCGCGGTAATCAGGTTGGGAGCCAACCAACGGAGCCGAGAGTCAGGAGAGAGCATTTCGCTAGTCGAGGATACCGCAACAGGGCAGCTTGATCCCCAAGTTTTCAGCGGACTAGTGCTGCCGTAGCCATTCTACGACCTGAGATTCCAAAGGTCTGCCATCCCCGGGCCAAATCTCCAGGGAGCGAGGCAAAGCCAGATGGCCACCCCGCGAGCTCCAGACCACCTGCAGAATCTCGGATGGCGCCTCGAGAGCCTGCTCGAGGCTCTCGGCGGGAACCATGGGGTCTTCGGCAGCGGCGACGATCAGACTGCGTACCCGCAGCCTGGGCAGTAGGGGACCCACACTGGCCTGCCGGTAGTAGTCCAGAGCGTCGCGAAAGCCATAGCGGGGAGCGACAACCAGACTGTCGAACTCCAGGAATGAGCGGGCTGCCGCCACGTCTTTCACCGACGGACCGTCAGGGTGGCGGCGAGCCACCTCAGCGTAGATCTCGGTGAGCTGACGCAGGAGGTAGGTTCTGTAGGCCCAGCGAGAAGGACTGTCCAACAATCTGGCCGTTGCTAGCAGGTCGACGGGAGGACAGACGGCGGCAACCGCCCGAATCGGTGGATCCTCGTCATCGACCGCCAAGCGTAATCCGATGTGTCCCCCCATCGAGTAACCGATCACCCAGACCCGGCGGTGGGAACGAGCGACGTCACTGGTCACCGCCGCTTGCAGATCGGCCGTGAGACCGGCGTGATAGACATCCTCTCCGCGACGATCCGCTCCTCGCAGATTGAGTCGCAAGCACGAGAGACCGGCCGCAAGGCAGGCCTCGGCGCCGGCGACGAGGTAGGAGCTATCTGCACAACCTCCGAGGCCATGAACCAAGACGACCAGGCCCTCTGCCGCTTCGGCCCGGCTCAACCTGCCTGTCAGGCGCAACGATCCCCGACGAGGATCTTCGACAACACCGGCCCAAGCTTCCGAGGGCGGTGGACTCGGTGGGCGAAGCCAGCGCCGTAGAAATGCGCCCATGGTCCACGCATGGCCCCTCAAGGACATGAAAAGGTGACAATCGGCACGATGATCCGCTTCTATTTCGGACTCTCTACCCAATCGGCCACGAAGACGTTGGTCTCGCCAGGCTTCTGCTGATTCCGGTTGGAGGCGAAGGCGAGCCTCGAGCCGTCGGGGGAGAACATCGGGAAGCCGTCGAACCCTGGGCTGTAGGTGATCTGCTCGAGATCACTCCCATCGACGTTGATCGCCCAGATATCGAATTCGCGGCCCGCGGGATCGCCGTGATTGGTCGAAAAGAGAATCCGGTCGCCCGAGGGAAAAAGGAAGGGTGCAAACGACGCAGCGCCCAGCTCGGTGACCTGTCGCACATCGCTGCCGTCGGCATTGGCCACGAAGACCTCCAACTTGGAGGGACGGACCAGATTCTGCGACAGCAGGCGCTGGTAATCCTCCAGCTCTTCACCGGCAGCCGGTCTCGAAGCCCGCCAGACGATCTTGGTGCAGTCGGCCGAAAAGAACGCTCCGCCGTCGTAGCCCGGCGTCTCGGTGAGCCGCTGGACATTGCCACCGTCGGCGTCCATGGAATAGAGATCGAGGTCACCGTCCCGCGTGGAAGTGAAGATGATCGAGCCGTCCCGGCTGCAGACCGTAGCCTCGGCGTCATAGGAACCCGAATCGGTGAGCCGTCGAAGGTCCGATCCGTCGGTCTTGGCGCTGAAGATGTCCATGCTGTCGTAGAGCGGCCAGACATAGCCCTGCGAGTGGTCAGGAACGGGTGGGCAGGCGGGGCTCTCGAGATGTGTCGACGAGTACAGGACTCTCTGACCGTCAGCCGCGAAATAGGAGCAGGTAGTCCTGCCCTTGCCGGTCGAAACGAGAATCGGCTCCGCGGCTCCTTCGACCGCGAGTCTGAAGATCTGGTCGCACCCGTACGGATCTCGCGTCGACTGGAGGATCAGCTCGCTGCCATCGGGGGACCAGTAGGCCTCGGCGTTCTCTCCTCCAAAGGTCAGCTGGCGAACAACCCCAAAATGGACTTCGCGGTCTGCGGAAGATGCGTCGGTCTCGGCCCAGCTCGACGCCACCATCAAGAGGATTGTGAGCGACGTGCCAAGCACAGGGCCACAACTCCGCATGGTCGATCGAAATGCAAATCCAAACATACCCGCCTCCTTGAGTCGTCTTGCCTCCGCCAGCGCTGTAACTCTCCTCCCGATGGGGGAGAAGGAACCGCTACGGCTCTCCCGTGTGCTAGATTGCCGACCCTACTCGATTTCGGAGCTCAGCTGCACTGGCAGTGTGCCGATTCTATGAGAATCCACGACAACATACTCTGCACCCTGGGCAACACTCCCTTGGTCCGTTTGGATCGATTCTTCCCGGGGCCTGCCACACTGGCGGCCAAGCTCGAGTACTTCAACCCCGGCGGCAGCGTCAAGGATCGAATCGGACTGGCGATGATCGAAGCGGCCGAGGAGACAGGCGAGCTGCGACCGGGGGACACCATCGTGGAACCGACCTCCGGCAACACGGGGCTCGGCCTGGCCATGGCGGCGATCCTCAAAGGCTATCCCGTGGTGTGCACGGTGACGGACAAGATCCCGTTGGAGAAGATCACGTTGCTGGAGGCTTACGGGGTCGAGGTGATCATCTGTCCCGCCGATGTCGAACCCGAGGATCCGAGCTCCTACTACAAGACAGCGGAGCGTATCCGAGACGAGCGGGGCGCCTTTCTGCCCTACCAGTACTACAACCAGGCCAACCCCGAAGCCCACTATCGAACCACCGGTCCAGAGATCTGGCGGCAGACGCAAGGCAGGATTACCCATTGGGTAGCGGGAATCGGCACCGGTGGCACGATCAGCGGCGTGGCCCGGTACCTCAAGGAACAGAACCCCGAGATTCGCGTCATCGGCGTGGATCCGGTCGGCAGCGTGTACCGGTACTTCAAGGAACGTGGAGAACTGCCCCCCAAGGAACAGATTCGCCCATACCTGATCGACGGCATCGGCGAGGATCTGCTGCCAGAGAGCGTTTGGATGGACACCATCGACGAGGTCGTTTCGGTCGACGACCACAGCGCTTACAGGGCCGTGTTCGAGTTGTCGCGCCGCGAAGCCATCTTCACCGGATCCTCGGGAAGCGCCGCTGCAGTGGCAGCACGCCAAATCGCTGAGCCCCTCCCGGAAGAAGCCCTGGTGGTGACTCTCTTCCCCGATTCGGGTGAGCGGTATCTCTCCAAGCTGAACGACGACTGGCTGGGCCGGCACGGTCTTACCCGCTGAGTGAACCCGGCAGAAAGCTGCCACGCCTCATTGCCTTTCGAGCTCGTGCTACCATCGACCAAGGTGCCGCGCAACGCGTGACCCCGCCTCGAGGCTTTTAGGGGCTCTTGGGGGGTCGCAGGCCGTCAAGCGGCGTTCCATGACCGGAAGGAGAGGGTTGTGCGTCTATCTAGCCTTGTCACCGTCGTTGCTCTGCTCGTCTGGACTCCGGCCTCCCAGGCGACTGCGCCCCCAAATCTGCTCGAAGCTCTCGCGGCGCAGCAAGCCCTGGCTTCTCAGCATCCGAACGACCCCGAGATCTTGAACGATCTCGGCAACCTCCTGGTTCTGGCAGGAACCCTCGACGCGGCGGAGGAAGCCTACCGTGGCTCCCTCGAGATCAATCCTGACAACACCACGACCCGGTACAACTTGGCCCTTGTGCTCATCGAGCAGGGTAGCACCAAACAGGCGACGAAAGAGCTTCACCAGGTGCTCGAGCTGGACCCCTATCATGCCTGGTCTTATTACCAGTTGGGAACGCTCAGCACCTCGGCAGGACGTCGAAGCCAGGCGGTGGACTTCTACACCAGGGCTCTCGCCCTGCGACCCGAGCTCGCTTCCCCGGCAATCAATCCCCACATCATCGAAAATCGCTACCTCACCGAGTCCCAGCTGCGCCTCTACCTCGCTAAAACCGAGGCGACTCAGGCACCCCGGCTGTATGAGAGGCCGGGAGACGTGGCTGATTTGTTGCTCCCGACCTCGGAACCCGATCCAACGACACCTCCGCTCGAGGAGCAGGCTACCGATCCAGAATCCACGCTGGAGGACCTGAGTGTGACCCGGCCCTATGAGCCTGCAGGCCAGGTTGACCGCGGCGGCGCTGGTACCGAAGGGACGCAGATCCGCGAAGTACGACCCACTCCCAACCGGGAGCCCGAGGAGGCTTCTCCGTTTGGGCGAAGTGAGGCGGCGGCCGAGGGGATCCTTGGCCAGACGGAGCAGGATGACGTAGGAGGCTCGGACCGCGTCCTCACAGAAGAGGATCTCGTCCCAACGACCGTCGGACAGGGCGCTGGCTCCGTCGGTTCTTCTGGACAGCCCTCATCGACACGCTCGTCGGGCCGAGCCGGGGGAACTGTCTCCTACCCTCGGACGACGACCCCGAGGAGCGGTTCTGCATCCAGCACCACCCAAGGATCAGACTCGTTCGCGCCGACAGTCGAAAGCACCGGGAGGCTGGACCTGGAGCTACTCATCGAGGACAACTCGCCTGACTTCGCTCCCGGTCCGTGATCCCAGCCCGCGGCGCTTCAGTCCTCTCCCTGGTACCGGGGCTGCTTTTGGCCCTCCTGTCGTTCTGGTTCGGCACGCTGCCAGGCGGCGCGACATCCGGAGGCAGCGCGGTTGGTTGCGCAGCGCTTCTGTGGTTGGCCCTGATCGGCGCTCCGGACTGGCCTGATCCTCTTCGCCTGGGCCGTCGCTTCGGCATCTTCCTGCCGCTTGCCCTGGTCGCAACCGCAACCATCAGCTGGTACCTGTCACCTGTCAGCCGGGCGGGCATGGTAGGGACCCTCCTGCTGCCGGCTTTCCTCCTGGCCCCGGCAGGAGTCGCTCGCTGCTGGCGCCAACCCCGACAGTTCCAGAACGGTGGCGACACCGTCTCGCTGGCGGTCCTCGTGATGGCTGGTTGGAGCCTCGTGGAATGGTACCGCCTCGAATCGCCTCGCGCCGCCATGCCTCTCGGTCACCACAACCTGCTGGCCGGTTGGCTCGTCTTCTTGTTGCCTGTCGCGGCGGTCGGACTCCACCGGCCCGGTGTTCGCCGTTGGCTTGCGGCAGCGGCCCTGACGATCGGTTCGGGTGCCATTTTGGCAACCGGCTCTCTGCTCGGGATGGCAGCTCTGACGCTACAGGGCATCCTGGCAGCCTGCTGGTGGCCGGCTCTTCGATTACCCTTCGCCACGGCTACAGGGCTTGCGGCTCTGAGCCAGGTACCCAGGGGACTGCGCATCTTGACTGCCAGCGACCTGTCGAGCCAGGCACGCGCGCTTTATCTACGGGCCGCGTGGGACGGCCTCGCCGAGCGCCCCGCGTGGGGCTGGGGGCCGGGTTCGACGCCCTGGTTGATCGCTCGATTCCTCGAGCCGGACCCGGCGGTCAACCCACCCAGCCAGGTGGTCGGTGACTTCCATTCGCTGCCAGCTCAGCTGGCCTTCGAAGTCGGCATGGTGGGCCTGGTGCTGGGCTCGGGCCTCTGGCTGCTATTCATTGTCCGACGGTGGCCGCCGAGGGGCACAGCGACCTCCAGCCCGGAGCGGCACGCTTGCTTTCTCGGACTGGCAGGCGGAGCTCTCTACCTTCTGGGAAACGCTCCTGTCGCTGTGCTCGCTCTACCGGCAGCCGCCGTCATCGCGACCGGAGCGGCTCTGGCGGCCGACTTCGAGACAGTGAGACGTGGCTCCCGACAACGACTCCTCTTTACCCTGCTATACCTCCTACCCGTGGGAGCATTGCTCCTGCCGAAGCTCCTGGCGCAGGTCCACTACGATCGCGCTGCGACCAACGAATCCCCGGCTCATGCCCTTGAAGAGATCGAATGGGCCAGATCCCTGGATCCCGACTTCCCGCTATACGGGGCGAGGACGGCTTGGCTTCGCGGATCACTCCATGGCGTCGACAGGGAATCGGCTCGGCTCGCCCTGCAGGCCGCTGAAGCGGCCGAGGGAATCGCACCGCTCTGGCTCGCAGCCGGCTTCATGGGCCTGGAAGCTTCAGCCGGTTGGACCGTCGAAGCCCTGTCGACCGCCCGAGACCTGGATCCTCTTTCACCGCTACCGCCCTTCCTGATGGCCGTGAGTCAACCGGACCACCCCGAAGCCGGGCTGTGGGCCGCACAGGCGCTTCGCCTAGAACCGAGACTCTCCCAGACCTCGATTCTGCTGGAGAGAAACGACCTGCAGCGGCGGGCCATCGAGGCGCTCCGAGCCAGTGGATTCAACACTGACCCGATCGTGCGCCTGGAGTCCGACCGTCGCTCGGGGGTGCCGGGTGCTGCCCTTGGACTGAGCGTGGACCGCACTCCAGCCCTCGCCTTCTCCCTCTATGCTTTTCGTCGTCGCCCTTGGCCCGCCACCCTGGTGCGTCTACCGCTCCGGCAATAGGGAGGCTCGACAAGCTAGAATACCTACCGGCTGAACAGTGGCACCGCCTGGCCTCCTGCTGCTTCTCGGGTGGAGCGGGTACGGGTGCCCCATGGAAGAGTTGTGATCACTGCCATCCTGAGCAGAAAGGGAGGTGTCGGAAAGACCACCACCGCTGTCAACCTGGCAGCGGCACTGGCTGCCCAGGGCTACAAAGTGCTGCTCGTGGATCTCGACAGCCAGGCCTCGACCTCCCTGTCCCTCGGAGTCTCGAGATGGGCCCTGGCTCCCTCGTCAGCCGATGTGCTGTTGAACTCCTATCCGATCGCCGACGCAATTCGAGCCACCCGGGTGATGGGTCTCTATCTGATCACGGCCTCGACCGACCTGACCAGTCTGGACCGCGAGCTGGGCCCTTTGCCGCGGCGGGAAAGCCTCCTCAAGGAAGAACTCTCCGAGGTGGCCGACAGCTTCGACTTCGTGCTGATCGACTGTCCTGCCTTTCCCTCTCTGGCACCGGTCAACGCGCTCATGGCATCCGACTGCTACATCGTCCCGGCCGTGCCTCACTACCTGGCGATCGAGGGCGTGCGCAACGTCTGCGCCTCGGCAGATCGACTCTGCCAGCGCCTGGGCAGCCCGACTCGACTACTCGGAATCGCGCTCACCATGGTCGACTATCGGACCCGAGCGAGTCGAGACAACGCCCGGCAGATCCGTCAGGAATTCGAAGAGCAGGTCTTCGCCATCGAGATCCGCACCAACATTCGGTTGGCAGAGGCCCCAGCCCATGGCCAGACCATCTTCGAGTTCGACTCCAGCTCTCCGGGTGCGGAGGCATACCGACTGCTGTCCGAGGAGTTCGTCCTGCGAGCCGGCCTGATGGGTGGAATCGCCCTGCCGACCAAGCGGACCGCCTTGGCAACCAGCTAGGATCAGCAATCGTGGGATGATCTTCTCTGGGCCGAACGGCTGCCACGAATTCGCCTGAACGCAAGCGCCCAATGCAGAAGACGGGAACCCCTTCTCTCCTTCTCCGTATCTAACCAAGAGGTGACGGCCCGAGATTTGCATCGGTTGGTCTGAACATGTTCGACAAGAGCTCCAGTTGGCAACGCTACAAGGGCGGGGAATCGAGTGCCCTCAGGGTGCATCTCGGTTACGTACCCGAGATCGACACGTCTGCCGAGGAGAGGGAGTCGAAGATTCGCACGCGGATTGCCGTGGCGGTGGCCATATTGCTGCATATGGTCCTCTTCGTGCTGAGCATGCCCGAAATGGAAGCCAAGCCCCTGCGGGTCGGCCGCCAGCAAGAGGTCTACGTGGTGCAGCAGATCCGCTTCAATCCCCCGCCGCCGCAACGCCAGCAGCAGATCCCCAAGAGCGCCGAGAAGCGCATGAAGGTCCCGATTCCCGATCCGACGCCTGACGAGCCCGAACCCATCGTCGTCGAGAACGTCGATGTACCAGAAACCGACCTCACGGACCTCGATGACGCCGTCTTTGGAGTACCGAATGTCCCCCAGGGGTTTGGGCGGTATCCCGGCAGCGGGCCGATGAAGGTAGGCGGCTCTGTCTTGCCTCCCAGGAAGACCTACTCGCCAGCACCCCCGTACACCGAAGAGGCCCGGCAGGGGCGAATTCAAGGAGTGGTCATTCTGGAGGCGATCATCGACGCCGAGGGCAACGTACGAGACGTCAAGATACTCAAAGGCCTGCCCATGGGGCTCGCCGAGTCCGCGGTCGAAACGGCCATGCAGTGGAAGTTCGAGCCGGCCACATTGCAGGGCGAGCCGGTAGCCGTCTATTTCAGCCTGACGATCCGATTCTCCTTGCAATAGGATCTTGCACTCAGTACAGCTGACTGTGGGCCACTGCTAGTCGAAGGACTCCAAAACTCCAAGCGTGAAGTCGATGTCTTTCGGCGTGTGGTCCGCCGACACCTGGAAGCGGATTTCCTCGTCTCCCATCGGCACCACCGGAAAATTGAGACCCGTTGCCAGGACACCGTTGCGCTTCAGGTGTCCTACCAGGGACGACGTGCGAGCCGTATCTCGCACCATTAGGGGTACCACCGGATGCTCCCCCGGAATGGTCTCGAATCCCAACCTGACGAGGCCCTGCTCGAACCTTGCCGTCATGGCTCTGAGATGGTCCAGCAGCTCCAGACCCTGCGGGCTGTCAACCAGCTCTACAGCCCGCAGCGCCGCCGAAGCTTCAGCAGGGGTGATCGGATTCGAATAGATATAGAAGGCGGACTTTTGCCGCAGGAACTCGATGAGAGTGCGGCCACCCACCACGTAGCCGCCATTGACCCCGAAAGCCTTGCCGAGAGTCGCCACCAGCACATCCACCTGATCGCTACCGGTGAATTCCTCGGTGCCTCGCCCAGTCTTGCCGAACGCTCCGACGCCATGCGAATCGTCCACGATGACGACGACATTCTCTTCGAACCGGGAGTCGTACGAGCGTGCCAACTCGATGATCTCCGGCAAAGGAGCCCAGTCGCCCCGCATACTGAAGATCCCGTCGGTAACCACCAGGGCCCGACGATGGGTTCCTGCCGCCGACTCCAGCTTCTTGTCCAGGTCGGTGAGATCCAGGTGGTCGTAGACATACTTCGCACCCGGCCTGGCCAGACGCATCGCATTGATGATGCAGCTGTGATTCAAGGCATCGCTAATCACTGCCGTGTCGGCCGATATCAGAGCCGGCAGCACTCCCATGGTCGCAGCGTACGCCGAGCTGAAGACCATGCCAGCCTGGCGATCATGAAAGGCTGCGAGCCGACCTTCCAGATCCACATGAGCCCGGTAGGTGCCACTGATGAAGCGCACTGCGCCAGGCCCTGTGCCGAATCGGCGGGCTGCCTCCTCTTCGGCCTCGATCAACTCAATCTTGAACGATAGCCCGAGATAGCTGTTGGAGTTCATTCGCAGATACCGTCGTTCGGTGTCGCCTGCCAGCTCGAAACGAGGGCCCCGCTCGCCATCGGCTGGGATAACGCCTGTGACCACGGACTCGGCGCCCTTCAGGGTCCCGTTTTCGCGCAGCTCACCCAACTCGAGGCTCAGGGCCTTCTCCAGTCGATCGCAAGGCATGTCAGCTCTCCTTACATTGTTATGAAGCGTCGGGCCGAACCGTGCTGGCCAGCGGGCGTCCGGCGACTCCGGTCAGCCGTCACCAGTTAGCTTGGCCCGAAGCTTCTCGAGCATGTCCCGGGTCATGGTCTCGAGATCGTATTCCGGCACCCAGCCCCACTCTTCTCGGGCTGCCGAATCATCCAGCGAGTTCGGCCATGAGTCGGCGATCGACTGCCGCACCGGGTCCACCTGATAGTCGACGGCGAACTCGGGAATGTAAAGTCGGATCTCCTCCGCCAGCCGCTCGGGCGTGAAATTCATCGCCGCGACGTTGAAGGCATTGCGATGCTCGAGCTTCGTCGCGTCAGCCTCCATGACGCCGACTGTGGCCCTCACTGCGTCGGGCATGTACATCATGTCGAGGCAGGTGTCTCGGTCGAGAAAACAGGTGTAGCGCTGGTGCCGGATCGCGGCATGGAAGATCTCCACCGCGTAGTCGGTGGTGCCGCCTCCAGGCGGAGCAACGTAGGAGATCAAGCCGGGGAATCGCACCCCGCGTGTGTCGACTCCAAATCGCTGGTGGTAGTAGTCGCACAGCAATTCCCCGGAGACCTTCGTAACGCCGTACATCGTGTTGGGCCGCTGAACCGTATCTTGCGGCGTTAGATCCTTCGGCGTGCCGGGCCCGAAAGCCCCGATGGAGCTCGGGAAGAAGACCGCGCAGCGCGTCTGGCGGGCCACCTCCAGCACCCGATACAGGCCACCCATGTTCACACCCCAGGCGACCTGGGGTTTCTCCTCAGCCACCGCCGAGAGCAGGGCAGCGAGGTGAAAAACCGTGTCGATGTGGTGGCGGCGTACTACCTCCAACAACTCTCTGAGGTGAGTACAGTCCAGCACCTCGAAAGGCCCGTCGTCCCCGATCTGCTCGCGCCGAATCACCCGTATATCGGAGGCGACGACGTTGTCGGAGCCATACTTGCGCCGCAAAGCAGGAACCAGCTCCGAGCCGATCTGCCCCAGAGCCCCGGTGACCAAAATCCTCTTCATATCGATCTCGACGTACTTGGTAGGTGTAACAGAGCGACAGGGCAGCAGACCCTGTCACCGGCTATGCTATCCGGCTGTCTGGGAGGGAGCAAGATCGCCTGGAATGCCATCAGTACCGCCTCTGTTACAGTTCAAGGCTGGATCCACACGCGTTGGGGTGACCCCATGAACAAATGGCTCAAACGGTTCCTGGTCGTGGCTGTCTTGGTCGCGGTCGTTCTAGCTCTCAAGCTGACGATCTTCAAGCCGCAACCGATCGAAGTCGAGGTCCGGACAGTAGGTCGGGGTCTGGTAGAAGAGACCGTGACCAATTCCAGGGCGGGCACAGTCAGGGCCCACCGCCGAGCGAAGCTATCGCCCGAGTACGGAGGAATGGTCGTCGAGCTGCCATTCCACGAAGGTGATCGAGTAGCAGCGGGCGACACGCTGCTGCGCCTGGACGACAGCCTCCAGAGGGCACGATTGAAGCTGGCGGAAGAGGACCTGCAGGCTTCGCGCGCCCAACGACAACAAGCCTGCCTGGCGGCAGAGAGAGCCGGTCGGGAGTTGGAGCGCACGCGGCGACTGGCAGACGAGAGCATCATCTCGACGGATCTTCTTGACGAAATCGATAGTAGGAAGCGAGAAGCAGATGCTGCTTGCGCCGCCGCCGAAGCCAACGTCGACCGCGCCGCCGCGGCCGTGGCGGTAGCCCACACCGAAGTCGAGAAGACCATCGTGCGAGCGCCGTTTCCCGGCTTGGTGGCCGAAGTCGCGACCGAGGTCGGTGAGTGGACGACTCCCTCACCTCCTGCCCTTCCTGTGCCGCCGGTGATCGACGTGCTCGATCCGGACTCGATCTACATCAGCGCACCGATGGACGAAGTGGACTCGGCCCGCATCCACGCGGGCCAACCAACACGGGTCACGGTGGACTCTCACCGCGATCGATATTTCGACGGTACCGTGTCGCGCGTGGCACCCTACGTCCTCGACATCGAGGCACAGAATCGGACAGTCGAGATCGAAGTCGAGCTGACGGACCTGGAGGACGCCCTGCTGCTGCCAGGCACCTCGGCCGACGTCGAAGTCATCCTCAGCACGCGACAGGAGGTGCTGCGGATACCGACTTCGTCGCTGATCGAGGGCGGCAAGGTCCTGGTGTTGGATGGTGAAAGACTCGCCGAGCGCACGGTAGAGCTCGGTCTGCGTAACTGGGACTTCACCGAGATCCTCGATGGTCTCTCAGAAGGCGATCTGGTCGTGACCTCGCTCGACCGACAGGAGGTCGAGGACGGAGCTCTGGCCGCGGCCGCCACCGAAACTGCCGAGTAGACGGCGATGTCGGCCTCTCATCGATGATCAAGCTCTCAGAAATCAGCCGTACGTTTCAGGTGGGCGATGAGCCTGTGCACGCCCTGGTGGACATCGAGGAAGAGATCCGACAAGGTGAACACGTAGCGATCATGGGGCCATCCGGCTCGGGCAAGTCCACCCTGCTCAACATCCTCGGCTGCCTCGACAAGCCTTCGACAGGCAGCTACCACCTCGATGACCGAGAGGTGGCCGAGTTGGATGAGGCGGCGCTCACCATGGTGCGTCGACACCAGATCGGGTTCGTGTTTCAGTTCTTCCACCTGGTACATCGGCTTTCGGCGGCCGAGAACGTCGAGCTGCCGATGATCTTCGCCGGCCAACCCAGGGCCGAGCGCCGGAGTCGTGTCGCCAAAGCTCTGGATGCCGTTGGGCTCTCGCACCGCGCCGATCACCTCCCCGATCAGCTGTCCGGCGGAGAGCGCCAACGGGTCGCTCTCGCCCGAGCAACGGTGATGGAGCCCGAGATCCTGCTGGCTGACGAGCCGACAGGTAACCTCGACAGTGCTTCGGGAAGAGTGGTCCTGGATCTTATGGATCGGATGAACGACGAGGGCCTGACACTCATCGTCGTCACTCACGATCCGAAGGTGGCGCATCGGGCCGATCGCATCCTGGTCCTGGTGGATGGCCGGATCGAACGGCGGGTCGCCGGCGACCAGATCAGCGAGATCCTCGCCATGCTGGCCGACGAAGACGAGACGTGACCTCCATGACGGGTGACGAATGACGCTGGCCGATCTACTTCGATTCTCCCTCAAGGGCCTGACCGGCCATGGGCTGCGCACAGCGCTGAGCCTGCTGGGAGTCGTGATCGGGGTGGCGGCGGTGTTGATTCTGACCGCACTGGGGGAAGGGGCCCGTCGCTACGTCATCGACCAGTTTGCCAGTCTCGGCACCAATCTTCTGATCGTGGTGCCAGGAAAGACAGAGACCACCGGTATCGTGGGCGCGGGTGGTGTGCCCAATGACCTGACTCTTCAAGATGCCGAGGCACTGGTTCGCGCCATTCCCGAAATCCAACGAGTGGCTCCCCTGACCATGGGTACCGAACAGGTCGCATTCGGCGAGCGCCGCAGACAGGTGGCGATTCTGGGCACGACGTACGATTACATGCTGGCTCGACAGATCGAAGTTGCCCGCGGCTCTTTTCTTCCCGACGAGGAGATGCACCGCGGTTCGCCGGTGGCGGTCGTCGGGCCAAAACTGGCCAGGGAGGTCTTTGTCGGTGAAGACCCTGTCGGGCAGATCATTCGAGTCGGCGGCTGGCGCATGCGCGTCGTGGGTGTTCTGGCATGGCAGGGTGTCAAGATGGGCGTCGACTTCGATGACCTGGCGATGGTGCCCGTGTCCACCGCCATGCAGATATTCAATCGGACCTCACTGTTCCGAATCCTGATCCAGTCTTCCAGCCACGCCGACATCGACATGCTGCGCGACAAGTCCCGCCGGCTGCTCACCGAGCGTCATGGCGAAGAGGACATCACGGTCATCAGTCAGGACGCCCTCCTGACAACGTTCTCGGGCATCCTGGGCGCTCTGACTCTGGCGCTGGGCGCCATCGCCGCCATCTCCCTGACTGTCGCCGGAATCGGCATCATGAATGTCATGCTGGTCTCGGTCTCCGAGCGCACCAGGGAGGTGGGGCTGCTCAAGGCACTGGGAGTCGGCAGGCGTCAGATCCTCTCCGTCTTCCTCACCGAGGCGGCCCTACTCTCCACCTTTGGAGGGCTGATCGGCCTCGTGGTGGGATGGTTGGCGGTCGGAGCGCTGGTCAGGATCTATCCGGCATTTCCTGCCGCTGCGCCCAACTGGGCAGTGGCGGCCGCCCTCGCGGTTTCCATAGCAGTGGGCGTCACCTTCGGGCTCCTGCCGGCGCGTCGCGCGAGTCGGCTCGACCCCGTCGTGGCACTGGCGGGCCGATGATCGTGAACGTCGCAACTCCTCAGCCCAGGGCCGCTGAACCCCGTGTTCTCGCGCGGCCTGTCGAGAGCGTCAAGTCATGCGAGAGCTAATCTTCCTGGCCCTGAGGGCCATACGAGGGCATCGCCTTCGGTCCGTCCTCTCCATGTTGGGAGTCGCCATAGGTATCGCGTCGGTGATTCTCCTCACCTCCATCGGCGAGGGCACCCGTGCCTACATGGTGTCTCAGTTCACCCAGTTCGGCACGAATCTCATCGGCATCAACCCAGGCAAATCCGAGACCTCGGGTCTGCCGGGAGCTCTCGGCGGCACGACCCACAAACTGACCATCGACGATGCCGAGGCCCTGACTCGGGTTCCCGGTGTCGAAAAGGTCGTACCGATGACCTTCGGATCGGCCCGCGTCGAAGGCGGGGGAAGGGGTCGGAGTGTCTTCGTCTACGGAGTCACCCCCGAGGTACCGGCCGTTTGGCAGTGGGGCGTTCGAGTCGGCTCCTTCTGGCCATCGGGTGATCCTCGTCGCGGCGTTGCCCAGGCCGTGCTGGGGCCGAAACTCAAGCGAGAGCTGTTCGGCAACGCCGATGCGCTGGGTCAGTTCGTACGCATCGGCGGATCCCGCTTCCGGGTCGTCGGTCTGATGGAGGCCAAGGGGCAATTCCTGGGATTTGATCTGGACGATGCAGCCTACATCCCGGTGGCCTCCGCCATGAAGATCTTCAACATGGACGAGCTCATGGAGATCGATCTGACGTTCACCAATGCCAGCTTGCTAGAACAAGTGGAAGAAGGTGTGCGAAGCGTCTTGACCGACCGACATGGCGGCAAGGAGGACTTCGCCATAACCTCGCAAGCTGCCATGCTCGAGGTCTTCGGCAACATCATGAACATCGTCACCATGGCTGTGGGAGCCATCGGCGGTGTTTCCCTTCTGGTGGGTGTGATCGGGATTCTCACCATGATGTGGATTGCCGTCGGCGAACGAATGAACGAAATCGGCCTCATCCGCTCCATCGGTGCCACACGGAGACAGGTGCAGCTGGTCTTTCTCGCGGAAGCCGCGACTCTATCCACTCTCGGTGGGCTGATTGGAATCGCCGGTGGCCTCGGGCTCTGTGCCTTGCTGCGGGTCGTCGTACCCGGGTTACCGGTTCAGACACCCATCCTGTTCGTTGGTCTGGCGGTGACGGTCAGCTTCGCCGTCGGCGTCCTTTCCGGAGTCATGCCGGCCAGACGCGCCGCGACGCTCGACCCCATTGAAGCTCTCAGGGCGGAGTGAGGACTCCCTCAGCCGTCAGCCCACCTCGCTCCAACTGTCGGTCGAATAGCGGCGGATCTGGATCTCCGGAGACCAGAAATCCGCCGCCAGGCCTGCCTTTCGTTTCAGCTGACCGAGAAACGTCGTTGGATTCGGTAGCTCGTTCCACACCGCTGGCAAGAATGTTCCTCGGTGACGACCGTGCTCCAGCACCAGGCCATCGATCCCTGGTCTCAACTGCCGAAGCAGGTCTGCTTGGCTGTCGAATTGCATCGACTCAAGAGGCGACAGCAACGACACCTGGATGACCGTCAGGTCCAGCTCTTCCCTAGCCAGCGCGGGGAATCGGGGATCGTGCGTGGCAGCGGCAAGGGTATTGCCGCACAGATCCTCGATCAGGGGTCGGTGAGGCAGGATCGTGCCGATGCACCCGCGCAATTCGGGCCCCTTGCGAAGCGTCACGAAACAGGCTCCGATCTCTTGGAGCCAGGGCTCTATCTCCACTGCCTCGCCAGGCGAATCGAATAACTCGAGCAGGGTGTTCCGCGCGATTTTGAGGAGGATTTCTCCTCGATGCTCATCACTCAGGGGAGTTTCCTCCTCAGGCCGGCTCGGCAAACGCAAAGGCACCGTATCCCACAACTTGGGACCGATCGCCAGCCGTATCGCCGGAGCTCCGTAGGTCCAACAGGCTCGCAGTCAAGCCGTGGTCAATGGCTGCCACCAGCAAGCCATTGATGGCTCCGGCCCCACAGGCCTGGGTTGGGGAGATGGGTGAACGAAGTGCCAGGACCGCCTCGGCAGTTCCCTCGTCCACCCGTCGGGCCTGCGAGTACTCGAGGTAATGGGACAGATCAGAACTGATGACGATACGCGTCTCGGAACCACCCCAAACACGCTCTAGAACTTCGGCTACCTCGCCCGGTGTTGCATCGCCCACCAACAGCGGCAGGATGCTGAAAGATCCGAGCGTCACTTGTAAGAACGGAAGCTCCACCTCCAGGCAGTGCTCAGGGGCATGGGCCCGTCGGCTGACTACGACCTGCGGCAGGTCGAGGACCCGATCGACCAGCTCGGCATCGACCGGCACCACGCCCAGTGGCGTCTCGAAACCGTCGACACCGGATAGCGCGAGCCCACGCACCGGAACTCTGTGAGCTGGGCCCAAGAGTACAACGCGTTCAATCTGCTCGGCCTCTTGCCCCAGGGGCGCCAGAGCCGAGCCCGCGATCGGGCCGGAATAGACGTAGCCGGCATGAGGGGCGATCACCGCTTTGGGGACTGCTTCCGCGCCCGCTCTACCGGGGGCCTTCTGCAGGAACCCCTCCACCATGGACAAGAGCTCCAGGGGTGAACTCGGATAGAAGCGACCAGCGACCGCAGTTCTTCGAACCTCTTGCATGACGGCAATCTCCCTAGCCTTCGAGATCCTGCTTCGAACGGCTCCTCTTCAGGGTGTAACAGTAACGCTGGTTCGAAAATTCACTCTCGGCCGCCTGGTGTCTCCACCGGACCGAGGCTGTTCCAACCTCGACGGAGGATCGGCAGGGCTATTCCCAGAACGGCTGCCACTTCTCCTTGGGAGACGGTGGCGTCAACAAGCTGACAATGATCAGAGACGCAAAGGAAAGGAAGCCAGCTGGATAGATAATGTAGTCGTAGTCCAACGGCAGGTCCATGAACCCCAGGGGCAGACTTTCCAATCCGAACCTCGCGAGACCCGCAAAGACGATCGTTCCCAGCATTCCAGAGGCGATGGAGATCATTCCGCCCATGGCAGTCACGCGCCTCCACAAGAAAGCAGCGAGCAGAGCCGGGGTCACTGCCGCACCGACCATCGTGTAGGCGTAGAGCGCCATGTCCAGGATGTTCTCGAACTGGGTCGTCACCAGCAGGGTCACACCTGCCAGCACGAGGATGGAGACGCGCTGGAAACGGATGATGGCTTTGTCACTGGCATCTGGCCGGATGAACCGCTGGTAGATGTCGCGAGTCAAGTTGGTGGAGGGAACCATGAGGAAGGTGTTGGCGGTCGAAAAGACGATCGCCGACCCCCCGATCAGAAGGAGAATGCCAGCCATCAACGGCAGTTTTTCGAAGGCCAGCTGCAGCAAGATGGTCTCCGTGGTGGCTCGATTCAACGCCCCGTCGGCGGTGCGAAAGGCGGCGTCGGTCCAGTACTGACCGGCACCGAAGATGGCGGTGGCATCCAGAACGGTCTCGATAACGATCACTCCGACGATCATGCCGATTACGGCCCGACGAGCAGCCTTTCCATCCGTGGCCGACATGAACTTCTGATAAATGCTGCTCTCACCCAGCAGGAGGAAGAACGTGGGCAGGAAGAGACCCAGTGCCGCGGCTACGCCGGGGGCGCCAAAAACCGTGAAGTGTGTCTCGGGGAGAGTGTTCGTCAGACCTTCCCAACCACCCGCCCCTTTGAGCGCCAGAGGCGCGGCGATGATCACACCCAGAGTGATGAGAATGCCGTTGAACACGTCCAGGGCGACGATCGAAGACATGCCGGCCAGGACGGTGTAGAGCACTACCAGGACGCAGACTACGATCTTGCCGGTGTCGGCGCTGATGGCTCCTTCCGTGACAATCTCCAGCAGCCTGCCGCCACCGATGAACTGATAGCCGGCGATGGTGAGGTAGGCGATGACGATCGCGATCGTCCCCAGCACACGGGAAGCGGCGTTGTAGCGCGTCTCCAAGATGTCCGGCACCGTGTACTGAGCAATCTTGCGAACCCGAGGAGCCAGGTAGTAGACGATGGCCAGGCCGAGCCAGGCACCGGCACTCATCCAGAGGGCTGAGAAGCCTTGGCGAAATGCCCGACCGGCGCCTCCGAAGAGACTCCCGGAGCCGATCCAAGTACAGACCAGGGTACCGACGAGGAACATCGCCGTGACCCCCCTGCCGGCGACCATGAAGTCGTCTTGCGTCTTGACCTTGCGGCTCTTGGAGACGCTTACTCCAACCAGAAACAACAGATAGATGGCGATCGCCCACACGTAGATCACATGAACCTCCTCAAAGCTTGGCGCAACGTCTCATCGAGAACCGCCCCAGGATAAGAGAAGCAGGGACGAGTAGCAAGCAAACGCCTACCACGAGTCGAATTGGGTCGACCTCCGCCATCAGCCATCGGTATCCTCGAGAGGCAGCTTGACGAGCGCCCAGGCGACGATTCCGAAGAGGAGGAGGGCCAGCCATCCCCCCCAGGCGCCCAGCAGACCAGTGGTGTCGAAACCGAGCCACGAGCTCGCAATGGAACTGATGCCACCCGGAGGGTCGGGCGGCAACGCAAAGTACAGCGCCGCCAGCACCACTGCCATGAGCGCCTCACCAGCGATCAGGCCGGAGGCCACGAGGATCCCCTTGTTCTCCGACGCCAACGCTGCCTGTTCGCTCAGGCTTCGCCGCTTGCGAATGCGATCCACGATCCAGGCCAAGATGCCGCCTACGAAGATGGCCGCGGTCGTATCGAAGTGTAAGTACATGCCGACTGCGATGAGCATCGGCGATGGCGAATCGATCAGCACCAGGGCCAAGCCAAAGGCTATACCTATGCCGATCAGTGCCCAGGGCATATTGCCACCGACGATGCCGGTAGCCAGCTGAGCCATCAAGCCAGCCTGCGGCGCAGCCAGGTGTTCTCCACCGATCCCTCCCGGAACACCTGCGTGCAGGAACACCATCGGCCACACGAGCACGAAGGCCACCAGAACGGTGGAGATCATCTCGGCGACCTCCATCTTCCACGGCGTACCACCGAGCAGATGTCCCACCTTAAGATCCTGGATCATGTCGCCCGCGACGGCTGAAGCGCAGCACACCACGGCTGCGACTCCGAGCACGGCTGCGACTCCCCCAACTCCGGTCACACCGATGGCGACCATGAGCAGAGCCGCGATGATCAGCGTCGACAGCGCCAAGCCACTGATCGGCTGGTTGGATCCACCAATGAGTCCGACCAGATATCCGCCGACGGCGGCGAAGAGAAATCCAGTGATGGTCATGATCACTGCCGACACGACGGCACCCACGACACTGTGTGTGAAGTGCCAATAGAGCAAGGTCATCGGGATCACCGTGGCGACGATCCCGAGGGTGATCCACTTCAGCGATACATCCACCTCGAGGCGTGAGCCCGCGTCCTTCTCGGACTCGACCAGGGACTTCTTGCGGAAATCTGCCAGGACCCGACGAAAAGCCTGCGAGAGGGATCCCCGTAAGCCCACCAGTGTGTGCACGGCACCCACCAACATGGCTCCGACGGCGATGGGCCTGACGTAGTTGCGCCACACCGACACGGCTACGTCGGCACCCTCCGAGCTGCCGACACGTGCCGCCAGATCGGGATCGATGAAGAGCAGCAGCGGCACCAGAAAGAGCCAGCCGAAAGCTCCGCCGGAGAAGGCCACGGCAGAGAGCCGGGGCCCGATGATGTAGCCCACGGCGATGAGAGCCGGCGAGGCGGCTGGAGCGGCGAAGAATGCGCCCCCCCGATGCACGACCTCTCCCATGGGCGCCTCCGGGCTGCCATGAGTGACCAACGATCGCGGGAAGCGCAGGAACCACTCCTTGGTGTAGGCGATCAACTCGATGCCTCTGGCGTTCTTGAACAACTCCAACACCGCGCTCAGCCCGATAGCGCCAAAGACGTAGCGGGCACCACTCTCGCCCTTCTGCCCGGCTTTGACCAATTCGGCACAGGCAGCCGATTCCGGAAACGGCAGCGCAGCGTCTTCCACCAGGGTGCGGCGCAAAAGAATCACGAAGAGGACACCCAGAACTCCACCGACCAGCATGATCCAGGTGCTCGACCAGTAGTCGAACTCCTCCCAAACTGGCTGCCCGTCGACGCGAGCGATCAAGAAAGCAGGAATGGTGAAGATGGCTCCGGCTACCAGAGCCTCTCCCACAGATGCGGCGGTCCGGGCGATGTTCTGTTCCAGCACATTGCCCCGCATGAACGGCAGCCGAAAGGCGGCGATCGCCACGACCGCCGCCGGAAAAGTCGCCGAAATCGTCAACCCGGCCTTGAGGCCGAGATAAGCGTTGGCAGCACCCAGAACCACCGCCATCAGAATTCCGAGGACGATTGCCTTGAGGGTGAACTCCGGAAGGTCGGTTTCCGCAGGAATGTACGGAGTGAACCGCTTCGAGGACATAGTTCCCCCTTCTACCGGGATGAAGATTGGTCGGGGCGAGAGGATTTGAACCTCCGGCCTCACGGTCCCGAACCGTGCGCTCTACCAGGCTGAGCTACGCCCCGAAGGAACCACGTACTGAACTCGCTCGCCCAGGTTCTGAGTCGCGCGAGAAGTACGGGAGAGACGCGGAAGAATAACGCCGCCGCCAAGCAGGGTCAAGAACGAGCCTCAGCAGCCGATCACTCGGGGCAAACGGCTCGCGACTGCGGTAGACTTTTCCAACAGCCGAAGGCCTACCGGCACTAAGGGGGAATGGGATGTCGATTCAAACGCTCAACGAGCTTTTTCTCAAGGCGGCGAGCTACAAGATGCCCGACTGCCTGCAGCACAAGACCGAAGGTCGCTACCGGCCGATATCAACATCCGATCTGGTGGATCGCGTACAGCGGTTGGCGAAGGCTCTGCAGGAGCTTGGCGTCCAGAAAGGCGATCGACTAGCGCTGATGGCGGAGAACGGCCCGCACTGGCCGACTGTAGATTTCGCTACGCTCTGTTCCGGGGCCGTTCTCGTGCCAATCTACCCGACCCTGACTCCCGACCAGGCCGCCTACATCATCAACGACTGTGGAGCCAGAATCGTCTTCGTCGAGAGTATCCAGCGACTGCAAGGTCTGCTGAGCCAACGACACGAGATGCCGAGTGTCACGCGATTCGTGCTCATAGGAGGCGGCGACACCGCCGGAACGACCACCCTCGAACAGCTCTTGCTCGAAACAGATCCGATGAGCGACGAAGAGTTCGAGGCCAGCGCTCGCGCCTCCCAGCCCGATGACGTTGCAACCTTCATCTACACCAGCGGCACCACCGGCAATCCCAAGGGCGTGGTGCTGACACACCGCAATATCGCCTCCAATGTCCTCAACTCATTACAGATGATGGATCTCGACGGCAGCTGGACGGCTCTCTCGTTCCTGCCCCTCTCGCACTCCTTCGAGCGGATGGTCGACTACATCTACTTCTACAAAGGTGTCAGCATCGCCTATGCCGAATCGGTACAGGCGGTGGCCAAGAACTTCCTGGAAGTCAATCCGCACGTCTTCGTCTCCGTGCCCCGCGTCTACGAGAAGATCTCGGCCAAGGTGCAGGAGAATGTAGCTTCGAGCTCGCCCCTGAAGCAGAGGATCTTCCAGTGGGCGGTCGAGGTCGCCCGTCAGGCACTGCCTTATCGGCTGCAAGAAAAGAAGCCCTCGGGCTTGCTCGGCCTTAAACTGGGCCTCGCGGACAAGCTGGTGTTTGGCAAGATCAAGGCCCGGCTGGGCACCAACTTCGAGTTTGCCATGTCGGGTGGCGCGCCCTTGTCGCGCGATCTGGCCGAGTTCTTCTGGGGTGCCGGCATTCCGATTTTCGAGGGCTATGGGCTATCCGAGACCTCTCCGGTTCTGACGGTCAACGCCAAGAACCGGGTAAGGCTCGGGACCGTCGGGCCGGCGATTCCTGAGACCGAGCTGCGTATCGCCGAAGACGGTGAGATCCTCGCCCGCGGTCCCCAGATCATGTCGGGCTATCACAATCTCCCGGAGCAGACCGCCGAGGCCATCGACCCGGAAGGCTGGTTCCATACCGGTGACATCGGCGAGATCGACGACGGTGGTTTCCTCAAGATCACCGACCGCAAGAAGGAGATTATCGTCAACGCCTATGGCAAGAATGTCGCCCCGGCACCGATCGAGAACGCTTTGAAAGCCAGTCGCTTCGTCGGTCAGGCCGTGGTCATAGGGGATCGCCGCAAGCTCCTCGCAGCCCTGCTGGTGCCCGATTTCGACACCCTGCAAGCGTGGGCCACCAGCCAGCAGGGCATCGAAGCAGACGACGTGTCGACCCTGCTCGGAACCGAGCAGGTCAAAGCGCTCTTCACCGAAGAAATCAAGATCGTCAACGAGAACCTGGCTCGCTACGAGCAGATTCGGATCTGGCATCTGCTACCCGACGACTTCACCATCGAAACCGGGGAGCTGACACCGACGCAGAAGATCAAGCGTCGGGTCATCAACGAAAAGTACTCTGCAGTCATCGACCACCTCTACGAAGGCAACAAGACCACCTAGGCTGACTCGAGAGTCCAGTGGCCCCCGCGATGTCGTCAGCCTTTGAACTGGCAGTGCCCTCGAGCGGTCTGGCGACACTGGTCTTCGATCTGCCGGGCAAGAAGGTCAATGTCTTCACGCGGTCCGTTCTCAGCGAGCTCGAGACGCTCATCGAGAGGATGGCCGCCAACCAGGACATCCGATGTCTCGTCCTGCTGTCCGGCAAAGAGGGCAACTTCGTGGCTGGGGCCGACATCGACGAGATCGCCGACGTAACCGACCCCGCAGCAGCCGAAGAGGGTGCGCGGGTGGGACAGCGTCTGTTCCAAGCCTGGAACAAATTGCCGTTTCCTACGATCGCAGCCATTCAGGGAACCTGTGTCGGTGGAGGTACGGAGCTCTCGCTGGCCGGCAACTACATCCTGATCAGTGATCGGCAGGATGTGCGGATCGGTCTCCCGGAGGTGCGAATTGGAATCGTCCCGGCGTGGGGTGGCTGCAGCCGGCTTCCACGACGCACGGGACTCGCTTCGGCCCTAGACATCATCCTCGGTGGCAAATCCGTCGACGGCAAGAAGGCCTTCAAGATCGGTCTGGCTGACGCCGTGCTGCCGGACTCCACTTTCCTGCACGAAGTACGCTCCTTCGCTGAACAAGTCCTGCAGGGAAGACCACCCTCGAGGAGACGCAGCAACCTGAAATCGAAACTCCTCGACAGCAACCCTCTCGGCCGCGATGTCGTCTTCAGCCAGGCTCGGAAGCAGGTTCTAAAACGCACGGGCGGACACTACCCGGCAGCGCTGCAAGCCATCGAGGTCGTCGAGATCGGGAGGCGTCGCGGTCTCGAAGCCGGCCTGCAAGCGGAGGCACGGGCCACCGGCGAGCTAGCTGTCTCCCCGGTCTGCAAGAACCTCATCCACATCTTCAAGATGATGGAGGCCTCCAAGCGCGACGGTGCTTCCCTCGAGACAGACCAGCAACCGATACGTGAGGCGGCGGTACTCGGGGCTGGCGTCATGGGCGGTGGCATCGCGCAGATCCTCGCCGACCGAGCGGATATCCCGGTGCGCCTCAAGGATGTGGGTACCACCCCTCTGGCCACGGGGATGGCCCACGCCAAGGAGATCTTCGAAAAACAGGTTGCTCGGCGGCGCCTGACCCGACCCGAGGCGGCCAGGAAGATGAACCTACTGCTGCCCTGTCTCGACTATTCGGGTTTTCGGAGGGTAGAGCTGATAGTCGAGGCGATCGTCGAAGACCTGCGAGTCAAGCAGCAGGTGTTCAGCGAACTGGCCGACCAGGTGGGTCCCGAAGTCGTGCTGGCCTCGAATACCTCGTCGCTCTCTATCGACCTGATCGGCCAAGACACGCCCAACCCGGAGCGCGTCGTCGGAATGCACTTCTTCAATCCGGTGCACCGGATGCCTCTGGTGGAAGTCGTCAAGGGGTCGAAAACGAGCCACCACGCTGTTCAGGTGGTTCTTACGCTGTGCCGGCGATTGGGCAAGACGCCCGTGGTAGTGAAGGACGGTCCCGGGTTTCTCGTCAACCGAATCCTCACCTTCTACATGACCGAGGCTCTGTGGCTGCTGGACGAAGGTCGAGCCATCGAGGACATCGATGGGGTGATGACCGACTGGGGAATGCCCATGGGCCCCTTGGCGCTGATCGACACCGTGGGCATCGACGTAGCAGTGAAGGTCGCGCATATCCTGGCCGCGGCCTTCGGGGACCGACTCGTGCTGCCGACCTGGGCCGACCAGCTGGCCCAGCCTGAGCGTCTCGGAATCAAGACCGGTTCGGGCTTCTACCTCTACAAGGGGCAAGAGCGCTCAAACCCAGATCCGGCGGTCTATCGAATTCTCGGCCTCGCGACGCCCAAGGAACCCTCCGATCCGGGCGACTTCGTGGATCGGATGGTTCTACCCATGGTCAACGAGGCGGCCCGGTGCCTGGCGGAAGGCCTGGTGATGAACCCTTCGGAGCTCGATCTCGCGATGATCATGGGGACCGGCTTCCCGCCATTTCGTGGCGGTCTGTGCCGCTGGGCAGACCTCCAGGGGCTCGAACATCTGGTCACGATTCTCCGCCAGCTCGCAGAGCACAACGGGGAGCGTTTCCAACCCTCGGTGGCTCTGGAAAGAGCGGTCGAGGGTGGAGGCATCTACGCCACCTACAGCTAGTCCGCAACCGAAATGATGGCTCGGCCGGAGCTCCAGAAGTGTCCACACCAGATGTCACTAACCGGGTCTCCTGGTAGACAGGGAACGGGAGCCTGCAGAATAGCCCGGCCACGCCGCAGCTGCGGCTCCCTACGGACAGCACTCTCGAGAGTCGAGGACTGCCGGTTCTCCGACTGGCCCGCAAATTGCAAAACCTCTGGAGTCTGACTCACCAAGACCCAGATCGAACTCCGAATTCGGCGTCACAGGCCCTCGGAAATTTCCAAGAAGGAGTCTATCGACATGCGACCACTACCCTACCTGACCATGGCCCTCGCGATCGCGCTCATGCTTCCCCAGAGCTCGTCGGCTCAGGATGAACCCCAGTCCGAGTTCAGCGGGCAGATCGATGTCACCGAGGTCCTCCTCGATGTGCTGGTCACCGATCCGTCCGGCAACGTCATCGTGGGTCTGCAACCGGACGACTTCATTGTCAGAGACGGCGGTAAGGAGGTTGAGGTGACTTCAGCCACCTTTTACAGCAATCGCCGATTCGTCGAATCGGCCCAGGTGGCAGAGCGATTGGGCGTCCAGCCGGACGAAGTACCTTCGGACCGCTTCTTCATCCTCTTCTTTCACGACCAGCGCTTCGAAGACCCCTCGATCACAAGCAACGTCCTCGACGCACTTCGGTGGGCGAAAATCTGGGTCGAAGAAGAAACTCTCGCCTACGACTACGTGGCCGTTCTGAGCTACGACGTCAAGCTGAAGATTCACCAGGACTTCACCCTCGATCGACAGGCGCTCGTCGACGCCCTGGTGAGTGTCGCCAAGATGCGGGACCCTGAAAGCACCTGGCCGTCACGGACGGCTATGCATGAAGGGCCTTCTCTGCGCCAGAACCTGCCGCAGGGAAAAGAACTCCGCAGGCAGACACGTCGCGTCTACAGCGGGTTGTCCCTGACTGCCGAGGCTGCAGGCCACATCGTTGGCCGCAAGAACATGCTGCTCTTCAGTTTCGGCTTCGGCGACCAGAACGATTTCGGGACCTTTTATCCCGACCCCCGCTACTACCCTCCGATGATGCAAGCCTTGAATGACAACAACGTGGCCGTATACTCCATCTCCTGGTTCAAGAATCTCGGCGATCAGAGCATCGGACAGGATCAAGTCGAGAACGTCCTGAGTCTGCTGTCCTCGGATACAGACGGTACCTTCTATTTCAATTTCGTCAATTTCCAGACGCCACTCATCAAGGTCGTCGAGGACAACAACGGCTACTACCTGTTGAGCTACAGCGCCGAACACGAGAGAGGTCGGAAGGGCTACCAGCAAGTCGAGGTCGGGACTCGAAACCCCGAGTTCAAGGTCCGTGGGCGGAAGGGTTACCTCTATGGAGAGCAGGAGCGGTAGAGGCTTGGCAGGCAGCTAGTCTTCGGGGGTTGCGCCGGTCGCCGTTGGTTGCGTTCCGGCACCACCGTCGGAATCGATATCAAGCAGGATCACGGTGATGTTGTCGACACCGCCACAGGCATTGGCGTGCCGGACCAGGGCGGCGCATCGTTCCTCGAGATCCTCATCCGTCACGAGATGGGTTCGAATCTCCTCGTCGCTCAGCATCGTTGTAAGGCCATCCGAGCACAGCAGAAAGAGATCACCCGATTCCACCTCGATCTCCTGCACCTCCACGTCGACGTCGTGCTCTCCACCGATCGCCCTTGTCACGACACTCTTCAGCGGATGCGAACGAGCCTGATCCTGGGACAGGTAGCCAGCCTTGACTTGCTCGTTGACCCAGGTGTGATCCTCGGTGACCAGATGCAAGCCGGCATCGCGAAGCAGATAGGCCCGGCTGTCGCCGACATGAGCCACCGACACGGACTGCGACCCGAGCATCAGCCCTACAACGGTCGTCCCCATACCGGTCAGCGCCTCATCCTCGGCCACTGCCCTGACAACTCTGTCGTGGCCCGCCTCGATGGCCGATCGAAGGGTTCGAGAGATCGAATTCGCCATGCCGCTCTCCGACTGCTCCTCAGAATCGGCATTTTCACCTTGACGAAGGAAACCCGATGCCGCTTCAATTGTCAGACTGGATGCCACCTCGCCGTTGCCATGACCGCCCATACCATCCGCGACCAGAAAAAAGCCATTATCCACGTCGACACTGAAGCTGTCCTCGTTGTGGGCGCGAGTGCGTCCCACATCCGACAGTCCAGCTGCTCTTACCCGTAACGTCACCGCTGTCGCTCCTCGCGCACGTCAGGACCTCTTGTTCCTATGCACCTGATCGAGAGCCAGCTGCACCTCCGGGTCCTCACCGCCGAAGGTGAGCGCGTTCTGGAGGTACCTCTCCGCCCGTGAGGTCATCCCGGCCCGCGAGGCCAACTCGCCAGCCAGCTTCAGGTAAGTCGCGTTCATCGAGTCCAGCTCGCAGGACTTGGCAGCGGCAGCGAGAGCCCGCGACAACCAGGCCGAGCGGTGATTCAACGCCCGCGCCAAGTAGTGCCACGCTTGAGCATCTCTTGGACTCTCCTGAGTTGCGCGCTCGAAGAACTCCACCGCCTGCTGGTAGTTCTTCTTCTTGTAGGCCTCCGCCCCACGCTTGACATAGACCCGAGCCGCCTGACCAGAGACGGCGGCGTCAGAGCCTGCCGGGCGTTGAGCCACCTCCTGGTCGTACAGGCGCCGTTGATTGGGCTCGACCAGAACGTTGTAGGCCTGGGTAACTCTCTGAAACTGGGCCTCCGCCTCTTCTTTCTCGTCGGCGGCATACCGATCAGGATGCTGTTCACGAGCTAGCTGCAGAAACCGCTCGCGAATCTGCTTGGTCGTCGCGTTGCTGGGCACGCCCAGAATCGTGTAGTAGTTCTCGCTCATGGCCAATCCATCACTTAGACTTGATTCTATACAACCTGGTAGCGGTCGATCGAACCACTTCCGAGACGTTACGGTCCCGGCTCAAGACCCTGAGGTCCCGAACACCCAGGCGGGGAACCAGGCGCGCCGCCAGTCCGGCAGGCATACGCGGGTTCTTTACCAGAGTATGAACGATGGAGTACCTTCTGCCCCACTGCCGACTCCGAGCGATCACTTCGAGGACCTCTTCGGCCACCACCTTGCTGGAGGCGATCAGCTCGACCTCTCCATCGCCCATCGCATTGCCGGTCATCACCGAGACAGCGACCATGGGATTCTTGTCCTTGACCAGAATATTGCGCAATGTGCGTGAGGCACCCCGACTCAGCTTGAGACGGACCGGAATCGGCAGCGTCCGGATCTGCGCTTCGCTCAGGCCGGTCACCTCGTCCATCTCGCCCTTCGCCGGTTCCTTCCTAGCCCAGGAGATCGCCTCCTCGATCTCTTCGTCCGTGGGCTCCTCCAGCTCGACGTCGGCCGCTTCCTCCGAAGCCGCGCCTCGCTGCCGGGGAAGCAGGTGCTCACGATACTCGCGGATTCGCCTCTTGGCGTAGGAACTGAGCTCGGGATTCTCTTCCAGCCGCTCCAGAATCGTTGGATCCTCGAGAATCGCGTCCTGACGCAACAGAAGAATCTCCTGCAGCTCGGGCGACAGAACGACCGCCATTTCTGACAACACCTGAGAGGAGACGAGTCGATGCTGAATGACTGTCTCCGCCAGAGGAGGCTGATCGGTCCGAGAGGCGAAATAGGAGACCACCTCGACCTCGTCGGATTCCGCAATGACGGCGACGACGATCTCGGGGTCGAGATTTCCCAACGACTCCACGGCTGCCGCCGCGACCTCTTCGTCCGAGATATTGCTGAGGCGAATCTGCAGTGGAATTAGCATCTCCACTGGCAGAGGGAACATCCCTCTGGCTATGAGGAGTTGCAGCTCCCGATTCTCACCGGAGAGGACTCTCTCTGCCAGAGACTGGGCCGAGCCGTCTTCGCTCACGGTTCAGTCTGATCCGCGGCCTGGAGTGCATCGAGGTCGATTTCGAGACCCCGCAGCACCTGGCCAGCCGGAGCCGACACAGGGAACGGCTGTCCGTTGACCTCGATGCGCACCGCCTCGGGGTTGCCGATGGTCAGACTCACCCTCTTCTGGGCGCCGATACGTAGCGATTCACCTGGGACGTGTAGCTCGTTGACCTGTCCTTCTCCATCGATCGTGGCTTCGATCCAGCAGTCCTCGGAGAAGTCGATCGTGACCAATAGCGGCGAGACAGGTCCTGGCTCGGGCTCGACAACTGGAGACAGCTTCGGAGCTGGCCGTGTCAGCGGAGCTGCCATTGGCGGTGGCTCCGAACGATCTTGACTTTGGCACGACTCAGCGAAGTAGGCGAGCGCCGCGACTACTACCAACAGCCCTAAGGCGGCCAAAGCCAGGAGCGTGCCGGTAGGGCGCTTCGCGTCTCGCTGGCGTACGACGGGGGCGTCGAGCGCCTCATCGGGCTCGACCTCTTTTTGTGCTGTCAGGTAGGAGTTGACTACTTCGTCCGCATCGAGACCGACGTAGCGAGCATACTCCCGCAAGAAGCCGTGCGCGAATACAGGTGCCGGCAACACGTCGAAGCGGTCTTGCTCGAGGGCTTCGAGATATCGGATGCTGATCTTGGTGACATCGGCGATCTCTCGCAAACTGATCTCGCGCAGCTCGCGCTGCCTCCGAAGCCAGGTCCCAAAGGAGATGACATCGGTTTCCGCACCCTGTTCCCAGGGCGGTTGTCGGTTGTTGTGTCGAATTGTCGAGGACATGCGCACACACCCAGACGAGCAACCCTGCAGCCACCTGGCGCTAAATCGAAGAATACTACTGGAAGCTACTCTAGTGAACCTATCGAGGCCGGGTCAAATGCTCCTGCCGACAAACTTTCAGCTCGGCTCATGACCCAGGAGAGTCCCGGCTCGTCGGCGCACTGCAACCGACAGGCGCCGGTCCTGAAAAACGGCCCTCAGGTCGGACTTCTTGAGCTGTGAGAGGAGGCCCAGGACAATCTCCGGCGAAGTTCTCGCATTTCGACACAGTGCGGACCTCACGCCATAGCGGATGCCCCATCTTCGGTGCCTTGCGACAAGCGTCAGGATCTCGGGTTTGGCTCGATCACTACCGAGCAAAGGCATCAGACTGCCTTCCGTCAACCTGGGGTTGTCGAGCAGAGCTCCGATAACCCTCGGGTCGGGATCCATCCGTAGCTGCTGAATCAACGCCGGGCTGGCGCGCCGGGCGATCGACATCCGCTCGCCAACAGAAAGAATATGGATCCGCTCTCGCAGCTGGAGGTCGGCGCTACGCCTCACTTTGGGTCGCACACGACCGTCAATGCTGATCTGCAAGAGGTCGCGCCAGAACAGCGAAGGTACCAGCCGACGAGCCCTGACCTCCGGTGTCCGGGGATGGCAGACAAGGTCCTTCCTAATCTCAGAGAAGGCCAGCAGGCGACGCTCGTCCAACAGGAGCTCGATGGCTTGCTGGGTGAGAAACGGGTTGCGCAGCGCCTGCCGAATCTCGGGCACGTCCAGGTCCTTGACGTGCTTCTGTAGGAGCTGCAACAGCTCGTCCGCGTCGGACTCGCGCAGACGAACCGCCAGACTCTGATTCGACCCCTCAACCATCGGGCAAGTACTCTAACCTCTCGGCCGCCGGACCGCTGTGAAACAGGCCTGGATCAATAGAGGTCCATTCGAGTGGGCCGCAGACGCTGGACCCAAGGACATCTGGTCGTTGTCGAGGGGTCCGACGCGGGACCCCCAGGGGGCTATCCTCCCTACCACAGCAACCAACCCCCTGGAGGTCCCCACACGCCGAACCCTCAACCGTTGGAAAGACATCGCACGCGGCCATACAACTCGGTGACGCTGGAAATCGCCCCTAGGCCCTTTCGCCCCTAAGCCCCTATGGCCTCCAACGGCGCTAGAGGTTCGTTCGGGTGGTTCGACAGGGGGCGCCGAGTCGAGCGCGGCGCAAGGACCATCAAAGTGCACAACAGAAGAGGCGCGATGACGAGACGAGGTGGCGGCCCGGCCGTCAAAGTCTGAGTAGCCGACGCCGTCCGCCTGCGAACCACCCGGACGGACCTCAACAAGATGATGACTATGCTGCCTAGGACCTCAAGACCCCAAGCCCTCAAAGATCGAACGGGCAGAGCCCGCTCGCCTCAACCCTCATTCGCGGCCTGGTGTACAATCCCGGCCCTGCATGAACGACGCGGCGGAAATCCACCAACTCCTCGAAGAGGGGGAGTTCGACGCCATCGAGGATCGGTGGCTCGAGCGGCTGGCCGCTGAGCCAACCGATCACGAGTACTTCGTCGAAGTGGCGCAGGCCCTCTTCGAAGCTGACGAGCAAGATCGAGCCCGCTTTCTCATCGAGCTCCTGGAAGATCAGGTGCGCGAGGCCGGCAACTGGCCGACGCGTCTGGAGATCCTGCGGTCTCTAGACTGGCTCTACCCGGATCCTGCCGAGCTTCATGACGCCATCCTGGACACTGTCCGACAACTCTATGAAGGCTCACCCAGCCTGGAAGGCCTGATCGAGAAAGTAGGGCTGCTGAGGGCCAGGGAAGACATTCCGAAGACCTGGACCAAGGCCGACAGGTTGCGGCGGCTACTGCGCTTCGAGGTCGGCGCACCGGTCTGGATGGAGGGCAAAGGTGCGGGGAGAGTCGTCGAGGTCAATCTCGAGCTAGACAACCTCAAGGTCGATCTCGAGCACCAACCGGGCTTGAGGGTGGGCTTTCGGGCCGCCGCCAAGCTCCTGAAGCCGCTGCCACCGGGGCACATTCTGCGTCGAAAGCTGGAAAATCCCGACGAGCTTCTGAGGCTCAAAGACGAGAGTCCGGGCGAGCTGCTGCTGGCGCTCTTGCGTAGCTATCCGGAGCCCCGCTCAGCGGGAGATATTCGGCGGGTTCTCACCGGCATTGTCACCGAAAGTGAATGGACATCCTGGTGGTCGGCGGCCCGCAAGCACCCACAGATCCTCTCCGAGGGCTCCGGGAGCCGTCAGTGCTACGGCTGGGCTGCCAGCGACTCCGACGCAATCGCTTCAATGCGCCGGGAGTTTGTCGCGGCGGATCCGAAACAGAAGATCGAGCTTTTCCGCCGAAACGCCGATCGTTCGGAGGAGCTGAAGGCAGCGATGATCGTCGAGCTGCAGGCGCTGGTCGATGACTCCCTGATCAGGGATCCGTCGATCGCCCTGGCTCTCGCCCTGACCCTCGAACGAGCGGGTGCAGAACCCACCGGTGATTCCTCGCCTACGGCAATCGTCAAGGCCCATCCACAGCCGGCAGATCTCGTTTCGGCAATCGACGACCGCTCCCTCAGAGAACAGGCCCTGCAGCTGATCCGTGCCAGCCGATCGGATTGGGGAAGGATCTTTCGCGCCCTCCTCGGAAGAGAACAAGAAACGCGACTCCTCTCCTTTGTCGCCCAGTCGATGGAGACCGAGGAAAACGAGCAGCTCCAAGCCTTCATCGACGATCTCATCAGCAAGCCACGGCCAATGCCGGCAGCCTTCGTCTGGCTGGCCGAGAACGCGGAATCGGACGCCCTTTTCGGTGATCGCAATGCTCTGCGCTTGATCCAGTTGATCATCTCGGCTCTGCACTGGCCCGAGTTTACTCCCTTTCGCGCCAGGCTGACGAGGCTATTCGAGACCGGCGGCCCGCTGCCTCACCTGCTGTCCAGCCTCACCCCGGACCGCGCGATCCAGGCCGAGACGGCCATCGAGCGAGCGGCCCTCGAAGACTACCTGCGGGAACCGCTCATCAACGCTCTGCACCTGCGATTCCCCGATCTACGGCCGGACCAGGAGATTCCCCTATATGCGACGGCGGAGTCGATCGAATCCCGCCGCAAGGAGCTCACGAAGCTCCTGGACGAGGAGATTCCAGCCAATCGTCGCGCCATCGAGGAGGCTCGGGCGATGGGTGATCTGAGGGAGAACTTCGAGTACAAATCCGCCCGACAGAGACACGAGTACCTCTCGGCCCGAGTGGAAGCTCTCAAAGGGGATCTGGGAAGAGTCAGAACGTTCGACTCGTCCAGCATCGACGCCTCGGAAGTGCGAATTGGCAGTAGCCTGGAGCTCGAGTCCGAAAGTGGCGACAGCCGATCCCTGACGGTCCTCGGGCCGTGGGAAAGCGCACCCGAGCGGGGCATCATCTCCTACGATTCCGATCTAGGGCAGTCGCTGCTCGGCTGCAAGGTAGGGGACGTAGTGGAAATCGACGGTGAGAAGTGCGAGGTCAAGCAGGTCGGGGTGTGGAGCTAGCACGCGTCCTCTGCCTCCCAGAACCGCACGGCCCGAGGGGTCGGGCCCCAGGCCTGCCGATAGCCTCTCTACCGGTGGTTGAACTCCAACTGCACCAGCTGATCCCCGGCTCGTAAGCGAACCGGACCTCCCAAGAGTTCCAATTCCGTCAGGCTCGGCAACTCGTCCCGCCACTCGGAGCTGGCAGCCTCTGATAACTCCAGTGATATCGACGGCTCCCTGAGATCCACGCCTTGCTCGACCCAGACACCGTTCTGAAGCTCGAAGAAACGACCGTCGATCTCGGTAGCCTGAGACCGAAAAGCGGCGTCCGCAGAGTTTGCGTGCATCGAGTCGTCGCGTTTGGGCTGGAGCGACCCGGCGCGGCTACCTTCGGCCAGAGGTGACGCCCTTTCCACCGCCACTGGTGTGTCTTCTTCCGGGGCCTCGGAGGCTGGAGACTCGACGTCCAAGACCACGGGAAGGCCCTGATTCTGACTTTGAAGTGCCCAGGAGAAGAGGTAGATGATGGTGACCAGGGCAACGACTATTCCGAAGGTCGGCAACCAGACCCACCTCTCGATGTGGAGGCGCTCGGCGCCTCTCTCGAGGCGATCCCGCAAACTCTCTTCCTGCTCTCTGGTCGCAGCACTCTGCAGCACCTGCTGTTCCAGATAAGGGATCGGCGAGATCCTCCCCAACCCCTCGAGTCTCCGGACTACGCGGTGCAGCCCTTCGAGCCGATGTCGACACTCCTCACAGCCTTGAAGATGGCGTTCGACCCGGAGTCTACGTTCCCGGCTCAGCTCGCCATCCAGGTAGCTCGACAGCATTTCTACCGGTGCGTGACTCATGACTCTGAGCTCTCCAGCAGGATCCTCAGGCGATCGCGACCGCGGGCGATTCTCGAGCGCACGGTGCCGATTCTGATGCCGACCACGCGAGCGATCTCCTCGTAGCTGAGACCTTCGAGATCGCGCAGGACGACTGCTTCTCGAAACGGCTCCGGAAGACGGCTGAGGGCCTGCGACACCGCCTCACCACAGTCTCGGGCCAGCGTGTGGTCCTCTGGTCCACGGCGAACGTCAGGGACCTGGTCGACTCTCTCGAGGGATCCCGAAAGGATGCGCGTCCGCCAGGTCTGATTCCTCCGGAAGCGGCTACGACAGCAGTTGACGGCGACCCGATAGATCCAGGTCTTGAGGCTGGATCGCCCCCGGAATCTGCCGCAGTACCGGTGCACCCGCAGAAACGTCTCTTGAGAAACATCGGCGGCCTCTTCGGCGTCACCCGTCATGCGGAGGGCCAGATTGAAGACCATCTCCGCATGCAGGCGGTAGATCTGCTCGAAGGCCGCTTGATCGCCGTAGCGATGTCGCTCGACCAGCTCCAGATCGGTGTCGCCCGTCACTTCTGCCATGAGTACGGCCGCTTTCATGGGTTCCCTGCGGGCGGGCCGTGACCCAGTCCTGACCACCCGCCTCTGGAGAATGGGACCCCGATCAGAGGCCGAAAGTTCCCGAAATGATCCTAGGAGCCCGTGGTAGAAGTATGGGAGGTCGCGTTCCGAGCGCAGTGGTGCTGGATGCCAGGCGCTGGGACGCATGCGATGCGGGACATCGGGAAGTCACAGCAACGCAGCAGACGGCGCCACTCCGCCGGAACCCTACGGGCGCAAGGGGATAGCGGGCGGATACGTCGTTGTTCGTCGTCGACGATGAACCACATCGCCTCCTCCTCTCGCCTAGTCTTCACCTCGCAAGACCCAGGCGCGCGCCCACCCATACTTCTACCACGGACTCCTAGCGGCCAGCGGCCGCAACCCGGGGACCGTCATCGCCCTCGGCCTGACCATAGTAGCTGAGGATTCCGCTGACGATGGCTTCGGCCACTTGCTGGCGAAATTTCGCGGTCTGGATGAGGTTGCGATCCTGGGCGTTGGCCAGGTTGCAAACCTCCACGAGAACCTCGGCGGGAATCGCATTGTAGCGCAGAACTGCAGGCACCCAGGCCCTTCGCTGACGGATGACCTTCTCACGAATGGGCTTGTCGGGATGCACCACCATCCCCCGCTCGTGGAAAGCACCCAAAATGTTCGAGGCCAGCTCTCGCGAAAGGCCCTCGCTCTTCACCCGCTCTCGGCTCGAATAGCTGACCTGAGGGCGCTCCTTGACTTCCCGTCTCGAGGCGTAAACAGAGCCACTCTTGCCATAGGTTCCTGACCTGTACTTGGCACCTGGTATGTACACCATGGCGCCTCTCAGAGAAGGGTGCAAGGAGTCGGCGTGAATGGAAACGAACACGACCTTGTCGGGATCGCCGCCGTTCTCGACCGCCTGGCGGTAGATACTGTTGGACAGATACCAACGCAGGTGTACACCTACCCTCGAATCCTCGATTTGATAGTTCGGCGTGGTCAGCACCCGATGACCCTTCGAGTAGGACAGTTGATCTTGCTGGGCAACAGCATGGGCTCGGCCATCCTGGGTCGTGGCTATCACACTGGCAGCGGTGCTGCTTCGCAGAATCTGCATGGCACGGACCATGATGTCGTAGACATAGAGACTCTCCCAGACTCCGGATACCGATGCGCCGACATCGTTTCCCCCGTGTCCTGCGTCCAGGACCACAGTGACGCCACTGAGTCGGCTGGCCGTTACCACGTTGCTGAACTGGGCGCTGGCCATCAGGCCCTGCTCGTATTCCTGACGTTTGGGATGGCCGGCTGGGAGGTACTCGGGAAGCAGCAGGCTGAAGGGAACCTTCACTTCATAGCCAATGGGTATGTCGGTGACATCCCGAATGCCGCTTCTTGCGGCCACTTCCCGAGCCAGGCCGTTCACATCCTCAGCAAACACCCGTCCGGTGAATCGGACCACGACGCTCGAGTAGAGCGCCTCTCCCGGCTTCAGGCGGTAGATCGCGAACTCGCCTTTCTGGTCGGCGCTGTACTGGAGATGGTACGGCGAGCTGGGGGGCAGAGCTGAGCGCAGAGAAGGGCGCAGCAGGTTTGCCGGAACCAGGATCATCTGCCCAGGGGCCAGGTCATCGTCATCGAGCCTATTGCTCTCCCGAATGGCCTGGTAGTTCTCGCCCTGCCCCGTGAACCACTCGGCGAGATTCCAGAGGCTCTCTCTCGAGTGCCCGTTGGCGCTGAGCACCCGATGCTGCCAGCCTTCGGCCACGGCGCGGTCATCCTCGAACAAACCCCTCACCACTTGCACCTGATAGTTGCCGTCCAGGGTCGAAAACGGAATTCGATAGCGAATCCCAGCCAGGAGCTTCTGAGAGCCCCCGTTCTCTGCCGCCACCAGGGAGGCGGCGTCGCCACTCGAACAGAATCGGCGGGCGAAGCTCAGTAGGCCTTCGCCTCTCCTCGGTGAAGCTTCGAGGTAGAGGTCCTGACCCTCGGTCAAGACAGCCACGGAACCGTCTTGAAGATGAACTCTGAGCGCTGCCCGACTCGCCTCTGAGTCTTCCGCCGAGCCAGACGATCCCCATGCAAAGAGGCCGGCGAGGACTGCCACCAGCACAATCGGGCTCTGCCTCAAAGCGAAATTCCCCTTGATTCGTCGGTAGTTATAGCCATTTGTTAAAGTCAAATTTTAGTGTTGTCAGCCACGCAAGGCAACAGGTGACTTCCAGGGCTGCTACGCGCCATGAAGCAACGAGAGTCGGACCTGCCCCCGTACCGCGCCGATAGCGAGCGGAATCTCACCCCATTGCTGCGGCACCGCGCCGTCTCGTTGGCGGCCGAAGCTGCCGGGGCCCACGCCTGCCACCTTGTGGGTGGAGCTTTGCGGGACGCTGCTTTGCGGTTGGAGTTTCGCGATCTGGACCTGGTGATCGAGCGGGACGGCCTGTCGTTCGCTCGGCGAATCGCAGCCACCCTGCCGGCCCGCTTGGTGGAACTGGGTGGTGATTGCTTCGCCGCATATCGGTTGGTCGCCGACGATCTGACGTTGGATATCTGGGATCGGCAGGGAGCTCCAATCGAGGCCGACCTGGCACGCCGAGACCTGACCATCAACTCTTTCGCGCTCGAGATCCCGGGAGGAGCCGTGATCGATCCCTTTGGCGGACTCATCGATCTCGAAGACAAGGTCCTTCGCGCCACCTCCGAGACCAGCTTCGCCAGCGACCCGCTTCGAGTTCTTCGCCTGGCTCGATTCGCGGCGCAGCTACCTGGCTTCATAGCCTCCGAGCCAACCCTGGTGTTGGCCGCCGTCGCTGCTGCGGCTCTCGACCGGGTGGCGGGCGAGCGGATTCGGGTCGAGTTGGAGCATCTTCTGGAGTTGCCCGGATTCCTGTCAGCGGCCGAGCTCCTCATCCGCCTGACGCTGTATCCGGGCCTCTGGTTACCGCCTGGGCACAGCCCGATCAGCCATGGCTCAGAAGAGCTGATGACCCGGTTGCGCCATCTGGAGGTCCTCGCCGACCACACTCGGGAACGAGTGGAGAGGGCCCTCGCGCGCCAGGCAGTCCTCTTCGCGCAGCTTCCACTGAGCGCCGAGCAGGCAGCTACCGACGTCGTCGACCACAGTCACCACGAGGGACTGCTCACCAGGGCTACTGCCATGCAGCTGAAGCGACTCCTTGCCTGGGACGGCCTGCCTCGAGACACGGCCGGCCAGCGCTGGTTTCTCCATCGATGCGGCAGCCTATGGCCCACCGTGGCCTGCTTTCTGGCTGCAAGAGCCCAGAGGCCCTGCACCGTGGCGAAATACGAGGGGATCCTGGCTCAGCTCGAGGCACTTTGTCGCGCCTCAGGCGAGGAGATCTTCGAGCCCGAGCCGCTCGTCAGTGGCACCGAGCTCATCTCGAATCTGGGCCTGCGGGAGGGTAAGACCCTGGGCCGCATCCTCTACGCGATCCGGCGCCGGCAGATCGAAGGCCGGCTAACCACCCGGGATGAAGCGCTGTCACTGGCGAAGCTACTCGCCCTTCAAAGACCTGACAATACGGGTTGAGACTGGGTCAGGACCCCAAGACCTCAGGACCCCAAGACCTCGAAGATCCATCAGCGGGACTTCACGAGGCGTTGATTGAGCTCTTTGATGCGCTCCGAAAGCTTGTCGATCTTCTCCTGCGCCTCCTTACGAAGTCTCGAATACTCGTTGCGCAGCTTCTCGGTCTGCTGGCCCATCTCCTCGACCTGCTCCTTGAGCTCGTGGATCTCGCGGTCCCGGTCGGCCACCGAGTGATCGAGCGTCGTGATCTCCGAGTCCTTCTCGGCCAGGCGTATCTTGATCTTCTCTTCCTGCTCCTCGTACAGCTTGCGGTACTGCTGAAGCTCCATGATCTGCGAGAAATCCGACGTCGTCGGGCTCATATCGCCTCCTCGTTCCTCGATGGCCGGGAACATCTTGCGCAGTTTCAATGAGAGATCCTCGGGGTCGGGAGAATTCCTCATCGCCTCGGCATAAGTGATCGTGCCGTGAACCAGCAGGGCCAGCAGTGACTGGTTCATGGACTGCATCCGGAAGAACGAGACCGAGGACTCCATCTCCTCCATGAGCTTCCCAGACTCTCCCCTGTCGATCAGCTCGCAGATTCGAGGCGTAGCTCGCATGATCTCCATGGCCGCCACCAGGCCCTGGCCATCCTTGCGTTCGACCAGTTGCATGGAGACGACCCCTTTGAGCACTTGCACGAGCTGCACCCGAGCCTGCTTCTGGCTGTCACCGGAGAAGGTGTCGAGAATCCGATCGATGGTCTGGGCGGCACTGTTGGTGTGCAGTGTAGAGAAGACCAGATGTCCCGTTTCCGCTGCCGTGAGCACCGTCGAGACCGTCTCCGGATCGCGCATCTCACCGACCATGATCACGTCGGGATCTTGCCGCATGGCGTTGCGCAGGGCCTCGGCGAAGGAGACTGTGTCTGTACCGACTTCTCGCTGGGCGATGGACGCCACATCGTCCGCGAAGAGGAACTCTATTGGGTCCTCGATCGTCAGCAGGTGCACCGGACGCCGAGCGGTGATCCTCTTCACCAGCGCGGCGAGTGTTGTGGACTTGCCGCTGCCAGTCGGTCCGGTGACCAGAATCAACCCCATCGGAAGATCACAGAACTCGAAGAGGACCTCTGGCAGCTCTAGTTCTTCGACGCCAAGAATGTCGTACGGAATGCGTCTGAATGCCGCCGCCAGGGTGCCACGCTGCATGTAGATGTTGCCCCGGAATCGAGCCAGCCCCCTGACTCCATAGCCCAGATCTACCGCCAGAGTCTCTTCCAACTTCGCCTTCTGCTGCGGAGTCAGGATCGGCAGCATCATCTCCTTGATCTTCTCCGGCTTCAGTGGCTCGGCTTCGATCGGTATCAGGCGCCCGTGAATCCGCAGCATAGGCGGACGCATCGGCTTCAAATGAAGATCCGAGGCGCCCTTCTCGGTGACAAACTTGAGCAGTTGTTCGAGGTTCATCGGTTCACGGCAGATTGTACACAGAGACCCCTGCTAGGCCTAGGGAATGGGCCACAACAAGATGTAGGAAATCGAGATTCAGAACTTCCGCATGAGGCCGACGACAACACCCTGGATTCTGACCTCGCTGGCGGCGGCATAGATCGGCTCCATGCGCCGGTTGGCGGGTTGCAGACGCACACTTTCACCCTCGGGGAAGAACCGCTTGAGAGTGGCCTCATCACCCACCAGGGCCACCACCATCTCACCGACGCCGGCCTGCTCTCGCCTCGAAACTACGACCAGATCCCCATCGTGGATACCCTCTTCGATCATCGAGTCACCGACGACTTTGAGGACGTAGTGATCCTCCGGAACTGCGCCCATCAGGTGTTTGGGTACCGTTACACTCTCGTCCCCCGCTACCGCCTCGATCGGGCGACCCGCCGCAATCCGACCAAAGAAAGGCAATCTCGCCAGGGTTGGTTCGCTCTCGGAGACCGTTTGTGACGACAGCTCCACGCCTCGCTTCTGGTTCCAGTGGCGGCGCAGATAGCCCTTTCGCTCCAACAGCTTGAGGTGCTTGTGGACCGTGCCATACGAGGAGAACCCGAACTCCTC
Source organism: Thermoanaerobaculia bacterium (assembly GCA_049664225.1). Classification (GTDB taxonomy): domain Bacteria; phylum Acidobacteriota; class Thermoanaerobaculia; order Multivoradales; family JAHEKO01; genus JAUVRX01. The sequence continues at coordinate 113,262 of JBATEX010000133.1, forward strand.
GCAGATCTCCCGATGGGTGGGGGTGTAGCCGTGCTCGGCTGCAAAATCGCGCACGAAGTCCAGGACCTGTTTCTGGCGCTCCGTCAGGAAACGAGCCATGCTGTGAATTCTAGGGCGCAACTCGAGCGTAAGTCAAGCGGCTTGACTTTGCATCTACCCCTCAATACCCTCAGGATTCGGTCTTTAGCTCGCTGATCTCAACTGGAGGCTCCCAAGGTGTGGAAGAAAAAGGAATTCGAGCCCAGCGCGACGCAGCCCACCGTTCCATCTCCCCCGGTTAGCCGCCCACAGCCGCGATCGGAAGCGGTCGCCCTGATCGGTCCCAGTGTCTCCATCAGGGGCGAGGTCTCCGGGCAGGAAAACCTGAGAATTCAGGGTCGCATCGAGGGCAAGGTCTCTCTCCAAGGTCAGGATGTCACGGTCGGCAAGTCAGGCAAGGTCCAGGCGGACATCCACGCCAAGGGCATTCGGGTCGAGGGCGACGTCGTCGGAGATCTTTATGGTGAGCAGGAGATCATCATCGAAGCCTCCGGACAGGTGACGGGTAACCTGGTGGCACCCCGAGTCATTCTGGAGAACGGCTCACGATTCAAGGGCTCCATCGACATGGAGAGCGCCGCTCAGCAGACCCACGCCAAGCCCGTTCAGCAGAAACCAGGCACGGCGGCCGGACCTGGCGCAAGAACCGCTCCCCCTGGAGCAGATCGGCAGCCCAACGCACCGGCGACTTCGCAGCCGCCCGGGGACCCACTCTCACGGTCCTAGGCTCAAGGGAGTGAAGCAGACTTCTCGACAGCGTTGGAACGACGCGGCCAGTCAGCTGAGCCCTGGCTCGGCTCAGCACCATACACTGGCCTTGAAGTACGTGCTCCGCAGATTGATGGAGAAGCGACGTGCCAGGGTCCTGGACCTCGGTGCGGCCATCGGACCCAACGTCGCTTTCGTTGGCCGGTACGCTCCAAAGCTCTATATCGCCGACCTCTACAATACGATCAGGAGCCGCGTCGGGGGCCTGCCAAAGGACCAAAAGCAACTCGAGCGCTTGCTTGCCAAGGAGCTCCCATCCGCCGAGCTCGGACCTTTCGACCTGATCCTGGCTTGGGATCTGATGAACTATCTGAGCGGCGAGCAGATGGTGAGCCTCGGCCGGCATCTGGCACGTCTTTGTCGACAAGACAGTCTCGTCTTCGCCCTCATCACGAATTCCAAAGAGATGCCCAGCCAACCCATTCGATTTCGCATCGTCGATACGGACACGCTCTCGTACACCATAGACTCATCGCTCGAGCGGCCGTCGCCTCTATTCAAGGAACCCGACCTCAAGCGCTGGCTTCCCGATTTCAAAGTGGAGACCTCCTTTCTCCTCCGCAACGGTTTCCAGGAGTACGTCCTCCTCCACCCCTGACTGAGTCTTGCGAGTGACCGCCGTGACCTCAGCCCGATTCCCGATCGAGCGACACACCCTCGACAACGGATTACGGTTGGTCCTGCAGCCCGATTCCAGCCTACCGCTGGTAGCCGTCAACCTGTGGTATCACGTCGGCTCGAAGAACGACGTGCCTGGCAGAACCGGCCTGGCTCACCTCTTCGAGCACATGCTCTTCCAAGGTAGCCAGTATGTCGGCAAGAACGACCATTTCCGCCTCGTGCAGCAGGTCGGTGGCGTCGCCAACGGCTCGACCTGGTTCGATCGGACGAACTACTACGAGACACTGCCTGCCCACTGCCTGAGCCTAGGCCTGTGGCTCGAGTCCGATCGAATGGGCTTCTTCCTGCCAGCACTCGATGCCGAGAAGCTGGAGAATCAACGTGAAGTGGTGATGAACGAACGACGCCAAGGGGTCGACAATCAACCCTACGGCCAGGCCTTCGAGCGCCTGAATGAAACGCTCTTCCCCAGCGGATATCCCTATCGTTGGCCAGTCATCGGCTACATGGACGACATCGCTGCCGCGGACCTGGAGGATGTGGAGGTCTTTTTCCGCACCTTCTACACCCCAGACAATGCGGTTCTGACCCTGGCTGGTCACTTCGATCCGGACCAAGCCCTGAAACTCGTCGAGAGCTACTTCGGTTCCATACCCAGGGGAGGGGCCCGTCCAGAAGTGGTGGCTTCACTACCGGACGAACCCCTCGGACAGGTGGTGACTCTCGACGACGATGTTCAGTTGCCGAGAGTCTATACGGCGTTCAGACTGCCGTCTTTCGGCGAGCCCGAGTGGTACAGCGCCGACCTGCTCAGCGCGGCATTGTCCGGAGGCAAGACCAGCCCCCTCTACCGCCAACTGGTCTACGAGCGACAGATTGCGCAAGACGTCAACGCCTTCGTGTTGCCGACGGAGCTAGCCTCCAGTTTCGTCGTGGTGACGACCGGCCGCCCCGACACCGAGCTCGGCGAAGTGGAAGAGGTGGTTCGCGACGCCATCGCAACGGTCGCCGCCGGAGATCTCGGCCGTGGCGACCTGGATCGGGCTCGCAACAAGCTGGTCACCTCCTATAGCGACCAGCTCCAAGCGCTCGATGATCGAGCCGATCTGCTGTCGATGTTCACCAGCTACTTCGACGAGCCACAACGCCTCGAGAGCGAGATTGACCGATACCTCGAGAAAACACCCGAAGATCTCGCCACAGTGGCCAGGAATCGCCTGACACCCGACAAAGCTGTCAGCATCCGGGTGGTACCCAGATAGCATGAGGAGTTAGGGCGTGGACAACGTGACAGAGGACATTCGCTCCAAGCCGCCGATTCCTGCCCAGGTCATTCCGTTCTCTTTTCCCAGTTTCGAACATTTCCACCTGGCCTCCGGCCTGGAGGTGTACCTGGCCTCGATCGATCGCGGCCCACTGGTGAGTCTTCACCTCGCCTGCCCAGCCGGAGCCTGGCATGACTCGCCGAAAGTGGCTGGGCGAGCAACTCTAGCTGCCGAGCTGCTGGACGAAGGTACCTACGACCTCACCGCCATGGAAATCGCCGCACGCATCGACAGCCTGGGGGGCTTTCTTTCCAGCCAGGCCGACTGGAACGCCAGCTGGCTCTCGATCAGCCTGCTGTCCAAGCATCTGGAATCGGGCCTCGATCTGCTGGCCCAAATCGTGGCAGGAGCGGCCTTCCCCGACGCCGAAGTCGCTCGACTTCGTCAGCAGCGTCTGGCGAATCTCCAGAGAAGGGCCGCTCAGCCGTCCTCACTGGCAGCCGATGCCCTAGCTGGAGCCCTCTACCCCGGGACAGCCTATGGACAGCCTGCAATGGGCACCCGGGACGCGGTGAAGGCTCTCGGCCGCAGTGAGCTGGTGGATTTCTATCGCCAGCAATTCACGCCGAGGGGCTCCGTCCTGATACTCGCTGGTGACCTGGACCTGACGGCCGCCAACAGGGCCATCGAGCGCGGTATCGGGGGATGGTCCGGGGGCGAACCGCTCGCCGCTGGCTCGATTCAGAGCCGCGCCCAGGAAGAGACCCGTGTCATCATCGTCGACCGACCCGAGGCTGCCCAGACTGCGCTGCGAATCGGCCATGCTTCGATCCCACGAACTCACCCCGACTATGTTCCTCTCCAGGTCTTGAATAGCTTGCTCGGTGGAAAATTCACCAGCCGAATCAACCTCAGCCTGCGAGAGGAGCTCGGAATCACCTACGGCGCGAGTAGCAGCTTCTCACCCCGACTCGGGCCCGGACCATTTCAGGTGGCTGCCGACGTCGAGACGGATGGCGTAGGCATCGGAACCCGGGAAATCATCAGGCAACTTCACCGCTTGCAGGACGAATCGGTCGACGAAGTGGAGCTGCAAGACACGAAGACCTACCTGCTGGGGGTCTTCCCCTACTCGTTGCAACGCATCGATGGCCTGGCCAGCCGTCTGGCCGACCTCGGGATCGCGTCGCTGCCCGATGACTACTTCGATCAGCAACTGGCGGTCGTCCGGAGCCTCAGGCCGGAGGCCATCCAGATTTTGGCCAAGCGACATCTTCATCCGACCCGCCTGGCGGTGGTGGCGGTCGGGCCAGCAGACAAACTGCAGCCGCAACTAGAAGGCTTCGGCAGGATCTCGATCGTGCCTCCGAGCGAAGTGCTCCAGGCCGGGCTCGGCCCTGACTGACGGCATCGTGATCAGCACACGACTCCAGTCTCGAAGCGTGCGGCATCAGACCTCCAACGAACACCCTCCACAGTTCGAGAGAAGGCAACTAACTCATTTGTTTGCTGGAATTTAGAGACCTTCCCAAGTCGCCTCGACACAACCGCCCCTGTGCTATAGTTACGGCTCATTTTGTTGGCTCGATAGGAGGTTCAAAAGCATGCAGGTCGACAGTCCAGACATGATTAGAAACGTCGCTCTTACCGGCCACAGTGACACCGGTAAAACGACTCTGGCCAGTGCCCTGCTCTACACCGGCGGTGTCGTCAATCGGCTCAACAAGGTCGAGGACGGGAACACGATTACCGACTTCGATTCCGAAGAGATCGACCGCGGCATCTCCATCGGACTGGCCGTCTGCTTCACACCTTGGAAACAGCACAAAATCAACCTTCTGGACTGTCCCGGATACGGCATCTTCTTCGATGAAACCCGCAGCGCAATGCGCGCTGCCGATGCCGCCCTGCTATGCATCAATGCAGCCTCGGGCGTCGAGGTGACGAGCGAGAAAGTGTGGGATTTCGCCGCCGAGATCGGCCAACCCGTGATGATCCATCTCACCAAGATGGATCGCGAGCGCGCCGAACTGCGAAGCGCCGTCGAGCAAGTAAGAAAGGTCTTCGGTCGGGAAGTGATCCCGATCGAAGTTCCGATCGGCACCTCTCAGGCTTTCGAAGGTGTGATCGATTTGATCAACGACAAGGCCACAGTCTTCACCAAGGACGGAGATGGCAAGGGGAAGACGACAGAAATCCCAGAGGCTGCTCAGGACGAATTCAACCATTGGAAAACTGCTCTGGTGGAAGCCGTGGCTGAGACAGACGACGCCCTGCTCGAGAAGTTCTTCGAAGCCGGCGAGCTCTCTGCAGATGAACTCAGGGAAGGTCTGCTCCGGGCCGTAACGGAGCGCAAGCTGTTCCCGGTCACCCTGAGCTCCGCCCTACACGGAATCGGCCCGGCCTCGGTTCTCGAAGCGATTGTCGAGACTCTTCCGTCACCCATCGATCGGGGTACCTTTCCAGCGATCGACTTCGGCGGCGAGGAGCAGGCACTGGCCTGCGACCCGGATGGCAAGGTCGCCACCCTGGTCTTCAAGACGCTGAGCGACCCGTTCACGGGCAAGGTCTCCCTGCTCCGAGTGGTCTCGGGCAGGCTCGCGTCCGATACCCCCTATTGGAACTTCCAAGAGGAGATGGACGAGAAGGTCGGGCATCTCATGGTCATGCAAGGCAAGACCGGCAGCGCCGTTCCAGGCCTGGTGACCGGCGACATCGGTGGAGTTGCCAAGCTCAAGCACGCCCATACCGGAAACACGCTTTGCGAGAAGGACACACCCGTCCGACTGGCCTGGCTCGCTCCACGCGAGGATGCAATTGCCTTCGCCATCGAGCCCAAATCGAAGGGCGACGAGGAGAAGATCAGCGAGTCACTGGCCCGCTTGAAGGAGGAGGATCCGAGGCTTCATAGTCGGCGAGATACCGAGACGGGAGAATTCCTGCTCGCGGGGAGCGGTCAGCTGCACGTCGAGATCGCCGTGGCGAAGCTCAAGAAACGATTCAATGTGGAAGTCATTCTGCATCCACCCAAGGTGCCGTATCGCGAGACCATCCGCAAGTCGGCTCCCGGCCATGGTCGGCATAAGAAGCAGACCGGTGGGCGCGGTCAGTTCGCCGACTGCAGGATCACCATGGAACCGACGACCGGCGACGAGGAGTTTGAATTCATCGACGAGATCTTTGGTGGCTCGATTCCCCAAGGCTACCGGCCAGCTGTGGAAAAAGGCATCCACGAGGCGGCGAAGCGTGGATATCTGGCCGGATACCCCGTGGTCGGCTTCAAGGTAAGGCTGCAAGATGGGCAGTATCACGACGTCGACTCCTCGGAGATGGCCTTCAAGATCGCTGGCTCACTGGCCTTCAAAGACGCCATGAGCAAGGCAGGAGCAACTCTCCTGGAGCCCATAATGAAGGTGGAGATCACGACCACCGAGGAATTCATGGGGGACATCATGAGCGACCTTTCGCAACGACGGGGTCGCCCCCAGGGAATGGACAGCAAGAACGGCTCACAAGTGGTCAGCGCGACTGTGCCACTGTCCGAGATGCTGGACTATTCGCCCGCGTTGCGCTCCATGACTCAAGGACGTTCCAGCTTTCACATGGAGATGTCCAACTACGAAGAGGTGCCGCGGCAGATTCAGGAGAAGATCATCGCCGAGGCACGGAAGGAGAAGGGGGAGGAGAATAGCTAGCTCCGCGTTCGGGTCCCTAAGACAGAACGACCGGCCGTGATGGCCGGTCGTTTTTTCTTGCCATGGCTGCCACAACAGCTCGACGTTTCTGAACTCGAAGAGGTACCTAGTCTCCTGACTTCGACTTGGCTTTCTTGCCACCCTTCTTACCCTTCTTGTCCGTCGCACTGTCGGTCTCACCGCGGTCCACGAACTCGAGAAAGGCCATCTCGGCGCCATCACCTTTGCGCGGACCGAGCTTGATGATACGAGTGTAGCCGCCTGGTCGCTCGTGATATCGGGGAGCAATCTCGTCGAATAGCTTCTTGACCAGGCCTCGATCACTGATCAGCCGATTGACCTGGCGCCGAGCATGGACGGTGTCGCGCTTGCCCTGCGTGACCGCCTTCTCCGCCAGGGGGCGCAGCTCCTTGGCTTTCTCCAGCGTCGTCCTGATGCGCTCCTCCTTGACCAGTGAGCTCAACTGGTTGCGAAAGAGAGCCTTCCGATGAGCGGGAGACCGCCCCAGCTTTCTACCCTTGACTTGATGACGCATTGCCGACTCCTTGCTCGACGCCTCTAGAAAGGCGCTCGGACCGACTCCTCGGGAACGTCCATTCCCAGCCGTAGACCGAGACTGGTTAGAATCTCCTGCACCTCTTCCAGCGACTTGCGACCGAAGTTTTTGGTCTCGAGCATGTCCTTTTCGGACCTGCGGACAAGGTCGCGCAAGGTGTAGATGCTAGCGTTTTTCAAACAGTTGGCCGATCGCACCGACAAATCCAGCTCGTCAATCGACTTCGACAGAATGGCGTCGATACCGGAAAATTCGTCGCCGTCGCTCGTCACCGCTTCCTCGACCATGCTCTCCTCGGATTCGACGAAGATCGTCAAGTGATCCTTGAGCAGGGTCGCTCCCAGTGAAACCGCTTCTTCGGGCTTCACCGTACCGTTGGTCCACAGCTCCATGACCAGACGTTCATAGTCGGTGGCGCGTCCAACTCGAGCGGCTTCGACCTTGTAGGTTACCCGCTTGCACGGTGAGTGCACCGAATCCACTGGGATCCAGCCGATTCCAAGGCTCTCGTCGAAATTCTTCTCTGCACTGACATAGCCTCTTCCGAGGATGACCTGAGCCTGGAGCTTCAGCTTGCCCTCCTCGTTCAGCGTCGCGATGTGAACATCCGGGTCGCAGATCTCGACCGTTGGATCGCCGGTCAGCTGACCGGCAGTGACCTCGCCTGGGCCACTCACATCCAGGCTGAGAAATTTCGGCCCCTCGGCATGCAACAGGATCGGAATCTCCTTGAGGTTCAAGATGATGTCCGTGACGTCCTCTACGACACCTGGCATGGAGGAGAACTCATGGAGCACTCCCTCGATCTGGACCGACGTGATGGCGGCGCCTTCGACCGAGGACAGCATCGACCGTCGAAGCGCATTTCCGACCGTCGTCGCAAAGCCTCTTTCAAAAGGCTGGGCGATGAACTTGCCGTAGGTCGGCGACAGCGTTTCACCGTCGACTTCAATTCGTTTGGGGCGTTGGAAACCCTTCCAAAGCATAAGACGACTCCTTGTTCGAGACGTTTCCTGGATCGCTCAGAAGTCAGCCACTATCGACTGTACAGCTCGACAATCAGCTGCTCCTCAACGGGCAGCTTGATGTCGTCGCGAGTCGGCAGGGCAATGGCCTTGCCGACAAAGTTCTCTGGGTCCAGCTCGAGCCAACTCGGAATACCCCGCCCTCTGGCGGTCTCCACGCTGGCTCGAATGATTTCATTCTTGCGGCTACCTTCCTTGACCCCGACCTGCTGGCCGACCTTGACCTGATACGAAGGGATGGTCGTCTTGCGGCCATCGACCTCGATATGGCCATGGCGGACCAACTGTCGAGCCTGGGATCTGGATGAAGCGAATCCCAGACTATAGACCACGTTGTCCAGGCGCCGCTCGAGGCTGATCAACAGGTTGTCGCCGGTGACACCCTTCTTGCCTGCGGCGGTGGAGAAGTAGTTACGGAATTGCTTCTCGAATACTCCGTAGATGCGCTTGACCTTCTGTTTCTCCCGCAGCTGCGGGCCATAGCCAGAGGGCCGACGACTACGGCGCTGGCCGTGCTGACCTGGCGGATAGGCTCGCCGCTCGATGGCACACTTCTCCTTGAAGCAGCGATCGCCCTTGAGAAACAGCTTCATCCGTTCCCGACGACAGAGCCGGCAGACGGGTCCCGTATATCGTGCCACTTTATCCTTCTCCTTCCGGTTCTCGAATCAGCCGACCCGGATCCATTTCGACACCACTCGCGTCGAGTGCAACCGGCACCACTGGAATCAAATGACTATTCTCCTGGTCTTTCATCACAGGCTCTAGACTCTTCGCCGCTTCCTCGGCCGACAGCCGTTGTGCGGAATCGGGGTGACGTCACGGATGGACTTCACCGTCAATCCGGCGGAGCCCAAAGCGCGTATCGCAGACTCGCGGCCACCACCCGGACCGTCAACCTGGACATCGATCGTCCTCATGCCCACATCCCGGGCATTTTGAGCCGCGTTCTGCCCTGCCACCTGAGCCGCAAAAGGAGTTCCCTTGCGCGACCCCTTGAAGCCGATCCGTCCAGCCGAGGACCAACTCACGACGGCGCCCTCTGGGTCGGAAATGGTAATCAACGTGTTATTGAACGTCGCTTTGATATGGGCCACACCGTGAGGAACAATCCTCTTTTCCTTCTTTCTCCGGTCTTTGCCTCCGCTGCGCGCTTTCGCCATCCTTCACCTCAATTTCTATTTCTTGACCTGCTTCTTGCCCGCGACCGCTCCACGCCTCGGCCCCTTCCGGGTTCGCGCATTGGTGTGAGTTCGCTGTCCTCGCAAGGGGAGATTCCTCCTGTGACGCACACCCCTGTAGGAACCGATTTCGATCAGACGCCGAATATTCTGTCCGACCTCCTTGCGTAGATCACCTTCGACCCGACCCTCATCCTGGACGACCTGCCGGATACGGCGAGCCTCCTCTTCGGTGAGGTCCTTGACTTTGATCGTTTCTTCCACCCCTGCCGTCCCGAGGATCTTCCGAGACCGGGTACGCCCGATACCGTAGATGTATGTCAGGCCAACCCAGACCTGTTTGCTCGGAGGCAGATCGACACCTGCTATTCGCGCCATGGCTACACCTTACCCTTGTCGTTGCTTGTGCTTGGGGTTCTCACAGATCACCCTTACGACACCGTGGCGCCTGATGATCTTGCACTTCGGACACATTCGCTTGACTGACGAACGAACTTTCATAGCGACTTCCTCGGTTACCTCAACCTGTAGACAATACGGCCGCGACTGAGATCGTATGGTGACAACTCCACGCGGACTCTGTCCCCCGGCAGGATGCGTATGAAATGTTTCCGCATCTTTCCGGAGACGTGTGCCAGTACCTGGTGGCCATTTTCGAGCTCGACACGAAACATGGCGTTTGGCAGAGGCTCCACCACCACAGCTTCGACTTCGATCGCTTCTTCTTTGGCCAATTCTTCTCCTCAACTTTCATCCAACAGCCGTCAAGCGACCGCTGCCTGGCTGCGGCCCAAGACCCTCTGTCCAGTCTCGGTCACCGCAACCGAGAATTCGAAATGCGCCGACAGGGCGCCGTCAGTCGTTCGTGCGGTCCAGCCATCCGCGTCCACCTTGATGCCCGGTTCACCCGCATTGACCATGGGCTCGATCGCCAGCACCATACCAGGCTCGAGCATCGGTCCACGCCCGGGCTGACCGAAGTTGGGTATCTGTGGGTCCTCGTGCAACGCCGCCCCGATGCCGTGCCCAACAAACTCTCGAACCACAGAGAAACCGAACTTCTCTACATGGTCCTGCACGGTGTGCCCGATATCCGACAGCCGCTTTCCCGGCTCGACTACCCGGATAGCCAGCTCGAGCGACTCCCGAGTGACATCCATCAACTGTCTGGCCTGCGGGCTGATCACACCGACCGCATAAGTGCGGGCGGCGTCGCCATAGTACCCCTTGTAGAGCACTCCACAGTCGACGCCTATGATGTCCCCTTCTCCAAGCGGGGTCGCGTTGGGAATGCCGTGCACGATGACATCGTTGATCGACGTACAGAGAGTGGCTGGAAACCCGCGATAGTTCAGAAAGGCAGGCACACCTCCAGCACTGCGGATGAACTCCTCGGCGAAACAGTCGAGCTCGGCGGTGGTTACGCCTGGCACGATCATTTCCGTGATCCCATCCAAGACCTCGTGGACGATGCGATTCGCCTCGTCCATGAGCTCGATCTCGCCTGTGGACTTCAGGACCGTCACTCACCCACCTTCCGCCCCAGTGCTTCGAGCAGGGCCACGGTGATCTCTTCGATGAGGCGATCGCCGTCGATCGGCAACAACTGACCTCTTTGCTCGTAGTATTCGACCAATGGCTGCGTCTGCCGACGGTAGACCAGCAGCCGTTGACGAATCACGTCTTCCTTGTCATCGGCGCGCTGCCTACCCAGGATCCGCTCCACCAGCACGGCTTCGGGTACCTTGAGGTAGAGCACGCCATCCAGCTCGGCTTCCATGCCAACCAGAATCTCAGCCAACTGGTCGGCCTGCGCCAGGGTGCGAGGGTAGCCGTCCAGGATGAACCCACCCCTGGCGTCCTCCTTGGCCAGGCGATCCCTGACGACCTCGCCCATGGTGGCATCGTCCACCAGATCTCCGGAGCTCATGACCTGCTTGATCCTTTCTCCGAGAGGTGTAGCCGCGGCGACGGCCTCCCTCAACATCTCCCCGGTGGAGATGGCAGGAATGGCCAGCTCCTCGGCGAGCAATGCTGCCTGGGTTCCCTTGCCCGAGCCGGGGGCTCCTAGAAGTACGAGTCGCATTGTGGGTCCTTTCCGAAGTCGTCTGGGATGGGTTATCCCCTACGGCCGCGGATCCTCCCTCGTTTCATGAAGCCTTCGTAATTGCGCATCACCAACTGACTCTCAACCTGCTGAACCGTGTCCATGGCAACGCCGACAACGATCAGCAGGGAGGTGCCACCGAAGTAGAACTGGATCCCCATGCCCTGGGTAAACCAGGCTGGCATCACTGCGTCGAGGGTCGGACCGATGAAGGGCAGGCCCTCGACTTTCATTCCGCTGAGCAGGAACTCCGGCAGAATAGAGACCGCTGCCAGGTAGACGGCACCCACCAGAGTCAGCCGGGTCAGGATGCGATCGATGTACTCGGCGGTTCGCCTGCCCGAGCGGATTCCAGGTATGAAGCCTCCGTACTTGCGGAGATTCTCAGCGGTATCGGCCGGATTGAAGATGATCGATACATAGAAGTAGCTGAAGAAGATGATGGCGGTCGCGTAGAGCATGTAGTAGATCGGCTGGCCCCAGGAGATCGCATCAGCGATGTTCCGCAGCCACTCGTTCTGGAACATGCCGGCAATCGTCGTCGGAATCATCACGACCGAACTGGCGAAGATGACCGGAATCACGCCACCGGTATTGACCCTCAATGGCAGATAGGTGTTCTGTCCACCATAGATCCTGCGCCCGACGACTCGCTTCGCGTACTGCACCGGAATGCGGCGCTGGGCACGCTCCATATAGACGATGAAGGCGACGACCCCGAACATGAAGACGATCAGAATCAGCATCTTGAGCACCGAGGTAGTGCCGCTTTGCAGGCTGCCAATCGTCTGCACGATGGCACCGGGAAGGCCGACTACGATACCGGCAAAGATGATCAGCGAGATGCCGTTGCCGACTCCCCGTTCGGTGATCTGCTCACCCAACCACATGACGAAGGCGCAGCCCGTGGTCAGGGTGAGCATGGTAATCAGGCGAAATCCCCATCCCGGATGCGGTACCAGAGGAGCTCCGCCCGGGGTAGTCGTCTTCTCCAGCCAGAGGCTGATACCGGCCGACTGGACCAGGGAGATACCCATGGTCAGGTAGCGCGTGTACTGGGTGATCTTGCGCCGACCGAGCTCTCCTTCCTTGGAAAGCTTCTCCAAGTAGGGCCAGACGACCGTCAGCAACTGCAGAATGATGGACGACGTGATGTAGGGCATGATGCCCAGCGCGAAGACGGCCACGCGCTTCAAGCTGCCGCCGGTAAAGGTGTTCACGAAGCCCAGCAGCGTGTTCTGCATCGCCGCCATGAACTCCACCAGAGCCTGTGGATCAATCCCGGGAGTGGGAATGTTGCAGCCGATCCGATAGACGGCCAGCAGCCCGAAGGTGAACAACACCCTCTTGCGCAACTCGGGAATCGCAAAGATATTGCGAAAGCTCTCGATCACGATTCAAGCACCTCGCAGCTGCCGCCTGCAGCCTCGATCTTGGCGCGGGCAGTGGCACTGAACTTGTGGGCCTTCACCTTGAGGGCGGTCGAAATCTCGCCGTTCCCCAGGACCTTGACCGGCTTGCCCGAGCGGACAACTCCCCGTTCCACCAGGCTCTCGGGATTCACCTCACCTTCGAAGTCGGCAAGGCGAGCGATGTTGACCACCTGATATTCCGTCCTGAAGATATTGGTGAACCCGCGCTTGGGAACTCTCCGCACCAACGGCATCTGACCGCCTTCGAAACCGGCCCGCTGACTGAAACCGGAGCGCGATCGCTGCCCCTTGTGTCCTCGGCCGGCGGTCTTGCCGTGCCCCGATCCGGGACCGCGCCCGATTCGCTTCTTGGGACGTTTGGAGCCTTTGGCTGGCGACAGGTCATGCAACTTCATGACGATTCCTCCACGATCTCCGCCAGGTGAGGGATTTTGGCCACCATTCCCCTGACTGCCGGGGTATCGGGCCGCAAGACCTCATGCCGGATGCGTCTCAGACCGAGGCTTCTGAGCACCTCGTGCTGATTCTTCGGACGCCCAATCGGGCTCCTAATCTGTCGTATTCTCAGCATGTTCTGCTTCGCCATGGCTCTTCCCCGACTCTGCTAGTTGTCTTCTTCCTGGACCTTCTCTGCTGCTGGCTCGAGCTCTTCAAGACCGCGAAGCCGACGCACCTCGTTCTCGCTACGCAGCTGTGCCAGGCCGTCCATGGTCGCCTTCACCACGTTGTTGGGATTCTTCGACCCCAGCGACTTGGTGAGGATGTCCTGATATCCAGCGCTCTCCACCACCGCCCTGACGGCACCTCCGGCGATGACTCCGGTCCCCTCGGAAGCTGGCTTGAGGAGCACTCGGCTGGCGCCAAAGCGTCCCATCACCTCATGCGGCACTGTAGTGCCCTGCATCGGGAACTTGAAGAGGTTCTTCTTGGCGATATCGATTCCCTTGCGAATGGCACTGGGCACTTCCTTGGCCTTACCGGATCCAAATCCAACCCGGCCATTCCCATCGCCAATTACCACCAGTGCCGTGAAGGAGAAGTTCTTGCCACCCTTGACGACCTTCGTCACCCGATTGATATCGATGACCTGCTCGAAAAACTCGGGCTCGCTGTTAAAGTCTCTAGCCAACTTGATTCTCCTCCACTTCGCCTATCAGCAAACTGCTTCCCAGCTAGAAATCCAGGCCCTTGGAGCGCGCACCTTCCGCCACTTCCTTGACCCTGCCGTGAAAGATATAGCCACCCCGGTCGAAGACCACGGCTTCGATACCTTTGGCTTTGGCACGCTCACCCAGCGCCTCGCCCACTTTCCGCGCCGCCGCCTTGGACTTGCTGCCACCCTCGAGCTTCTGCAGGATCTCGGGCTCTCCCGAGTTGGCCTGCACCAGGGTAACTCCCTGCAGATCGTCAATAACCTGCGCGTAAACAAACTTCAGACTCTTGTACACCGCCAGCCGGGGGCGATCGGTCGATCCCTGCACCGATTTGCGAACCCGCCTGTGGGCCCGTTTCCGACGCAAGCGCTTTTCCTGTGCCTTATCCATGATCTCTCCTCGGCTCTCTCTACTTGGCGGCACCAGCTTTGCCGACCTTGCGACGCACCACTTCGTCCGAATAGCGAATACCCTTGCCTTTGTAGGGCTCCGGCTTGCGCAGCCGTCGAATGTTCGCCGCCACCTGGCCAACCTGCTGGCGGTCGGCACCGCTGACCATGATCTTGCCCGCCTTCTCGTCGACCTGGACCTCAATCCCTACGGGCACCGGAAAGACTACAGGGTGTGAAAAACCCAGCGCCAAGTGGATTTCGCTGCCTTTGAGCGAGGCGCGATAGCCGACGCCGTGGATCTCCAATTGCTTGCTGAAACCTTCCGCAGCTCCGTGCACGGCATTGGCCAGCAGGGCTCTCATCAGCCCATGTTTGGAGCGCAAATCGCCGCTATCATCGTCCCGGGTCACGGTCACGACTCCATCTTCGATCTCCACCGGAATCCCCGTCAGCATCGATTGGCACACCTTACCCTTGGGGCCTTCGGCCACGAAAACCTGGTCCTGGAGCGTCACCTTGACGCCTTGGGGAATCGCGATGGGCTCTTTTCCTACACGCGACATGATACCGGCCTCCTACCAGACCTCACAAAGGACCTCGCCTCCGACGCGACGCTGTCGCGCCTGTGAGTCGGTCAGCAGTCCCAGTGAAGTCGAGATGATTCCGACGCCCAGCCCGTTCAGGACGGGACGGATCTCTTCAGCACCCTTGTAGACGCGTCGCCCCGGCTTGCTGATCCGCTTGATACTTCGAATCAAGGGTTCGCCGTCGGGGGTATAGCGCAAATAGATGCGCAACTGCTTCTTTACCGGATCGCCGTCGAGCTCCTGGAACGACTCGACGTATCCCTGCTCTTTGAGTATCCGGCAGACCTCGAGCTTGAGCTTCGATGCCGGTACATCCAGGCGATCGTGCTTCGCCATGTATGCGGTGCGGATCCGACTCAGCAGATCTGCCACTGGATCGGTCATCGTCATGGTGATTCCTCCACTGGCCCCTGTCTCTCGTGACTTCTCATGCGCTCGAGCGAATCCCTACCAGCTGGCCTTGATAACTCCCGGCAGGTAACCCTGCAGGGCCAAATTGCGAAAGCAGATTCGGCATAGGCCGAATTTGCGCAGATAACCGCGTGGGCGCCCACAGCGCTGACAGCGATTCCGATGCCTGACGGCGTACTTCGGCTGTTTCAGGTTCTTGGCTATTTTGGCGGTGGTTGCCACGTTCAATCTCCTTGAAGTCTATTCAGCAGCAGCGCCGGATCGGCTGAGAGCAAAGGGCATTCCCAGCTCACGCAGCAGATAGAAAGCCTGCTCGTCGTTCTTGGCGCTGGTTACGATCGTGATATTGAGACCCTTGGATCGATCCACCTTGTCGTAGTCGAGGTCGGGGAAGATCAAGTGATCTCGGACTCCCAGAGTGTAGTTGCCACGACCATCGAAGCTGCCGTTGGGCACCCCGCGGAAGTCCCGCACCCGAGGCAAGGCAGTTGCGATCAGACGATCCAGGAAATTCCACATGTAATTTCCCCGCAGTGTCACCCGGCAGCCGATGGGCATACCCTCGCGCACCTTGAAGGCGGCGATCGACTTCTTGGCCCGAGTGATGGTCGGCTGTTGGCCTGCAACCTGCGCCAACTCCTCGACCGCCGCATCGAGAATCTTGATGTTCTGGGTCGCCTCCCCGAGGCCCATATTGAGAACGATCTTCTCGAGACGCGGCACGGCCATGACGTTCTCAATACCGAACTCGCCACTCAGCTTCTCGACGATCTCTTGCGAGTATCGAGTCTTCAGCCGGGGAACGTAGCCGTTACCACTCTGCGCACCGGCGGCAGCTTTGGCGGGAGCCTTCGCGTCTTTCTTGCTAGCCATCTGACTTTAGTCCTCTCAGCTCAATTGAAGGTGGCGTCGCAGGCTTTGCACACCCGCACCCCACTGCCATCAGCCAATCGCTTCCGCCCGATTCGGGTCGCCTTGCCGCACTCGGGGCAGATCAATTTCAGATTTGACAGTCGGATCGGAGCTTCTCGTTCCACGATGCCGCCCTGAATCTGCTTGTTCGGGTTCGGTCGTGTATGGCGCTTGATCATGTTGGCGCGCTCGACGATTGCAGTCGCATCGCCCGGGAAGACCCTCAGGACTCGCCCCTTGACGCCACGATCCCGCCCCAGAATCACCACTACTTCGTCGTTCTTCTTGATCTTGACCTTGTGCATCTCTCTGCTCCGCTACCTGAACCTTCGAGATCGACTCGTTACGAGTCCATCGAGTGTGCTACAGCACCTCCGGCGCCAATGACACGATCTTCATAAAGCGCTTCTCACGCAACTCGCGAGCCACCGGTCCGAAAACACGAGTACCAACCGGCTCACCCGCGTCGGTCACCAGCACCGCCGAATTGGAATCGAAGCGTATATGGCTTCCATCCTTGCGCCGGTAGGCCCGTCGCGTTCGGACAATGACCGCCCTGACGACCTGCCCCTTCTTGACGGTTCCTTCTGGCGTCGCTTCCTTCACCGACGCGGTGATCACGTCACCGAGCCCTCCGTACCGACCTGAGGACCCGCCTCGCATGTGAATACACGCGATCTTCCGGGCGCCGGAGTTGTCTGCCACATCCAAAACTGTGCCCATCTGAATCATTGTCAGCTACCCTCCGCCCTCTTCAGGATCTCCTTGACCCGCCAACGCTTCTGTTTCGACAGAGGTCGACTGGAGACGATCTGAACGCGGTCGCCCAGGCGGCACTCGTTGTTCTCGTCGTGGGCAAAAAACCTCGACGTTCGCTTTAGGTAGCGACGGTAAAGACGGTGCATCACCGTGTTGGTAACAGCGACCACGACGGTTTTGTCCATCTGGTCTTTGACCACTGTGCCGACTTTTACCTGTTGCCGCCCACGGCTGGCTGGCGCTGTATGCTCCGACATCACCTTAGCTCCCCGAAGAATTCCTTCGTCTAGTCCCGCTTCTCGCGAAGGACCGTCAGAACTCGAGCCAGATCTCGCTTCGCCTGGCGCATTTTCGCCGGGCTCTCCAACTGGCCCGTCACCCTCTGCAATCTCAAGGCGAAGAGCTTTTCAGCCAGCTCTTTCTCCCGATCCCGCAGCTCTTCAACAGTCTGCTCTCTCAGCTCCGAAGCCTTCATCACTCACCTCACCAGGCCGTCTGCTCGCGCGAGATGTATCGCGTCTTGATCCCGAATTTGAACGAAGCCAGCTCGATCGCCCTCTTGGTAACTTCGGGATCGACACCTTCGACCTCGAACAGAATGCGACCCGGCTTGACAACGGCTACCCAGCCCTCCGGATTGCCCTTACCCTTACCCATTCGCGTTTCGAGGGGCTTCTTGGTGATCGGCTTGTCCGGAAACACTCGGATCCAGATCTTCCCGCCACGCTTCACCCCTCGCGCAATCGCAATTCGGGCAGACTCGATTTGCCGCGAGCTCACCCAGCCTGCTTCCGTCGCCTGCAGGGCATGGTCACCAAAGGCGATGTAGTCCCCACCCTTCGCCCTGCCACGACGCCGGCCGCGTTGCTTCTTCCTGTACTTGACCTTCTTGGGCATCAACATGATCTTGACTCCTCGGTAGGATCAGATTGCCGCGCGGCGGGCTTTCTCCCGCAGCAGGTCGCCTTTGTAGATCCACACCTTGCAACCGATCACTCCATAGGTCGTGCGCGACTCAGCGAACCCGTAGTCGATCTCCGCCTTCAGGGTGTGGAGCGGCAGGCGACCTTCCTGGTACCACTCCGTGCGTGCGATCTCGTTGCCTCCGAGTCGCCCCGATACCATGATCTTGAAACCCTTGGCACCGAACCGGAATGCCGACTCCATCTGCTTTTTCATCGCCCGACGAAAGGCCACCCTGCGAATCAGCTGACCAGCGAGATTCTCAGCCACCAACTGGGCATCCAGCTCTGGGCGTTGGATCTCCTGGATGTTGATATGCACCTCGCGACCCATATGCTTCATCAGATCGTCGCGTAGCTTGTCGACTTCGGCGCCTTTGCGGCCGATAATAATGCCCGGCCTCGACGTATAAATGGTGACTCGCAGCTTGTCGGCCGCCCGCTCGATATCGATCTCGCTGACACCGGCGTGCGACAGTCGCTCCTTCAGCCGAGCCCTCAGCTCGAGATCTTCGTGCAACAGCCTGGCGTAGTCTTTATCGGCATACCAACGCGACTTCCAAGACTTGTTGTAAACCAACCGGAACCCATACGGGTGAGTTTTTTGCCCCACTATCGTCTCCTTAGCCGTCGCGAGCTATTCACCCTTCCGGGTATCCAGTTTGATCGTCACGTGACTCTGGCGCTTCAGAATGCGAAACGCCCGACCCATGGGTTGAGGGCGTATGCGCTTCAGCGTCGGACCACCATCGACGAAGACCTCTTTGACGTACAGCCGATCCACATCCAGCTGATCGTCGAGGTTCTCGGCATTGGCGATCGCCGATTGAAGCAACTTGCGCAGAGGTCGCGCTGCGCCCTTCTTGCTCAACGCCAGAATGTTGGCCGCGTCCTGAACGCCTTTGCCACGAATCTGATCGGCCACCAGCCTCACCTTCTGCGGTGAGGTCTGTAGGTACCTGTGTCGCGCTGTTACTTCCATCGCTGAAGGTCCTCTTGAATCCATTCGCGTCGCACCCTATCGGGGGCGACCCATCTTCTCCACTCTCTTGCCACCGTGACCACGAAACGTCCGGGTCATCGCGAACTCGCCCAACTTGTGGCCGACCATGTTCTCGGTGACGAAGACCGGGATGAACTTGATGCCGTTGTGCACCGCGATGGTGCGTCCCACCATATCGGGCGTAATCGTCGAGCGGCGAGACCATGTCTTGATGACGCGTTGGTCGTTGGTGCCGACCGCCACCTTCACCTTGTCCTCCAGGTGATAGTCGATGAAGTAACCCTTCTTCAGAGATCGAGCCATATCGCTTCTCCACCTTTACTTGCGCTTGCGGCGCCGCACGATCATGTTGTCGGTGCGCTTGTTCTTGCGGGTCTTGTAGCCCTTGGTCGGGAAGCCCCAAGGAGTGCAGGGGTGACGCCCACCCGAGCTCTTGCCCTCTCCACCACCCATAGGGTGATCGACAGGATTCATGGTCACGCCGCGGTTGTGAGGACGACGTCCCTGCCAGCGAGTTCGGCCCGCCTTGCCAGAAGAGATGTTGCCGTGATCCAGGTTGCCGACCTGACCGATCGTGGCGTAGCAGCCCAGATGCACCTTGCGCACCTCACCCGAAGGTAGCTTCACCTGGGCATAGCTTCCTTCCTTGGCCATCAGCTGAGCCCCACCGCCTGCGCTGCGCACCAACTGGCCACCCTTGCCGATCTTGAGCTCGACATTGTGAATGATGGTGCCAACAGGGATCTGCTGAATGGGCAGCGCATTGCCCAGATTTACCGGGGCACCCTCACCCGAGATCACCTTCGCGCCCACTTTCAGCCCATTGGGCCAGAGGATGTAGCGCTTGTCACCATCGGCATAGCTCAGCAAGGCGATATGAGCCGTCCGATTCGGGTCGTACTCGACCGTGGCGACCGTGGCGGGAACGCCGTGCTTGTCCCGCTTGAAGTCCACCACGCGGTAGCGCCGCTTGTGACCGCCGCCGCGGAACCGAACCGTAGTCAGACCCTTGTTGTTGCGCCCACCGATCCGCTTTTTGCCCTTGGCAAGCGGCTTGTGCGGCTTGCTCGTCGTCAGCTCCTCGAAGGTCGAGACCGACCGATCGCGGCTCGCCGGGTTGGTGGGTTTGAGTTGTTTGACTGCCATGGCTACTCGTTCCTTTCGCTGCTTTGTCCGGACAGCGTTCCGATAGTCGAGCGGCTAGCTTGAGATCGATGCCTAAGCTCGACCTCTTCACGCCGTCGATGTCATACGCCCTCGAAGAACTCGATGGTCTTCTCACCCTCCGCCAATCGGACGTATGCCTTCTTCCAGTCAGGCCGCCGGCCTTCGAATCGGCCCTGCCGACGAACCTTGCCGTGCATCGAGGCGATGCGGACCTCGGCCACCTTGACCTTGAACTGCGACTCTACCGCCCGCTTGACGTCGATCTTGTTGGCCTTGCGATCCACTTCGAAGGCGACAGTATTGGTGTCGTCCCTTTGCGACGTCGACTTCTCGGTGATCAAGGGGCGTCGGATTACGTCCTGGAGTCTCATTTGGACAAGACCTCCACCATTCGGTTCAAGGCTTCTTCCGACACCACGATGTGCGCTCTATCTACGACGTCGTAGACGTTGACGGCCAGCGCGTCGACGGTCTTGACCCTCGGATTGTTGCGAGCAGCCAGAGCCAGGTTCTCGTTGCCATGGGTGTCCACCAGCAGCGCTCTGCCCGACACCCCCAAGCCCTGCAGCTTGCCGGCGAGATCCTTGGTCTTGTGAGTGTCCACTTCCAACCGATCCACAATCAGGATCTCGGCGTCCTTTAGTTTCCGCGACAGAGCCGACTTCAGCGCGTTGCGCTTCTCGCGCGGACTCAGCTTGTCCGCATGACTTCTCGGCTGAGGACCGTGGACCGTGCCGCCGCCTCGCCAGAGTGGAGAACGTATTCCGCCGATTCGAGCCCGGCCTGTTCCCTTCTGGCGCCACAGCTTACGCCCTGACCCTGCTACCTCTCTGCGGGTCTTGGTCTTGTGTGTGCCGCTGCGCCGGGCCGCCAGGTATGAGAGCACCGCCGAATGAATGAGGTGCTCCTTGTACGGGTAGCCAAACACCTCGTCCGGAAGCTCGATCTCCCTGACCTTCTTGTTGTCCAGATTCTTGACTACAACCTTCATCGAGTCCCCCTACCGCACTTAGCCACGCTTGGCTCGCTTGACTGCCACATATCCGTTTTTCGGACCAGGCACCGCACCCCTCAGATAGAGCAGATTCCTCTCCTCGTCGATCTTCACCACCCGCAAGTTCTTCTTGGTGACCCGCACGTTGCCCGTCTGCCCCGGCAGCTTGGTACCCGGAAAGACACGGGATGGGTCCGACGCCTGTCCGATCGAGCCTGGAGCCCGGTGGAACATGGAACCGTGGGTTGCTTTGCCACCGCCGAAGCCATGGCGCTTGATCACGCCCTGAAAGCCCTTTCCCTTACTGGTACCCACCACGTCGACGAACTCGTCCACAGAAAAGATGTCTACCTTGACCTGATCACCAGCCTTCGAGTCGTCTTCAGCATCCACGTCGAACTCGACCAGTCGCCGCATCGGTGCCACGCCGGCCTTCTCGAAATGCCCCGTTTGTGGCTTGGTGACACGACGCGCCGGCCGCTCCTCGACCAGCCCGAGCTGGATCGCCTCGTAGCCATCCTTCTCAGCGGTCTTGCGCTGGACGACCAGACAAGGCCCCGCCTGAATGACGGTGACCGGGTGCGCTAGCCCGTCATCGGCAAAGATCTGCGTCATTCCCAGTTTCCTACCCAAGATGCCTTGCATCACTTCGAACCTCTCCTAACCTACTTGCCAAATGCCTTGATTTCGACGTCGACACCAGCTGGCAATTCCAGCTTCATGAGTGCGTCGACGGTCTGACTGGTGGGCTCGAAAATATCGAGCAGTCGCTTGTGCGTCCGGATCTCGAACTGCTCACGCGACTTCTTGTCGACGTGCGGACCCCGGTTCACCGTGAAGCGGGCGATATGGGTAGGCAGCGGGATCGGGCCCACCACGCGCGCACCGGTACGTCTCGCCGTATCGACGATCTCGCCAGTGGAGGTATCGAGAATTCGATAGTCGTACGCCTTGAGGCGAATGCGGATCTTTTCGTTGACCATGGCCAGTTCCCTTCGACAGACTCGATTCCGACTTACTCGATGATTTCGGTGACGGTGCCGGCGCCGACCGTTCGGCCGCCCTCACGAATCGCGAATCGCACGCCCTTTTCCATGGCGATCGGCGCGATCAGCTCCACCGTCAAGTTCACGTTGTCACC
>JBATEX010000134.1:0-4957 GCA_049664225.1 Thermoanaerobaculia bacterium
AGATGACGATCTTGTTGCTTGAATCTGCGCCCATGGCGGCCTGTCCTTCGCGCAGGGCGTTCATGGACAGGGCGGGAATCGAGTTGAGATAGACGTTGACCGCCCGCGAGCGGTCGAGATAGTCGTAGACCTTCTCGACAGTCTCCTGCTTCGGCACGCCGTCGAAGTACTCGAGGGCGCCGATGGAAGTTTCCACCTTGTCCGGGGCCGTGATCGACGCCGGGATGTCGGTGGTCATCTTCATCGTCGGTGGAGCGACCGCTGTCTTAGTCTCAGGGGCTGCCTCACCCTTGGGGGCGTCAGCAGGCGCGCATCCGACTGTGGTCCATGCGAGGGCGGTCACCGCCAGAAGGCGGGCAGCCCAAGCGAGGGTCAGTCGTTCTTGTTTTGCATTTCGTCTCATCTTCTTCCTCCTTTGAGGCCGCGGCGAACTTCGAAGCCAGTTCATTCTTCGCTCTCGATCTCCAGAACCTCGAGGATCGGCAGGTGAAGGCCATGCAGGGTGCCGAGCACGCCGCTGAGCTCCGCCTGGTCGCGGATTCGCCCTTCGAGATTCGTACGGGCGGCCCGGCCTTCCCTGCTAGAGCTCACGATCCGCATGCCGCCGAGCCGCCCGCTCCATTCCTGGGCCAGCTCGCCTTGAACGACGATGCGATAGGTGGCGGGGCCACCGAACTCGATATTCCTCCCTACTGGCGACTTCGACATCGGCCCATTTCTCCCTACTTCGCCTTCGGCGGGAACATGAAGTTGACTTGAACCCGTACCTGGCTTTCAGCGGCGCCCTCGGGGTGATCCGAGTTGTAGTAGTAGCCCAGCAGCAGGTTCACCGGTTGCGAACCGAATCGGGTGATCTTGGAAACTTGCAGCCCCCACGGGATCGTCCACTGGTTGCCGGATTCGGCCTCCCAGTTGGCGGTGACGATGGGCACCGAGCCGAGGGCCCAGCCGCCGCCGAAGTTGTAGTTGACGAACCACTGGAAGGTGAGCAGGCTTGTGTCATCGCGGGCGCTGTCGCCAGCCACCGACCAGAGGTTGGCGAGCAGCCCGCCCATGGTCCACCTGCCGGTTTGGTAAAAGAGCACTGCCGATGGCCCGAGGCCGAACTTGCCGGAGCCCAGAACCTCCGGGTTGGAGGCCGTGGGCAACCCGATGATCGGGCCAGCGCCCCAGGTGAGCTTGCTGGCCTTTGCAGGCGACCAGAATAGGGTCATGCTGGTGTCACCGATGCCGAAGACCGAGTCGGTCTCACCTTGAGGCAGGCTGTTGACGGGGATGATCGCGCGAGCGATGATGTTCCACTTTTCGCGTTTGAAGGGGATGACGGGCTGGATGTTGAGGTTGAAGAACTGGCGGTCGTAGGGGCCGAAACCGTTGTTGAAGTTGGCCTGCAACGGCAGGGTCACCATCGTTGCGAGCGGATTCTGGGCCACTTTCGCCAGATCTTCTGCCTCAGAGCTCATACCCGCTGTCGCTTCCTGGGCGACAGCGGCGCCGCACAGGGCGAGCCAAGAACCCATTGCATAACCCACCCACTTGGTTCGAGTCCTCAAAACTCCACCTCCTCTCTATACCCTGACTTTAGAGCCGGGCAACGGCCTCCGCATCCCTCGAAATGGGGGGGAAATGGGTGGGGCTCAGGGAGCCTGGCCGGCGTGATACTTCCAGACCCGCTCGCGCACACTGTCCTCTTCCGTAGACGAGAAGGCCAGCCACGCCAGGCCATCGACCGCGCCGAAGTGGGAGTCCGAGGAAAGGAGATCCGCGCCCACCTCCATAGCCTGGGCCGCGATCCAGATGTCGTTCGTCGGTATCGGGGTGCCCTTTTGCCGAAGAGCTGCCGCTATGCGGCCGAACCGATCCAGCGAGATGAAGGTCTTGAGCTGGCCCAGCTTGGTGGGAGTGCGCGACTCGAAGGTCAAGGGGAGGTGTTGATGCAGAAGTTGGTCTGGCCGTCGGCCCCTTCTGCCAGAGTGCCGCCATCGGTCGGGATGGTGCCGGTGATGAACTGGCAGGGCGCTCCGATGGCGTTGCTGTCGTAGATGACGTCGAGCTGGGCAAACCCGCCGACAGCGAGCCGGGTCTGGGAGCCGAAGAGGCTGAAAGATCCCGGCCAGTCCGACTCGGCTTCCTGCGGCTTGTCGGAGGGCTGGGACTCGGTCGCAGAAGCGACCTCGCCCGCAGCTCGACGACGCCGACCGCGCATTCTGGGTGGCGATGAGAAGAGCGTGGAGCGGCTGGGCCGAACGCCTAGTCATCGTGAAGCCAGAGACCGTTGTGAAGTGGCATCGCGAGCGTTTTAGACGCTATTGGACCGAGCTCTCCCGACACAAGCGTGGCCCAGGGCGGCCGAGAGTGGACAGGGAGATCCGCGAGTTGATCCGCAGGATGGCTCTGGAAAACGACTGGGGAGCTCCGCGAATTCACGGTGAACTGGAGAAGCTAGGCTTCACCGTCTCCGAGGCGACCGTCTCCCGGTACATGCCGCGACGGCCTGCAAATCCCGATGTCGTCCAACGCTGGCTGAGCTTCCTGCGCAACCACAAGGAGGGCATCGCGGCGATGGACTTCTTCACGGTCCCGACCGCCTCGTTGCGTGTGCTCTACTGCTGGTTCGTCATCCACCACGACCGACGACGGATCCTTCACTTCAACGCCACCTTCAACCCGAGCGCCGCCTGGGTCATCCAGCAGCTGCGAGAAGCCTTCCCCTTCGATACCGCGCCGAGGCATCTGATCTTCGACCGCGACTCGATCCTCAGCACCGCCGTGGTCGGGTTCGTCCGGTCGATGGGCACGAAGCCCTGCCGCATCTCCTATCGAAGTCCCTGGCAGAATCCTATGGCCGAACGCTGGATCGGCGGGTGCCGCCGCGAACTCTTCGATCACGTGGTCGTGTTCAGCGAGCGCCACGCTGTTCGGCTCGCTCGGGCCCACATCGGCTACTCGCACCAGGACCGCACACATCTCGGCCTCGGCAAGGACACTCCATCTCGGCGGCCGGTGACACTGCTGCCATCACCGACCGCGAAGGTAGTCGCGATGCCTCGTGTCGGAGGACTCCACCACCGGTACGAGTGGCGCGAAGCCGCCTGAACGCGCGGATCTCGGCTCGGCTTCTCCTCCGCGGGCTGCCTCGAGGAAGGAAGGTCCTTCCCTGGCCAGCGCCAGCGCGGCTGCACCGCACGAGAGAGTTGCCCACCACCTCAACTTTGACGGAATATTGGCGCCGGAGATGAGGCCGACCGCCGCTCAAGAACGATCCTCCAGCGATGGCCCAATCGGCAGACGAGTATTGAGGAGGCACAGGTCAATTCGTGGAAGACCCAATTCTCGAAGGCCTTGCCGTAGAGCTCTGAGCCGGCGATCAGCTCCCCGCGGGAACATGTACTTCAAGTCATCATGACAATTCGAGGCGTCAACTCGCTTCATGCCGAGCTGCCGGCAGCTCGGGTCGAGCTTCGATTCTCTGGCGCGCCACCCTTCGGAACATCCCTCAGAATCATCCTCCGAGCGGCAGGGAGACGGTGAGCCAGGTGTTCCAGCCTTCGGGCCGGTATTTGCCGCCGAACTCCCAGTAGCCCTTGACGTTCAGGTAGGCCTGCTTCTTGCCCATGTTGAAGAGGTAGCCCAACTGGGGCCCAACGCCGTTGACCCGGGATTCGAAGTCGCCCAGAACGGCTCCGGCGCCGCTGTCTCCGGTGATCTGGTGGAAGAAATAACCCACCAGGCCGACTTGTAGCCGCTCGGACGTAAACTTCGAGGCGCCCCAGTCGAGGTGCGCATCGATACCGTTCTGGTAGTGGGTGTCGGGATTCTCGAAGTTGTAGGTGAGGCCGCCCGTCGCCGAAAACTCCAGGCCGCTCTTGGTGTTGAAGTAGGTGTAGGCACCGCCTGCGTCCGCCGCCCAATGATTGCTGCCGAGGTTCGCCAGGCGGTCGACGTCGTAGCCCCCCACCGGCACGCCGAGCATCACGTAGGTCATGGTGTTGTGCACACCGTGATTCCAGCGCAGGGAGGCCGACGGGTAGAGATCCCCGAGCTCCGTGGCGGAATCGCTGACGCTCCCCGACAGGATCTCTCCTCCGGGCCCCGTCAGCGTGGCGGCGGCAACGACGTCCACCCCCCCGTAGACAGCTGTCATGCCGATCGCCGCCTGGCCGCCGAGGACTGCCTTGTGAAAGGTGTAGGTCGGCGCCACAAGCAGCAGGTCCTGGCCGGAGTCCACGCCCAGCGTGATCGTGTTGCCGATAGAGAGCTCCTGGCTTCCTCCGGCGTCCGAAGAGACGTGGAAGTAGATCAGTGGCAACGACCAACCGGGGTCGGCCTGCGTCGCGGCCAGGCTGCCGTACTGCCCGGGCAGCCAGAAGCTCGCCCCGCCCTCATCGGCAGAGGCCGCCGGCACGGCCAGCGCCACGACGATCGTCCACAGCCCCAGAGCCACCATCCTCAACGGGCTCCGGGCCAACACACTCCCCAGCGTCATGTCATGCCTCCCAAGTTCGTGTCGCCCGCGACTTGGTTGCTGTGACCTGGAACACCGCACTCGCCTACTCCACCAGCTCCACATCCACCAGCTTGAAGCTCTTGTTGTAGAGTCACTTCTTCGCCGGCACGTAGGGATCAGACGTTCCCGGCTTGATTACTGGTTCTTTGGCCAACGACTCCTGATGCTCTACCAGAATCGGCCCAGGCCCCCAACGTACCCATAAATTATCTAATAATGATGGGTCCAAGTTCATTGGATATTCTTCTTTAGGGTCATCATAGAGGTTGAAAAAGCGAACAAACGGGAACACGTTCAGTATCCCATTACCCAGCCCTCCTTCAAGCTCTTTGAACATCATCTTATAGTTTTGCCACTTCACGCCGAAAATATCGTCACCGACATAGATCACAAAGCCGTCTCGACCGGACTCCTCTCTTTTTCCGAGGAAGAAATCCATCATGTCCATAC
>JBATEX010000135.1:0-1721 GCA_049664225.1 Thermoanaerobaculia bacterium
CGACGAAGTTCGACTGGCCCACCCAGGCCGGTGCGACCTACAAGGTGCTGGTGCATGGTTTCAGCAGCGCCACCGGTGACTTCGACCTGGCGATTCTGGATGATGGCGTGCCGGCCGAGGGAGCCAACGACTGCGACGGAGTGCCTGAGGAGTTCGACTACTGCGAAGGCACGGTCATTCCCGAGTCGGTGCCGACCTCTGGCATGCTGAGGGCCAACAACTCCGCCCTGACGGACGGTAGCGGTGTCTTCACGACCGCCCCGCCCAACCCGCAGGGGCTGCTCTTCACCATCGAAGACACGGCGGGCTGCTCGTGCGAGCAGATCGTCGAAGAGCAGCACCTCGGCCAGGGTCACCTCAGGAACGGGTGCTCACCTGGCGCCATGCAGAACTGGATCGATTTTCTACAGGACCAGTCCTGCGGCGACTGCGTCGAGTCTCACGCCACCACCGGTTGCGAGAACGCGGAGTGCGAGGCGACCGGTTGTGCCGTCGATTCCTTCTGCTGCGACGTCTTCTGGGATGGCATCTGTGTGGGCGAGGCGCTCGACATCTGCACGCCGGATATCTGCATCGCGCTACCGGCGAGCAACGTTCCCTTGGTTTACGGACATGGCCGCCTTCCCGAGTTCACGGCCGAGCCCGTTTCCAAGGATCCCAATTACACGCCGAAGGTCGAATAAGACTGAAGGCACTTACCTTGACAGCCCCGCTCCCTACAAGGAGCGGGGCTGTTTGTTTCCTGGTCGACCGCGAATCGGCAACAGGCACCTATTTTCCAGGCTTGCGGCCTCAGGAAGACGTCCTGCCGCCGATTCCAGCGGTGGGTAGTGTGGTAGGGCAGACCGGGTAAGACGACGCGAGCTAGACGGGACAAATCCGACCTCCTCGAGGGCACTTCAGTCGGTGCCCATGAGGACGTAGTCGAGATTCAGGGGGTGGAATCTTGCGGAAAGGTGTGCCTGTCCCCTTTTTCGGTAATATGTTCGTTTCGAGGCGGCTTTGAGATCATCACAGTCCATCCCTTTTCAGGCAGCTATCCATTTGACACTGGCGATCCTGGTCGTTTCGGCTGGGTCGTTGCAGGCCGCCGGGCCGCCGCCCGTGCTGCCACAGAGTCTCGACCTATTGGAGCCGGCTGTTGCCGAGTTGATCCGCAGTGCCGCATTGGAAGTGGAAGCCGAACCGGATCAGGCGGAGGCGCACGGACGATTGGGAATGGTCTACGAGGCCAACAACCTGTGGCCTGAGGCCGAGTCCTGCTATGAGAACGCGGCGACTCTCGCCCCTCGGGACGACCGCTGGCGTTTCCGGCTGGCGGTCGCCAGCCGCCAAACCGGGAACCTGGACCGCTCGCTGGAGCTCCTGCAGCAGGTGGTCACTGAACGGCCAGAGCTGGCACCGGCACATCAGCGTCTGGCGCTGGCGCTGCTGGAACGAGGTGAGCTGCCCGGTGCACGGTTCCACTTTCAGCGCCTGATCGAGCTCGAGCCGACAGCGCCGCAGGGCTACACGGGACTGGCCAATGTGCACCTGCTCGAGGGTGATGCGGCTGGCGCTGTCTCGCTTCTGGAATCAGCGCTGCGCCTCCAGCCCAAGGATCGCCAGGCCCATTATCTGATGGGGCTATCCATGCGAGCCCTGGGCAGACAGGATGAGGCCAGCCGAGAGTTAGCCATGGGACTCGGGGCAACGCCGAGCTATCTGCCGGATGCCCTGGA
>JBATEX010000136.1:0-46090 GCA_049664225.1 Thermoanaerobaculia bacterium
GATTATTCATGAGTCCAAAGAAACTGATCGAGGGGTTGTCCTGGGGTGCTCTGCTCGGAGCATTCCTCGGATGTCTCATTGGACTCGCGGAGTTCGCTGCCATCTTCCTGCGATCGGAAGCTTCTTACTCCGGGAGCCTCCCTTTGGCTTACAGACACATCGTCTATCCATTCGCGGTACTGGGTACCTTGCTCGGAATGGGGTCGGCGGGCATCGCAGTCTGTGTAGCCTTGGTGAAGGGAGATACAGAGAGCTCGGGTCCAGAGGTCAATACAGCAACGATCTCAGTCCTTGTCGGTCTTATCAGTTTCGCCTACCTGTCGACTGGCTGGGTGTTGATGCCCAGGTCCTTTCTGAGCGCAATTCCGCGAAGCGTTCTTTTGATCGCCGCCTTCCTCGTAGCGGGGCTTGCCGGAGCGGTTACCCATCGAACCCTGGCCAGATTCTCGTTCTCGAAGCGACCAGGCCCAAGCAGCACTATTGGACGCAGCTGGCTTCTCAACACCGTTCTGCTCGGTACCATTTTGTCGGTTGTTGCAGTTCCAGCTGCTCTCCAGAGTCCGTCTACTCCAAGCAGCAAAGAGATTATCGACCATGATCACGATAGGCCGAACGTAGTCCTCATCCTTGTCGATACGCTGCGGGCCGATCATCTGTCGGTGTACGGTTACTCTCGGAGAACGACTCCCAACCTCGAGGAGTTCGCGAGAACGGCCGTAGTCTTTACGCAGGCCTCTGCGGCATCTTCGTGGACGAAGCCATCGGTAGCAACGATTTTTTCCTCGCTCTATCCGGTTACGCACAAAGCACGCACCAATCAGGATTTCCTGTCAGGTTCAGTCTTGACGCTTGCCGAGGCTCTGCGAGACTCGGGCTATGTGACTCTTGGCGTAACTGCAAATCCCTTGATCGCCCCGACGTTTGGTTTCACTCAAGGTTTCATGGAATTCAGTGCTCCTGAGACCATAAGCCCTTTTCGACTTACAACCGTTGGCCGGCTGGCCACCAGATTGTCGAATCGACTTCGGGCAGCCGAGTCAAGAGATCATGAGGCCGAGCGCCTTCGGACTGACCAGGTGGAAGTTGAGTCTGAAGGCAAGAATCAGGGAGCCGATCGGCAGCGTGGGGTGTTGGGGCGATCCCTACGAACGACGATTCGGCGGGTGACGAGCCAGGTGGCCGAGGTGGCTTTCGGTGAGAAGGTCGGGGCCCTGCCGCCAGGCGATGGCATTACAGACACTGCTTTGAGGATGGCCGAGAGGAATCAGGACGCGGGCCCATTGCTCCTGTACGTTCACTATATTGATCCACACGTCCCCTACTCGCCGCCAGCGCCGTATGACAGTGCTTTCAGCCAGCACGCCGATTCGCCTCTTCGGCAATCTGGTGTCGATGCCAGAAGTCTCGGTGCCACTCCGGAGGATCAGGACTGGATTGGCAGGTCCGTCGACCTCTACGATGGTGAGGTTCTCTTCGTCGACCTTCAAATCGGCCGCCTGCTTGGCGGACTCGAGGATTTGGGCCTCTTGGAGACTGCGGTAGTGGTCGTGACGTCAGACCACGGCGAGGAGTTTCTGGATCACGGTGGCACAAAGCATGGGAGAACACTTTATGAAGAGGTCCTTCGAGTTCCACTCCTGATGCGAGTGCCGAATGTGACGACTCTGGGGCTCGTGCACGACCAGCCAGTCGGTCTGATTGACCTCATGCCGACCATTCTCGAGCTCGCGAGGGCTGAGAAGCAGCCACAACTGATGCAGGGAAGAAGCTTGGTGGCCGATCTCCTGGAAGGGACCGAGCCCAAACAAGTCTCGCCCTATTTTGGCCAGGTACTACAACTCGAGATGGCTCGTGTCGATCAATTCAAAGTCATCCGCACCCGGAACCGAAAGGGTTCGGAAGAGATCTACGACCTTTCGCGAGATCCACTCGAGAAGCAAAACTTGGCGAATGGGTCCGAGGGAGATTTTGTGGATCTGCTTGCAGCCTTTGAAGAGCTTGCTTCCGAGACCGAATCGATTGGCCCGAACATCCTTCAGCAGACGGTGGCCGAAGAGGAGGAGGCGTTGGAGGCGCTACGTGCGCTGGGGTACATCGAGTAGGCTGTTTCGAGCTTCCTTGGTATTCGGCCTACTGCAAGTACCCCAGGGCCTTCAAGTCTTCGATTGACTCAGGCGACAGGCCCTCTACCGCAGGGTTCGATGCTCCCCCTTCGTCTGCGATCGATTCATGCGCCTGAAGGAGATCCAAGAGCTCTTGACCTTGATCGAGATCGGCGGGTTCCAACGGCCGGAGTTCCCTTGGGTCCTGAGCCACGTCGAAGAACAGGTCATCCGACCTGGTGAGGAGCTGTCTGAGATTGAAAAGTAGTCTGTCGAGTGAGGATAGCTCGACGGGCAAGTACTTGCTTCGGATCACTTTGGTGTCTTGGTGAATCAGACTGCGCGCGTTGCCCAAATGGGACGCTTCGGCGATCAATGCACGCTCTGTCAGCAAGCCAGATCTCTCACCCTGAAACACCTCCCTCAAGCTCACTCCTTGCATGCCGGCTGGGCCAGCCAGCCCCAACAGATCGAGAATTGTCGGCATCATGTCGATCAGTTGAACAGGTTGATCGACCTTCACGCCGGTGGGTCCTCCTGGAACTCGCAAGATCCAGGGGATTCTCAACATTTCCTCGTAAAAGGTGAACCCATGTCCGGTCCCACCGTGCTCGAAGAACTCCTCGCCGTGGTCGGACGTCAGGACGACCACTGTGCGTTCGCTCAGATTCTCCTCGTCGAGGTATTGCCAGATATCGCCGAGCACGTGATCCGCTTCAGCGATGGTGGCGTCATAAAGGTCACTGATAAAGGTCAACTCCTCATCATTTAGATTGAAGAAGCCACTCGTAAGAATGAACTGACGAAGACGGTTTCGATCGTCGAGGCGACGAGCGGATTCGCTGTCGATTGGTCTTACCCACTTCTCCTCGAATTCCGGAGAAGGTTCGTAGTTGTGAACTTCGTAGGTATGAAGAAACAGGAAGAAGGGCTGATCCGAGCCTGATTCGAGCCAACGGCGTGCTTCCTCCCAGAGGTCTGCGAGGCAACCACCCGTCTTCAGCTCATCGAATCCTTGCTGGAATCCGAAGTCTCTACCAAGAAAGGATCCACCGGTAAAGGCTGCAGTGCGGTAATTGTTGTAGCTCAATACTTCCGCGAGTGTAGTCTTATCGTCGCTCAGGATTTCAGTCTTCTTGGTGAAAACCGGCGACAACTGCGCTCCGTGCATCGATGGAAGAAGTCCAGTGATCATCGACATGTGGGCGGGTAGGGTCCAGGGGGCGGTTGAATAGGCCCGGCTGAAGAGAACTCCCCCTTCTGCGAATCGGTCTGTGTTGGGTGAGATAGCCCGATCGTAGCCGTATGCCCCGAGCCGGTCCGGCCGCAGCGTATCGATAGAGATCAGGACGACGTTCCATCGGGTCGCAGGTGACGGGATAGCCTCGGTGCTGGTTGGTGAACCAATCGGTATCTTGTCCTGGTTCCGGGACGCCCCCAAGGTTGTGTGACGCCCGCCAGGATCGAGATTCATGAGGTGGGCCGGCAGGCCCACCAGCAAAGCAAAGACTCCCATCCACAAGAGGCCACTCGAGTCCAAGAAATGAACTACAGGAGGCCACCGAGCTGCTAACCGAGAGCACACGACGAGCAGGCCGAGCCCCAGCGCGACAATAATCGCGTCTGTCAGTAAACTGATTGGCGCGTAACGGAATCGCAAATACCTTACGTTGGCCACGAGCAATAAAGTGAACGTCAGCGTGATCACCGTCGGTGCAGCAAGCGCCATAAAACAAGGGGCAGAGCTCCTTCGGGCACGAAAGAACAGGGTCACTGCAAGGTACAGCGCCAGAGAACATGCACTAGCAGCGAGAAATAGAGCAAGAAGAACCGCATGTCCGACCTGAACAGCTTCAAGGAGCCCCGTGAGAGGAGTCGGACTCGGCCGGACGCGAAAGTAGTTTGCCGAATAGATCCACAGGAGGCCTGCAGACACCAGCATCGCCCAGGGTATGGAACCCACCAGCGCCCTGCGAAGAACGAGGGGAATCGAGCAGTGATTCTGCTCGGCATCTGGCCTATTGAAGTGCACGTAGCTATTAGAGCACAGGTACTGGAGGTGCCTCCTGAATCAGTTGACCCAGGCCCTTGGGTCCTCACTTCCTAGGGAGCCAGTTCACGAGCTTGGACGTCACGAGCGCTCTCAAGAGCGCCAGCGCCAGGGGCTCGATGGACGGCAATGGCCGGTCGATGGATAATGTCTCCTTCGAGCGGCTGTCGCGCTCGCTAGAATGTGAGTGTGTCTACCTGTCCGAAAGCTGACATCCACCTCTTTGACGGGTCACTGTGTACGTGCAACGGCACCTCATGGGTGATACCGCGCGGTCAACATTCTGCACCCTTCCAACTGACCGCGATAAAGGCGGCACTATGAAGAGATTCTTGGCACTCTTGCTTTTCCCATCGCTGTTTGTTGTATCGCCTGCGCTTGCCGTTGGTGAGTGGGGCCTTGCCGACTACGGGTATGAGCACCGCGCAAACGGCATGGATTGGGATGATGATTTCGTCTATGGAGAAGCCGTTGACGACGGGAAGGCATGTGACGATTCCCACGGCGACGGGGCAACCATTGTCTTGGAGGATGTAGATGGCGACGGCAACGGCGAGGCTCAAATCTATGTGATCCCGGCCACCGGGACCGACGATGGAGACTGTGGTGGACCAAACGCTGCCGATGCCTGCGCCACGGTGCAGTACGTCATCGACAACCGCCTGGACACGGGCAGGTATGAGGACATTATCTGCCTGGTGGGGACCTCGCATGAGGGCCTGTCCATAGGCGACCAGGACGGCGATGCCGGGACAAAGACGCGCACAGCGGCAGGAGATGAGGTCTACGACTTCCAGTACCCGTCCAACCCAAACGTCATAATGGGCGCTGACCGCGACCAGGACGGCAACTATCCGCCGTTTGACAACGACGATACTGCGGTATTTGATGGCGAAGTCGGGGCCTCCTATATCGAGATTTTCCTTACCACCTCTGACGGCGATGGGTCTCAGGGGACAGATCGCTGGGAGTTTGCTCACCTTACTGTCCAAGAGTACGGGACGAACGACGCGACTAGGGAAGCTGGAACCGTGCGAGGCATATTCATCTATGGATCAACCGATGAAACCGACACCGAGGATCACCTTTACTATCACGATATCTACGGGTATAGGATCAACTACAACCAAGAGCAACTGTCCTTCACCCAGATCCTCTACGATATGTGGGGTCGGCGCTTCACCTATGCGGCGATAGAAAACTACGCCTGCCACGAATGTTGTGGCTACGTTTCTCGCGGCCATGCTGGGACTAGCACGTATGAGCGAGTGCAAAATACCTCGCTGGACTGGTATTGCGAGGACAACCCTGCCGAGCGTATTGACATCTCATTTGGGACTGGTGCCGTCAAGCATTGGGGCGACACTCGCTACATTGAGTACAACAACAACGACTGGGATTTGAGCGCCAGTGCGTTTGCTGTCGATCAGGCTGATGCTGACGACATTGGTGGCACTGCGTATGACTTCAATACCTGCATCAGGGATCTGTATATCGTCAACAACATCATAAGAAACCCTGCCACCGGCTGCTTTATTGCCGAGGGCGGCTTGGACGGTCAATGCACCATAACTCCAGGAAACAATCTTAACTTTCTCGGGAACTATTGCGTTATTGAGGAAGTTGCCGCATCCGGTGTATATCCACGACGCCTATCTAGGGCTGTGTCGATGAAGCCAGGATACAACTCAACGACCATTTATCATCAGAACATAACGATTGCCAACAATCTGTTTGCTGACTTTTCTGGCGATGGACTTATCGCCGGACTCTTTGAGTTGACCGATGGTGTCCCGGCTGATGGCCCAGACCCATCCGCATATACCATTGCCTTCGTCAATAACACTGCCTACAGCACGGACTGGGGCGAAACGGGCGCACCCACCGAAAAGGCGATCTTCCACTTCGACGATGATCGCACCGATAGGCCCCACAGCTACGTCATCAAGAACAACATCATTGCTGGTGGTGCTTCTGACGACTGGATGATCCGCCACCAGACTAGCGGAGTTGGGTGCTCTAACCTGGACATGGATTACAACGTCTTCGAGGACGATGGTGGGGACCGTGAGTGGCTTGCATGTGACGGTCAACGCTACGACACGCTGGCTTTGTATTCCGCAGCAACCGGCCTGGACACCAACTCCAAGGGTGAGGCACAAAACGCCTGTGACGTTACCTTCGTGAACCGGGGCTCAGATATGCACCTGGACGCCAGCGACACTTGCGCCCAGGAAGAGGGCACCAGCGTGAGCGCCTACACGACCGTCGATTTTGACAAAGACTCCAGGCCGCAGAGCACCTATTGGGACATCGGAGCCGATGAGTATGCCGGTGGCTACGTGCCAAAGGGTGCTTGTTGCACTTCGGGGGTGTGCAGTTCAACCACCGAGGCGGCATGCTCTGGGGCGACTTGGCAGGGAGCCGGAACCACTTGTACGCCTGATCCGTGTGAGCCGCCAGTGATACAACCTGGCGGCGAGTTCGCAGGCGTGCCCCTCTCGGGAGTGACCAGGCAATGAGCGCCATGGTAGGTGGTACGCGAGATTCATGGCAGTGGATGGAGCAGACCGTCCCCGGCACGGCTGGATACGATTTCCCCGCCGCCTGAGGTCAACCGATCCACAGGTCTTGACGATTTCGCCTCGGACTCAGGCTAGGCTAGACTTTGGCACATTGTGAGGTGCGAGCTAGGGTGACCGGTTCCCCGCAAGCGTTGGCCTAATGGTCCAATCTGGCAGCTGTTCTCGGGGGTCCCTCTAGCGACATCCGATGTAGGGGCGGCGCCGTGATCATTCTCGTGGATCCAAGAGCCAAGCTGACGTATGCATGGTTCTATATCCATGGCCTGCGTGAACAGTTGGGCCGTCGTCGGGTTCGGGTTTCGAAGCGCGGATTCGCGCCTCTGACTCCGGAGGATGCGTATTCCTACGACCGCTATGTGGCGCTTATCGTCGACTCAGAGGTGAAGCGGACTCGGCTGGTTGTGGACTATGGGGATGCGACGGGTTTTGAGGAGACCGCCTACGAATGGTGTGACGTCTACGCGAAAGTCAACGTGGCCCCAGGTGACCTGGGGCACCAGGAAAAACTCATGATACTCGGCCCTGGGTTCGGGATCGGACCCAGTGGGCGCGACCGACTTGAGTGGGCTCCCCCGATGCTGGGCCAGTTGGCCCACTGGCGAGACCGGCGCCGAGGGCCAACCAACTATCCGCCCAGCGTAGGAAGACTCGCCGCCGAACACTTGGCGTGGTTGCGCAGTGGCACGATTGACCAGTACCAGGCTCATTCTGGCTCTTCCGACTATGTTTTCTACGCTGCCAGATTGTGGGAACACCATAGTTGCGTCGACGACACCAATCCCGAGCGCGCCAAATTCATGAGAGCTGCCAAGGCTGCGGTCGGCAAGGGCTTTGACGGTGGCTTCGTTTCGGAAGGCCGATCGGCGCAGGCCGAGATTTACGCCGACTTGCTCTTGGACAGGAAGGTCCCGAGTGACAAATGGATCTCGCGTACGCAACTTTCGGCAGTGGCGTTCAACAACCCGGCGGTTTGGGGCTGCCTTGGGTGGAAACTGGCTCAATACATGGCGCTGGGAAAGGCCATCATCTCCACGCCAATTGAGAACCTTCTGCCAGAACCACTACGGCACGGTAGTAACGTCCATCTTGTCAGTGAGATAGACGAAATCCCCGCAGCCCTATCGCTCATTACTACGGACTGCGAGTACCGTCGGAAACTGGAAATCGGATCACGGAAGTACTGGGATCTCTACCTCAGTCCCGTAGCAACTGCCCGCCGCATCCTTGATCGCGCCCTCGGCAATCTAGTCTAGCGAGCGCCTGCCGGCAAGCGCATGATTTAGTCTCCCAACCCAGATACAGTTGTCAAAGTTGGCCATTGCATCGCCCGGGGGCAGGTTAGTCACCTAAGGGAAGCAGACGGACCAAAGTGAGCAAGAGCCGGATTCGAAAGAGTCCGAGAAGACTGCACTATTCCACTCGTCTGCCCCAATATCCCAATTGGTTCCCTGTGGACGGGAGTCATCGTCGTGGTCTACGGTTGTATAGGCAGAGGCAGACACCCCATATTCCTGGGCGCAGGTATCACTTGATGACAAGTGCATATCTGAGCCACGGTTCACGAACGTCACGTCACAAGCATTCTGCCCCTCGCCCTTGGAGTGGGTTTCCAGGCCGGTTGCAGCAGAGTACAGGGCCAGGGTTTGATACCGAGTACCATCGGGTGCCCAGAACTCCCGGTCACCACCATTGTCTTCATAAATGTTGTAGTCCATGTCCAAGGAGTCGCCGTCAACTCCGCTACTCAAGAATCGTATGAACCAGTCATCTGAGGCGCCCCCGGCTATCACATTGTTCTTTATGACGTAGGTGTGCGGCCGGTCATCCGCGTCGTCGTCAAAGGAGAATATCGGTGCCTCTGTTGGAGACGTTGTTTCACCCCAATTGGCGGAATACCCCGTATTGTTGATGAAGGCTATTGTGTTACCAGATGGATCGGGGCCGCTAGACGGGACTCCATCGGTCAACTGAAACACCGTCGAAAGGTAGCCTTCCCCTGTCAGGTCAAGGAAGAAGTTATTGGCAACTGTGATGTCTTTCGTATAGATGGTCCTTGAATTGAAGCCAGGCTTGAGGCTTGTGCCAATAAGGGCACGAGGGAATCCTCCGGAGGCTTCGCTAACGTCAATCACACAGTAGTTTCTGAGAAAGTTGATGTTGTCTCCGGGTTGAGCGGTGCACTGACCTTTTAGACCGCCCTCTACCCTAAAGCAATTTGTGCCGTTCTTGACAATATTGTTAACGACATACACATCGCGAATACAGGTATTGAAATCATAGGCACCGCTGCCATGGTCATTCGCATCATTCCGGCTGCTTACAAAAGAACTGACATCTAAATCCCAATAGTTGTTCAGATACTCTATGTGATTTGAATTTCCCCAGTGCTTGACTGACCCAGTGCCGGGAGAGATGTCTATTCTTTCCTCCGGAACGTCCTCACACTCCCAGGTTAGCGTTGTGCGCGTAACTCGCAAGTAGTAACTTGGATCCTGCCCGGTATTACCGCGAGATATGTACCCACAGCACTCAATGCAAGCAACGTTCTCAATGGCAGCGTAGTTGAATTGTCTGCCCCACAGCTCATAAAGCACTTGAGTAAACGACAATTGTTCTTGGCGGTAGTTGATCCTGTAAGCGTAAATGTCGTGATAGTAGGTGTGGTTTTCAATGTAGTTGGGATCGCTGCCACCGTGCATAAACAGCCCGCGTTTGGTTGCTGGATCGCGGGTTGCATCGTTGGTCCCATATTCCCGAACCGTAAGGTGTGCAAACTCCCACCTGGACGTTACGATGGTCCCAACGCCGTCGGACGTAGACAAGAACGTTTCTAAATACGAAGCGCCCACCTCGCCGTCAAAGACGGCAATATCATCGGTGTCATGAGGTGGGTAGTTCCCGTCACCGTCTCTGTCTGCGCCCATGAGAACGTTTGGATTACTCGGGTACTGGAAGTCATAGACCTCATCGCCGGTAGCCGTTCTTGTTTTAACACCGGCATCACCGTCTTTATCAGTCCACGACAACGACTCATGTGCCGTTCCGACAAGGCAAATTACGTCTTCATGACTTCCGGTATCCATCCGGTTGTCGTATGCGTATTGCACCGTTGCACAAGCGTCGGCATTATTTGGTCCTCCACAGTCAGCGTCGTCCGATCCAGTGGCGGGAATCACGTAAATCTGGGACTCAGCGTCACCATCGCCGTCTATATCCTCAGAGACGATGGTTGCACCAGCTCCGTTTGCGTCATCACACGCTAGGCCGTCCTGAGCGTCTCCGTAAGCAAAGTTGTCGTTCCAATCCATCCCGTTTGCTCGGCCCTCGTAGCCATAGCTGGACAACCCCCACTCGCCAAGTGCAAATGATGGCGCAGCGCACAGAAAAAGGATTGCAGGCATCATTCTCATGAAGTCGTCTCGTTGCGTTGGGCTGGCAAGGCGCAGGACTGTGAACGCCCGGTAGTCACTCATGAGTTTCCATTGCAGGTGCACAGTGACCCATCAAAGCGGTGGACCCCGGATTCAGAACAGGCATGATCAATGGGTCACTCGTGGTTCCCTCCAAGCGATCTTGGAGAATTCTGCTACTCGAAATGCCGGTAGCTCCCAGGTGTTCTCGAGATTCGAAAAGGGCATCAAAAGGTGTTCCACTCCTTGAAGACCACCCGGCAGGAGGTCCTCCCTATTGATCACTACGAGGAATCCGTTGGAGCCCTCAGTGTAACCATCGATGAGTCGTACTTTCTCGGGATCTTGCTTCCATCGGACGTCGAGAAGGCTTGGGGCCTCGTAGTAGTCCAATAGTCGAGGGCTTCCGAGCAGGAGGATAATCGGCATTGGTTGCTGGTTCCGGAGTAACTCGGCTACCGCTCTGTAGTCCCCCCGACGGTGAGCGCTGTCGTAGTAGTAGTGCTTCAGAGACAAAACGTTGAGGACCAGGAGTCCGATCACGGACCAGCGTCCTATCTTCTGCCAAGCTGCGGGCCCGTCGCCCCTGGAAGCGAAGACGCAACCCAGGGCGAGACCTAGCGCAGGAAGAAGAAAAGTGGAATGTCGAGGAAGCCAGTTCAGTCTGGTTGCCAGAGCGAAGAGAGCGAGTAACACAAGCCCGAGTCCGAAGCTGGCAAGCAGATAGCGGAAATCGAGGCTGCCCTGAGATCTGTTGTCCCTACTTGTCATCCTGAAGCCGACCAAGGCAGAGTAGAAGATCCCGACGCAAACGAGCACAAACACGAGGAGACTCGGCCAACTCTGGCGAAGCACCTCTCCCCATGGTCCGAGCCTGAGTGCATCCACTGGAGGTCCATAAGTAACCCCTACCAAAAGCCCATAGAGTGAGAAGGCGGCATTGGCAAGAAGAGAGTTGTCTGTGCGGCTGACAACGGCGCTGTCCTCACCTCCATTCGGGCCTGCCAAGGCGAAAAACAGCAAGCTGGGGACCAGGGCGAGGCCGGAGACGATCCAGAAGCTCCATTCTCGGGAACGCTTGCCGCGGACCAGTAGCCAGGCGGCGCCAGCCGAGGCCATATGAAAACTGAAGAAAAGGCTCGAGAGTCCTCCCAGACAGCTGGCAAAAGCCGCCGGTACCAACAGGTTTCTGGTTTGCGCTGGTGTCTCCGAGCGAAATAGCCTCCCGATCAGATACCAATGCGTCACGCACAGCAGGAGCAGCAGGCTGTAAGGCCGGGCTTCCTGGCTGTAATAGATCGCAAAGCTGCTGACGGCCATGAAGGCCACTGAGACGACTCGTGTCGTCCCGTCGAGGAAGGACCTGGTACCCAGGGTAAAGACGATCAGTGCCAGTGCGCCGAGTATCGCCGAGAAGGCCTTGAGGGCGATTTCAGAGGATCCAAAGAGCCCACGCCATGAGTAGAGCAAGACAAAGTAGAGGGGTTGATACCGTTCGCTGGATTGGGTGTTTCCCAGTTTGTCGATAATCTCACCTGCAGAGTTCCCCTCGCTGAACGTTAGCGTCACTCCCTCGTCGTACCACAGGCTCTGCTCGGTCAGCCTGAAGAAACGCAGGAAGCAGCCGGCCGCTACCAGGAGCACCAATACGACAGCCACCTTCTTGGTCCGGTCGAGATTCCAGACGCTAGTAGGAGTCACTCGTCGTCACCGATGATCTCTTCAACGATGAAACTGGGCCGCTTCTTGACCTCCAGGTAGATGCGGCCGATGTACTCACCCAGGATTCCCAGCATGATGAGAGTCAGCCCGCCAAGGAAGAACTGGCCGACGACGAGCGTCGCCAAACCGGGGGTTTCCGTGGCGTAGCGACCCATGATCGGAAAGTCGAAGAGGCGATGCAGGATGAACAGGATACCGATCACGAAGGACGGCACAGCTACCAGAAATCCGACCCAAGTTGCGATCTTGAGCGGAACGAAGGAGAAACCGACGACCCCTGAAATCGCCAACTGGACCAGATCGTTGAAGGAGTACTTTGCCTCGCCGCCGGCCCGCTCTGGGCGATCGTAGGGTACTCCGATCTGCCGAAATCCAGCGTAGGCCCTGAGGCCCCTCAAGAAGCGAGCCTGCTCGGGCATCTCGTTCTTGATGACCTGAACCACTCTGCGATCCATCAGACAGAAGTCTCCGGAATCGACGGGGATCTCGACGCTGCTCAGCCCCCGGAGAAACCGGTAGAAGAGTCCGTAGCTCCAGCGCTTCCAGAAGACCTCCTTGCGGGCCTTTCTGACGGCGTAGGCAACGTGCCAGCCTTCGCGCCACTTGCGCAGAAACTCGGCCACGAGCTCAGGTGGGTCCTGCAGATCGGCATCCATCAAGACAACGGCGTCACCCCGCGCATGATGGAGTCCAGCGGAAAGGGCTGCCTGATGCCCGAAGTTGCGGGACAACTTCACGATTCGGATTTCGGGATGCTGTGCAGCGAGTATGGTCAGGATCTCGACAGAGCGATCGCGCGAGCCATCATCTACGAAGACGACTTCGAACTCCTCACCGTCCCAGAGGTTCGAGGCGGCATCCTCGATTCGCTGCCAAAGAACGGGCAAGTTCTCCTCTTCGTTGAAAACCGGGATTACCAGTGAAATCACGCGATCTTCTCCTGGAGGTAGTTAGCGGCGAGCTCGGCCGTCTTCCTGGCGAGCTTGACACCGTTGGAGACCTGACGATCTTGCGGAAAGATCTGGGCCATCGTGCACAGCAGTAGGTTCTTCGCGGGTGTCTCGATAGCCGGTACCAGGCGCGAATAGCCAGTAGTCACGACAGGCTGGGCGAAGTCGGCGCGCCACACGAAGGCCTTCTCGACTTCGGAGATTGTGAAGCTCGGGAATAGCTTCTGAATCCAGGGAAGGTAGAACTCCAGAAGGTCTTCTGCTGTCATCTGGAAACGCTCATCCGAAGAAGGACAGTAAGCGGAGATGTAGACTAGTCGCTTGGAATTTAGATCTGCCGGATCGACCCAATTCGTCTGCTCGATGATACCGACGAACGGTGCATTGGGGTCCATGACGTTGGTCCAGTAGAACTCGGAGAGCTGCTCTGGCAAGACGAGAACCAGGCAGACGTTACCGAGGAATTCGACTCGCGACAGCTTGGATCCGAATTCTCCCAGATTCTCAGGCAGTAGACGGCACAGGTCGGGCAGCT
Source organism: Thermoanaerobaculia bacterium (assembly GCA_049664225.1). Lineage (GTDB taxonomy): Bacteria > Acidobacteriota > Thermoanaerobaculia > Multivoradales > JAHEKO01 > JAUVRX01. Next base: position 13,355 of record JBATEX010000136.1, read on the forward strand.
GGGCCCCAGAGACGACAAGGTCAGTAGGGAAGGACCCCTCTTTCGTGACCACGGTTGAGATTCGGCTGTCGGCTGAGACCAATGACCGGACTGGGCAACCGAGATGTACGGTGCCTCCCGACCTCTGGATCTCCGTAGTCAGGCGATCGAACATCTGCCCGAGCCCGCCACGAAGGTAGCCAAGGACTTCGTGCCCCTTGGTATTTCTGGACCCTCCACGATCAACGAGCTTCGACCACAGCCACGCCGCTGAGATATCTCGACTGAGGTCGCCGAATTTTCCGTGGAGCAGAGGCTCCCAGAGTACTTCGAAGACTCTCGAACCCGCGGTACTGCGAATGTACTCCTCTGCCGAGATCTCGTCCAGCTTTCGCCAGTCTCGAACCGCTCTGGCCTGGACGACCATGAGCCCCAGCCGGATCCTGTCGATCCATGGGAGCGGTTTGAATCGGAGAATATCGATTGGCGAAGAGAGTCGGTACGGCTGCTGAAAGTAGTAGCTCCCGGTATTGGCTGGCCGCCACAGCAACTCCTCACCAAGACCGAGCTCTTCGAGCAGATCCTGCAGGTCGGAGTCACCCTTGAAGATGTGGTGGTAGAACTTTTCGACTGTGAATCCCTCGGCCGAGAAGCAGCCGGCCAGGCCGCCTGGCGCTTCATCTCGCTCCCAGACATGGAGGTTCAAACCGGGGCGACGCCTCAGAAGGAAATAGGCGGTGGCAAGGCCGGATATCCCTCCACCAATGATGTCGACTCGCATTCTCGAAGATCCTATCGCGGCACCTCGGCGTCGAGTGTGCATGTTTTCTCAGCGGCCCGGCTCGAAAGCGGGGCCACGCCGAGTGTAAGGTCTGGACCGGAGCTGAACAAGCCACAGAGAGTGGATACGAGATCTTCAGGCTCCTCAATTCGAGCCCCTGCCGGGGAAGATATGGTCTACCATACAGCGGCTATGTCGAAACGGTATCGAGCGGCCATTCTGCCGTTGGGTCTTGCGGCGGTGGTTCTCGGAGCCCTTTTCTGGCTGCGAAGGGACGATCTCGCGCTACTCGGGGACTTGAAGGTCTCCTGGCCTCTCTTGCTCGGGGCGATCGCCTTGACAGTGGTGGGGTCCTTTCTCTCGTTTTTGCGATGGTATTGGCTGGTCATAGCCCAAGGACTCCCGTTTACGCTCATCGATGCGTTCAGACTCGGTCTGGTTGGCTCCTTCTTCAACTTCGTGGTGCCGGGCGCAGTGGGAGGAGACCTCGTCAAGGCTGCTCTGATGGCCCGCGAGCAAGAGAAGAGAGTCCTCGCCGTCTCTACGATCGTGGTGGATCGTGTTGTCGGTCTTCTGGGACTGTTGGTGCTGACGGGAATGGTCGCGATCGCGATGTGGGGGGCCATCCAAGAGCACGCGCCTCTCGTCGACCTCGCTCGCTGGAATCTGAGCCTCCTGGGATTGGCTTTGGCGGCGCTTGCAGTCTTCCTGCTTTGGCGGTGGCCTCTCGAGGACCTGGCTGTCCGGGTTCGGAGAATACCGAAAGTCGGCCCACTCTTGGCTTCCATGCTGGAGGCAGTCGCTTCGTATCAGACGACGAAGGTCACGGTGGTTGGGTGTGTACTGGTGAGCGTCTTGATCCAAGCGCTCTTCGTCGGTTCGCTCGTGATGGGGGGACTTTCGATCTGGCCTGAACCGCCTCCGTTGAGCTCCTATCTCATAGCGATTCCGTTCGGGCTACTGAGCACGGGAATCCCAGTGACTCCTGGTGGGTTGGGCATCGCGGAGGTCACCCTCGAGGCTCTCTTCGCCTTTGTCGGAGCCCCGGCTTCCTACGCTCTTCTGATGATGCTGGGCTTCCGGCTGGGTCAAGTAGCCACAATCGTGCTGGGGGTCGTTCTCTATTTCAGCTCGCCTGAGATCCGACGGGCCACAAAAGATGCGCGCGAACAAGGCTGACGCATGAAAACAGAGACTGAACCAGGCAGGGCGCGATGGACTTCGCGAGTCCAGGCTAGTCCGAATTCAAGGTGAGAGAGAAAGGCGCTTATGACCGAAAAAGTAATTGATTCATCGATTCCGACAAGCGAGATCTCCGAGAGGGATGTCTACACGAGTGCTGGAGTGGGCGCATCGATTCTAGAGTACCTTCACGCCTGCCCCATATGTACGGCGAAGGAGTTGAAGCACTACTGCCGCGTGCCTTCACTCTTCAATGAGGGAGAGTTCATTCGGTACGAGCGTTGTCCGTCCTGTGGAATTGTCTTTCGAAACCCGAGGCTGACGGCTTCGTATCGTGAGGATCGATATGTTGAAGGGTCGCTGAGTCCGAGCGATGTCCTTCTACCTGAGGGAAATCAAGTCCACTACAGATACATGATGAAGCGGCTACAGAAGTACTTTCCTTCAGGAACGGGCCGCAGACTCCTGGACTTTGGTTGCGGTTCTGGAGGTTTCCTTCTCGAGGCTAGAGCGAGCGGATTCGACCCGATGGGCCTCGAGTTGAACAGGGCTCTGGCGGAGTATGTGAACGAAGAGTTGGGAATCAAGACCTATCAGGGACTGGTCACCGATCCGGAGTTCGCTGGGGAAAAGTTCAACATTGTCATTAGTTCTCAGGTCTTCGAGCACCTGGTAGATCCTCGCGCCACCCTGGTGGAAATTCGCGATCACCTGATATCTCCCGGCTTGATCTTGATCGAAGTGCCAAATCTCAGGCACATCAAGGAACGCCTCAAGCGGGGTGCAGTTATGGACGATTCGCACTTGTTCTACTTCAGCGCTAGTAGTCTCCCAAAGCTCTTTCGCGCCTGCGGCTTCGATGTCCTCGAGATTCAAGAGGGACTCCGCCCATATCGTGTGCTCAAGGACTACGATCTTCGCCTTCCTCAGTGGTTTCACACTTCTGGCGAGAACGTCCTTTCGGCTCTTCAAATCAAGACTGGCCTCAGCGTCCTCGCTCAGTTGCGAACTTGACACGGGTCGTCCGATTGTTGACTCGACAGAGCATCTCCAGCGCCCCCAACTTCATAGCCAGTGGACAATATGATTGACTGGATATCGCATGTAGGGTATCTATCTAGGCTGTGAGGCGGCCGGGAAGCGTGGGCCGCGCGGGACGAGTGTCCGGCGTATGAGGGTAAGACGACAGGTCATCTTCGCATTTTGGAAGGCCACAGATCTGGCTCTGATGGTCCTGGCCTTTGGCTTGTCGATCTGGATTTCGATCCTCCAGCCGCAGGGAATCTCGTTCAGCAAACTCCTCTCAGTACGGCTGAAACTCTCGAACATCCTGCTATTCCTCGGTTTCCTTCTGTTGTGGCACCTCGTGCTGTCGTGGCTGGGCCTGTATCGGTCTCACAGGCTTCAGAGCTTCGGTCAGGAAGCCTTGGACGTGTTCAAGGCCACCTCCATCGGTACGGTCGCAATCTTCAATGCAGGTATTGTGTTCGATATTCAGATCATCTCAGCCAAGTTTACGGTCGTTTTCTGGGTCCTCAGTACCGGCCTGACCTTGCTCTCGAGATTGCTCCTCAGAGGGGCGCTGGAGTCTGCCCGCAGAAGGGGAAGAAATCTGAGGAATGTACTGATCGTCGGAACGAACCAGCGGACCATGGACTTTGCCGAACGCCTTCGTTCCCATCCGGAAGCCGGAATGACGATCCTCGGCTTCGCTGACAAGCCATGGCACGGTCTCGAGGCCCTGGCGGCAAGTGGTGAGAAGGTGGTTACCTCTCTCGAGGATCTCGAGTCCTATCTGAGGACAAGCGTGGTCGATGAGGTGGTCCTGGGCCTGCCGACATCATCCTGCTACTTCGACTCCGAGCGAGTGGTTCGCGCCTGTGAAAAGCAAGGCATTACGGTCCGGTTGCTGTCGAATTTCTTCAACGTCAAAGCCTCCACCGCGAGAATCGAGACCTTCGATGATCAACCGTTCATCACCCTGACGACCGGCAAGATGGAGGGCGGGGCGGTCGCAGTCAAGAGGATTCTCGACATTCTGATTTCAGGCATCCTCATGGTCCTGTTGGCACCGGTCTTCCTCGCGATCTGCCTGGCGATCAAGATCACCTCGAGGGGTCCAGTTCTCTTCGTCCAAGAGCGGATCGGATTCAACAAGCGACGATTCCCTTTGGAAAAGTTTCGCACCATGGTGACCGATGCCGAGACACAGCAGGCGAATTTGGAGTATCTCAACGAAGCGAGTGGCCCGGTTTTCAAGATCGAGCACGATCCGCGGATTACCAAGCTCGGCGGCTTCTTGAGGCGCACCAGTCTCGATGAGCTCCCGCAGCTGATGAACGTCTTCCTCGGTGACATGAGTCTGGTGGGGCCCAGGCCCCTACCCGTCCGAGATTATGAGGGTTTCAGCGAGGACTGGCACCGGCGTCGCTTCAGTGTTCGGCCCGGGCTGACCTGTCTCTGGCAGATCCAGGGGAGGAGCGGGGTGACCTTCGAGCGGTGGATGGAGCTCGATATGCAGTACATCGATGAATGGTCGCTCTGGCTCGACATGAAGATCCTCGCCAAGACGGTCCCGGTGGTTATCAGAGGAACCGGGGCAGCCTAGTACCACAGCCCAACTCTCTCTATCCTGGACTCACGCTTTCACCTAGAGCGGTGGATCAGCGTCTCGCTGCGAAGCGGTCGGCTCTCGTTGTAGGCTTGGGAGTAGTGCGAGATCCAGTTCCAGACCGGACACGAGGCTCGCTGGCAAGAGATCTCTCCATGACACCAGGTGAAGTGAAGCTGAGAATCGCCTTCATCGGGGCCCGTGGGGTCGGCGGCACCTACAGTGGCATCGAGACCTACTATGAGGAGGTCGGCTCTCGTCTCGCGGCTCGGGGCCACGAGGTGACGGCCTACTGCCGAACATACTTCACGCCCGATACGGAGCTCTATCGGGGAATCCGTGTTCGCCGCCTCCCTTCACTGCGAAGCAAGCATCTGGAGACCCTTTCGCACAGCGTGCTCGCCACCTTCGACGCACTCTTCCGCGGTTATGACATTGTGCAGTTCCATGCTCTCGGCTCTGCGCCACTCTCGGTCTTACCGCGAATCTTCGGCAAGAAGACCGTGGTCTCGGTACGAGGTCTCGACTGGCAGAGGGCAAAGTGGGGCAGAATTGCTCGGTGGGTGCTTCAGGCCGGCGAGTGGGCCTCGGTCCGGCTGCCTACCTCCACCGTAGTCGTGTCTGAGACCTTGCGGGATCACTATCGGACTCACCATGACAGCGAGACTCGGGTAATCCGAAATGCGGTGATTCCGGCGGATCGTCGACCGCCGCGCAGAATTGCCTCACTCGGGCTGGAAAGGGATCAATTCCTCCTCTTCGTTGGGCGAATCTCGCCGGAAAAGGGCATCCACACTCTTCTGGAGGCCTTGAATCCCCTTCCCAGGTCGAAAAGATTGGTGCTGGCCGGTGGCAGTAGCTACTCGGATTCCTACATTCGGAGTGTCAAGGAGATGGCCTGGAACGAGGTCGTCTTTCTCGGCAAGGTCGATCATGAAACAATCGAGGAGTTGCTCAGCAACTGCTACGCCTTCGTACTGCCCTCCACCATCGAGGGCCTGTCGATAGCCCTTCTCGAAGCCCTGAGTTTTGGCACTTGTATTGTCACGACAGCAATACCAGAGAACCTCGAAGTCGTTGGAGAGGCTGGGATTGTCTTCCCGCCGGAAGACGTCGAAGCTCTCCGAGCGCGGTTGAGGTCGATTCTCGATTCTCCTGAGCTGGTTCGACAGCACCGCGAGCTTACTGCCAAGAGAGCAGAAGATTGGCCAGACTGGGATGGCGTAACGGACCAGACCGAAGAGTTCTATCGCAGTCTGGTCGCAAGCCACCCCAGCTTGGCAACTTCGAAGGACTGAGCGAAGTCGGTCTGGAGGCGGGGCAGTTCAGGGCTGTTTTACGGTCCGAGGCCCGTATGCAAGAGGATGGACCGAGATCCGCCGACCCTGGAACTCTGATTCATAGATCGCCGGCTCCACGTCGACCTCGGTGTCAGCCTCGAGCACTTTCCAGTAATTCCTCATGTTGAAGGTGTCACTCAGGAGCAGATACTCGGCTCGAACCAGCTTGACTCTGTACGGCGCATTGTAGTCCTGATTCATATAGAGGGCCTTGAGCTGGGTCCCGATCGCGAAGAGAGGCGCCCAGTCGCCTCCAATCGAGGCTCCCTGGGGAAGCAGTTCCTCGATTTCTCGGGAGATCCTGGCTCGTTCCAGATTGGGGCTCGATAGGTCCTGAGAAACCGCGATCGTATTGGCCAGCAGGCTGAGAACCAACAAAACCACGGCAGTTGTGCTCGAGACTCTCTTATTGAATAGCAGTTTCTGTACAGGCGTAGCGACTACAAGAAGGGCAGCCAGGGTGGCCATCAGGAATACCTGTGTAAAGCGGAGTGGGGCCACATAGGAGGGAAGAGCATGCTGCTCCGGGATGATCCAACCCAAGAGAAGACGATTGGTAGCGAGGCCCAACGAAACGAGCGCAAGAAATAGGACACCGCCGCTCAAAACCCTCGATATCAGGGTGCCTTCGGCGCGAGCCCTCGTGTTTGCCGTATCCAACTGAAGAGAATCGACCGCCAGAAGGATGAAGGCCGGGAGAAGGGGAACGTAGTATCGAAGAGGGTTGTAGCGGAATAGGCTGAGAAGGAGAGTACCCCCCAGGCAGAGTGCAACGAGAGCGACTCGATACGGTGTCGAGAGGAAGCGACGCCAGTCGCTGTAGAGGCCTTGAGCCACTGCCAGGAAGGTCGCGGCGGCCAGGAGCGGGTGAGCCCATGCAAACGGGCTGGCAAAGAACTCCCGGACGATTCGAGAGGCGTCGAAATCCAGTCGTGGCATCCAAAGGTCGTTGAAGAAGATCATCAAGCCTCCCAGGGCGAGAGCCGAGAAGGCGAGAATCCCGAGCCTGTGAGATCGGTTCGGGAGGCGGACTAGATAGAAGAGACCAACAGCCCCGATCAGGGGCAGGAAGTACAGCAGTACCGAGGGCTTGAAGCCGAATGCGCCGACAAACAGGAACAGGAGAAGAGCAGCTAGAGAGAGAAAAGGCCGGTGCTGTGGCAACTTCTTCAATGTAAGGACCGAGATCAGCACAATCAGAGCATTCGGAATTTCGAAGATTGCCAGCCTGGAAAAGGCGAACAGAGTCAGATTCGTGCCTATCAGTGCGAGTCCCAGATAGACGGCACCTGGAGTGTCCGAGTCCCAGATCGCCCAGAAGGCGGTTAGAAGCAGCAATAGGAACCACAAAATGGTAACGAGCCGAGCATTCTCGATTTCCTGGCCCAGGACCCGGAAGGCAGCCAGAAAACTGAGCTGCGTGATCGGGCTGCGAGGCAGCCATCCTGGGTAGTCGTCCTGATCGTTCCAGTGAGTCTGACCGAAGAGTGCGAGATTCCGGGCGTCCAGAGTCTTGTACCCCTCGTCGACGAAGGGTCCGAAGCTCTCGGTCCAGAGTGAATCCGGGGGGTCGGCTCCGAGATGGATCAAGCGCAGGCCGACAAGAGCCAGGATCAGAAGAAGACCGACAGCCTTGATGCGCCGCACCTGCCGGGGGTCGGGGCTGCTCGAGTGCATAGGCTCTTCTTGAATCCAGACCACTGCCATTGATTGGGTAGGGTGTTCCTCGAGTTTGCGTTGATCTTATCCTAGGTCACGGTTCCGTCTCCGAAGAGCAGATCGAGGTAGAGCGCCTCGTATTGGTGAGTGATCTCGGTGAGGTCGAAGTGATCCCGAACCCGAGCTCGACCACTTGCTGCTACCAGCTGGCGGTTGGTCTCAGAGCGAAGGAGCTCATCCAAACGCTGTGCCAGGGCCTGAGGATTGCCAGGAGGAACCAGAATTCCTGACTGGCCGTCCTCGATGATCTCCGGTACGCCTCCAACCGTGGTGGCCACCACAGGGCACTGGGAAGCCAGGGCTTCGAGAACCACGCTTGGTGAGCCCTCCCTGTGGGACGACAGGACGAAGACGTCGAAAACGGAATATAGGGCTGCCAGGTCCTCTCGAAGTCCCAAGAGCTGAATCTGATCTCCGAGCCCAGCCCCATCGATGAGCGCCTGCAAGCGCTTTCTCTCTGGCCCCTCACCGGCGATTAGAAGCCTTGGCCGCGCTCCCGAGAGGTGGAGCCTCCTTACAGCCTCGATAAGAGTATCGAAGCCCTTGACTGGTGTGAGGCGTCCTGCAGCTCCGATCACCAGCTCTCCAGCAGAAAGGCCCAGCGATTCACGAGCAGCCCTCGAGTCTGTTAAACGGAATCGCTGAGTATCCACCCCATTGGGGATCACCACGATTTGCTCTGAGGGGATCCTCTCCGACTCGATCATGTAGCGACGAACTGCGCCTGAGACCGCGACTACGCGGTCTGAGAGCCTGTGCGCACGGCGTGTCATGAGACTGGGGAGCCTGCCTGATAGGGGAGCCAGGCTGTGCTGGCTCGTGACGATTCTAGGCATGTCCTGACCCATCTGCACCGACATGGGTGCCAGGACGTTGGCTCGGTAAAGGGAGGCCTGGACAATGTCGATCGAGTGCGTCTGATAGATGGACCTCAGCTGTGACCAACCTCTGATCATTTCCACGGCACTGGGTCTTTCGGACATCTCGAGGGAGAATACCGGGACACCGGCCAGCTCGATCACGGTGGCTGTCGCACCGGCCGGTCTCAGAGAGCAGAAGAGAGGTTCGAAGCGGCTCCGATCAAGGCGCAGAATGAGCTCCTTGAACAGGTTCTCTGCCCCTCCCGTGCCACTGCTGGTGATCAGGAAAAGGACGCGGTGAGTGCTGCTCGCAGGTTTTCGAGAGGCCATTGATGCCGTTCTGCTCCAGGCGCATCGAGCTGGAGCGGGATTATCCTCTCATGGCGCCCTCGGCCCAACAATGCTCTCTCGCCTGAGCTCTGCGTGCCCTCCGAGCGTAAAGTCGGTACGAGGTTCTTTGATAGTGTCCGCTTCATGTCGCGGACCTCGCAGCCGACGGTCACGATCGCCGCACTCGGGGACCTCATGCTGACTGGGGAATGGACAGAGTACCAGCGCACAGGTCAGCTCGTAACTGCCCTCGGAGATCTGAATTCCCTGGGGAAGAATACTGATCTGCTCTTTTCCAATCTAGAAGTCACTCTCCCGGGCAGCGACGGAGAGATCGAGAAGCAGCCTCGACTTGTGGGTTCTGCAGAGACGATCAGCGAGGCACTGAGCATCCTGGAAGTCGATGTTGTCAACCTCTCCAACAACCATACTTTCGACTGTTTCGAGTCGGGGTTCGAGGCGGTCTGTGACCTGCTGTCTTCCGGAGATCTGGATTTTCTTGGCGCGGGTCCGGATGCTTCGAGTGCTTCGCGGCCATTGATTGTGGAGCGCAATGGCATCAGATTGGGTTGGCTGGCGTACACTGCGCTCGACACGGTGCCCTCCCATGTAGCAGGTGCGGATAGGTATGGTGTGAACGCCTTCGAGATCGAGAAGGCTGTGTCAGATATCGAGGCTCTGGAACCAGAGGTACATCATGTTCTGGTGTCGGTACACTGGGGAGTCGAATTCTCGAACCTGCCTTCTCCGGAGCAGGTGTGGCAGGCGCGGCGCATGATCGAAGCGGGGGCAATTGCTGTCCTCGGTCATCACGCTCATGTGGTTCAGGGCGTCGAGAGATACCTGGATGGTCTCATCGTTTACAACCTCGGCAATGCGGCCACCACCGACCTGGAGATCGACGGCAGACTGGCGATTCGGCAAACCGATCGATCTCGAAGCTCCTTTGTCGTAGAGCTTCGACTGACGGAATCGAAGCTGCTCGGATTCGAGACCCGAGCTTTCCGGTTCGCAAACGGCAGGATCACCCTGGGAGACTCGGTAGCCGAGAGGTATCTGAGCGCAGCGAACGCTGCGATCTGCAACGGCGTAAGCGAGGCCCAATGGCGTCGCCGCCGACTTGTCGAAGATGTCTTGCTGCGATCCGCCCGAAAGCTGAACCCGCGCGTGATTGGGAGCATCAGAGCAACCCATGTCGCCAAGGTCTTCCGCAATCTTGCCCGTGCTCTCCGAGGCCAGGGGCCGGCATAGGCGAGCATGACAAGCGATCTTCGATCCGATTTCCGCCGTCTTGCCTCTTCGGCGGGAGTATATGCAGCTTCTTCGGTGGCCCAGAAGGGGCTGGCGTTTCTACTAATCCCCATCTATACGCGGTTCATAAGACCCGGTGAGTACGGAGTTCTGGAGCTCCTGACAGCGTTCTCCGCGGTTGCCTTCGGAATCCTGGCCCTGGGACTTCCAGCGGCTGTCATGAAGTGCTACCACCAAGACGCGGATTCACCCACCGCCAAGGCGCGAATCCTGACTACTGCCAACCTCATCGGCATGCCTGTCCTGCTGGCTGGAAGCTCTCTACTCTTCTTCCTGGCAGAGCCCCTTAGCCGTTTGCTATTCGACAATGGAGGGGCGGCGGATTTGGTGCGGCTAATGGTTCTCGGGAGTTTCTTCCAGACGACCTCTATTCTGATATTGGCTGGTTTGCGGGCCGAAGAACGGGCGGCCGCATACAGCACGGTTGTCTTCCTGCAGTTCATCACCGCGATGGTCCTGAATATTGTGTTTGTGGTCCGGTTCACCATGGGTGTGCAAGGAGTTCTGCTGGGGAATCTCATTTCCCATTCTGTGGCACTTCTTGCTGCTGTATGGCTCGCGTCTAGGCAGTCCGAGTTGGTCATCGAGCCTGGGCTCGCGAGGCCGCTTCTTACCTTTGGCCTGCTGATGGTTCCAGCTGCCCTGACCGGTTGGATCACGGATCTGTCCGACCGCTACATTCTGAGCCTGTTCAGCCATCTCGATGAGGTGGCCGTTTACGGAATCGGATACAAGTTCGGTATGGTGATCCAGTTTCTGATCGTTTGGCCGTTTCAGCTAGCCTGGCCCGCATTGGCTTTTTCGATCAGTAGCCGACCTGGACACAAGACGACCTACGCCAGAACCCTGACCTATTTGGCGGCTGTCTTGGCGGGGGCCGTTGTAGCCCTGTCTGTTCTCAGTCGAGCTGTCGTACCTGTCGTTGTGGGCGAGGGCTATGAGCAAGCCTACCGAGTCGTCCCGCTCGTAGCTTTGGGTTATGCCTTCACAGGGATCTTCTTCTGCCTCAACCCGGGTGTTCACGTAGCCGCGAAGACGAAGTTCCTCCCGATCCTCTCAGCACTGACAGCGCTGCTGAATATCGGTTTGAACTTCTTGCTGATTCCTCACTACGGAATGATGGGCGCGGCAGCAGCGACCACACTCTCGTTCTTCTTCTCAGCTACAGGGGTATGGCTGCTGGCGCAGAGGTTCTACCCGGTACAGTACGAGTACTCTCGCCTGTTCAAGATCGCTTTTGCAGCTGCAGCCTCGTATGGTACGGCTTTGCTGTTGGAGCCGGAGCCGACACTGGTAGGAATCTTCTGGTACTTGTTCTTTGGATTTGTGGCTTTTCCTTTGCTGATGCTGTTGGTCGGCTTCTTAAGCGAGCAGGAGCTTGCCTACGTCAATGAGCTGTTGAAAAGACGATTCTCTAATCGCTAGCGAAGAGATTCCTCACTTGCTCATCGAAAAGCCCTGAAAGGCGAGCCTCGACGACCCAGGTGGGATCACTGCCAATTCCGATTCGGTGCAGGACGAATGGGTCACATCCTGGCCGATTCGAGCCTTTCCTTGTCGTGCAAGCGGCCTGAAATCCGGCTTGGCGAACGATGTGCACTGTCTCATTGGTATAGTCTTTGATCGAGCCGTTAGGGTACGCAAAGGTTGTCGGAAGGGCACCTGTCTCCTGCTGAATGCGCCGGCGTGACAACAGGATTTCCGACTCCTGTTTGTCTCTGGGCAGAAGGGAGAGAATTGGGTGGGTGATGGTATGCGCACCGAATTCGATGCCGCCATCCCGCATCATCCTAACCTGATCCCAGGCTAGTGGCTGGGCCCTCGGGGCAGGGGAGAGTGGCGAGCCCTGGAGCGTGTCCAGGACTGCGGTTCGGTCCTTGGGATCCAGATACTTCAGGCGTTGAGCAAGGTTATCGGGCGCTCGCCTTTGAGGCCAACTCCCGTAAAGGCGAATCAAGGTCTCGAGAGCCTGATTCGAGAGGGACGATGGTGAAGCCTTAGCCGCAGCCAGGTACCGCCTTGCCAGATCGAACCAGAGCTCCTGGCCATCGAGAAAGCCCGTCGTGAGAAAGATTGTTGCAACAGCATCTTCAGCCTTCAATGCTGGCCAGGCCCCGGTGAAATTCCCCTCGTAGCCATCGTCGAAAGTGAGGACAACCAGATCGCGCTCGAGGCCTGAATCTGAAGCCAGTCTCTCCGTGCTCTCACTAAGGGTGACAATTTGGAATCTGCGCTTCAACCACTTGAGATGTCGGAAGAAGCGGGCTTTGGAGATCGTCCCTTCGAATTCGGAGCCGTTCGAGGAGACATCGTGATACTCGAGAATGAAGAGTCGATAATCTCGCCTTCGGAGTCTTCTGGCTTTCAGAGTGCGTGTCACACCCGTAGCCATGCCCAACAGGGCGCCACAATGTAGAGCGACTCGTCGCAGGGCTAGGGGGCTCATCGGCGCTGCTGCGCTCTCCGGGAGCGGCTCTCGATAGCCCGCTGGCAGGCCTCCATCACTCGGGCAGCATTGTGGGACCACGACAGGGAATCTGTGGCCCTGCGGTGAGCCGATTGGCCTAATCTTTGTCTGAGTCCAGGGTCGTCAATCAGCTTGACTACGGCTGCGACAAGGTCTTCGGCGTTGCCGGGATTGAAGAGCAGACCCTCCCTACCTGATTCGATGACCTCCCGGAGCGGACCGTAATCGGGAGCGACTATGGCCCTGCCAGCAGCCATCCACTCGATGACCTTGAGCGGAGACTGGTAGAAAGCGGATTCGGGCTGAACGCCGATATCCATGCATGCCACAATTCCGGGGATTCTGTTGTGAGGTACTCTCCCGGTCAGAATGACGCGATGAGCAAGGCTGTCGAGTTTCTCCTCGACAGCTTTCCGCCCAGGACCGTCGCCCACGAGGAGAAATTGAGACTCCGGTCGAGCTGCGGCAACTCGAAGCACCATATCGCAGAGCAAACCGGGGCCATGCCATTTCTCGAATGATCCAACAAATCCGACAGTGATTGCCTCGCCAACGGCAATTGCCAAATCTGGGTCTGGCAAGCTGTCGGGTCGAAATCTACTCAGATCAGCGCCATTCGGTACTATTGTGAACTTCTCGGGTTGGAGACCATAGCGCTCAAGAAAATGGGCCCTCAGTGAGTCCGACACAACGGTAATGCCATCGGCAAGAGTTAGCTGCTTGAGCTCTACCGCTTCGGGTAGTCGGGGCAGGTGAAGGTACTGATCCAAGTATTGGCGGGACTCAACGGCAGGAGAGTTGACCTCCAGAACTAGAGGGAACCCGTGGCGCTTTGCTGCGACGATGGCGCCAAGGCTTAGCAGTTCGTTTCGAACGAGAACTGCATCAGGCTGTTGGCGGTCAAGAGCGCTGGCTGCGATTCGATATGAAGGGAGATTGGACCAGATCTTCTTGGGCTCGTGAAGGTAGAAGCGCAGGTGACGCTTCAAGAGACCGAAGAGCTTCTGTTGAAGGGAGAGTTGGTGGCTTGAGGGTAGCTCCACAGATTCGAGGGAGCAGACATCGACCTCGTGTCCTGCGGACTCTGCAGCGCCGACGAATTGTCTGACGTGATTGAGAGCAGTGTCTCCGTTACTCAGGTAGTGGAAGTAGGTGAGGCGCATGGAGGAACCATGTCCAACTTCGCTCGAGCATCCAGCTGGATGCTCGCGAGACAATAGCATGACTGTCTTTGCCTCCGGATACGCTCCAATTCTCCGAGCACCTCCCAAGTTGTACTATCGGCGGGTTGGCTGAACTGGTAAGTTCCTTGCTGTTAGAGGGCTGAGGCGAGATCGCGAAGGAGCTGTGGTGCAAGGGATCTCCATCGAAACTGCTCGGCGAAACCTCTGATTCTCTCGGTCTCGAATCTATCTCTCTCAATCAGATACGACTCTATTCCGCGGGCAATACTCTGCGGCGATGATTCGGCAATAATGAGGCCATTGACGCCCTCTTGTACCGCATCAGTGGCCCCACCTTCGAGACTGGCGATTACCGGAACCCCGGCAGCGGAAGCCTCAATGTAGACGATCCCGAATCCCTCGACGTCCCGTGTCGTGGACTTCGATGCCAAGACGAAGAGGTCGGCCTCGGAATAGCAGGTGAGGAGGTCTTCTTGGTCGATCCGTCCTCGGAACTGGATCTTGGATCCCAGGCCCAGATCTTCAGCCAAGCTCTTTAGGCGGGGAAGATCATCCCCATCTCCCACGACTGTGTACGAGATATCGATTTTCGAGGCCAGGCTGTGCACGGCTCGGATGACCCCGTCGATATTCTTCCTGGCGACGTATCGACTCAGCTTCGCTACTGTCAAAAGACGGAGACGCGGTAATGGGTCGCATCTTGGTACGGAGAAGAAGATCTCGTCAACACCAGGCGGGCACCTTCGCATCTTGTCGGAGCTCAGCCCCAGATTTGTTTGCAGGAGCCTTGCGGTGTTCGAGCTATTGCAGAACACCAGTCGTGAAGAAGAGGTCGATCGCTTCAGCGATCGTCTTCTGAGCCAATGCCGAACCATGGGAAGGTACGGTTTCCGGATCCTCTCTAACCAACGGGGGCCATAGGGAATCCAGGGCTGGAGGAAGTCGTTCCCGTGAGCATAGGTGAAGAAGGGCGAGCTGAGAGAATGACCGAGAGGCATCAGCCCAGCATTCATCGCCAACCAGGCGTCGACATTGGACTCCCTTAGGAGGGCGACGTCCTTTTCGAGGTTCATCGTAAGAACGGGATGTTCTTGATTGGTTGCTCTTGAATGGTCTGACTCTTGCTTTGTGTACACAGAGACGGTGATGAGTTCGGACAGAGACGCTACGAGGCCGCGCGCGAGCTCCGGCATTCCGCCCACCTGGGGTGGGTATTCGGGCGCGAGAACTCCCAGGCGGAATACGGAGGGGAAAACCAGTTCCTCCCCCGACTTCACAACCGTGCGTGGATTCTCAGCAGATGGCGGGACTCTCACAACTCGTTCAACTCGTTAGATGGTGGCCTGAATCCAAGATCGCGCTCCTGGTGCCAAAATGGGTCTAGTGTAGGTGCTGACGACTCCGGATCGGGTTCTGCTCCCCGGCAAGGAGGTCAGAATAGAGGCGTGCATAGGACTCCACCATTGCTTCAGCAGTGAAATGTCTCGAGAATCGCACACGCGCTCGGTCCCCTAGTTGAGCTCTCAGGGAACTGTCGCTCAATGCTCGCTCGATCGCGGCACTCAGGTCTTGTGGATCTGCAGGACGGGCGAGTAGGGCTTCGGACTCGTGGGCGACGACATCGCGGAAACCCTCGATGTTGGTCGCCACAATACACCTTTCAGCAGCCATTGCCTCCAAAAGAGCGATCGGAAGACCCTCCGACAGCGAGCTGAAGACCACCACGTCGCAGACTGAGAGAATTCTCCGCACATCCTGTCGGTAGCCTCCAAAGATCACTCTTCCCGAGAGGTTCAGCGAGCTCGAGAGCTTCTGTAGGTCTCGTTCCAGAGGGCCCTGACCGAGAATGAGGAGTTGAGATCGAGCTTTCACAGGGGCAGGCAAATCCGAATACGCCTGGATCAGATGTCTGTAGCCTTTTGATTCTACGAATCGACCCATCGCCAAGAGCACGAGGGTACCTGCCTCCAACCCCAATGTACGCCGAAACTTGTGTAGCTCATCGGGCGAGTGGGTGGCCTGTAGTTCGAAGTGAATACCATTGGGAATCACCTGCATCTTGTCTCGAAGCTGGGGTATCGCTTCCACAAAAGACGAGCCGACTGAAGGGGAGCAAGCCACAACCTCCGAGCAGCGTGGCAGGAGCCAGTGATATCCCTTGCGCTGAAGCCGAGAAAAGAAGCTGTAGGTGCTATGAAGCGTCATGGTGACGGGGAGCTCCCCCGCCTTCTGAGCAGCGAGGTACCCGTGGAGGCTGTCTCCAAAGAGATGGGTGTGCACTAGGTCGATCTGGTCGGATTCCATGGCATTGGCCAGGTGCCCGACCCAGATTGGATCGAACTTTGGAAGCGCTCTCGGTATCACCCTGACGCGGACTCCAGATGCCTCGAGACGGCTTCTCACTGGACCGTCAATCGAGCAATACACGAAGTGTTCTAGATCTGGATTCCGGAGGGAGGTGACAAGTGTCTCGACGACCTTCTGGGCACCCCCCAGGCCGAGGCCGTGAATGCACTGTGCAATTCTGCGAGGCATCGTGATTTCAGGAGATCTTGGGACGCACAAGTATCATGGAGGCAACCAGTAGAGCCTCGATCTGCCTGGCCCGGTCAACGAGTACGGCCTCTCTATGCAGCGAGATCTGTCCCGACCTCATCGTTTGTCGCCTCTCGATCAGGATTGCCTGCCACCCGAGGCGTGCCCGCGGAGCCCACTAGAGCGCTCGCACCCAAACCTGCTAGAAGCCAATAGATACTATTGACCCAGTCGGTGTTCGTGAATACCGATTCGGCAATATTGTGAGTCAGAATGCCTGTGAGTCCTGCTGCGATGACAAGGCCATGAGTTGAGATTTCGGTCAGTCGAGAGCCTCGATAGGATCGCCATCCGCCCCACAATCCCACCCCGCCCAAGAAGAGATAGAGGGCCGTTGCCGGGAAGCCGTACGTCACCAGCAAACTCAAATAGCCATTGTGAGGAGTCCTGGCACCACCCTTTGTCAACGTATCGTCAATGTCGACGCCGTAGCCGAACCACGGGCTCCGCAGTGCCTTTTCCCAGAAGAATCCCCAACGGTTGTTGATTCGCCACTGCATTGTACTCTCTTCCATTGGGTTACTGATGGTGAAGGCGCGCCTGACAGTGGGCCGATCCATTACGTCCGGCTTGATTGCCAACAGCAGAAGAAGCGCTACCAGCGCTGCGGGAACCAACCGAAGCAGTCGAGCCCGTCCCTTGGCTTGGCTGAAGAGGAGCCAAAGAACCGCAGCAACCCCGGCTGTCGAGCCAGCTATGGCTCCCCTGGATCCGGCATAGAGGAGTGCCCGAACGAGGAGGAGAAGGCTGATCCCACAGAACCAGCGCCATTTCACCGAGTTCCTGGAGATCAGGCCACCGAAGGAAATAACGAACGGAACGACCAGGGCAGCTCCCAGGCTGTTTGCGGAGCTGAAAGGGCCTTCAGCTTTCATGCCCAGCAGTCCCTCCCGAATTGCCATTAGGGCACAGATGTCTCCGGCCAGGACTACTGCAGTTAGCGCTTGTCGGGAGCGCGAGGTGGAGTTCAGCAGAAGGGCTGCGAGCGGAAAGTAGAGTATGGGCTTCCAGGCACTTCGGTAGACTTGATAGATCGCACGGTGCAGGGCGGTGAGGTGCCTCTGGTAGAGCGGCGCGGTCAGGTAGGCGATGGACATCAGGATTCCCAACGCGACCCAGATCCAGAAGTAGGGGACTTGTCTTCGAATCTCTCGAAACGAGATTCGCCGTCGAAGTGTGAAACCGACGGCAAGTGCGGCGAAGACCACGTCCGTCGGATCCAGGAGGACTCCGGCGATCTGCATCTGTCCTTGAAATGGAACCAGGAGAATGTTGAGAATCAGCAAATAGTGAAGTGGTGCCGCCAGTGCGACCAACAGCGCCACCGCAGCAATAGCTAGGAGAACATAGAACGAAACCCGCATCAGGGATTTGCCTTCAGCGCGTGCGGCCTCGCGATTTTGCAGCAGGCAAGACCTCGTCGAGCCAAGATCATGCCTATTCCGGCAAAAGCCTCTGCAGCCACCTCGGTAGCCACTCTTTGTGGCCGCTGACGATCAGTCCCACGACCCTGCAACCCGAAGTCTTCGCTCGACTGACCGCAGCTTTGAGCGCAGTGCGGTCGGTGATCAAGGGCTCCACAACCAGTGCCAGACCGTCGCAGGTCTTGGCAAGCAGCACGGTGTCGGCGGAGCTCAGAACCCCAGGTGCTTCGATGAGGAGCAGGTCCGATCCGGAACTGGAGACTCGGAGCCACTCGGCCAGATTCTGGTCGATCTGACTCCCCGACAACTCGAAGCCTCGGATCGCAGGTGGACCGGTTGAGCTCATGATGGCTTCGTCAGGCCCCCATGACAGACTGTTCTCGTCGAAACCTCCGGATACAAGGCTCAGTAGCCTGCCTTCCTGGGATTGCGTCAGGCGAGCTGCCCGGACAGACACTCCCCTTTTCGCAGCTTGTCTACAAAGGCCAGTGACTAGCCGCCGAGTGCTTTCGACATCCGAGACTCCTGCCACCACGAAGATCGGCTGTGCACTCTGACTCTCCGCCCTGAGCGACTCGAGCATGTGACTCCAGTGTGCATCTCGGTGGGCCAGGTGTAGCTCCGGGAAGATCTCCTCGGGAGCCTCAGGAGCCCACTTTGGTGCTGGCGGCGAAACTGGGGAAGGAGAGGGCTCTGCAGCCGGTGTCGACGAGTTGGGAGTCTCCTCGCCCCGCTGCTGTTGTAGCCTCTTGAGAGTCTGAAAGTATCGGCTCATATATTCAATTCCCGTCTCATTGGCGAATCTTGCAGGAGAGTTCTACTTCGATCCTCCCACGTTTCTTGACTGTGCGAAGAACTCGGCAGCTCCAGAACGTTGGTAACGCCAGAGAGTCATCGGTCTCGGAGATCGAAGAGACTCTCGAATCGCTTCACTCGCCATCTTGTAGTCGACTTTTCTCGCACCGTCTCCGTAGGCATACAACATGGCGTTGTGACAGACCACGTTGATGCGGCGCGGAAGTCCGCGACACTTCTTGGTGATGACCCTCAGAGCCTGGCTCGTAAATACATCGGCAGAACCCCCTGCCGCCTTCATCCGGTGCTCGATGTACTTTCTGGAATCCATATTGCTGAGAGGCTCGAGTCGGCAGCGGATGGCGACTCGGTCAGCGAGCTGGCGCAACTTCCAGGATTGCAGGCGAATGGCCAGCTCCTGCTGGCCGACGAGGATGATCTGCAGCAGCTTCTGGTCGTAGTTCTCGAAGTTCAGGAGTAGTCTGATCTCTTCGAACGCCTCATCGGAGAGGACCTGGGCCTCGTCGAAGACGAGGGCCACCGTGACGTTCCTACCGGCACAATGGAGCAAGAAGTCGTTCAAAGCGTTGAGCAGTTCGAGCCTTGTCGAGCCATGCCCATCGAGCTCGAAGTCTTCCAGGATTGCCTGCAGAATCTGATCGACCGGGAGAGCCGGATTGTTCACATAGGCCGTCTCCACACCGGAGTCGAGCGTGCTCAACAGGGAGTAGAGCAGGGTGGTCTTACCTGTGCCTACCTCGCCGGTCATGCAGGCGAGTCCCCGCCTTTCCAGCAGAGACAACTTGAGACCAGCCAACGCCTCGGCATGGCTGTTGCTCAGATAGAGAAAGGACGGGTCGGGGGTGAGGGAGAACGGGTTGCATCTCAGACGGAAGTGACCCTTCCATATTGCATCCGGCTCCGAAATCGACGGTTCGTTGTTCGAGCTCCTGGAGTGGGGCCGCCCCGCGCTGTTGCGTGTCGATGGATCCGAAGCCGAAATGATCACCGGGTTCGAAGGCGTCTGTGTGGAGTCCTCTGGGATCTCGTCGGGTCCAAGCTCCGAGACCATACCCGCGACCCACAGGCGCGCCAGGGCGACCAGCGTTTCCTCTCGATCATCGTCGTCGCGCTCTAGGAGGGTGCTTACCGCCGTCGGCTTGTGGAGCTCATAGACCAGAGCCAGCTCCCTTCGCCCCAGCCTGGAGATCTCGACTGTGGACTCGGCGCCCTTGGATGCGACGACGCGAGCCTCTCGCCCGCCGATAAGGTACTCGAGATTCAGCTCCTCTCGACGCTGGCTCACCATCTCCATTGCCAGTCTGGCCGTAGAAAAGGGCCCCGCAAGCTGGTCTGGAACTCTTCCTAGCCCGTCTCGAAACCTGAAGGAACGGAGATTCCACGAGGCCATATGAGAGGCGATCGCAATCGCTGCTGCTTCTTGGTGATACTCGATATCGGCAGAATCCTGATTGAGCTCCAGTTCCATATCTGCGATCTCGGGCACCCAATCGGCTTCTTGTGGAGAAAGATAGAGCTCTCCTGACAGAAAGTAGAGATTCACGGCGCCCAAATCGAGGCTGAGCTCGAGAACTCCGGTCTGTTTCCGATCGAGGACGGCTCTTAGCAGCCTGAGCATTCCACCGGCTGGTCGGCTTGCGGTCAGATATCTCATGGAATGCCGAGCCTAGGGGGGGAGCTCGGAAATCACGGCAAGGCCTGTCAATCGAGCTGCCTGGTGGGACCCCTTGACAGTCGGGTCCAGCCAGTCTCGAACAAACGCCACAAGCAGACCGACGATGAACCCGATGAGGGTGCCTTGAACGACCCTTCTCCTCCGGTAGGAGCGCTCCGGCGCTCCCGGAACCTCTGCCCGATCGATGAGACTGACGTTGACGAGCTTGGAGGCGCCCAGGGACCGGTCGAATCGTGCCGCTTCCGCCTGCCGGAGGTAGTTCTGGTGGGCCTCACTCGCGGATTCGCCTTCGTTCATGAGGCGCTCAAACTCCGCTGAGGAGCGCTGCAGTGTTTTGAGTCGGTCCCGATAGACCTCGAGCTGGGTGTTCATGGCGACCAGCCGAGCTCGAGTCGCGGTCAAGTCGCCACGGGCCCGCATCAGGTCGAGCTCGACCTGTTGCCTCGCAGGATTCGGGCCAGTCGTGGTTTCGGCGAGTCTTTGAGTGTCGGTTGTTTCGAGGCGATTCTGCAGCGACTCGATCTGTCGATCGAGTTGACGAACGGGCGTGCTCCGAGGCGTGTAGCGGGTCAGAAGCTCGGTACGCTCGATCTCGAGCTCCAGGATTTGTTCTTCGATGAGCTTTGCCAGCTCGCTTTCGGATACCTTGACTTCTTCCTCGATAGTTTCTGGCTGAGACACAAGCTCATCGCTCAGAAAAGAGATCTGAGCTTGAGCTTCGAAGACCCTGGTCTCCAAGGCAATCCGATCAGCCTCGAGCTTGGCCAGTACCGTCTTGAGTTGCGCTTCATCACGAGCCAGAAGATCGGGCCCCTGCTCGGCTTCGTATGCATCGAGAGCTGCCTGGGCCTCGCTGGATCGCTTGGCAGCCTCTTGGATCTTCGCGTCCCAGAAAGGGAGCGTCTCGGTCTCACCCTCCAGTGTTGCGATGCGCTCTGTATGGGCCGCGATGAGGTCATTGACAAATCTGGCCGCGAACTCCGGGTTGCTATCCTGGTACGAGATTTCGATCACATTGGACCGGCCGACGGGCTCGGCCTCGATCCATTCGGCCATCTCATGTGCGAATGAATCGAGGGGCTCGGCCTGCGGCATCCCGTGAAGCCTCCTATAGAGATCGTTGGCCAGCCTCTTGGGTGAGTTGACCAGGTACCTGAGAGACAGGTTGCGTTGGCCTTTTGCCGCACTGGTGTCCGAGTACTCGCGAAGGACGCTGCGGATCAGAACAGGGCTCTTGAGGAAGGCGAGCTCGGCCTGGATCTGGTCGAAGTCCATCGCCTCCTCACGCGGACCGGAAAACCCCTCGGCAGTGAGCTGGATCCTGGCTACCGCCGTGTAGGTTGGAGCCTTCGTGGTGACCAGGATGGAAGCGACAAGGAATCCGGCAACCGTGATTGACACGATAGTCCAGCGGCGCCGAAAAAGAGCTTCCAGGAGCTCTCGCCAGGGGATTGGTTTTTCTTCAAGAGCGCTCATCGGTTTTGCTAGAGACTGTCAGTCTTCTTGCGGCGGCGGCTGGTGCCGTCCGGACTTCGGGCTGCCTTCTGCTCGACACCAGGTGAAACTTAATAGTCTAGTTCGTCCCGAACACGTCGACAGTGCCTACGATACGGATCGGTAGTAGCCTGTAGATCGGTTCAATATACTGCTGAGCAAAAATGTCAAAGGTCGTGACTTTCTTTCTCGGTACGAAAATCACGTCCCAGGCTTGCAGCATCAGGTCAGCGCTGGGGTTGGCTCCCGACAGGACCGGGTTGAGATCCAAGGACCGGGCAATACGGGTGCCGTCCGGACGGGTTCGAATGACCAGCACTTCGGCTCGGTAAGCGGAGGGTAGGAAGTCTCCTGCCATCTGAATGGCTTGAAAGACGCTCAGTCTGCCTCGAAAATCGTAGAGCCCTTTTTCTCCGACTTCACCACCGACGAAGATCTGCTGGCCCACGGCATCGCGAACAATGACGGTAATGGTCGGCCTGGCGAGCTCCTGCTGATAGAGGCGCGTCAGTTCCTCATCCAGCTCGCCGGGAGTTCTTCCCGCGGCGTGGACTTCGTCGATGAAAGGCATGGAGATCATCCCGTCAGGCCGGATTGTCATTTCTTCGTCCAGCTCCGGGTTGTCCCAGAACCGAATTCCGATGATGTCACCGGCTTGCAAGACGTAGGGTGCCGGGCCTTCTGTCGGAAAGGGCTCCTGCACGACACTCGGGGCGAGACTGGGCGTCTTCGAGGCGCAGCCTGCTGCAAGGAGGATTGCGGCCACAAGAACCAACAACAATGCGGCACAAATGGCTGGGTTCCCAGCCCTTGGGATTCGACGGGACACAACTCGAATGATCATGGTGCCCTCAGTATACAGAAAGCCCCCGGGAGACGAGCAAGGTTATTCGTCACCGTGAATATGCAGCGGGGTTCTTCTGGCGGAGACCTTGGCTCCGAAAGAGCCGGTAGAATGTTCTTGGTGGGCGGGATCGGGGAATCAGGTAAGAAGGAGGCCTTTCTGGAGCAAGCAAAGCTGCCTCAGCTTCTGGAACGAACAGCCGCGCAGTTCTCCGAGCGACCTGCCCTGGCAACTGGAGAGGGCGAGTATTCATACTCGGAGCTGCACGATTCGGTCGGAGCTGTCCGAAGTGTCCTGATTGCCCCCACAACGGACCCCGATCCTCTGATTGGGGTGATGACCGGTGACGACATCGGCACCTATGCCTCGATCTTGGCGATCCTGGCCGCAGGGGCCGGCTATGTGCCGATCAGTCGGACCTATCCGGCTTCCAGAATCAGCCAGATTCTCGACCAGGCCGGGATAAGACGTGTCCTGACGAGCGGCGAACAACCGGCTTTGGCCGAGGCAGTTGAATCGAGTCGAATCGCAGTCGAAATCCTGGATGTGAAAGGTCTTGACTCTAAACGGGCCGCAGTCTCGTTCGCTGAGAGGTCCAAGGACGACATTGCTTACGTCTTCTTCACCTCTGGGAGCACCGGCAAGCCCAAGGGGGTGCCGATCACCTTTCGGAACCTGGACGCCTTCTTCGAGGTCTTGCTCGAAGGACCGGCCTATCAGTTCTCGCCCGACGACAGGTTCCTCCAAATGTTCAGTCTGACGTTCGATTTGTCCGTCATGTCGCTCCTGGCGCCGTTGGCGGTTGGGGGATGCTGCTGTGTGGTGCCGGATTCAGGTATCGCCTGGCTGCAGATTGTCGAGACGATGCGAAGCCAGGATGTAACTGTGGCACTGATGGTCCCTTCGGTCTTGGGCTACCTGGAGCGCTATTTCAAGGAGATCCGCCTGCCGAAGTTGCGACACAGCCTCTTCTGTGGCGAGGCATTGCCGCAAGGCCTGGTCGAAGGTTGGTCGGAATGCGTTCCGAACGCCACCATCCGAAATGTCTACGGGCCCACCGAAGCCACTATATTCTGTTCGAGCTACGACTGGTCCAAAGAGGCATCTGCATCGGAGGCCTACCAGGGAGTCGTGCCGATCGGGAAGATGTATCCCGGCATGGAGGCGAGGCTAGTGGGAGAGGATGGTCTCGAGGCAGCCGAGGGTGAGCAAGGCGAGCTCTGTGTGGCCGGGGACCAGGTCATGAGTGGCTATTTCCAGGACGTCGAGCGCACGGAGGAGGCTTTCGTCGAGCTGGGCGAGGGCTCCGATGCTGCACGCTTCTACCGCACAGGAGATCTCTGCTTCCGCAACGAGCAAGGAGACCTCGTGTACTGCGGTCGGTTGGATTCTCAGGTCAAGGTTCAGGGGCACCGGGTCGAGCTGGGCGAGATCGAGCACTTCGCTCGCGAGTACGTGGGACACTCGTTCGCGGCGGCTATCCTGCCGCAGGCTGGGGGTGCTGCGGAGTCGATCGCTCTCTTCGTCCAGGGTTCCGACGAAGAACTTACCGGGCTGAAGGACCTGCTGCGCCAGAAGCTGCCCTCCTACATGGTGCCTCGGGAGATCCGGGCCGTCGATGAGATGCCCCTGAACCTCAATGGAAAGATCGACAGGCTGGCTCTGAGGCGTCGTTTGAAGTAGGGTTGGTCCAGGTCGAGCGATGGTCCCTCGAACAGTCGCCAAACTGACGATCTCCTCACCCGACGGACTGAACACCCGTCAATTGCGGGGTTGCGCCAGGCTCGTCTTCAATGCCGGCCGTGGCTATTACGATCTGATCGAGGCCGATCGCGATCTCGTCGAGAGGCAGATCGCCAAGCAGTTGGGGCAACGCGGTACCGAGTTGGAGAGAGTCTCCATTGTCCTCATCGAGTCGGAAGTGGCTGGACTGCACGCCTGTGTTTCGACGGAAGTGCTGCGCTACGTGATGATGGAGGGGACTTTGAGACTCCTTCGGGGACTCGACCGCGGAGTCCAAGAGGCCTTTCTGAAGCAACTCAAGCAAGTGCGCCCCTCCCTACCGACTTTGCCCGAAGAGAGTCTCTACCTTGCAAGGATGGCGGTCTCCGACAGCTTTCGGGGCTGCGGAGTGGCTACGGCACTGATGGAGGACTTCTTTGGGCACCGGAGCTTCGAGACGAGTTACTGCCTGCACTGCCTCACCGACAACACGAGCGCTCTAAATTTCTATCAGCGGCTGGGTTTCCGGCAGTTTGGAGACGAAGAAGCCGGCTTTCGGGCGATGGCCCGCTCGGCCGCCTGAGGCTCGGGAGTGTCTGTCAGATGTCGCGTGCCGCGAGCAGTTGCCGAAACTTGGTTACGCTCAAGGCTTCCTGAACTTCGGCCATCGTGAACTCGACCCCGAATCGGCTTTCGATCTCGGTGATCAGGCGAAGGTGGTTCAGGGAGTCCCAGGTGGCGCAGGTCTCCGGGGTCAGGCCGTCGGTGATCTCCTCCATTGGCAGTTCGAAGACATCGGCAAAGATGACTCTTAGTGTGTGGTCAGCTTCCATCGATAGAAAACCTCTAGTCGGCGTCTGAGAATTCTGCGCTCGACTCCAGCTTGCGAGATTACCACTCAGCCCCTGCCTCGAGGTCAAGGAAGCTGGTAGCCCGTGACTCGATGGACGCTTCAGCTCCAGGTCGAATAAGATCAACGAATCCTGACGACTGTTTGTGGGTGATCATTCGATGATTCCAGGTGCATACACGCCCGGCCTGTTCAATACAGTCTACTGCTATTTCAAGTACAAGAGCCGAGTCAGCCCCCGCGCAGAGATCGATGTCAGCAAACTGCTATCGATGGGTGAAGGCACGACTATCAGCTCCTTCTGTCAGCTGAAGGCCCGGCACGGGGTGCTGCGACTCGGTCGGAATGTCGGAGTCGGGGTGGGGTGCTCCTTTTCACCGGGAGAAAAGGGCCTGACGGTTGGCGACAACTGCCTCTTCGGCCCTTATGTCCTCGTCGTCAGCAGCAACTATCGCTACGATCGACTCGACATCCCCCTGGCTGAACAGGGCTCCAGCTCCAAAGGGATCGAGATCGGTGAGAACGTCTGGATTGGGGGTAACAGCGTCGTTCTCGACGGAACCACCATCGGGAACAACGTCATCGTGGCGTCCGGTTCAGTCGTCTCGGGTCACATCCCCGACAACGTGATCCTCCAAGGGAATCCCGCCAAGGAAATCTTTCGGCGCCGGTAGGCTTGCGGCTGGCGCCCGGCGAGCTCAGAACTCTTGTGCGATGCGGTAGGTCCGCATCTTGCGAGCGTGAGTGTAGATGATGAGCTCGCCCAGAAGCCCCATCGAGATGCTCTGAAAGCCGAGCACCGCCAGCAAGATCCCCAACAGCAGCAAGGGGCGGTCGGCGATTCCACCCATACCGAGAATTCGGTAGATGCCGAGGTAGAGAGTGATCCCACCGCCGAGAACCAGCAGCCCCAGGCCGATCAGTCCGAAGAACCGGAGCGGTCGCCGCGTGAAATTCACCAGGAAGAAGACGGTGAGGATGTCGAGAATTCGTCTCGAGTAGACCGCCGGGCCGTACAGCTTGGTCGGCCGATCTTCGACATGCTGCTCGACTTTCACTTCCGTGACGCGGAAGCCGAGTGTCCGCGCGATGATGGGGATGAACCGGTGGAGGTCACCATAGAGGTGGAGAGCTTCGGCGACCTGTCGTTTCATGGCCCGGAATCCGCAGGTTACGTCGTGGAACTCGGTAGCCGTCAGGGTTCTCACCAACCAGTGGAAGACCTGGGCCTGCAGTCGATTGAGAAAAGAGCCTCGCCTCGGGTAGCGGCGGGCCACCACGAGATCCGCGTCTCCGTTCTCCAACACCTCGAGCATGACCGGTATCGATTCGGGGGTCACCTGGAAGAACGCTGCACAGGTGATGACGACATCGCCCGCCGCTCGGTCGAAGCCCGCCGCGAGTGCCGTGGCCTCGTGGAAAGGGGCGGGAAGTGCCAGGATGGTGATGTCGACCTCGGTTCCTTGCCGAATATCCTGCAGGTCACTGGCGAGGGGGCGATGCTGCGGGCCTAGGACAAAGATGAACTCGTAGGTCTTGCCACATTGTTGGAGCACACTCCCGTATTCGGTGACCAACGCCTCCAGATCACCCACCTTGGCCACGATGGGTACGATCACGGAGACGTCGAACCTCCTGGTCATGACTAGAGTACCTCCACCTGGGTGTCACCCTGCGAAGGCACCATGCCAGGTTCGGGCTCATCGCCCAGAAACACAATGAGCTCGCTCACGATGGCCATGAGAATCGAATAGAGAAAAGCGAATGTCAGGAGGATCGTGGCGCCCGGCAGAACGATGGGCAGACCTTGAGTGGTGCTGGAAATGTCGCTGGGATTCAGGTACTGGTAGACCGAGGCGCCAAATGCCAGCAGGCCAGCCAGGAAGATTGGCAAGCTGAGCAGGCCGAACCACTGCCCGGGTCGATTGAAGAACCGGGTGATCATCACCAGAGTGGAGATGTCCAACAGGACCTTCCAGGTTCGTGATAGACCGTATTTGCTGACGCCGAATTGACGGGGTCGGTGATTGACTTCCAGCTCGATGAGCTCGGCGCCGCGGTGGACCAGGAGAATGGGGATGAATCGATGCATGTCGGAGTACAGCTCGATCCGCTCCAGCACCCTCTTTCGATAGGCCTTCAGAGCACAACCATTGTCGTGGAGCCGGACGCCGGTGACTCTGCTGAGGAGCCAGTTCGCGCACCAGGACGGGATCTTGCGGGTCACGAGACGATCCTTGCGATCCCGTCGCCAGCCCGACACGACATCGAAGCCTTCGTCGAGCTTCTCGACGAGTCGGTGGATGTCCCGAGGGTCGTTCTGGAGATCTCCGTCCATGGTTGCCACGATCTCGCCTCGAGCAAGCGTGAACCCCGCCTGGAGGGCGGCCGTCTGCCCGAAGTTCTGGCTGAGACGGACAGCCCGGATCCGGTGATTCCGAGTGGAATACTCGCTCAACGCCTCGAATGTGCCGTCGCTGCTACCGTCATCGACGAAGATCACTTCCCAGGTTTGGGGCAGATCGCTCAGGGCTTGCTCGAGCTCCTCGGCAAGCTGAAGGATGCTCTCCACCTCGTTGAAGAGAGGAATGACCACCGACAGGTTGGGTGGGGCTTCGGAGTTGGTCATGAATGAAGAAAGGGCCCTCAGGGAAGAACCTTGGTCTCGATAGGCTTTCATAGCATACACACTAGGCACAGTTTGGTTGGAATGAAGTGCCTCACAGTCGGCCAGAAGTCCTCTGGCACTTTGTGAAAATAGCCGAATAGCTATATGTTCGTAGGGGTCTTGCCATTTGGAGCGTAAGCGCCTACCCTTAAGCGGCTGAGACCGAAAAGGGCAAACTCGACGTGAGTCGGGGGCGCAAAGTCATGGGTCTTCACCGCTTTCTTCGCTGAACCACTCTCGGGGGAAGCTCCTAGATCGCCAGACTGCCGGACTTGTCCAAGACGAGCCCTGAACGGCTCGCTGCTGAAAAGGTCGGTTCCTGACCCTACCTTGAAGCAGTTGGGGAGAGAACGTGAGGATGCTGAGCCTTTTTAGAATTCCCAGGAAAAGGAGATCAATCATGAGGAAGTGCTTGTTCATTGCGTTGGTGACAGTCGTGTTCGCGGCTACAGGCCTACTGGCCGATACCATCGATTTCGAGGGTTTCAGCCATGGAGCGATTCCCAACACGGTTCATGGTGGATATGTGGCCGTCAACGGCAACAATCCTGATGTTGGGCACGTCGGCAATCACGCGGTGGTCTTCGATACCTCGTTTCAAACCTTGAACCAGGACCAGACCATCGATCGTGATCTCGGCACACCCAACACACAATGCGGTGGTCTAGGGCTTCCGATTGACCCCGAAAATGGCCCCGGAGGGGAGTTCGAGAATTGCACCCCCCAGGGCAACGCGCTGGTCGTCGCCAGAAATGTCATCGACAACTACAACAATGCCAACCCGGCGGACATGACCCCGGACATGTTGGTGGATAAGCCGGACGATTACCAACAAACGGCTGCGGACAATGTGTGGATCGATTTCACCTTCGCCGTACCCGTGATGGTGCGGACGATGATGGCGATCGACTTCGATGGGAATGCACCCGACCCCCGGGTCGAGCTTTTCGATGACGGAGATAGCCTGATTGGTACGTACTATTTCGACAACATGGATCCCGGGAACGGGACCCAGACCATCAGTCTCGGAGACACTCACGGTGTCATGAGAATGCGAGTCTGGCTCCAAGGCTCGGGTGGCATCGATAACATCGTGTACAGGCGTGAGGGCGGAGCAGGTTGCACGCCGGGCTTCTGGAGGAACCACTTCGGTGGCGGTAAAGGGAATCAGGACAACTACTGGCCAATTCCATTGACCACCCTGTGGGGTGACGAGATCGCCTTCGACGGCTGCTACCCTGACCTCGGCAGTAAGCTTCTCACCGAGGCCATCTGGGCCCGAGGTGGGGGCATCAACAGGATCCAAAGGCACGGAACCGCGGCCCTCCTGAACGCGCTGTCACCGGACGTCAACTACCCGTTCACTGAAGAAGAGGTTCGCGCCAAGGTGTGCTCAGGTGCGATAGCTCTGTTGGTGCAAGCGAACGAGCTTTCTGACGAGTGTCCGGCCAAGACCGGCGAAGACTAGTCCAAGGAACCGGAACACCAGGCTCTTTGTGAGCTAAGGTCAGTTCGTTTCTGCGAGTTGAGGTGACCCGGCCCCGAGGCTTCTCGTCTCGGGGCCGGGTCTCGTGTGGAGTCAGGATGACGATTGTACCGGCCGTAGATCCGGCTCCTGCAGCAGGGCTGACAGCTTCGACCGCGCGGTTGTCTGGGATTCGGGTCCCGTTACCCAATCCGTCCGGCGGAGGAGAACGTCGTCAACACGGATAACCGACTCGAGCTTGGCAAGCTCCTCGACCCTGCCACGAAGACGGCCATCCAACTCGGCACGAGCTTCGGAGAGATCCTCGAGGGTCGGCCACTGGGTGGCCTCTGGTCTCGGGGTCGAAGCTAGCTCTGGAAGACCGAGGTCTCGGAACCGTTGGACGGCCTTCAGGGTCTGCTCCGCGACAAGCCGGGCAGTCGTGAATTTGACCCCGGAGACACTGAAGAGGCCCTCGGGACCGCCTCGATCGCCATGATGGAGGATCACCGGGCGACTGGCGAGCTCGTCGGAGTCTGGCTTCGCGGCAGGGAGCAGTCCCCAGTGCACTCCTTCCACGTCTGGCGGGGCGACATCCAAGCCGGGGATGGAGTCGTTGAGGTCCCCGAGGAAAGTCGCTAGCATCTCGTCGGTGATCCCGGCGTCCTCCCGAAGTCCCTTCCAGGGCGCGTGAAACGTCCCTGCCATGATCCTGCCCTTCCAGGGCACCAGAAAGTAGGTTCTGCCGGGGCGCGACCTGGGCGATACGGCGAGACCAGAGTCCGCCAACGGCTCTCGGTCGAGGACGACGTTGAAGGCGAGCGAGTAGTGAAACAGCTCCGGGATGTCGCGATCGAACGCGCTCGAGACTTCGCGGCACCACGGTCCCGCGGCATTGACCACCAGAGGCGCTCGAAAGGTCAGCTCTCTCCCGGTTGTGCGGTCGATGGCCGAGATTGTCGCGATCTCGTCTGCTGATCGCTCATAGCCAACGGCTTGAACGTAGTTGAGGGCTGTAGCCCCACAGGCGCAGGCCCAATGGAGCATCTCGATGAGGAGCCGCTGCGAGTCGGGCATGGCGGCGTCGTACCAGAGCGCGGCTCCTTCGAGGTTGTCTTTGGCCGCCATCGGAAAACGCTCGAGCGTTTCGGCCACCGAGAGCACGCCACCCGCCGGCAGATGACCAGCTCGCGAAACGCCTCGATTGCGCTTCATCGAAAGCAGCGAGTTGGTGGCCAATGCCAGGCGAAAGATGCTGGGGCGCTTGAGACCCTTCCCGTATAGGGGCATCAGGCAGGAGAGAGGCCGAACCAGGTCCGGGAAGTGGCGCAGGAACCAGCGACGCTCTCTTACCGACTCGAAGAAACGCGGCAGATCCAGGCTCTGCAGATAGCGCAGGCCGCCGTGCACGATTCGCAGACTGTTCCAGGAGGTCTCACTGCCAAAGTCGGCCTGCTCCAGCAACAGGGGCTTCAAGCCGCGTCGAGAGGCTTCGAGAAGGAGGGCGATTCCGTAGACGCCTCCTCCAACGATAACGAGGTCGTAGCAGTCTGTGGCGGCTTCGTCGGGTTGTCTCCGGATCACAGAGCCCCCCAGCGTCTTCCCCAGTCCTCGAAGACCATCATCGACCACAGAACATGGCTGTGGTTGGCCTGCCCTTTTATGTGCTCCCGCTTCAACCGTTCCACCTCGGGTATGGCGAAGATCCCCTCGCGACCGAGCCGCTCGTGGCTCAGCAGGTCCTCCATCAGCGGACGCAGCTCATCGCGAAGCCAGTGTTTGATGGGAATGCTGAAACCCTCCTTGGGTCGGTAGACACAGTCGCGAGGTACATGTCTCGCCGCGACCTTCTTGAGCAGGACCTTGGTCTCCCGATTTCTCACCTTGAGCTCCGGTGGCACCTGGAAAGCCAGTTCGACCAGGTCATGGTCGAGTAACGGAACGCGCGCTTCGAGGGAGCAGGCCATCGACATGCGATCCATCTTGACGAGGCAGTTGTCCACCAGATAGCTCCGGGCATCGACGTAGAGATTGCGATCGAGGGGTGGACGAGATCCGGCTTCTTGCTCCAGACGGAGAATGTGACCCTCGATGGGTAGCTCGATGCCCGACCTCGCTTCGGGAGTGAGGAGGCGATTTTGAAGCTCGGTGCTGGCGAACAGGCGCCAGCGGGCATGTTCGAGCTTCGGGTCCTGGGCAAGGCCCTCGGCAAAGCGGATGATCTTGTTGACGAGCCCCTTCTTCGCGGCTCGAGGGCGCAGGCCCCTCATCCATGGCTCGAGAATGCCGGAGCGCAGGGGGCCAGGAACGGACTGCCAGGTTCGAGCGGCTTGCTGTGCAACGTAGGTCTCGTAACCGCCGAACAGCTCGTCGCCACCGTCACCAGTCAGGACGACCGTAACCTCTTCTCGGGCCAGCTTCGAGACCAGATAGGTCGGAAAGATGGAGAAGTCGCCGATGGGATCGTCGAAATAGTGCAGCAGCTCTTCGAAGAGATCGCCGATCTGGGGTTCCAGTATCTCGATGCGATGGGAGACGCCAAGATGATCGGCGACCTTGGCGGACCAGGCGGTCTCGTCATAGCTCGGGTCGGCAAAGCCGATGCTGAAGGTGCGCGCCGGCCCCATGTGCGCCACGACCAGCGAGCTGTCAACGCCGCCCGATAGGAACGCTCCGAGCGGCACGTCACTCACCAACTGGCGCTGGACCGACCGGCGGATCTGGTCGTCTACAGCCTCGATCCACTCCTCGGTGGAGAGCTCTGTTTCCGCCGCCTCGCTTGCTGGGATCTGCCACCACCGGGTCTCACGAACCTCTCCGGAATCCGTGCTGAGGATCAATAGAGAACCCGGATCGAGCTTGCGGATTCCAGCGAATAGAGTCGCCGGTCCCGGAACGTATTCCCAGGCCAGGAACTGAGCGAGACTGTTCAGATCGACTCGCGGTTGCACGAGCCCCGAGGCAAGAAGCGACTTGACCTCGGATCCGAGCACCATATGGTCGCCCGTCAGTGTCAGGAAGAGCGGCTTGATTCCGAGTCGGTCTCGGACGAGAACCACGCGTCGTTGTCTCTTGTCGTGGAGGGCGATCGAGAACATACCGTTAAGGTGAGTTGGGAAGGCCTCGCCGTACTCCTCCCAGAGATGCGCGATGACCTCGCCATCAGTGGCTGTCGCGAAGATGTGCCCTTGGCCTTCGAGTCGCTCTCGCA
The DNA here is from genome assembly GCA_049664225.1 of Thermoanaerobaculia bacterium. GTDB lineage: Bacteria > Acidobacteriota > Thermoanaerobaculia > Multivoradales > JAHEKO01 > JAUVRX01. The sequence goes on from JBATEX010000136.1 coordinate 45,883, forward strand.
GCTCGCGGTAGTTGTAGATCTCGCCGTTGAAGACCAGGCTGACCGACCGGTCTTCGTTGAACAGCGGCTGGTCGCCGCCGGCGAGATCGATGATCGACAGGCGCCGCATTCCGAGCCCCACCGGGCCCTCGAGAATCGAGCCCTGACTGTCCGGGCCACGGTGGACGAGGGTGTCGCACATCCGAGCGATCTGGTCGGCAGTCGGGGG
>JBATEX010000137.1:0-9635 GCA_049664225.1 Thermoanaerobaculia bacterium
CGGTTCATGCCCCGTCCGAAGTGATTGGACAGCAGCTTGAAGTCCAAGACCGCCTCATAGCTTCCTTCGCCGGCTTCCCCTTGAACGGTCACCTGGATCGGGTTGATCTCGTTGCCGTTGACCGAGATCACGCTGGCTCTCGAGAGCTGCCCTTCGGGCACCTGCAGGATCAGCGGTAGCTGCTTGATCTTCTTCGTGAGATCGAGCTCGGCGTAAGAGATCTCGACCACCAGGCCAGGCTCACCTTCGACTCGGATCGCAACGGGGGCGTCCTCGGGAACTTCCACCCTGGTCGAGGCACTGACCATGGCGTCGAAGATCGCCCCAGGTTCCAGGAAGACGTTCTTGCCCTTTAGAAAGACGAAAGGCCAAGCCAGGGCGACCGCCAGTCCAATGGTCACTCCCATCCTGCCCCTCCCAGACCGGTCGTAGCCGCCATCGAGGGCAACAGCCGTTGTGTCGACAGCCGAAGCACTCAAGACCTCGATCTCGAGAAACCCCTTCTGGCCTGCCATACGAGCCTTCTTCATCCTCTCGACCTTGGCATAGACCGGTGTTCCGGCAGCGATGACCCGATGGCCATCGACCCAGACGTCCTTCCAGACATCGGCCCGGACGATGTCACCCGTCTGGACGGCGTAGGCTTCCTTCTGTCGGGTGGTGATTTGCTGATCCAGCTCACAGAAGACCGTGGTCCCGAAGGGAATCGTGACCGTCTCTGCCGGCATCGCGGCGGCAGGCATCAGGAATGCGAGATAACAGCAGAGGAACTTTCTCATTGGCTTGACCCTCCTCATGTGTCCCAAGATGCAGTTTCCATGCCCTTGCTCTCATGGCTGGTGGCGATCGACCACCTTCGAATGAGAAGGCGACAAATCCAAGAAAGCTCCGCAGTTGGATCAGTACAGGTCGAAAGGCAGAATGCGGGCATCCAGCGGGCCGTTGCGTATCGGGATGCGTCGCTTTGGCCGCAGTCCAATGTGCTTTCCCAGCCCCTCTCCGCCGGCCAGCACCACCGCTTTCCAGCCCGCATAGCGCTGCTTCATGAGGTCGCCGAGCCGGGGCCACTGATCCCGGTTCTCCTCGAGACGCTCACCGTACGCGGGATTGACGACTAGCAAACCGGGACCGGTCGGCGGCTGGAAGGAATAGCCGTCTCCGACCTCGAGAGAGGACAGTGCTGCCAAGCCGGCCTTCCGGAGGTTGGCGCTTGCCGCCTCGACAGCTGCCTGAGATTGGTCCACTCCGAAGAGTCTCAATCCGGTCTCAGGCAATCGAATCCCGTCCCGTCGAAGAGACTCCCAGGCGGCCCTGTCGAAACCGGGCAGCCGCTCGAAGGCCCACTTCGTCCGGAGCCGACCAGGCGCCAGGTCGAGCGCCACGGCCGCAGCCTCCGTCAGAAGAGTTCCCGAGCCACACATCGGATCCACTACGGGACCCTGGCCATTCCAGCCGGATGCGAGGATGCACGCCGCCGCCAGGTTCTCGCGCACTGGAGCCTCACTGGTCGCCACCCGATATCCCCGGCGGTCCAGCGGATCGCCCGAGGTGTCCAGGAGCAGCGTCGCCCGGTCGCGAGAAAGCCAGACCCTCAGTTGGATGCCGGGGTCCTTGCGATCGATGGAAGCGCGGCGCCCGAATCTTCGCCGTTGGGCATCGACGATTCCATCCTTGACCTTCAAGCCCACCCAGCGAGTGTCACGAATGTGTGACCTGGCCGCGGTGGCACGAATCGCAAAGCTCCGAAGGGGATCGAACAGCTCAGCGGCCCTTACACCATCCCAGACTCGGGAGCTCTCGACCAGCCGGCCCGCACCCGCCTCGAGGGCCTCGGCGCTCGACCCATCCCAGGCGGCCAGCTCCACGAGTACCCGATTGGCCGTCCTGAGTCGCCAGTTTGTCCGCAGCACATCGTCCCAGGTACCCGAAAAGGCGATGGCGCCGCGCTCCCGGCTGCAGTTCGAGAGACCGAGATTCTTCAACTCGGCCTCGAGGAACTCCTCGAGGCCGAGCGCGCAGGTGGCGACGAGTCGGAGGGACACGGCTCAGAAGGGGAAGAACACGGGCACGAGCAGCGTCAGCACCACGAGAATGACCAGGGTGAGTGGGGTGCCGACCTTGAGATAGTCGCTCGAGCGGTAGCCACCGGCACCCATGACCAGCAGGTTGGCTTTGTGAGAGAACGGCGTCATGAAGGCGGCCGACGCTGCCAGGCTCACGCCCATCATCAGCGGGTAGGGGCTGATGCCGAGAGTGTTGGCCGCATTGATCACGACCGGCGCCAGCAGAACGACGGCCGGAGCACCGTCGAGACCCTGCGACAGCATGCTCGCCAGGATGACCAGAGCCGCCAGCGTCGCGTGATTGCCGAGCGGCCCCGCCAGATTCGTGACCCCGTCTGCCAGGAACATGGCCGCTCCCGTGCGCTCCATGGCCATACCCACCGGCAGCACCGCCGCCACCAGGAAGATGGCCTTCCATTCGATCGCTCGATAGGCCTCTTGCATGGTCAGGGCACCGAAGAGAATCGCCAGCGAAGCAGCGGCAAACGCCGCAACATGAATCGGCTGAACACCCGTGACCACGAGTCCGATCATCAACAGGAGCGCGCCGAAGGCCCACGGCGCCTTGCTCAGACGCGGTGGTGCCTGGTCGGCTTGCGACAGCACGACGAAATCGGGCTCGGCCGCCAGCTCGCGGATCTTCTGTCGTGGCCCGTGCAACAAGAGGGCGTCCCCGAGGCGAAGAGGAACGTGGGAGAAATCGACGTGGTGGGGCTGGCCCTCGCGCCACAGGGCCAATGCGAGAAGTCCGTAGCGGCTCTGGAAGCGCAGATCGGCCAGCGTCCGACCGATGGCAGCGGAGCGCGGAGCCAGGGCGGCCTCGACCATCCCTATCTCTTCCGACTCCAGGGGCGCCTCTTCGAGCTCCTTCTCGAGCTGTACCTCGCCGAGGTCGAAAAGAGTCACGAGCCTCTCGGGGTCACCGCCGATCAGCAGTCGATCGTCGGCACGGAGGACCTCGTTGGGTGAGACGGCCAGGTGGGTCTCGTCGTCCCGAATCAGCCCAGCAATCGTCAGGCCCACCAGCTCGCCCAGCCGGCTCTCCTGGATGGATGTGTCCACCAACGGGGACCCTTCCGGTATCCGCACCAGATGCAGCTGGCTGACCAGACCTCGAATCGCGGTGAGCCCCGTTTGGAGAACCTCGAAGTCCGGATGTCGCGACAGACTCTCGAGACGCTCTTTCGCGCCGAGGGCGAAGATCTCGTCATCCGCCCGCAGCACCCATTCACCGAGCTCGACCCCCTGCAGGTGCTCTCCTCGACGCACACCGACCACCACCAAGCCGAATCGGTCGCGGAAGCTCAGCTCCCTGAGGTTGAATCCGATCAAAGGAGAACCGGTCAGTACGCGGGCCCGTACCCCGCCCACTCCCCGCACCGGGCTCGGCAGCTCTGCAACCCGGATCTGCTCGATCTCGAGGTTCTGCATCCGCAGCAGCTCACCGAGATCGGCGGCCAGACCATCGACCATCAAGACGTCGCCGCCCCGCAGAACCGAATCGCCCCGGGGCATCGTGCGACGGCGATCCCCCCGGAGGATGGACAAGACCTTGACGCCGAGAGTGTTGCCGAGGCGTGTCTCGGCCAGGGTCATTCCATCGAGCGGCGTGTCCTCCGGCAGACGGATCGAGAACAGATGCTCTTTGAGCTGGTAGACCTGCGTCAGATCACGAGACTCAGCGGCGGCCGGACCGTGCCGCTCTCCTGCGGGCAGGAGCTTGCGCCCGAGGGTCAACATGTAGACCACACCAAGGCCGAGCAGGACCAGGCCCAGGGGCGTGAAGTCGAAGAGCGAGAACGGCTGGAGCCCTCGCTCGTCCAGCATCTGCGCCGCGAGGATATTGGGGGGTGTTCCCACCAGGGTGGTGGTACCGCCGAGGATGGCACCGAAGGCCAGCGGCATGAACAGTCGCGATGGTGACAGTCCGGCGCGCCGCGCGATCGTGGCTACCGCCGGCATCAGCACGGCGGTGGCGGCGATGTTGTTCATGAAGGCCGAGAGGATGCCGCAGGTCACCATCAGCACGATGATGAGACGGGTCTCGCTGTCGCCGACGAGCCTGTGGATTCGACCGCCGATGACATCCGCCACGCCGGTCTCGAGCAGCGCAGCCCCGACGATGAAGACCGACAACATGGTGATCACCGCCGGTGACGAAAAGCCTGTAAATGCCTCGGCCGGTGTCAGGTAGCCCGTGAAGATCAGGGTAGTCAGCCCCAAGAACGCCGTCAGATCGACCGGCAGCTTCTCGGTGAGAAACAGGTAGACCATCACCGCCAGCAGGGCGAAGAGGAATGCAATCTGCGGCGTCACGGTTTGATTCTATCTTCAGGTCGACACGGCATTGGCAGTCGAGAATGTCTGACTTCGCAACTTCGAAACAACGCTTCCAGACCCTACCAGCGTGCTTCCGTGAGGTAGCGAGCGATCAGGCTATAGACGTGGAACCGGGTTCCATCGCCTTCTTTGATGGCGTGGGTCCGATTCGGGTAGACCATCATGTCGAACGGCTTGCCGAGCTCGATGAGGCGATTCACCAGACGTTCGGTCCCTTGGTAGTGCACATTGTCGTCGGCAGTGCCATGGACGAGAAGAAGGCGACCCTCGAGTCCTGCGGCGAAGTGAATGGGAGAGCCGATCTCATACCCGCGAGCATTGTCATCTGGTAGGCCCATGTAGCGCTCCTGGTAAATGGTGTCGTAGAGCCTCTGGTCGGGAACCGGGGCCACCGAGACACCGACCTTGAACACCTCCGGGTAACGGAACATGCAATTCAGGGTGTTCGAGCCCCCACCACTCCACCCCCAGACGGCAACCCGCTCGGGATCGACAAAGGAATGCTTCCTGCTGAACGCGCGGACAGCGGCCGCCTGGTCTCTCGATGAGTGTTCGCCGACGGTTCCGTATACGACCTTTCTCCAGGCCGCCCCCTTGGGTGCCGGCGTGCCGCGGTTGTCGAAGCTGACGACCACGAAGCCCTCGTCGGCCAGGGCCCGATGAAACAGCATTCGCTCGCCTCCCCAGCGATCTACCACGGTGGTTCCCGCCGGCTCGCCGTAGACGAAGACGAGCAGTGGATAGCTCTGGCTGGGCTCGAGGTCACGCGGCTTGAGCATCCAGGAATCGAGCAAGAAGCCGGGCTCGACCTCTGTCTGGAAGAACTCCACGGGGGGTTGAACGATGTCGCTCAGCTTGCTCGCCAACGCGGAGTTGTCCTCCAGCACGCGCACGGTCTCGTGTTCGGGCAGGCGCACAAGATCGACCACGGGTGGAACGTCGAATCGGGAATATGTGTGGAAGGCGTAAGCCCCGTCGGGCGAAAGATCGTAGCTGTGACTACCGGGCTGGTCGGTCGGAGTGACTCGCTCGGGTCGTCCCGAGCCATCGACCTTCGCACGATAGAGAAACCTCTGTGTCGCGTTGTCGGGCGAGGCGATGAAGTAGAGCCACTCCGCTCCACTGCCAGTACCCACCAGGCTGATCACGTCGGCCTCGAAGGGAGTGATGAGCTTCTCGCCCCCGCCGTCTCTACGCACCCGATAGGCGTGCCGCCAGCCGTCCTTCTCGCTCAGCCAGACAAACTCCTCGGACCCCTCGAGCCATTCGAGGTCGTCCATGACATCGACCCAGGTGTCGGACCGGTCCTGATGAGCTCGCCGGACCTTGCCGGTTGCAGTATCGGCGAGCAACACGTCGTTGGTGTTCTGCAGTCGATTGAGGTGTTGCAGGATGAGCGTCTCGGAATCGTCGCACCAATCCATACGCGCGATGTAGGTATTTCTCGAATCTCCCGGAACGTCCATCCAGCGGATCTCGCCGCCGGTCGCGCCGACCACACCAATTCGAGCAGCCGAGTTCGTCGTTCCAGCCTTGGGATAGGGAATCAGGGTGATCTCGGGATACAGGGTGTCCGTGTTGTTGATCAGGGCGAACTCGTCGACGCCGCTGGAGTCGAAGTTCCAGAAGGCTATGTGACGGCCATCCGGGCTCCACCGGAAGCCGTCGCGAATGCCGAACTCCTCCTCGTAGACCCAATCGGAGGTGCCGTTGATGATCGTCTCCGAGCCGTCCCTGGTAAGAGGAGTGATGCTGCCACCGTCGATTTCCTCGACATGGAGATTATGGCCTTGGACGTATGCGACCTGCGTGCCGTCAGGCGAGAACTTGGCGAACATCAGCGTGGAGGGCGCAGCGTCGCCCCCCAGCTGCCTCAGGTCACCCGTTGCCAGATCCATGACCCAGTAGTCCCCCCGGGTGTTGCGGCGCCAGACCCGCTCGGTATTGGTGAAGATCAGCAGTCGCTTCTTGTCCTCCGACCAGGCGTAGTCATCGATCTCGAGAGCCCTGCTCCTGCCCTCGGGAACCAGTTGCCCGGCCTCGATGACGACTTCCCGCAGCCCGGTTGTGGTCTCGTATCGCACGATGTCCTTGGCTTCTTCGTCCTTCGAGTCCTTGACGGTGTCCGAAGGCTCGAGCGTCGTGTAGTAGGCACCGTCGTCCTGCCATCTAGCCGGACCGAATTCCTCCGGCTCGAACTCCTCGTCCGTAAAGATCCTCCGGAGCTTCGCGTCGATTCCGTTGGCATCCCCCGTGTCCGACTCCTGCCCATCCGAGTTTGCCGGTAGGAGTATCAGGGCCAGGCAAACCAGCAGCAACCGCGACGAAGCGAGGATGAGCGTCTTGGGAGTCATGCGAAGTTCCTCCGGATCTCAGCCGAACAATAGAAATAGAGCATGGCCAAATACGCCGGCACTGAGACTGCCGGCGAGGTGCGTCAGGATGGCCACGCTGGTCAGGTCACGCTCCTTGATGCCGTCCATCATGCCGACGTGAGTGCTCAGGAAACCGGCCATGCAGATTCCGATAGCAGTGAAGACACAGATTTCCTTGGCTCCGATGATGCCGCTCTCCAGAAACTTCGGCACCATCGCCACCGCGGCACCGACCGAGCCCAACGAGGTGACCGGAAAGGCGATGGCCTCAGGATTCGAGAAACCGAACAGGGGCTCGATGAGGAATGAGAGCTTGTCACCAAGCCAGGGGAAGCAGGCGACTCCCTCATAGGCGGCTCCCGTATAGACGCCGTCCGTTGCTCCGTAAGCCAGCATCATCACCAGGGTGCAGATGATGACGATTCCGGGCATGATGTCGAGACCCGTCTGCACGCCGTGGGCGCCCCCGTCCAGCAGTGACTGAAGGGCCCGCTGGGCCACGTTTCCCTGCCTCACCTCCCGGAAACGAAGAATGTCGTAGCCCTCTTGCTCTCGGTTAAGGACGTCTTCCGCTTCACCATACTTCTTCTTGCCGAAGTGGCCCATGAGTCGAACACTCACAATGCCGCCGAGAATCGCCCCGAGGTTGCCGAGCAACACAGCTTTCCCCAACGGCCGGCCAGCCGAGGACTGCGCCAGCATGAACGTGGTGACAATGAGGCCCATACCGAAGACGGTGCCGAGGTTGACCAGGGTCGTCACCTGCCACTTCTTGAAGTACTTCAGGAAGCCCTTGTCCGAGGCCAGCGGCATGATGGCCGGATTGTCCGACAGATAGGTCGCGACGACTCCGATCGACGACGCCCCTGGAAGTTCGAAGAGCGGTCTCATCAGCGGGGAGAGAACCCGGTTGGCGATACTGACGATGCCGAACTCCGAGATGAACGAGGTAAAGGCGCCGGCCAGGATGATGACCGCCATGAGGAAGAGGACCGTGTTCAGAATCAGGTCATGGGCGGTCGCCATCATGGTCTTGAACATGAAGGCCAGGCCCATCTTCCACGCGAAAAGAGCAAACAGCACACCGACGACGACCAGCGCGACCACGGTCTCCGCCGTGACGGCCTTGACGATCCGTCTCTCTGTCCCGCTACCCTCGACGGGCTTGCTTTTCGTCACCCCAAATGCCATCTGCCCAAACCCTCCGGATCCTCAATTCTCGACTTCGAGGGCGCCGCGTAGAAAGTCCAGATAATCCCGGCGGAACTTGGCGAGGTCCTCGGCCCGCACATACATCATGTGCCCAGCCTTGAAGTAAGCCACCCGAATGTTGTCCCGCACCTCGGAGTCGAGCTGCATGTGGTCAACGGTGTAGTCCGTCGCGAAGTACGGCGTGGCGAGGTCGTAGTAGCCGCTCATGATCAGCACCTTCAGGTACGGGTTCTTGTGCATCGCGGCGCGAAGGTGCTCAGCGTAGTTGGCGTAGGCGTTGCTGCCGTAGCTTTGCTGCGATTGGTCCTCGTGGTAGTTCCATGGGCGTACCTGCCGGCCGGCGGAATGGCGGAACACCATGTCGTTTTCATAGCCGAGTTCGTGGCGAAGGTAGTCCTTGAGCAGTGAGACGTACCAGCCCGTAACCACCGCGCTCGACGGGTCATATTCGAAGTGTTCACCAGCGTCATCGCGGTCATTGCCGGTGTAGCGGCTATCGAGGCGACCGACCGTAAGGCTCTGGTCTCGTAGCAACTCCTTGACGAAGTGGTAGATATCGACCCTCAGATCGGCGCGCTCCAGGTAGTCCTCCGAGAGTCCAGAGAGCTCGGCCAGCTGGGTGCGAATTCGCTGACGCTGGGCTCCCTGAAGCTGATCACCCAGCATCAGGGCCGAGGTGTAGTCCCCCAGCGCGAAGGCCTCTGATTTCGCCAGCGCTTCTTCGAGGTCACCAGCGAGGTGCTTTGGAAGCTTGCCATGCTGCCAAGCAGTGGCGGTGTAGGTAGGCAGAATCAGCGCGTACGGCAGATCGTTGCCGACGTTGAAAACCTTCGTGCCCCAGTTGATGACCGATGAAATCAGGCAGATCCCGTTGAGAAACATGCCATGGGTGTCCTGGAGGTACTCCGCGAGGCCGGCAGATCGGGTTGTACCATAGCTCTCTCCGGCGATGAACTTCGGCGAGGCCCACCGGTCGTTACGTGCCAGCCAAATGCGGATGAACTCACCGACCGACTCCACATCCTTGGTAAAGCCTATGAACTGATCGACCTCCTCGCCAGGCGCCGGGCGGCTCCAACCGGTTTCCACCGGATCGATGAAGACCAGGTCTGTGACGTCCAGGACGGAGTGCTCGTTGTCGACAAGCTCGCCGGGCGGTGGTCCGAGAGGCATCCCCTCGTCATCGAGCAGCGCCTTCTTCGGCCCGAAGGCTCCCAGATGCACCCAGACCGAGGCCGACCCTGGACCGCCGTTGAAGGCAAAAGTCACGGGCCGGTTCCGCCGATCCTCCACGCCGTCGCGCAGGTAGGAGACAAACGTCATCTTGGCCTTGGGCTCGCCCTTATCGTCGCGCAGGACAATGTCTCCGACGGTGACCGTGTACTCGACCGGCTGTCCGGCGATCGTCACTTGCCCCTGGGTGCTCGAAGACTTCTCTTCGATCTCGACTGGCGGTTTGTCGTTTTCGGGCCTTTCCTCGCCACCAAGAACGGGTGGCACCGACCCGGTACAGAGCAGCAGAACAATCAGCGGAATGGCCCGCCGCACGGAGTTGTCTCGCTTTTGCATCCAGAACCTCCTCCCAGAAACCAGAGGCCCCACGATATCCGATTCCCGAGCCGCCGACACCTATCCTCCGTGCCTA
>JBATEX010000138.1:0-44864 GCA_049664225.1 Thermoanaerobaculia bacterium
CGCCAGACGCACCGCCTCGCGCTTGAACTCCTTGGAAAACTCCCTGCGTTGCTCTCCCATTCGTAGACTCCTTCCTGCCCATTCTCGGGCTTTCAACGGTGTCTACAAAATCGAGGCAACTCCAGATAGCCCCCTGGGATCCTGCTCCTCGGGCTGACCTCACAAGAGCGTGGTCATCTGCCGAGGCCCCAGGTCCCTAGACCCCAAGCCCTCAAAGATAGGCCGGAGGTACGACGGCCTCCTCAAGCCCCAGGCCCTCAAAGACCGCCCGGCGCAAAGCGCTGAGCGCCTCAACCCAATTCAAACAGGGGATCTCCCCCTTCGACCGGCTGGCCTGCGACGACGAAGACCTTCTTGACGACACCAGCCCGTTCGGCCTGGATCTCGTTCTCCATCTTCATGGCTTCGAGCACAACCAGGCCCTGGCCCACCGTGACCTCGTCGCCTTCCTGAACGAGAAGCTCCACGACGCGCCCTGGCATGTAGGCGGTCACCCTTCCCAGGCCCTCCTGGCTCCGACTATCGGAGCCCTGTCTGGCTAGATGGGTCAGGGGATCGAGGACCTCCACCTCTTCGATCGATCCACGATGGCTGATCTGATAGCGGCCTTCCTCGCGGCTCCGAACAGCGACTTCGAACTGCCGACCCTCGATGATCAGGCTGCGGACCGAACCGTTGGTGGCAACGGTGTCGACGAGGTATTTCCTGTCCTCGATCTTGACCTCAACCCCCGATCCCAGGTGCTCCAATTCCACTCTCGCCTCGTGACCATTGCTGAGAACGATCAACTCCATGGCTCACCCCGCAGAGACTCCCGGCGCCCAGTCTGGCGCCACTGACTTCTCAGCCCTCCCTGCTGAACAGGGGAGCCGGAGACCCGCGCCTGCTTGGCCAGGTGTTCGAGGGAGGCCGCGATCACGGCCAGATCTTCGAATTCCGAGTGTCGTTCCGGAGCCAACTCACCGGCCGCCAGTTTCCGATCGAGCATGCCGATGTCGAGATTGCCGGCGAGGAAGTCCTTGTCTTTCAGCAGCGCCCTGAAGAGCGGCACGGTAGTGCAGATACCCTCGATTCGCAGCTCGGCCAGAGCCCTGGCCAGGCGATCCATCGCTTGCGACCGATCGCTACCCCAGACGATCAACTTCGCCAGCATGGGGTCATAGTGGATCGACACCTCAGCTCCCTCGTAGACCCCCGCGTCGTTGCGAATCCCGGGTCCTTCGGGCCAGCGCAAGCGCTCGATCCTGCCCGGCGAGGGGACAAAGCCATGGTACGGATCCTCGGCATAGAGTCGTACCTCGATGGCATGGCCATTTGGCTGCAGCCCATCGAACTCCTCCCCCAGACGCCGGCCCTGGGCAATGTCCAGCTGAGCGCGAACCAGATCGAGACCGGTAACCATCTCGGTTACCGGATGCTCCACCTGCAACCGGGTGTTCATTTCCAGGAAGTAGAACTCACCACTTCGAGCCAAAAGGAACTCCACCGTCCCGGCATTGGTGTACCCGACCGCCTGTGCCGCCTTCACCGCCGCGGTACACATCTGTTGCCGCAATTCGGGCGTCACCACCGGTGAAGGGGATTCCTCCACCACCTTCTGATGTCGGCGCTGCAGGGAACACTCTCGCTCGCCTAGAGCTACGACTTTGCCGTGCTCGTCGCCGAGAATCTGAACCTCCACATGTCGAGGCTGCTCGATGTACTTCTCCATGTAGACCGTATCGTCTCCGAAGCTGGCACCGGCCTCGGAGCGCGCTGCGCGATAGGCGCCCTCGAGCGCGTCGGGTTCGAGCACCAGCCGCATCCCTTTGCCGCCGCCGCCGGCCGACGCCTTGAGCATGACCGGATAGCCGATCTCATCGGCAAAGGCCACGGCCTCGTCCATCGTTCCGAGCACCTCGGTGCCACCAGGCACGATCGGAACCCCGGCCTCCGTTATCAGGCGACGGCTCTCGATCTTGGACCCCATGGCCGCAATCGCAGCGGAAGAGGGTCCGATGAAGCACACCCCTGCCGCCTGACAGAGTCCGGCGAACTCAGCGTTCTCCGCCAGAAAACCATAGCCGGGATGAATCGCGTCGGCACCGATCCTCTGTGCCAGCTCGACAATCGCCGGACCTTGCAGGTAGCTGTCCCGCGACGCTGCCGGACCGATCCGGTAGGCCTCGTCGGCCAGCAGAACGGCAAGCCCCTGACGGTCGGGATCGGAGTAGATCACCGCGCTGCCGATGCCCTCATCACGCAGCGCTCGGATGACTCGCACGGCTATCTCGCCGCGATTGGCCACCAGGACCTTCTTGAATTCCCTTGCTGGGGTCGATTGCGTCATACCTGGGAGTCAACGCTCAGGGATGGAGGAAACCGATCGCAGCCTTGCGGTCCAAAGTCAAATGGACGCTCGGTTGACCGACAGGCGCATCTTAGCAGGACCCCCGCAGCCTCCAGGCCAGCCCGATCAGGGCCACCAGGGCCGCCAGGGCCACCAGGCTCGACACCCACAGAGGTCGCCGATCGATCCAGACCCTGACGCGATGGGAGCCGGCCGGAACCTCGATGCCGAGCCGATGGATATTGGCGGCCACAATGGGCGCTTCCTGACCATCCACAGTGGCACGATAGAGAGGAAGAAAAGCTCGCTGCACGACCAGGGCACCAGGCGCCACCGACTCGGTTGAGATCTCGAGCTCTTCCGGCGCCGACAACTCGACGATTACGGAGCCACTCGGACCATCGAGCTCGCTGCCACCTTCGGGCAGCACCGTCATGCCGGTCGGGTCGAAATCGTCCGAGATCATCCAGGTCAGGGCGGCGTTCAAGTGTGGGGCCCGTAGCACACGACCGACCAGCTGCACGGCGGGGGCGCTGTGGACCAGCCGGTATACGAGAATCTCACCGCCGGTGCTCGGCTCCCTTCTTACGAGATCCACCTCTCGATCGGTCTCTGGATCCAGCTCGCGATCGACAAGAAGATACTCCACGCCAGAGGCAGCAAGGATTCGCACCCGGCCCAGATCCGACTGGTGGGGGAAGGTAAAGCCCGTAGCCCTCGTCAGAAAGGAATCGAGACCCTCCGGCGAGACGCTGAACTCGTAGCGACGTCCGTACATGATTCCAGCAACTGGATAGATCTCCTGAAATGTCTGCCTCTGAAGCCATAGGATCCGTGGGTCTGGATACTCCGAGACCGGCACGGCGCTATCGCCGAAAGATCCGCCGGCCTTGCCGTGCATGACAATTGCTCCTTCCGGCACGACATCCAACAGTGGGGATGGCTTCTGATACTCCGCCACCTCATCGAAAGCGACGGCTGGCTTCAGAACCACGAACTGGAAGACCATGTGGAAGGCCAGCAGTGCGGCACCGGCCACGGTCGGCCACCTGCCTGCCAGGCGCCAAAGGAAACCCAGCATCAGTAAGGCAATGAAGGAAAGCAGGCAAAGACCGGCCCATCGAACCCGCTCGTGGTCGACCAGCTGGTCAGAGAAGCTGTCGGGCACCAGCCCCCTGGCCCATGCATCGACGGGCCCAGAGAACACTGTCAGAGCCAGCCACGTCAGGAAGTAGAAGAGCGTCAGCCCGGTGAGGATCCAGCCATCGCGCTGCCGACGATCTGAGGCGAAGAGCCGCTCGAATCCGGCGGCGCACAGCAAAGAGCTGCCGACCGCAATGAGGAGCCAGAACTTCACCGGCAAGCGGAGAAGCGACGCTCCGGGAAGCTTCCACAGAAGAGCGATGAGAGGATTGAACTTGCCAAGAACCAGAAACAGACCCAAGGCCACCATGGCCCATGCCCACCAACCAGAGCGGTCCCGCGGCTTACCACTGACTGCGATCAGTGCAAGAGCCAGTACCCCGGGATAGAGAGTCACGAACAGTGGGAGATTGTTCGAGAAGAAGCTCTTTCCCCAGAACGTGAGATCGGGCTGCCCAAAAAAGAAAGGCACCAGGAGCTCGGCGGCCGTCGCCGGCTCCCAACTGGCAACGGTGGCCTGTTGCAGGGTGAAGCCCCAGTGGCCGCGGAAGGTCAGCGGCAAGATCCTCAAGAACTCCACCAACTGCGGCAGCGCGATGAGAGTCCCAAGCCCGATGGCCACAACCGACAGGGGCCAGCGGACCTGACGGAAACCCCATCGAAAAACCACCGCCGAGAGCGCCAGGAACAGAGCCGCGGCCGCCGTCATCGGATCTCCACTGAGCAGCAGAAGCGTCCAGAGGCCAGCCACGGCAACCAACCTGGAGGATCGGAGTACCGGCCCCGACAGCTCCATCATGGCCGCCGTCAGGGCCGGCGTCAGAGCCACTCCAGCCACCAGGTTGTACAGGTTCAATGTCGACAGGAAGTAGCCGCTACCCGCAAAACACACCCCTGCCGCCCACGCCGCCTCCTTTCGAAACCCCCAACTTCTGGCCAGCCAGTATCCACTGAACGGGGCCAGCACCAGGTGTAGCCAGAAATGGGCATTGAGCGCCCAGAACGGGGAGGCCACCAGGAAGAGAAGGTTGTCGGGATAGAGCGCCACCGAATTGGGATTGCCCAGCAGAGGCTGTCCGCCGTCGCGCAGTGGATCCACCAGCGGCAGGTAGCCCTCCTCCATCGCTGCGACTTGCACCAGTTTCTTCTGCAGGTGGGAGTTGAAGACATCGCGCAGATAGAAGGTGTGGGTGCCGCGAATCAACGGCAGGACGGCCCACGCCAGGATCAGAAGCGTCGGGACTACGTAGGCCAGTATAAATTGCTTGTTCTTCATCGGGTGGATTTTCGGCTCTTTGCCCCTACAATACCCCGCATGATCAAAGCCCTGATCTTACTGCTGCGCCCAGCCCATTGGGTGAAGAACGTTTTCGTTCTGGCACCTCTGGTCTTTGCTCAAAAGCTGACCGACCCCGAAGCCGTTCACCTCGCCCTCCTGGCTTTCGTCGCTTTTTGTTTGGCCTCGAGTGCCGTCTACATCTTCAACGACATTCGGGATCGGGCCGAAGATCGGCTTCATCCGTTGAAGTGCCATCGGCCTCTGGCCGCAGGTACTGTCAGCGTCCAGCTGGCCGGGGCGCTGGCGGTCGCGGTCGCGGCGGGCGCCTTGGCAATCGGAGCTCGACTGGGTACCGGTTTCCTCCTCGTCCTGACAGCCTATCTCGTCTTGAACCAACTCTACTCAATGGGCCTCAAGCATGTGGTCATTCTCGACGTCATGATGGTAAGCCTCGGCTTCGTGCTGCGGGTTATCGCTGGCGGCATCGCCATCGACGTACAGGTCTCGGCCTGGTTGCTCCTTTGCACCTTTTTCGTGGCTCTCTTTCTCGCCTTCTCCAAACGCCGACACGAGCTCATGCTGTTGGCCAGTGACGCTTCCGGACAGCGCCCGGTTCTGTCTCACTACAGCCCGGCCTTCCTCGACCAGATGATCAACGTAGTGACTGCTTCGACCGTGGTCGCCTACGCCATGTACTCCATCTCGCCGGAGACCGTAGAGAAATTCCACACCCGACTCCTGATCTACACACTCCCCATGGTGCTGTTCGGGATCTTCCGCTACCTGTATCTCATCTATCAGAAGCAGACCACCCGCAATCCGACCGAGGCCATCCTTCGCGACCCGCCATTTCTGCTCGATATCCTGATCTGGGCGGCGGCAGTGATCTGGATCGTCTACCGTGGCTGAAGACGAAATCATGTTGCCGCCCTCTTTGCAGGGCGCCGAGCCGCCGAATCCGGCACCGCAGGAGGATTCCGACAGAAAGGTGTTGGGGCCCGCCAGGCGATCTGGGGAGCTCGGGTGGCTCGCAGCACTCCGCCCCTATCCGTTCGAAATCGTCGCGTGGGCGAGTCTATTGGCGACGGTTGTGTTTCTGCGGGCTCATGACCTGCGCATTGATCGGGTGACCTTCAACTACACCGTACCTCCTCTGATCCCGGTAATGGGGAAGTTCTTTGTGGTGGGTATCTTGCTGTACCTGCTGTATGCGATCCTCCGCCGAGACTCTCCCTGGAGTTACTTGAAAACAATCCTCGACTGGCGCTGGCTCTTCCTGTCGCTACGGCTCTGGCTGGTCTTCATCGTATTCACTTTCAGCTATTTTTGGCTGAAGGTCAGTGTTCCCCTGGTCAATTCCAGGCTCTGGGATCAGGCTTTTTGGCGTTTTGACACGCTCCTCCATTTGGGGTTTTCTCCTTCTCTGTTCATGGTCGAGTTGGTCCAGGGAACTGTGCTGGCGCCGGCACTCGATCTTTGGTACGGCTGGTGGCTGCTGTCTATGTCGATCAGCCTGGCCTTCTTCTGCAGCTATCCGAAACAGCTCGCTCGACGCCAGTTTCTGTTCAGCTGTGTAGTCCTCTGGACTGCAGGAGCCTGGATCTACGTGGCCCTGCCGGCGCTCGGACCGATTTACGCCTTCAACGAGGTCTGGCAGAACATCCTGCCTCAGATTCCCCAGGCAGACGCTGGGCACCACCTACTGTGGGGGAACTACCAACGGGTTCTAGAGGGCAGGGAGTCGGGGCTGCTTCGCGCGTTCAGACCGACCCTCGGAATCGCCGCCATGCCCAGCCTTCACGTCGGCGGTCACTGGTTGCTCATGCTGTGGGCCCGCCGCTTGGCCAGGCCGCTGTTCATGCCTGCCGTCGTCGGCACGTTTCTGACCTTCCTGGGGTCACTGGTGACCGGTTGGCACTATGCAGTGGATGGCTACATAGGGATCGTACTAGCGCAAGCCGCATACTGGTTGGCGCTGTTCTTCGAGAGAGATCCCGCAAATCCTGAAACCAACTCGACTTCGTCGCCGGAGAAACATTGACCGCCCTTCGCTTTTACGTCGTCGTCTCCGTGACAGGTGCTGTCATCATGGCCCTGGAGATCCTCTCCAGCCGCATTCTGGCTCCCGAATTCGGCAACAGCGTCTTCGTCTGGGGCTCGATCATCAGCGTCTTCCTGGCCGCGCTGTCCGTCGGCTACTACCTGGGTGGCCGTCTTGCCGACCGCAATCCCGACATCGCAGCCCTTGCCCGCCTCATCTCTCTGGCCGCTCTGTTCCAGGCTGGCCTGATCGTCTTCGGTGGGCAGGTCACGAGCGCCATCGGGGCTTGGACCCACGGGTCGGCGGCCGGCACCCTGATAGCGACCACGGTCCTTTTCGGTCCGCCGAGCATCCTTCTGGCGACGGTCTCACCGTTCGTCGTGCGACTTGCAGCCCGCGACCTCAGCGAGGTCGGCAACACGGCGGGTCGCCTCTACGCGGTTTCGACCGCTGGCAGCCTGGTTGGAACTCTGATCTGTACCTTCGTGCTGATCCCTCACCTCGAGGTGCATCAGATCCTGAGCCTCCTCCTCCTGGCGACGGCGTTGGCAGCCATCCTCGGCCTCGTCGGAGTCAGCGGACGGCAGCGGATCCACATTGGCGTAGCCGGCCTCCTGGCCTTTTTCGCCGTCTGGTCCATGACTTCCACGCGGGAGCTACCTTCTGGGATGCTGCATTTCGAGGTCAGCCCCTACCAGACCCTCCGCGTCTCGGAATCCAGTGGTCATCGGTTCTTGTACGGAGACCGTACCCTGTACAGTTCCATGAGGCTCGAAGATCAGATGCCTGCGCTCGCCTATCAGCGCTATGCCGCAGGGTCTCTGCTGCTCAATCCAGAGATCAAGAGCCTGCTGTCCATCGGCATGGGAAGCGGTGGAGTTGGCAGCTATCTGCGCACAGCACTGCCGGATCTCGATATCGACTTCGTGGAGATAGACCCCGCAGTCGTGCGGGTAGCAAGACAATTCTTCTTCTTTCAAGACGACCCGCAGACGAGAGCTCATGTAGACGACGCCAGGCAGTTCCTTCGTCGTTCGGAGAAGCGCTGGGACTACATTCACACCG
Organism: Thermoanaerobaculia bacterium; assembly: GCA_049664225.1. GTDB lineage: Bacteria > Acidobacteriota > Thermoanaerobaculia > Multivoradales > JAHEKO01 > JAUVRX01. The sequence goes on from JBATEX010000138.1 coordinate 7,858, forward strand.
ATGCCTATATCGGTCTCTCGATCCCCTTCCATCTGACCACTGTCGAGTTCTTCGACGAGGTCAAGCGACATCTGACACCTGACGGCATCGTCGGCATCAATGTCGCAACGACCCTCGATGCACCGTTCCCGCAGGCCATTCTGCATACCCTTGCCAACCGATTCTCTACGGTCTTCGCGTTCGCCGTTCGGAGCTCCTCCAACGTCTACATCATGGCGACAGACTCGAGCGTCACAATGCCCAAGGAAGAGATGATCCGAGTCGGAGGGGAGCTGGACCAGCGCTTCGATCTCGAGCCCTCGCTGGCATTGATCGCTGCGAGTCGGTTGGATATCGCTTTCGACCCTACCCAGGCCGTGATTCTGAGTGACCGATTCGCTCCCGCCAATCACCTGGTTGCGATCGGCTCGAAGACTTTGGACTTGCAGTAGGTCTTGGGGTCTTGGGGTCTTGGGGTCTTGGGGTCTTGGGGTCTTGGGGTCTTGGGGTCTTGGAGTCGGTGGACAGTGGGGTCTGGAGGTCTTGGATCGTCGGTGGACATGGGCCCTCAGTGCCTCAAGGGCCGGTCGGCGAAGTCGCCGAGCGCCTCATCCCCCAAGCCCTCAAAGGTCGGCCGGAAGGTACGCCCCGGCCGCCCCAACCCCAGAACGGGCGGGAGGGTGGGGGATCAGCCGAAGAAGTCCACGACGGCCTCGCAGACGGTCTCGACCTCGGCGTCGGTGAGCTGCGGAAACATCGGCAGGCAGAGGACCTGCTCGCCTGCCGCTTCGGCCACCGGCAACTCGCTCGCTCGCTGGCCGCTGGGGGCAAAGGCGGACTGCAGGTGAAGAGCCCGCGGATAGTGAATCGCGGTACCGATGCCTCGTTCCGACAGGTGATCCCGGAGCTCGTCCCGACTCGACGTCAAAACTGTCATCTGGTGATAGACGGGCAGCGCCTCCTGGTGATCCTCCAGGATCTTCAGGTCTCCGACTTGTGAGAGGACCAGCCGGTAGGTCGCCGCTATGGCGCGACGGCGCTCGTTGTCGGCCTCCAGACCAGGCAGACGGCAGTTGAGCACGGCTGCCTGGAGCGCATCCAGTCGGCTGTTCCGGCCTACCTCGGAGTGCTCGTAATGCGCCGTACGACCGTGATTTGCCAGGAGACGAACCCTACTCAAGAGCTCCGTATCGTTCCCGGTCACTGCACCACCGTCGCCGAAACAACCGAGATTCTTCGACGGATAGAAGCTCCAGGTCGCAAGCTGCCCGAAGCTCCCGACCGAGCCGCCATGCCATCGAGCACCGTGAGCCTGGGCTGCGTCCTCGATCAGCCACAACCCGTGTTGCCGGCAGATCGCGACAATCGCATCCACCAGAAATGGGCGCCCGTAGAGATGCACTCCGATCACGCCCACCGTCCGGCTGGTGATTCGATGCCGCAGATCGTTCGCATCGAGATTCAGGGTCTTGCTCTCGACGTCGGCAAAGACCGGTTGCCCCCCTGCCAGGCAGATCGCTGCCGCCGTAGCGATGAAGGTATACGAGGGCACGATGACCTCGTCTCCTGGCTGGAGGTCGAGCGCACGGATGGCCAGCTCGAGGGCATCGGTCCCATTCGCAACTCCCACACATCCGGCCGTCGACAGGAAGTCTGCAAACGACTGCTCGAAAGTCTCTACCTCGGCACCACCGACAAAGGCGGTTCGCTGGGTCAAAGAGAGCCACTGCTGCTGGACGTCTCTGGCCACTTGGGCAACTGCTCTCTGGAAGTCGAAGACTGGAATCTCGCTCACGGGCGATCCTCTCTCAGTGGATAGCGGGTCCAGGGAGTCGAATAGACTCCCAGCTCGTCGCCGCCCATGGTGATGTTGTTCTGAATCGGGAACATCTTCACCAGGTCGAACGGAGAATCACTGGCGGTCATAGTCGGAAACCACCTTGGGAAAACAACCAGGAAGTCCGGTTGATGGAAGTCGAGAAACCGATTGTGTCCCAGCTCCCGAACCTCCGGACTGATGATGCCCGCCAGATCCACGACCCGATTCGGCAAGATGTACTTGATGGCACCGATGTCGTTGACAGCCAGGATTGCCTTCGGGTTCAACCGACCCTGGAGCCAATGCGCGGCCTTTACATCGCTGTCTTGCACGTTCATCACGCCCTGGGCATAGCGACCTGCACCCTGGACGAGGCTGGCCACGGTCGGCAGGATCAGAATCGACAGCAGCACGGCCCGAACCGACAAGACCGCGTTGCCCACTCTCACTCGACCGCTGAATCGTCCGAGTATCCTCTGCAGACCGAGCACCCCGAGAAGGTTGAGCAGAGGAAAGAGCGGGAACAGATAACGGCCGAGATTACCCACCAGAGTCAAGCCACCCGCGGGATTCATCAGCGAATAGGCCAGTGGCAGACAGACCAACCAGAGGGCTGGAAGAAGCCCGCGGTCCTTGTCCCCTCCCAATCGCCCGACCATCGTCAATACACCGGCTCCAGCTAGCAGCAGCATGAAGGGTTGCGTCTTGAAGAAGATTCCCAGCACCGTATGGAGAAAACGCATTTCGGGCAGCCAGCGAGCCATGCCGGGAGTCTTGGCACTGAATGTGGTCGGTAGCACGGACCCAGATACGCTCCAATTGAACAGGGCCATCGGCACCAGGACTACGGCGATTCCGAGAAGGACCAGCCACCAGGAGCTGGCCCCAGGTCTTCGCCACACGAGGTCCCCTTCGGAGTCGCGCTCGAAGCAGACTAGGCGATCCACCAGACCGAGAGCCATCAACAAGATCGCCTCCGGCCTCACCAGAGCTGCAATCGCCATCACGAGGAGTGAAAGGGGGGGGCGCTCTTCATCCCGCCGCTCCTCGAGGTGTAGCTCGATCGCCACGAGGCTCAGGACGACGAAGAGCGGGATTTCCAGCCCCGACAGTGCCGACCACACCAGCCAGCTCGTAGAGACCGTCAACAAGGCCGCAAGCATGGCAAGCGATCTGGGCAGAGCCAACTCGAGCCCCAGTCTGAAGGTGACCCATCCGCCGACCAGGAAGAGCAGCACCCCCAGCAGCTTGACCCAGAAGACCGGATTCCCAGGCAGGAAGTAGGCCAGGGAGACGAGCGCTGTCCAAAGAGGTGCGGTGGACCCAGCCACGAGCTTGCCCGGGTTGAACGCAAGCCCCTCACCTGCGGCCAGATTCCGAGCGAATTGAAGATGGATCCAGCTGTCATCGAGGGGAAAGGCCATTTGCCCATTCAAAAGATAGACCTCTACCGCGGTGTAACCGACGCAGACAGTCACACCAATGAGAACGAGGACCCACTTACCCCAGCTAGGAGCAGTGTGAGCACCTGCGGGTCTATGTGTCGAAAGTGGTTTCACGGCTGAGTCAAACTGTTTCCGGGATCTTTAGGAGTAGGCCGTAGGATACAGGAGAACGGCCTCTTTCCAGTGCTAAGATCTCGCCGACTATGTACCTCTCGAAGAAGTTCGCAGCCCTCCCGCCCCACCAGAAACTCCGTCGGAGGGTTCTGCTTCATGGCTCCATGGCGGTTCTGGTCCTCGCTCTCGTCGTGGCAATCACCCTGCTCAGGAGAGCTGCACCGAAGACCGTAGACGACACCTGGCAGGAGGTCGACCTCTCTACCCTGCCGGAGGTGCAGCTGTTGCAGGACTACATTCGAGTCGACACCAGCGCCAGCACTGGAAGTGAGATTGACGGAGCCCTCTTCCTGGCCGACAAGCTCCGCGCAGCCGGTATCGAGCCCCACATCGAACGTCTGGGTGAGAAGAAAGCCAACCTGTGGGCGATTCTGGAAGGTGAGAGCCCCGAGGCTCTGGTCCTGCACAGTCACATCGACGTCTTCGATGTCGAGGACCCCGAGGAGTGGGTTCATCCACCTTACGGGGGCGTCATTGACCGGGCATGGATCTATGGGCGCGGGGTCTTCGACATGAAGAGCGTGGCCATCGCGCAGTTAGAGGCTCTCATCGGGCTCAAGAAGTCTGGCAAGCGGCCGGCCAAGTCGGTCATCTTTCTCGCCACCGGAAGCGAGGAAGTGGGCAGCGAGTTGGGTGCTCGGTGGGTTCTCGCTCAGCACCCCGAGCTCGTGGAGAGGTTCTGGGTGGTTCTCACCGAAGGCGGTGTCGTCGAAGCAGTCACCCACGAAGAGGTCAAATACTGGGGCATCGAGTTTGGCCAGAAGCAGTATGCCGAGGCCTGGGCCTGCTCCTCGAGTAGAGAGCGCCTCGAACAATTGGCGGCGGACATCGATGACCACACCGATGCGAATTTCGAGCTCAGGCAAACCGACGAAGTGCTGAAGTTCCTCTCGGCCTACGCCGCCTCGCGTGACAATAAGGACTTCGAGCGAATCCTGGCGGACACCCGTCGGAATCTCGAACATCCAATGGAGTTCTTCAGGCTGCCTCCCTATCTACAGGCTCTCTTCCGAGAAGATGTCGCAACCTTCTGGGTCGAAGAGGCTCCAGGAGGCGGCTACCGTCTTCGATTGATCGTCCACCTGTTGCCGGGCTCCGACTTCGACGAAGTTCGTTCCCGGCTGCTACCCGACTGGATCACACATGGCGTGGCGCTGACTCAGAGACCCCCGTTGGGAACCGATTCGGGAAGCCCGATAGACCATCCCGCCTTCGAGGCTCTGGCAGGGGTGATCTCGGATCGATTTCCCGATACTGCCGTCGGACCCTATTTTCTCGTCTGGTCAGCTACCGATGCCCGCTTCTTCAGACAGGCTGGGATACCGTCCTACGGATTCTCTCCCTTCTTGATCTTCACGACGGACACCCTGCGCAAGGACACCCTGAATGAACGGCTGGGTGTAACAGGATTCGTCGGTGGGGTGGAGCTGTACAAGGAAGCCGTGCAGCGGCTCGCTGGATGACAATGCCCGGCATCGAGTCTGTCAATTTTTGTCGCTTCCGCTTCACCTCGGCCTGAGAAGCCCTTCTCTTGTTGACGTTTCGAAGCTGGCACGCTTTCTGCTGACGGTGTAGGTGTACTGAGCGGAATCGTTAACTAAAGAAAAGGAGTGAACAAGCAATGATGAAACTGAACAGACGCCGGGGCCAAAAGGGTTTCACCCTGATCGAGCTCCTGATTGTCGTGGCCATCATCGGCATCATCGCGGCGATCCTGATTCCCAACCTGCTCGACGCCCTGCAGAAGGCGAAGCAGAAGCGCACCGTCGGCGACATGCGTGACGTCGGCGCTGCATGGTTCTCTTGGCTCACCGACCAGATCGGCGCTGCCGCTGCCGGTACGGTTGGCCAGTGGGATTCGAGCAATTTGACCGCGCTCACAAGTGGTGATGCGCTCCTGAGTACGTTGTACATCAGCTCGACCATGTTCTATATCCAGGAGGTTCCGAACAGGGACGGCTGGGGTAACAACTACACATACCTCTACTCGGGCAACCCGCTGACGGCACAGGTCATGGCCATCTTCAGCCCGGGACGAACCGGTGGAAGCGGAATTCAGACCACCTACACCATGGGTCCGTTCCTGGCCACCGACTACGATCAGGACATCGTGTGGGCCGACGGCTATTTCGTGCGGTATCCCGCCGGCGCCAAGATCGAGTAACCGACCTGAAACAACCATAGGTCGAAAAGGGGGCACCGCGAGACGCGGCGCCCCTTTTCTTTGTGGATTTGATTGCACATTGCTGGCAGCAGCGCCTGCTAGACTCGGCAGCGACCGTGCGTGCTTCGGTAACGTCCCTCCTCCTACTCCTGTTTCTCGTTCCTGCTCTCCTCCGAGGCGCAGGAAGCGACTCCGGCTCGACGGTCGAATGGCTTCAGGATTACCTGCGAATCGATTCCTCGACACCGGCTGGGGCCGCAGAAGCCGCCGACTTTCTCCGCGCCCTCCTACACCGTCATGGCATAGCGACTCGCTGGCTCGTTTCGCCCGAGGGCAGACCCAGCCTTTTCGCACGTCTCGTGCCAGAAGGGGAGGTCGAAGAAACAGTCGTCTTGCTTCACCACACCGATGTCGTACCGCCGGGCTCGAGTTGGACGAAAGAGCCTTTTGGAGGCGACATCGAAGATGGGACTCTCTTCGGACGGGGCGCGGTCGACGACAAGAGCCTCGGCATAGCCCACCTCCGGGTCTTCGTCGAAGCGAGCAAACAGACTCAGCGCCTGACGCGGGGTCTAGCATTCCTTGCCGTCACAGACGAGGAAACTGGTGGAGCACAGGGCTCTGGCTGGCTCGTGGAGAACCACCCAGAGCTCTTCCGAGGCGTGGTCGCCGTGCTGGGAGAAGGTGGGATGAACCGAATTCGGGGGGGGCAGGTCGTCTGGTGGGGCGTCGAAGTGGCCCAGAAGAGGCCTCTCTGGCTCCGAGCCACCGCCATCGGCAGGCCAGGTCACGGCTCGACCCTCAACCTGCACACGGCACCCCACAGGCTCATCCGTGGATTGAACCGACTCCTGGATCGCCCATTGGATTTCCGGATCACACCCGAGGCCAGGCGTTATCTGGAGGCGGTAGCACCCATGGAACCCCGCGGCTTTCAGGAGGCCGTGGCCAACATGGACGAGATCTTCAGCCATCCCGAGCCAGCCACACGGCTGATGCCCGGAATGCCCAGCTACTTTCTGGACAGCATCCAGATCAATGGGCTCGAAGCCGGCGAGCGCCTCAACGCGGCACCGGATCAGGCCAGTGCCCTGATCGACATTCGCCTGCTCCCCGATGCCGACGAAGAGGAATTCCTGCGTGAGATCCGCGAGCTCGTCGGGACCGACATCGAGCTCGAGGTGCTCTTGTCTGCGCCACGCAGCCCAGCTTCGCCGACGGACACCCCGTTCTTCCAGTGCCTCGAAGAGGTTCTGGGCCAGCGTGCACCGGTGGCTCCGGCCTTTATTCCAGGAATCACCGATGCGCGGTACTTTCGACAGCGGGAAATACCGGCCTACGGCTTCTCACCCTTCATGCTCGACGGCAGTAGTCTGCGCGGCATCCATGGACCGGACGAGCGGATTCCAATCGAGGCCTTTCAAGCAGGAGTCGCGGAGCTCGAGCGTGTCATCTCGGGCTGCGTGATGGAGTAGCGCATGGTGCCTCAATCGCCTCTAGTGTGGATCTATGCTGCTCTTCTGGGCCTGGTTGTCGGCAGCTATCTGAACGTTCTGGTTCACCGCCTACCGTCAGGCAAGTCCACTATCTGGCCGAGGTCGCGTTGCCCTTTCTGCGGCGGCGCCATCAAGGCCAAGGACAACATCCCACTGCTGAGCTTCCTTCTGCTCAAGGGCCGTTGTCGCTATTGTCGGGCACCGATCTCCTGGCGCTATCCCTTCATCGAAGGCTTTACGGCGGCGGCCTTCGTGACCTGCGTCCTCCGATTCGGGCTCACCGTCGAGACCCTGATAGCGATCCTCTTCGTCTCGCTCATGGTGCTGCTGGCAGCCATCGACATGGAGCACTTCCTGCTACCCGATAGCGTCACACTACCCGGCCTGCTGATCGGCCTGGCGCTTCGCGCCTGGCACCCACACACTTCGTTCCTGGACGCGCTGGTCGGTGCGGTCATCGGCGCCGGCCTTCTGATCCTGCTCATCAACTTCTGGTTCTGGCTACGCAATGAAGAGGGCATGGGGCTGGGCGATGTCAACATGCTGGCACTGATCGGTGCCTTCCTTGGCTGGCAGGGAGTCCTGACGACACTATTCGTCGCCGCTCTGACCGGGGCCTCAACGGGTATCGTGCTGCTGGTTGCCGGTCGGGTCGGGCTCCGCTCGCGGCTCCCGTTTGGCGTCTTTCTCGCTCTGGGCGGACTTGTGTCGCTCTTCTTCGGCGATTTCCTGGCTCTCTACTTCGACGGCCTTCCATGACACCTTCACGTCGGTTCAAGTTGAGTCTGAGGCGGGAGGTCTCCGTTCTGCTGCCGGCGACGCTCTTCCTTCTGGTACTGCTCTCCGGCTTTGCCGTCCTGAGCTATCGCAGTGGAGTCCAGCTCCTGATCGAGGAACGACAAATCGAAGCATCGACCTTGGCCCGGCAGGTGGCTTCGAGCCTCGATTCGGGCCCACTGCCCAGCGAAGCGGCGCTGCATCGTCGAGCCCCAAGGGCCCAGAGCATCGCCATAATGGACCGACAGGGAAACCCGTTGGTGTCGTACGGGGATTTCGGCACCGGGCCTCTGCTGGGTTCACTGGAGGGTCCACAGCTGGTTCAGACTCTGGCCATCGGACCCGACTCTCAAGTAGGCCCCGTTGTAGCGGGCCTTACCCCATTGCAGACGGACGAAGGTACCCGGTTCGTGCGCGTCGATCTGCCAGCGACCCAACTGGACCGTCAGAGACGAACTGTTCAGAAGCTGCTCTGGGTCGTTCTACCCGTAGACGTTGCGCTGATGGGACTGGTGCTGCTCTTCCTACCAAGCCTGACCCGACCCTTCGACGCGCTTTTGCAGCAGGCCCGAACCCTGGGAGACGAGCCGGGCGATGAGGACGAGGTGACGTTCCTCATCTCCACCGTCGAGAAGGCCATGGCATCTCTGCGCGAGCCCGCGGCGGCGGCTCCCGAGGATGACATTGCCGTGCTCCAGCGGACCCTTGCTCCGAGCCTGGAAAGCGGGTTTCTTCTTCTCGACATGGGCGGATCTGTCCTGGCAGCCAATCAGGTGGGATCCGAGCTTCTGGAGATCGACCCCCCTTCCGAGCCGATTCCGGTAGATGTTTGCCTGGCCCACCACGCCGCCTTCTGCGAGGCGTTGAAGAAGGCCGTCGACCAGGCTAGCGGTCTGCCGCGCCAGGAGGTCTTGATCGAGACCTCGAAAGGCAGCCGCCTGCTCGGACTCACTGTCCACGCTTTGCGGCGGGACGACGGAATCGTGCGTGGTCATCTGGTGCTTTTCGTCGATCTCACCGAGACTCAGCGGCTGGCCGACAAGGAACAGCTGGCAACGAGTCTGGCGCAACTCGGCGAGCTGGCGGCCGGAGTCGCGCACGAGCTCCGCAACAGCCTGGCGACGTTGCGAGGCTATCTGACGCTCATCGAGCGGCGTCCACAACAGGAGTCGATCACGGACTTCCTGAGTGAGATCCGCCGGGAGAGCGACCACTTGCAGAGAGTCCTGGAGGACTTTCTGGCTTTCGCCCGGCCGGAAACGACGCGAATCGAAGCGGTGAACTTGATCCAGATCGTTCGCCGAGCGGCCGCCGACCCGGCACTCGACGGTACCCAAGTCGACATCGAGATCGAGGACTCGGCTCCGCAGACTCTTCAGGGAGACTCGCAGCTCCTGGAGCGCGCCATCAGAAATCTGTTGCACAACGCCAGCGAGGCGCACTCGGGAGTCGGCGTGGAAGAACCCATCGCTGTCAGGCTCGAGCGCGGCAACCACCAGGTTCAGCTGGTTATCGAGGATCGGGGTCCCGGGGTTCCCCCGGTCGTCCGCGAACGGCTGTTCCAGCCTTTTGCAACCGGCAGGCCGGATGGCGTGGGTCTGGGGCTATCCTTGGCCCATCGGATCGTGACTCTGCATGGTGGAACCGTCGACCTCGAGGACCGCCCGGGGGGGGGGACCAGAGTTACCCTTTCCTTTCCACTTGACGTTTTTGAGTAATTCCGTAACAGATCGAAGCGAGAGCGCGGTGATTCCCCACCCCCTTGAAATCGATTCAAGTCGTTCCTACAGAGTAACTTACAGGACCCTCGGCAGGCCGTCGAATTCCTGGCACTGCCCTTGCTAAAGCACCACAAGTCCGGAAAAGGAGCTCGCATATGAAACGTGGCAGGAGACATCGTCTACATCCTGGGTTCACCGTAATCGAGATGATCGTCGTCGTCGCGATCATCGGCATCATGGCCACCCTCGGCCTGCCCAATCTGATTCGGGTGATCCACCGCGCCAAGCTCGATGGCATCGTCCGTGAGACCTCCGTGCTGATGCAAAGGGCAAGATCAGAGGCGGTGCGTCAGAGCGTCCCCACCGTTGTGCGGGCCGATTTCGCCAGGAACGAGATCGTCGCATTCGCCGACGTCGACGGAGTTGCCCTGGGTGATCCGAGCGACTTGATCTTCAACCCGATAGCCGGTGAGCCGCACCGCACTACCGACTACGAGCTCGGTCGCTATCGCCTGCCGAATCTGGTCGGATTCGCACATCCGTCCGCAGATCCGGCAGAGCGGATCGACGGCTTCACGGCTGCTGGAGCAGAGTTCGTAGCCGTCTTCGATCCCAACGGCTCGATTCGGAATACAGGGGCCATCCGATTCGGCGACCTGCGCGGCAATTTCCTCGAGGTCCGCGTCGAACCGGCAGCTACTGCCCGAGTCCAGGTCCTGAAGTGGGACCTGGACCTGGCCGCCTACCAGACCCGGAACCAGGGAGACAAGCCCTGGGTCTGGCTATAGAGGGAACTGGAGGAATCGAATGTTCATATCGCCACACAGCAACTACACGGTCCCGGCGCCACCTCGCCGGCGACGCGCTCTGCCTTCAGCGGCAAGAGGCTTCACGCTGCTGGAGGTCCTGGTGGCCGCTGCCCTACTCCTGGTGGTCCTTGTCGGGCTCCTGCCGCTGTTCATGCGCTCGATTCTGGAGAACGTAGAAGGACGAGAATCGACCCAGGTCAGCAACCACGGTCGATCCGAGCTCGAGATCTTCAAGCAGCTCCGGTTCAACAACCCGGAGCTGGATATCACGGCGGGGACCGAGACCGTCGTCCAACAATTCTGGACGATGGGCGACCTCGACTATGTCGGAGACGAGAAGTGGGTGGACACGGTACCCGCAGGGGAGTTCGGGCTTTGGGACCGGACCACGACAGTCCGCCAGTATGGGATCAATGGAGTCATCGACAACGATCTGGACGGCATCATCGATCAGATCATCGGGCTCGAGGATGACGACTACGACGGCTATCTCGACAATCCCCTGGTTGCCGGCAGTCTGCCAGGAGCCATCCATTTGAAGGAAGTGGACGTTCAGGTACTTTCCGAGGCGGAGCGCGCCATCGCGGGAGAACCCGTCGACATCCGCATCCGAGGCATCAAGGCCTTCTAGAGGGAGCGATCGAATATGAGGCAATCACTGCACGCCTGCACATCATCCCGTCGAGCCGAAGGCTACAGCCTGATCGAGCTGATTGTGAGCCTGTCCATCACGATCATCGTGCTCCTGGGCCTTTTTCAAATCTTCGAGAAGAACACGGAGGTGGCCCGTATCCAAACACAGGTGTCCGATATGCAGCAATCCCTGCGGGTGGCCCAGAACGAGATGACCCGCATGATTCGCATGGCCGGTCGCGGCGGGCTGCAAGAACTTTTGGACAATGGTGGAGCCGCACCGTTGTGGCCGGCTTTGAGCGTCCAGGACAACGTCGCTGCCAATACCCTTGCCGTCACTGGAGAACCCGAGTCCGCGGTCGTGGAAGGGACCGACGTGCTGAGCATTCGAGGGGTCTTCACCACCCCCATCTACCAGATCAACAACACCGACCCGACCTTTTTCACGCTCTACGACAGTTCCGGCACATCCACAACCAATCCGCCCTCCGCGGTGAGCGGCAAGATCATTATCCGCAACCCGAGCCCAACCGGCATTCCCCAGAATCTCCAGCCTCTCGAGGATGCCATCCTTGTCGACTCCAGTCCCGAGGCTCTGATCATCGCGAGCCCCATCGACGAGAGCATCTACGCAGTGGTGGAACTGGATCCCGGCAACAGCAATGTCGATATTCCGGGCGCCCAGGTCACCGTCGGATTCGTTGTCCGGAATGGCGGCACCCACATCAGCGACTATCGAGATCTCTACCAATCTGGAACTGGCCTTCCAACACTGCCGAGTGCTCTGACGTCGGTCGCCACCGTCGGGATGGTGGAGGAGTACCGATTCTATGTGCGGGACCCCGATCCCGACCCGATTCCGTCGCTCGCCATGGCTCGCGTCTATCCCAACACCCAGGTTGTTCACGGTGGCGCTGCCACCGACGCATGGTTGGACATCGCTGACGGTATCTCGGAGCTCCAGGTAGCACTTGGGTTCGACAGTGACCTCGGTCCGCCGCAGACCGACATCAACGGCGACGGAGAGATCGACGTCGTCATCACCGAAACCGACGATGGTGAAGACGACGATTGGCTATTCAACGCCCCTGGTGACGACGACACTGCGGATCCCTGGGTGCCGACCTGGGACGACACGGTTCCAGGGAGACCCCGCAGGCCCCGCCTCTTCTATGTGCGGCTCAATACCGTGGCCCGCATCCAGACCATCGAGCGGAACTACGCGGCACCCCAGGTTCAGCGAATCGAGAACTCCGATCTCGCCAACATCAACACCGACGCGGAACGCCAGTTCCGTCGAAATCTCCTCCAGACGACCATCGATTTGAGGAATCTCTGATGCGAAGAACCCCAAGAATCGTCCATCGCGAAGCGGGAAGCGTCTACGTCCTCGCCCTTTTGGTGCTGTTGATTCTGACCATCGTCGGGCTCGCCCTGTCGCTGGTCACCCAGACGGAGCTCCAGATCGGAGCCAACGAGAGGATGACTCAGCAAGCGTTCTACGCCACCAACGCAGGAATCGACGTGGCAACGGCCAAGGCGCTCGTGCTGCCCGACCTGCGCTCCTTCCAGCTCGACGTGGCGGAGCCGGACAGCCGAGCAGGCGTCCACCTGGGGCATCGCATCGAAGTGTCGCCATTCCTGCCGATCCTCGACGCACCCTGCAATCTCTGCCAGATCAATGAGGACAATCCGTTCTTCAAGATCAATCATGCGGTGGCCTCCACCGCCACCCGCATCGCCTGGATGGGGCCAGCCGGCACCGCTCCGCCAGCCAATCCTACCCCCCTGGCTCAGAAGCGTCTCAGCGTTCTGGTGTCTTTCCAACCCTGGAACACCACGATCACCGAGAAAGTGAAGGCAATTACCGACCCCAACCGCGGCGGGCTCGATTTCGCGTTCTGAGCGACTCGGCTGCAGTCCGAAAGGAAGGTACGCACCCATGACAAAATCATCCATCTCCTTGAATCGCTGGCTGGCACTGGGTCTCCTGGCTATCCTGTTGTTCGCCGCAGCCGCATCCCTCAAAGCGGACGATCGCGATCTGGTTCGAGAGGCCGGACGCGAACCCTATCTCTACGTCATCTTCGACGTCTCCGGCTCCATGAACTGGACGCCGCCAAACGAAGACCCCGCCAATGGCCCACTCCTGGCAAGGGACTCCTTTGCCCCCGCCTACGGGGACGATCCCACGTCCAAGTTCTACCAGGCCAAGTCGGCCCTCTACCGGGTGCTGACCGACCCCGAGCTGGAGGGTGCAGTGAATTGGGGCTTCGGCACCTATAACCAGGACCGGGTGCGGGTCTATCGCAAGCACTGGCTCTACACCCCTACGGAAGCTACGGAAGTGCCACCCTGGAACGATGTACTTCCCTACCCCGCGCGGGGTCAGGCCAAGCTCTTCGGTGACCACTGCATGGACGACCGGGATGGCGACACGACCTGCGATCTGGATGCGGTTCACGGCGAGATCAATGGTGACCGACTGGGCAGCTGTGGTACTCCCCAGCGCCTGATCACCAATCTCGAGGACACGGGCGAGTTGTTGAGCTTCCCCGTCCTCGGCGACACCGGTGTGACCAGAACCACTGAGTGGGTGAGCTATGGGGGTCGTAGCTTCCGCATTCGCTGGATGCAGGTGGAGAGCGGGAATCTCGGAGACCCGACGATCACGGTGACGGTGCAGATGCGCGAAATCAGCACCTGTAGTCCCTGGGTCTGGGCTGGCGCCACGCAGGAGACCGTCATGGAGTTCGGTCCCGTCTACGATACCGACTTCAGCAATCCTCCCCGAGCCCTGGCGGGTGCCAACGAGGCCTTCCTTTGGCAGATCGAGAACAGCACCAACCAGGATGGCGAGCCGGCCGGCTTCTGGAACTACGTCAACGACACCTACAACAGTAGCGGCTGGTGCAACGGCTGGGACCCGAACAACGACTCCGGCACCGATTCCGATGCTGGCATCAACCTGAAGGTTCCCACAGTCACGGATCCGGCCACGCGCGGATCGGTCTTCAATCGTGGCGACATCATTCCCCTGGACTGGCAGGATGAGGTCGTCTGGGGCGCCGGCAACACCAACAAGGACGCCATCCTGCGACGGCTGGCTCCCGGCTGGGACCCCGATGATCCAACCTTCGTGCCCGAGCTGCGTTCGGCGCCCTATTTCCAGGATCACCCGAATGCCCTGACCGGAACCAATCACAAGCTCTCGTTGAAACCCGAGTACGTCAACACGCCACCCATGATCCCCTTCGGCTCGACGCCGATCGGGGCTTCCATGGACGATTTCATCCGCTGGTACGACCAGTGGAAGCAGGTTGCCGATACTCCTGACGGCGACCCGACGTTTGGCTGCCGAACGATCAATCTGTTGATTCTCACCGACGGTGACGAGACCTGCGGTGGGGCGCCGTGTACGGCGGCCACGCAACTCTATAGCGGTCGCAACGTCCGCACCTTCGTGGTCGGCTACGGGCTGGCCGACGTTGCCGGCAATACCCTGGACTGCATCGCCGAGAACGGCGGCACCGACGAGATCGACTTCGACGACGACGGTGTCATCGACATGTACGGCCCCATCTATCCGGGCAACGAGGACGATCTGGTCGACGCTCTCAAGCAGATCATCGTCGCCATCCAGCCGCGGCCCCGCTCCTTCGCGGCCGCCGCTGTGCCCCAGGCCTCGGCGAACACGCCGGACAAGACCTATCTGACCAGCTTCATCCCACTCCTCGAGGAGCCGATATGGCCGGGACGACTCGACGCCTACCTGCGGCCGGTACCGGTCTACGAGATCACGGTGGATCTGCCGGACGGCACCTCAGAACAGCGCTTCGTTCCGGACAACAGGGATTCGGCGAGCTGCGGTCCCGATTCCCAGGATCCGGACGTGGAGAGCCAATGTCACCTGTGGAATGCCGCCGATGAGCTCCTGGCTCAAGCGCCCAGCGACGCCCAGGTCATGGCAGCCGACTACAACCTGGGTCTCGACGAAGACCAGCGGCGGGTGTTCTACCCGCGTGCCGAGAACCCGGCGCTCCCCTGGACCCGCCTCTACTATGAGCGGCCGACCGAGGACGCCGGCTGGCAGGATCTCCTGGAGGCCTACGGCATCTGCGCCGTTGGCGATCTCCCCTGCGGCCTGCTCGCAGTGAATCGCGACGAGGCGATCGCGACGCTGGACTTCTTCCACTCCGTCAAGGAGTACGAAGATCCGAGCGTTCCGGGCAGTCCGCCGATCCCATTCATGTTGGGAGACATTTTCCACTCCGACCCGATCGTGCTGGGGAATCCGGACAATTTCCGATATTGGACGGCCGACGTCGGCGGCAGCGGCCTTCTACCCTTGCAGGATCCCTGCGACACCTCGCCGACCGGCTACCGCTGCTACCTGGCTCAACAGCAGCTGCGCCGAAAGATGTTGATGCTGGGCTCCAACTCCGGGCAGCTGCACGCCTTCGACGCCGGGATCTGGCGCGGGCTCAACGGCAACGGCTGCATGAACGGCACGATCCTTCAAGGCAACTTCGACGGCGGCACCGGCCGGGAGCTCTTCTCGTATGTGCCCCGTATCTCGATGCCGAGTCAGTACGATCTGCGGGTGCTCGGTGACCACAGCTTCACCATCGACGGTAGGGTGTCGCATGGCGACGTCCTGATCGACCCACTGCATGACGGCATTCCCGCCGAGGATGATCGGGAGTGGCGGTCGGTGCTCCTCGGCGGCATGAGAGAGGGTGGCACGGGCTACTTCGCCCTGGACTACACGCAGCCGGACACACTGGCTGAATGCAACGGCGTTCCGGTGATTCCGGAACCGTTGCCTGGGCCCGACGACTGGGTCCCCTCCTGCACAGACGGTGGCGCCGGCTGCGGCACTCTGCCGTTCCCGGCGGCTCTGTGGGAATTCGCTGACAATGTCGACTGCGGGATCGCACTGTCCGACGGCAGGTGTGACGACGACGACAACGGCCTGCCCGATCTCGGCGACTCCTGGGGCGCGCCGGCCATCGGCCGAATCCAGGTGTTGGTGGACGGCAGCGACACCCCCGAGGATCGCTACGTGGCGGTCTTCGGTGGCGGCATGGACCCCTTGCGCAAGGGCATGGCCGAGGCCGCAGGGGATCACATCTACATGGTCGATATCGAAACCGGTCGGACTCTCTACAAGCGTCCTGTCGAAGGCTCGACGCCCATGGAAGTGGCTGCCGTCGATACCGACCAGAATGGGATTTTCGACACGATCTACTTCGGCACTACCGTCGGGATCATGTACAAGGTGGACATCCGAGAGCCCCAGATCCTGCAGGACGACGGTCTGGGGCCACGTGTCGCCGCCGCGGAATGGGATCCCTTCCCCATCTTCGTGTCTCCGGGCCAGGCTTACTACTATCCGCCGTCCGTCATCTTCGTGGCGGAGCTGGGCAAGTACGCCATCGCCTGGGGATCCGGCGAACGCGAGGACCTCTGGGAGGTCACCCAGCGGCAGGGTCGTCTCTACATGCTGCTGGACAGGGACTTCAGTCGCCAGGCCTACATCGACGGCAATCCGCCATTGCAGGAGAGCGACATCCAACCGGTCCAGCCGGACGAGCCCTGCGCCGACATCGACTACCTGCGTCAGGCTCCGTTTGGCTGGTATATCGAGCTCGAGGAGGAAGAGCGGACTCTCAATCGCGCCTTCTCCTTGGCGGGTGTGACCGTAATCTCCACCTATCAGCCGGAACAGACCATCGGCCAGGGTGGTGGAGTCTGCGTGCGCACGGGAGACAGCCGGACCTTCGTGGTGAACACCATCAACGCCTGCGGGCTGTTGCCCTCAGGTGATCCGGACAACCTGGATCGATACTTCGTCATCGAGCAGGGTTTCCTCTCATCGCCCTTCGTCGAGACCGGACAGACCAAGAATCCGGGCAGCGACGGCGACGGCCCGACGGCCGATGACATCCCGGACGACCTGATCTCGGTCATGAATGAGATCCGCAAGCTCTTCCCGGACGACTGCAAGTTCGCCAACTACACCATCAACATCAAGGCGGTCCGAGATGACACCGGGATCCAGTTTCTTGCGGCCATCCCGATCTGCACCCTGGAGACCAACTGGAGGGACTTCTGATGCCAAGCCGTACATCGAATCTGGCGCTAGGAGTCCTCTCTCTGGTCCTCGCGACGGCCGCGCTGCTGAGCTTCGGCTCGGCAGCGCGTGCCGACTGGCTGGTGACCAACGACGGCGCAACTGTCGAGACCAAGGGAGCCTGGGAGGTCAAGGGCAAGACCGTGATATTCACCAGCCCGGCTGGAGTTCTCTCATCGCTCGCCGCTTCCGAGGTCAACCTGGCGGCCAGCGAGGCTCACACCCAGAAGATGCTGAGAGCGGCAACCAGTCCTCCTGAAGTCGAGGCGCCGGTGAAGCGTCCGGCTGTTCTGGTTCTGACGGATGCCGATGTCCGCCATGTCGATCCCACGAGTCCAATTCCAGAGGAAACCGAGGATGCCGGCGAGACGGCCACGTCACCATCT
Source organism: Thermoanaerobaculia bacterium (assembly GCA_049664225.1). GTDB lineage: Bacteria > Acidobacteriota > Thermoanaerobaculia > Multivoradales > JAHEKO01 > JAUVRX01. Next base: position 25,397 of record JBATEX010000138.1, read on the forward strand.
CCCCGAGAGACCGGGTCCAGCCTCTCTGTGACGCAGTGGGACGAGAACTACAATATCGACGAGAACTCCGTGGAAGTCACCGGATCCCTGCGCAACTCGGGTCGTAACCCAGCCACCAGCATCAGTCTCAGCGTGCTGGTCTACAGCGACTCTGGAGCTCTTCTGGGCAAGAGTGAGGCTCGCCTTGTCAAGGCGGCTCTGAATCCGGGGGAGAGTACTGGCTTCGTCGCCTCCTTCTCGAGCGGCCTGACCATCTCTGAGGCGAAGTTCGACATAAGGAGCCGAGGTTTTCAAACTCGCGAGGAGGCTCCAGAAGCCGCAGACGAAGACGTCTACGAGGACGTAGAAACGGAAGGAAGGTAGGTCTCGAAGCCGGCTTCGCTCACTTGGCAGCAGCCGGGCCGGGGCTAGCGGCTTCAGCCCCGATTGCATTCGTGACGCGGAAGCGCCGCAACTCGCTCCAGGGGCTCTGCACGCCATTGGCATCGACTGCGGCTACCCGCCAGACGAAGGTGCCTTGTCCCTGCAGACCGACCTTGGCCGTGGTTTCCTTCCGGTCTTGCACATCGATCACATTGCGCACGAAGAAGCGGCTTGGAGCGACCTGCAGGGCATAGCTCTCAGCTCCGGCCACCGGCGCCCAGGTGAGCACCAGCTCCGCGGCGGCATCGAGAAAGATCTCGAAGTCGTCATCCGGAGCCATGAGCACCGGAGACATGGGTAACGTCTCCGCCTTCGACAGCGTCCCCTGCGACTGCACTACCTGTTCGAGAGCCCCGACTTCGCGACTCGTTCCATCAGCGCTGGCCACCACCATGCTGCCTTCGTAGGTCGCGAAACGACCGACGTCCTCTTCCTCGCTGTAGCTGATCAGGGCCGAAGTCTCCTCCCGCACGCGAGCCTCCGCCCCAGGAGTCGAGACCCGGCTCCCACTCTGCCCGGTACCCAGATTGACCCACCCGAATTCCAGGTTGATGGCTTGTTGCCGGGTCACACCCGGTGCCGGCCGAGCCCGACCGACCAGGATCACCGTATCAGGACGAACCGTATAGAGCGTTCCATCGACCGTCATGACTTCGGCCGACCCACCCGCCGAGGTCTTGACATAGTCGCCGGCGTTGAGCGACACCCGGCTGCGCGCCTTCTGCCACGGGCCTCTTTCCCCGCGACGGAACTCGACTTCTCCCTCGACGGCCACGAACATCGCTTCTCCCTCGGGTCCTCGCAGGCGCAAGGCGCTCAAGATCGAGGTCAGCAAAGTTCGACTTCGCTCGCCATTTCGGTAGGCCTCCTTCAGCTCACCTCTCGCGCGAGCGGCCTTCGCTTTCTCCAGATGCTCGATGGCCTGGTCGTACTCTTCCCGATAGCTGTCGACACCACCAGCTTCTTTGACTGTCTGCAGCAGGTCCTGGGCTTCCTGGATCAAGGTCGCCACTTCCCGTTCCAGAACCATGCCCTCGACAAACCGATAGCCCAGGTAGCCGGCCGCAACCAGGACCACAACGATCACGGCGAAGCCCCATCCCTTGATCGCCTCACCAGAGATGGTGTACCAGTCGTAGCTCTTGGGTCGTTTCTTTTGTTCGGTCACCGGACGGCAGCCTCACTTCAGACATCACGAGGTTTCAGGAATATAGCAGAGGCACTCACTCTCGGCTGCGATACTCGGGATAGCCTGCCAGATCGTGCTCTTTGATCCGCCGCAGCAGTGTGCGGTAGCTCATGTCCAGGTACTGGGCAGCTCGGTGCTTGTCACCGCTGCTTTGCTCGAGAGCGTCACAGATGCGCTGTCGCTCGCTTCTGCCGCTTTCGGCTGACAGCAGGGCCTTCAACTCCGCACCCTCGAGACGCGGGCCCTCGCCGACGATCATCGCCCTTTCGAGGACGTTGGCCAGCTGCCGGACATTTCCCGGCCAGTCGTGGCTCTCGAGTAGGCTCGCAGCCTCTTTGGTCAACGCCCGAGGCGCAACTCCCTGCCTGGCTGCGATCTCCTCGACCAGGTGCGTCGCAAGCAGCGGAATGTCACTGGCTCGATCCTTGAGCGATGGTAGCTCGATCGGGAAGACCTCGAGACGATAGTAGAGGTCGTCTCTAAACCCACCGGCCTCGACCATGGAGCGGAGATCTCGGTTGGTGGCTGCCACAAGTCGAACGTCGGCCTTGCGGGACCGTGAGCTGCCGACTCGCTCGAAGGTCCGCTCCTCCAGGACACGCAAGACTTTGCTCTGGGTGATCAGGGGCAGCTCTCCGATCTCGTCCAGAAGCAAGGTGCCGCCATGAGCCGCCTCGAAGCGACCGGTTTGTCGCCGATGGGCACCCGTAAAGGCTCCCTTCTCGTGGCCGAACAGCTCGTTTTCCAGCAGGGTCTCGGGAATGGCGGCACAGTTGACGCCCACAAAGGGCCCGTCCTTCCTCGAGGAGAGCCCATGCAGGGCACGCGCGAAAAGCTCCTTCCCAGTGCCGCTCTCGCCCGTGAGAAGCACCGTACTGTCAGTCTTGGCCACTCGCTCCAGAAGCCGCAGAGCCGCGCGCACGGTGGGATGTCGGCCGACAATTGTCGGCCCCCCTGGTAGCCGAAAGACCGAGTTTTCCGCGTCCTCCCCGAGTAGCGACTCCACCAACTGGAAGAGATCCTCGATCTCGACCGGTTTTTCCAGGAAGTCCGCCGCGCCGAGCTTCATCGCCTCCACAGCAGTTCCGACGGTGCCGAAAGCCGTGAGGACCACCACCGGTAGTCGCGGGTGTGCTTCTCGCGAGGCTCGTAACACCTCGATCCCAGACATCCCGGGGAGCTTGAGATCCGTCAATACGAGGTCGAAGGAGCCCTGCGCCAGTTTACTGGTCGCCTGCTCGCCATCTGCACAGGTGGTCACTGCATAGCCCTCTTGCTGCAGGGCCCGCTCGAGCATACGGCGGAGTGATTCGCGATCCTCCACCACCAGAATTCGGGCCGACGGCATGCTTCGATTCTACTCGTCGCAGGACACCAGAAAGTATGAGGTATTTGACCCTGTATTCAGCCGGCGAGTGCCGCCGTGACCGCAGTCGCCAGGAGAGCATCGTCATCTGGATCAACAGTCCTGAGGTCCAGGATCAGACGACCCTCTCGGATATAGCCTACGACCGGCGGATCTCCAAGGCGCAGCCGGTACAGAAGGTCCGAGTCTCCAGGTAGGGCCAGCGCCTCTCCGGATATCGGTCGCTCCGGAGCCGCACCGCCGCCAACGAAGGCCTCCGCTTCGACGATTTCCGCTCCGAAGGTCGGAGCCAGTCCCTCCAGGCGGCTTCTATGCACCGCCCCTTCTACCCAAAGTCGATTCAGAGGCAAGGGGCCCTCGGCAAGGTGACAGCGCAGCACAGCCTCCAGGCAAGCGTAGGCAGCACGGTCCGGCCTCAAGGCCCGGTACAGAGGATGTCGATGGCAGCGCTGTATGAGCTCCTTGCTGCCGACCAGCAAACCGGCTTGAGGTCCGCCGAGCAGCTTGTCACCACTGCTACAGACCAGGTCGGCACCCAAGGCGATGAGCTCCTGCACGCTCTCATCCCCCTGGAGCTGAGGAGCTGGGTGCGGTCGAAGCAGGCCGCTTCCTTCATCGATGGCCAACGGCAGCCCGTGGCCTCGAGCCAAAGTCACCAGGCCGGCGGCTTCGGCGCTGGCTACGAAGCCCGAAATGCGGTAGTTGCTGGGGTGCACCTTGAGGAGAAGGGCCGTCTCCGGCCCGATAGCCTGTTCGTAGTCTTCGATCCGGGTGCGGTTTGTGGTACCCACCTCCACCAGCCGGGCTCCAGCGGCGCGCAGAATATCGGGAACTCGGAAGGATCCTCCAATCTCGACCAACTCGCCGCGGGAGACCACCACTTCCCGATCCCTGGCCAGCGTCGCCAAGACCAGTACCAGGGCACCGGCGTTGTTGTTCGCCACCAGCGCCGCCTCGGCCCCTGTCAGCGTCGTCAACAGGAGCTCGGCGCGCCGGTTCCTTTCGCTCCTACGCCCCGAATCCAGGTCGAGCTCGAGGTCACAATAGGCATCGAGAAGAGCCGGCAGCCGGCCAGCGACACCGCGAGGTAGCGGCGCCCGCCCGAGGTTTGTATGGAGGAAGATCCCGGTCGCATTGAGAACCCGGCTCAGCTTCGAACCGACACCCGTGCGTAATTCTGCTGCCACCTTCTGAATCAGCTCATCGACGAGCTTCTTCAGCCCTTCTTCGCTGGTAGCCGGATCGTCGGCAAGCCGCCGACGGAGGGTGTCGATCCCTCGCCTCACCTGTCGGCGCACCAACTCTCTCCCGTATAATGCGACGAGAGACTCGATCCTGGGGTCTGCCAGTAGTCGGTCGATTGACGGGAGTTGTCGTCGTATATCTGAAGATTCCGTAACCATGTCACGCCCCTGCCGATTCTAGCCCGGAATTCCATGGTCGAAACCGAAGCTCCATCCCAGCACGACGAGTCTCTGCAAACGCTCGATCGAGATCTGAAGCGCTTCAAGATCGATTTCGAGCGCTTCTTCAGCGGCAACCTCGCCACTCCTCCGGATCAACTCCGCCAGAACATTCAGAAGAAGATCCACCTCCTGCGAATGGAGCGCCTCAGATCCGTAGCTCAGCGATTCCAGCTCAACACCATGGAAGCCCGTTTCAACACCCTCTGCGTCCAGTTCAATCGTCGCCTCCGCGAACAGGAGGAAGGTGGGGGCGCGCGCGAAGCCACTGTCACAAGGGAAAGGAAGATCGATACCAGCCAAGGCATCTTGATCGCCGAGTCACCGGACAAGAAAGCTGTCCGGGCACTGTATGACGATCTATATGGAGGATCGGGTCGAGGCAAGAAGGCCGACTTCGACAGTTTTCAGGTCTACCTCGAGAAACAGACCGCCAAGATCCGCAGCAAGACGGGCTGCGGCCAGGTGCGGTTCCGGATCACGTCCGAAGACGGCGAGCTGAAACTCAAAGCCAAACCGGAGTGAAAACACCCCTCTCCCGATGACGGCTTTTCAGCCAGGCAGACACTGCTCGCTGGGTCACGGGCTGCGCCGCAACTCCAGTCCCGTCACCAGCGTGGTGGGAGATCCGATCATCCCTGACCAGGGCTCGAACTCTAGGTCTCGTGCAACCCCTTGAATCCCGCGCAGCCAAGAGCTGATGCTGCCCGTGAGCCATGCCCCCGCGAGAGGGGCCGCAGGCCGGCCCTGGCGCAGGGCGAAGCCACAGACCGGCAACTGGAACCTGTCCTGCTCCAGGTCGAATTGCCCGCTGCCCTGGGTATCGATCAGGTAGTAGCCCCGAGCTACCGCCGTCAACAGGGTTGCCACTTTCACCTCTGGATTGGGGGCCAGAAAGAGATGCGACGGGCCGACCTTCGGCAGATCTCGCCAACTCGCCCGCCGCACACACCCGGAAGCCACCAGATCGGAACGCGTCGCCTGCTTCCAACCGACCAGTGACTGGTGAAACCGTCCTTCTCCAATGACCACCGACTCGCCGGTGGGGCGTCCTTCGCCGTCGACCGGCGCCTCCAGGACTCCACCTCGATGCCTCCCGTCATCCGTGACTGTCAGCAACTCGCTTCCGATGCGACCCTGGCGATCACGCAAAGCTCTCACGATCGCGCCACTGCCACCACCTACCGTCAGCGGGAGCAGAGCCACCAACAGGCGCACGCCCAGAGCCGGCCCGAGGAGAAACTCACCCCGGTCGCGCTCGGGTGACTCACCTTCCCCTTGCAGCAAAAGACGATCGACGAATCGACGCGCAATTGTCGGGGCGTGGAAGCTCCGCAGCTCCCGACGAGCCATGGCGATCCCTACCGTCTGGGCTCCAGGCCAGGGACCTGCCATCTCCACGAAGAGCGAAGCGGCCCGGCTCCGATACGTTTCTTCGATCCCTCGACTGCTCAGAATGCTGGTCTGGCTGGAGCCCTCGTCCAGCAGGCCCCGCAGAAGTCGGGTCCCCGCCAGCTCGCTACTGACTCCCTTCTCGATGGCTTCCAGAAGCCTGATGGCCTCGGTTTCCCCGGACAGGGGCGCCTCGAGATCCGCCGGCGGCCTCCACGGAGGTACCCGTGCAGCAGGAGGTAGCCGAAGTGGCAGCCCATCAGGGTCCGGCCAGGGGCCATCCAAGGCCGGCCGGCCCGTGCCGGCGACAAAGAGGGAGGCCCTGTCGCTGCCTGCCCGGACCGCCCATCCCTCCTCCTGGCTCGAACTGGCGACTCTACCCTGCGGGCCGATCTCGAAGCGGCGCGACCGACCTGATTTCAAATAGACCTCGACGTCGTTCAGCCCGCGTCCGACGAGAGAGTCGACGACGCTTCTGGCCAGCGATTCGCTAGTCAACTTTCCACCTCCGCAGCCCCGATTCGTACCGCTGGGGACGAAGCCCACACCGGTAGCTTCAGTCCGTTCTTGGCGCACCAGCCAGCACCCGCAGACTCCAGATCTCGGCCAACGGCATCGATACCACTCAAGAGTCCGGAAACCGTACCCCTCAACCTGCAGGGACCTAGGAGCTCTCCCAACGAGCCTGCCTTGATCCTCTTCCCGTAGGGCAGGGAGATGGTGAACCTACCCGACAGTGGATCGAGACGACCGCTGGAGACCTCCGGAAAGTAGAGGCCTCCATCGGCTTCTGCAAACAGATCGTCCATTGAAGACTCACCCGGTAGAAGCTCGAGATGGGTCGAACGAGGCGCCGGTGACCGATGTCGGTTGCCGCGTCTTGCCGCTCCAGGCATCAACGCCTTCGAGTGACGCGCCGAAAACAGATCGGCCAGCGGCTGTTCCACCACCCCTTCCCTGAGCAGCCAGCGGCGGGCCGCAATCATGCCCTCGTCGTCTGAGCTCCTGCGTACCGATTCGGGAGCGTTGGTAGGATCGTCCAGGACATTCAACAGCGGGCCCCCGAGCTGCAGGCCCAGGGCCGACTCGACCCTCCCTCCCATCATCAAGGTATCGGTCTCCAAGGCATGGGCTACCACCTCGTGTAGCAGCACGGCGGCGGCATGGGGACCAAGCACCACGCGGCATGTGGTGGGCTCGACGCGGGGCGCCTCCTGTGCCCGAAAGAGGGTCGTCAAGCTGGTCGCCAGACGTTCTACCGTGGCCGCCGAGAGGTCGGGTGTCAGCACTCCGAACCGCCCCCAGGGCAGATCCGCGTCGCAGCTGTAGAAGCTCTCGGATTGTGGCTCGGGCGCCAACTGAGTCCCAATGACGCGAATCCAACGGCGATGCCATCTGACCCTGAGGCGCATCGGGAACGCCGCCAGCTGGCGGCGAATCGCACGAGTCACAAGCGTCGGGAAGCGAGCCAGGCGACTGGTGTCTTCCAATGGAGGGAACGGGGCTCGATCCAACGTTGGTTCGGGGTAGGGGGCCGACGGCTGGGCGCGAGCCACCTGCCGCAACGCCTCACCGAACTCGGTGGCGGCAATCTGGTCGCGCGCCGCCAACCAGGTGTGCCCGCCCCGGACCAGCCGGATTGCGAAACCCTCCTCGCGGCGCACCCGAATGCCCGGCTCCTCATCGGCAGCCGGGTATTCCACCTCTTCCAGTCGCTCGAAGTAAGCATCGGCCAGATCATCTTCATGATCCGCCATCTGTGAGAGACAACGGGCGACAGCGGTGGCGTCGAGACCAGACAATGGCACCTGCGAATTGTCGCACAGCTCCGCACCTGGGAATCGCCGGTCGCTTCCCCGATCCCCAAGCCGTACGCCAAAGCCTTCCGGCAAGACGAAGTCGCCATCTGAATTGCGGCTTCGCTGTAGATAAGATAAGCCCAGGCGAGATGATCCAAGCCCAATCGAGGACGGACGACAAGATGGCTGAAACGAAACAGAGTACCCACAGTCGCAAGCTTCAGGAGCTCGAGGAGAAACTGGCCAAGGCAAGATTGGGAGGTGGTGAGCAGCGCATCGAGCGACAGCACTCCGCTGGCAAGCTCACGGCTCGCGAACGTCTAGAGCTGCTAATGGACGCCGGCTCGTTCGTCGAAGTCGATGCACTGGTCATGCATCGTTGCCAGGATTTCCAGATGCAGGACCAGCGGGTTCCCGGCGATGGTGTGATTTGCGGCTACGGCACCATCGAAAACCGCCTGGTCTATGTGTTCGCCCAGGATTTCACGGTATTTGGGGGTTCCCTCTCCGAAACCAACGCTCTGAAGATCTGCAAGATCATGGATCTGGCGATGGAGAACGGTGCACCGATCATCGGACTCAATGACTCCGGTGGGGCTCGAATCCAGGAAGGGGTGGCCTCTCTTGGTGGCTATGCCGACATCTTCTTGCGCAACACCCTGGCCTCCGGAGTCGTCCCTCAAATCAGCGCCATCATGGGGCCTTGTGCTGGTGGAGCCGTCTACTCCCCCGCCATTACGGACTACATCTTCATGGTTCAAGACACCTCATACATGTTCGTGACCGGGCCTGACGTGATCCGCACGGTAACCCACGAAGAGGTTACGAAAGAGGAGCTCGGCGGAGCCATGACCCACGCCACGAAGAGCGGCGTCTGCCATTTCACGGTTGCCAACGATGCCGCTTGCCTGCTGGCCATTCGTGAGCTTCTCTCCTTCCTGCCGAGCAACAACCTGGAAGACCCTCCGCCCGGCAGGAGCAGCGACAGCCCAGATCGGGTGGACGAATCCCTCGACGCTCTCATCCCCGATGACCCAAACCGACCGTACGACATCAAGCGGCTCATCTCGTCCGTTGTGGACGACGCGAGGTTCCTCGAAGTGCAAGCCGACTACGCCAAGAACCTGGTAGTCGGTTTCGGTAGGTTGGCCAATCAGAGCGTCGGAATCGTCGCCAATCAGCCGGCCTACCTGGCAGGAGTCCTCGACATTGATGCCTCTCTCAAGGGGGCCCGCTTCGTTCGCTTCTGCGATGCCTTCAATATCCCCCTGGTGACGTTCGAGGACGTGCCCGGGTTCCTGCCCGGAACCCAGCAGGAGTTCGGGGGCATCATCAAGCATGGCGCCAAGCTGCTTTACGCTTTCGCCGAGGCGACGGTGCCCAAGATTACGGTTATCACCCGGAAGGCCTATGGCGGGGCCTACTGCGTCATGTCCAGTAAGCATCTGCGTACGGACGTCAACCTTGCCTACCCGGGAGCCGAGATTGCGGTCATGGGTCCGGAGGGAGCTGTCAACATCCTCTTTCGCCGCGACCTCGAGAAGGCCGGCGAGAACGCTGCGGACCTGCGCTCCGAGCTGGTGTCCAAGTATCGCGAGAAATTCTCCAATCCCTACGTCGCGGCCGAGCGTGGATTCATCGATGCCGTTATCGAGCCGCGACACACGAGGGCGGAGATCATTCGTGCCTTGCGGCAGCTCGGTTGCAAGCGCCAGAGCGTGCCGCCCAAGAAACACGGCAACCTACCCATCTAACAGGCGACCTTGACAGCAAACTCAAGGTCGGGCAAGCTGACGGCTCTGTCAGGGCCGGAACCGCCAAAGAGGAGAACAAATGCGGGAAAAAGATCGCCAGCTGAGACGACGACGACAACGCCGAAAGAAGCGCCTCCGAGAGCAGCGTCGCGAGCGGATGGCTCAGGTCAAGACGTCACATCGCAAGCCTGCGAAGAAGAAGGCCGAGAAAGAGCCTGCGGCAGAGGCTGAGGGCAGTCAGGCCGCACCCAAGGCTCCGGTCAAGAAGACCGCCGCCAAGAAAACCACTGCCAAGAAGACCACTGCCAAAAAGGCCGCGGCGAAGAAGACCACCGCCAAGAAGGCCGCGGTGAAAAAGACTGCCGCCAAGAAGACTACCGCCAAGAAGACTGCCGCCAAGAAGACTGCCGCCAAGAAGGCCGCGGTGAAGAAGACCACCAAGAAAGCGGCCAAGAAAACACCCGCCAAGAAGGCGGACAGCGAAGACTAGGGCTTCAGGAAGCTCCCAGCCCTCTGCTGCAAGTCCTTTCGCGACCCGGCCTTCTTGTCTGGGAGGAGATTTCGCATGTCTGATTACCGCTCGTTGGAAGCTGCCGATCCCGAGATCTTCAGAGCTATCGCCGGCGAACAACAGCGCCAGAACCAGGCGATCGAGCTGATTGCCTCGGAGAACTTCGTCAGCCAAGCAGTCCTCGAAGCTGCTGGCAGTGTGATGACGAACAAGTACGCCGAGGGTTATCCCGGGCGTCGCTACTACGGTGGCTGCGAATACGTCGACGTCGCTGAGCGGCTCGCTATCGAGCGCGCCAAGGAGCTCTTCGGGGCCGAGCATGTCAACGTGCAACCTCATAGTGGCACCCAGGCCAACATGGCTGTCTATTTCTCGTGCCTGGAGCCGGGCGACACGCTGATGGGGATGGACTTATCCAGTGGCGGCCACCTCACGCATGGTCACCCCCTCTCCTACTCCGGTAGAGATTTCGAGGTCGTGGCCTATGGAGTGGATAGGGAGACTGAAGTCATCGACTATGAAGAGGTGTCGCGACTGGCGGAAGAGCATCGGCCAAAGCTCATCGTCTGCGGTGCCAGCGCCTACAGTCGAGAGATCGATTTCGAGCGCTTCCACAGCATCGCGGATGCAGTCGACGCCCTGCTGATGGCGGACATCGCACATATCGCCGGCCTCGTGGCCGCCAATCTGCATCCATCGCCAGTGCCGCATTGTGATTTCGTGACCACCACGACCCACAAGACCTTGCGGGGCCCCAGAGGTGGGTTGGTGCTGTGCAAGGAGAAGTTCGCCAAGCAAGTGGATAGGGCCGTATTTCCAGGCATTCAAGGTGGTCCCTTGATGCACATCATCGCTGCCAAGGCGGTTGCCCTACGTGAGGCTCTCGGCGACAGCTTCAAGCTCTATCAGGGACAATTGGTGCGCAACGCCTCCGCGATGGCCGACAGGCTAGCCCAGCACGGGTTTCGCATTGTCGCTGGCGGTACGGACAACCATCTATTCCTCCTCGATGTCTCAGCCTCTGGCTTGACGGGCAAGCAGGCTCAAGTAGCGCTGGAGGCCGCCGGGATTACGGTCAACAAGAACACCATCCCCTACGACCCGAACCCCCCTCTGGTGGCGTCCGGCATCAGGATCGGCACTCCCGCGGTCACTTCTCGTGAGATGAAGGAGCAGGAGATGAGTCTCATTGCCGATCTGATCGCCAAGGTGCTCCGTCAGCCGGACGAGGCTGGGGTTCAGCGCCAGGTGCAGATGGAAGTGCAGGACCTCTGCAGGAAGTTCCCACTGTACGGACCCGCAAACTGATTTCAGACCTAGCCCGCATTATTCATGAGGGCAACTCGAGGCCCCGCCGGGTCCAGCAGGGTTGGGTGGAAGCCGGCTGTGGCATGCCGCAACGGTGCCTGAGCACCGTCCGTAGTTCGCCCACCAGATAGACGGATCCACAAATGACCAAGGGGTCGTCCCCGTCCTCCAGGGCACGATGAAGAGCCGCTGCAGGCTCGGCCTCACTCACCACCTCTCGATCCGCCAGAAGAGGAGCCAGCCGCTCGACCGGCATCGATCGGCTGCTGGTCGGAGAGGTCAGGATCACCTTCCCCGCCTGGCGAGCGAGGCTCGGCAAAAAGGTCGAAACCTCCTTGTCGTCCAGCACGCCGAACAGCAGATCAAACCGGCCCACGGCTTCGTTTAGAAAGCTGGCCAGAGTGGCCGCCCCGTCTGCATTGTGAGCGACATCCAGAATCACCGTTCGGCCGCCAGGCAACTCGACTCTCTCCAGTCGACCCGGCCAGTAGGTGCTTGCGGCGCCTCGCTCGATCGCCTGGCGATCGATTCGTGTCCAACCGAGCTCGCGGAGGCCTTCGGCACCGAGGGTCGCCAGCGCCAGGTTCTTGACCTGATGTGCCCCCAGGAGCGGTGTCCGCACGAGGTAGCTGTCCACAGAAGTCTCCATCCGGACCTCTTGCCCTTCCCATCCCAGCTGTTTCGTCTCGATCAGCCTCGCGGCTTCCGGCCCGCGGTGGAGCTTCGCACCGACCTCGCCGCCTACGGCACGAATCGCTTCCCAGGCTTCGTCTCTTTCTACCCAGGCCCAGGCGGGGCGACCTTGCCGCAAAATGCCAGCCTTCTCTCGCGCGATAGTCGAGAGAGTCTCACCCAGGTACTGGCGATGCTCCAGTCCGATCTCGGTGATCAGGGACAGCGAAGGCTCACAGGCATTCGTCGCGTCCAGTCGTCCTCCCAGGCCCACCTCCATGATGGCCACGTCCACCTTCTGTTCGGCAAAGATCAGAAACGCCGCTGCTGTCACGGCTTCGAAGTATGTGGGAAGGTGGCCGAGAGCCCCTGCGGCGTTTTCAACCACCCGCGTCAGGGTGCCACTGAAGAGCTGCGCCGAAACAGCGGCCCCATCGACTCGAATCCGCTCCGTGATCTCCTCGAGATGTGGCGAGGTATAGAGACCGGTTCGATAGCCAGCCGCCGCAGCAATGGAGGCGAGCTGAACTGCGGTGGAGCCTTTGCCGTTCGTACCCGCGACCAGAACCGAAGGAAAGCCCGACTCTGGGTTTCCGAGGCTCGACAACACCTTGTGAGTGGTCTCTAAACCGAGCCGAATGCCGTGTTGCTCCAGGCGCTTCAGCAACTCGGCGCTGGAGGGTTCGTGCGTCACGCTAGTGTGAAAAGTGATTGAGACATTTGGCCACAGTCGCCTTCATCTCGGAGCGCTCGACCACGAGATCGAGGAAGCCGTGCTGCAGCAGGAACTCACTGCGCTGGAAGCCTTCCGGCAGGCTCTCACCGATGGTCTGTTCGATCACGCGGGGACCTGCGAAGCCGATAAGGGCACCAGGCTCGGCGATGTTCAGGTCCCCCAGCATGGCGAACGAAGCTGTCACACCCCCTGTCGTCGGATCGGTCAGGATGGAGATGTAGGGCAGCCGCGCGTCACTCAATCTGGCTAGTGCGGCGCTGATCTTGGCCAGTTGCATCAGCGAAAGAGCACCTTCCTGCATCCTGGCACCTCCCGATGCCGAGACGATGATCAAAGCCCGGTCGCGCCTGATGGACTCCTCCGCGGCCCGGGTGATCTTCTCCCCCACCACAGAGCCCATCGAACCACCCATGAAACCGTACTCGAGAGCCGCGACAATCACCGGCAGCCCCTCCAAGTGCCCCTCAACCACCACCACCGCATCACGGGCCCCGGTTCTTCGCTGGTACTGCTTGAGCCGCTCCTTGTAAGGCAGGGTGTCCTTGAACTTGAGCGGGTCCGCTGGGGCTACTCGATCAAACAGCTCTTTCGGGCTCTCCTCGTCGAGGAGAAGATCGATCCGCTCCCAGGCAGAGATGCGAAAGTGAAACCCGCACTTGGGACAGATTTGCTGGTTGCGCTCCAGCTCCTTCGAATAGATGATCTCGCGACAGCCATCGCACTTGACCCAGAGCCCCTCCGGCACCTGGCTGCGCGGACGGGCTTCCGCGGTCGGCTTGCCTTTCTTCGATCTTCTGAACCAGGGCATGGTGTCGATTGCGAGTTCGCTACGCCGCCGCTCCCCAGCGGCCTCCGCCGCCTGGTCGTCCCCTACCAACTAAGGCGATTCGTTGCGTTTCTAACACCGTTCCTCTCTGACAGTCAACGAAAGAGTCGCAGAGTGCAAGCTACCTGGAATATCCACCCGGCAAGACAAGGACGGCGAGACGGCGGCGCCATTCGAGCTAAAATGGGTGGCAGTTCCGCTACACGCGGAGGCTTCAGCGGTTGTTCAACCACCGCCTGGTATCTCAACCACAGGCGACAACTCTCATGGGGGCTTCGGAGACTCATGGCCGGTCACAGCAAATGGGCTCAGATCAAACGCAAGAAAGCGGTCACAGATGCCAGGCGCGGTCAGCTCTGGACCAAGCTTCTCAAGGAGATTACGGTGGCAGCGAAACTCGGTGGTGGCGATCCGGACGGCAACGCGCGGCTTCGATCGGCCATTCAAGAAGCCAAAAGTGCCAACGTACCCAACGATAATATCGAACGAGCCGTCAAACGCGGCACCGGCCAATTGGAAGGCTTCACCCTCGAAGAGATCACCTACGAAGGCTACGGACCAGGCGGCGTGGCTATCCTCGTCGAGGCACTGACGGACAACAAGAACAGAACCGTTTCCGATGTGCGCCATCTGTTCTCCAAGAGTGGCGGCAATCTGGGCGAGAACGGGTGCGTCGCCTGGATGTTCCAGAAGCGCGGCTTCTTCGCCATCGACGCGCAGGCCATGAGCGAAGAGGCCTTCATGGACCTGGTGCTCGAGTTGGAAGCCGACGACATCTCCATTGAAGAAGAGACCTACGAAATCTACACGGCACCGGAGGACTACGGCCCCGTTCTCGACGAGCTCGAAAAGCGTGGCGTAGGTCTCGTTGCCAAAGAGCTGGCCATGTTGCCCCAGAGCTTGGTCGATCTCGGCGCGGATCAGGCTCCCAAACTGCTGAAGCTCCTCGAGGCCCTGGAAGACAACGACGACGTGCAGCACGTCTGGGCCAACTTCGACATCGACCCCTCGGTGTTGGCGGAACAGGCCGGCTGAGGCGGCAGGGGGTGTCTTGCTGATCCTCGGCCTGGACCCCGGCAGCCTGCATACCGGCTTCGCCTTGCTCGAGGCACGGGGTGACCACCTGGAAGCTCTCGATTTCGGTCGCCTCTCGTGCCCAGCCGGTCATCCGGTGCCTCGGAGATTGGCCTCGCTCGTCGAGCAACTCACCGAGTTGCTGGATCGCCAGCCGCCACAGGTGGCAGTCCTGGAGACACCGTTTCACGGCCTCAACAGCCGTTCGCTCGTAGTTCTGGCGCAGGCTCGAGGTGCTCTGCTGGCCACATTGGCGAGTCGCAACATCGAGATAGCCGAGTACAGTCCGGCCGAGGTTAAGAGTGCCGTCGCCGGCAGCGGTCGAGCTGACAAGACACAAGTAACACGAATGGTCTCGGTCCTGCTGGCACTCGGCACGCAGAAGCTGTCCTCCGATGCGGCGGACGCCCTGGCGATCGCCATCTGCTACGCCCATCGCAGTCGCTTCGAGCGCCTCGCAGGCGGCCGCCAATGACGATGTGGATCTCACTCTTGGTGAGTCTTCGGCCCATTTGTGTGGTCAGCAAACCCTGTGCTAGCATCCCGGCCTTGTCTCCACGGCCGGCGAGGAATAAACTCTCGCTGTTGACGACCAGAGGGTATCGAAGTCAATCTTTAGCGTCTCTGGGTTCAGTCGCACCAGCGCGGGGAGACTTTTTTGGGAACTCGATCCAATGCTGTTGAGTCTAAATTCTAGGTAGAGGAGGAACGACGTGGAAATCGGCGGAACTTTCATGAAGCTGTTCAAAGATGGCGGACCCGTTATGTACCCCCTTCTGATTTTCTCGGTCCTCGGCTTGGTGTTCATCATCGAGCGCGCCATCGCCCTACGCAAGGCCAAGATCAACGTCAATGAGTTCCTGGCCAGGATCCGTAAGTCACTGATCGCCAATCGGTCGATCAAGGACGCCATCAAGGTCTGCGAGGACTATCGGGGCCCCGTTCCCTCGATCATGAAGGCTGGCCTGCTCAAGTACGGCGAGCCCAAAGAAGACGTTGAAAAGACGATCGAGAATGCAGCCCTCTTCGAGATGGGTCGCCTCGAGCGCAATCTGGTCTGGCTTGCCACCATCGCCAACGTTTCTCCGCTTCTCGGCTTCTTTGGCACGGTGGCCGGGATGATCAAGTCCTTCGACGCTCTGGCCGAAGCCGGCCTCTCGAATCCCGGCCTCGTGGCTGCCGGTATCTCTGAGGCGCTGATCACCACGGCCGCAGGTCTGGCCGTCGCGATTCCAGCGCAGCTGGCCTACAACTTCTTCATGAGCAAGATCAACAAGTTCGTGCGGGATATCGAGATCTCGACCAATATGCTGCTCGAGACTTTCGGTGAGATGCAGCGTAGTGGCATCAGTCCCGAGCCTGCCGCTGCAGCGCGAGCGGCCGCAACCGCCCCCACGAAGCCGGCGGGGAGCTAGACGACGCCATAGGGGCGTCGTCTGGAAAGCGAAATCATGCGTCTGAGTGTCCGATCGGTTCAGAATCAGGGAATCCCAACCGCGTCGATGGCGGATATCGCCTTCTTGTTGATCATCTTCTTCATGGTGACGATCAACTTCGAGGTCGACAAGACCCAGGTGTTTCTGCCCAAGACACAGATTCGGGAGGAGATTCCCAAGAAGGCCGCCTACATCTCGATCACCGAAAGCGGGCAGATTCGGGTGAGTGGCGGCGAGGAGATCAGTGTTCCGGTTCACCCCGAGGACGTCCTCTCCTTCGCCGCGGATGTCGTCGCCCGGGACCCGCAGAAGCAATTCGTGCTCAAGGCCGACAAGTCGGTGCCCTATCGCTATGTCGATGGGGTCATCGACTCTCTCAAGCAAGCCAAGGCATCTGTGATCTACCTGCTGTCCGAGCAGGAGACCGTAGACTCTGGCGCGGAGGGGGGCTAACCAATGAAGCTCAAACGTGGATCGGTCAACGATGAGATTCCGACCGCCTCGATGGCGGACATCGCCTTCTTGCTTATCATCTACTTCATGGTGACGACCACTTTCGCTGCCACGCGTGGCATCGATTTCTCGCTACCGCAGGAAGACAACAGCTCGCTGGTCGACAAGGAGGAGTCCGTCCTCATCGAGATCCAGCCCGGCGGCGTCTTGCTGGTCGACAACAAACCCCTTCCCCTGGATGGGGTGCTCGAGTATCTAAAGCCCAAGCTCGAGCGCAATCCCATGAAGCCGGTGATTATTCGCGCCAACGAGATGACCGAATACGGTTACATGGTCAGCGTGTTCGATGAGCTGCGACAAGCTCCAGAAAAGATCGGGATAGAGGTGAAGAACGTATCGATCCCGACACAACGTGAAATCAACATGTTCTGGTACTGATCGCTATGGCCCAAGAGACGAAAAAGGACAAACCCAAGAAGACTCTGAAAAAGGCGGCCTCGGCTACCTACGGATCGGCCGAGGACACCTTCGCTCTCGAGTATGAGGAAGATCGGAAGACCATGCGCTGGGCCGTTGTCGGCGCAGTGATCATCCACATCATTATCTTCCTCATACAGGTACCCGAGATCATTGCGGAGGCCGGAGAGATCAAGAAGACCAAGGTCTACGTGGTGCAGCAGGTGCGGTTCAAGCCGCCGCCGCCCAAGCAGCAACAAGACATCCCCAAGGCGCGAGCTAAGAAGGTGCCGATTCCGGATCCGACACCGGATGAGCCCGAGCCCATCCGTCTACCGGATGAGATCGACCAACCCGAGATCGACATGCCCGATACCGACATCATCTTCGGGATCCCCGAGGGTCCGCCGCCCGCGGAGCCCGAAGGTCCGATTCGCGTCGGAGGCGACGTGGCACCGCCGGTCAAGATCACTGCACCTCCACCCCAGTACACGGAGATTGCCCGCAAGGCGCGGGTCCAGGGGGTGGTAATCGTCGAGGCCATCATCGACAAACAGGGCAACGTGACGAACGTCAAGGTGCTCAAAGGCCTGCCGATGGGGCTGGATTCCGCTGCTGCGGACGCGGTCAAGAAGTGGAAATTCGAACCGGCCACCCTGAATGGAAAGCCGGTGGCGGTCATCTACAATCTGACCGTCAATTTCCGCCTGCAGTAGGCGGTCAGAGTTCTTTCAAGGAAGACGTTCAGGTAGGTGCGCCTGCTCGACATCGTGCGGGTCGGCGAGCTTGGACGTCTCCAATCTAGTAGGATGGAGAAAGCGCCGACGATCGGACCGATCCTCGGTGCTTTCGGCCCTCTTGCTGCCATTGCCGGGTCACGTCGTGGATCACAGATCTGAAATCGGGCTCGAGAGCAGTGAGGTTCGAGTGCCGGTGTAAGAATTGCATAGCGTTCAAGAGACGCGTCACGAGCGTTGGCGACCACAACGACAGAGGAGTACTTACGATGAAGAGACAACAGACCATCAGTTACTTGCTTGCTGTTCTCTTGCTGGGAGCCGTCGCGGTGGTCGAGGCGGGATGGGATGAAGGCGTCGCCGCCTTCCAGGCAGGAAACTACACCGAGGCGGCAAAACAGTTCCAGACCTTCGTCGACGAGCGACCCGACGTCTTTCAGGGACACTACATGTTGGGCCAGACCCTGGCCAAGCTGGATCGCAACCAAGAGGCGATATCCCACCTGCAGAAGGCTCTGGAGCTCGAGCCGGGCAACGTCGGCGTCCAGCTAGCGCTCGGCAAGGTCTACTTGAGCGCCGGCCGATATGGCGACGCCGCCGTAGTGCTCAGCAAGATCGACTCCTCATCGCTTCCGGCTGCCCAACAGACTGCCGTCCATCAGATGATGGCAGTGGCGCTGGAGGAGTCCGGCGATTCGGATCGGGCTCTCGACTCACTGGCGCGAGCGGCCAAAGCCAATCCCAACGATGCTGACATCCAGTTCCAATACGGTGCAGCTGCCTTGAGGGCTGGCGACGGTGCCACTGCCGCATCGGCTTTGGCCAAGGCCGTACAGCTGGATCCCAACGACATCGACAAACAGAAGACCTACGCCCAGGCCCTTCTAAGACAGGGTCGCACGAGCAGGGGCGATGCCAAAACCAACGCCTACAAGAAGGCCGCAACAGCTGCACAGAAGGTCGTGTCCGCCGACGGCAGCTACGACAATCTGATGCTGTTGGCGGGCGCCCAACTCGGAGCCAAACAGTACGACGGGGCCCTGGCCACCTCGAAGCAGGCGGCTGGCAAGAATCCCAACGATTGGCTGCCGCTCTACTATCAGGGGCAGGCCCTCACCCAGGAGGGGCAGTTTCGGACTGCAGAGAGCACTCTCAAACAAGCTCTTGGCAAAGCCTCGTCCAGTGCAGACAAAGTGACGGTCTGGAAGCAGCTCGGATTCGTGTACGAGAAACAGAAGAGCTACGATCAGGCAGTCACCGCGTACCAGAATGCAGGTGACAGCGCATCGATTGCCCGGGTAGAGGAAAACCGCGAGACCGACCAGTACAACCAGCAAATCGAGCAGGAGAACGAGAAGATTCGCGCCCTCGCCGAAGAGGAAGAGCGGCTCAAGGAAGAGCTGAAGAACCTTCCAGGAGGTCCGCCTCCACAGGACTGACGCTCATCAACCCGAAGTACGCGAAAAAGGGGGCCCTTCGGCCCCTTTTTTCTTGCTCACAGGGAGGTTCGTCTTGGGGTCTTGGGGTCTTGGGGTCTTGGGGTCTTGGGGTCTTGGGGTCTTGGGGTCTTGGGGTCTTGGGGTCTTGGGGTCTTGGGGTCCTGGGTCCTGGGTCCTGGGTCCTGGGTCCTGGGTGGAAGGTATTCCCATATGAGCACTGAGGGCCCCCGCCCAACCATCAACGACTGAGACAACCCACTCTCGATCGGTCCAAGGCCGCGGATCAACTCTCCCGCCAGAAGCCCCCAGGGCCTCGAAGATCGGCCGGAGGAACGACGGGCGCTTCAACCCCTAAGACGGGAGCGAGCGCTCCGGGTAGGTCCAAGAGGTCGGTCCGGGGGGCCGGATCCCAGGGGGTTCTTGCAGCGGAAGGG
>JBATEX010000139.1:0-2635 GCA_049664225.1 Thermoanaerobaculia bacterium
GGCAATCCGACCGCTGTTGTCGACCTCGTCACCCTAGAGTCGCCCGACATCTTGGTGCGAAAAGAGCCGATTCAGGGAAATCCGAATGAGGTCTTCGGTGCCTTGAATTGGGGTCCGGCAGACAACGAGATTCTGACTCGTGGCGGAAAGGCCACCATCTATTTGCGGATCCAGAATCGCGGACGACATCCCGACAAACCGAAGATCAAGCTCTATTGGGCCAAGTCAGGAAGCGAAGAGAACCCGGACCAATGGAAGATGATTGGCGAGAGTCTTGCGGATCTTGAGAAGTCAGGATCTGAAAACGACAGGTTCGTGACAACAGGAATTGAATGGGATCCGGTGCCGCAGGTTGCTAACCCTTGTCTCGTCGCAGCCATCGAGTCTGATTTCTACAAGCTGCCGGGACTCGCGGAGCCGATGCTGGACGAAAATGATCTCAGCTTCCTGAGGAAATACAACAAGATAGCCTTTCGCCGGGTTGAGACTGAAGAGGAGGCACTGGGCTGCCCGTTGACCTTGCTTCTCTGGATTGTTGGATGCTGATGGGCAACTATCTCCTTGGCCCGAGAGCGCCTCCAACTCTGGCTGGTACGACAGACATCACCAAGAGGGAGGTCGACCTCATGGGCGCATAGGTCCTTCGACTACCCAGACACCCGTCCATGGTTGGTGTTTCGAGACCAGTTGTAGCTCTCCGAGTTGCAGCTGACGGGGAAGAGGCCCAGCTCGAAATCCTAGAGTTGAGTAGCAGTGGCAGTCCAAGCTCCAAGGAGCTTGTGCTGAGTCAGATCGAACAAGGGCGCCTGCGGTTGATCCTGGACTTGAGCATCGTCGATCGGTTGGACTCGAGTGGAATTGCGGTGATCGTTGGTGGCTTGACTCAGGCAAGGAAGTCAGGTGGCGAACTGGTCATGACGGGTCTGGACCCGGAGATTCGGACTTCTCTCCGAGTCACCAAGATAGACAGCGTTGTTCCGATCTTCGATTCTGTGGCAGGTGCGGTCAGCCACTGACCGAGGGAAGGGAGGAGCCTTCGAGCAGCAGAGGCTGGGAGTTCCAAGGTTCACTAGTCTATCTCCGACCCGAGTCATGTAGACTAACTCCGCAACACGGCAGTCAGAGGGGAGTTCGAAGGACTAGGGAATGACCACTCATCGCAGGATGCCTTGCGGAGGGCGGCGCCGTATGGACAAGGCTAGTCGGAGGACTGGATGATCGGTTCGACCATCGCCCGGTACAAAATCCTCGACAAGCTTGGAGCGGGTGGAATGGGAGAGGTGTATCGAGCCGAGGATACGAGCCTGGGCCGCGAAGTCGCTCTCAAGTTGCTTCCACCCGAGGTCGCCGCCGACCCACAGCGCTTGGGTCTCTTCAAGAAAGAGGCGAAGGCCGTCGCGGCCCTCGACCACCCGAACATCGTCACAATCCATTCGGTGGAAGAAGCCGACGGAATGCACTTCATCACCATGGAACTGGTGCGAGGTAAGACCCTCGACAACGTCATCCCTTCGGGCGGCGTGACCTTGGAGCGCTTCTTCGAGTTGGCAATATCGATGGCGAAGGCAGTCTCAGCGGCCCACGAGCGCGGCATCGTTCATCGTGACCTCAAGCCGGCCAACGTGATGGTCACCGGGGCCGGCGTCGTCAAGATCCTCGACTTTGGATTGGCAAAGAAGGTAGGCCAAAGAACCCACGATGCGAATGGAGACCTCGCGACCGATACGCTGCCAGCTGGGCTCGTTGGTACGGTCCCCTACATGTCTCCCGAGCATATCGGGCAACAAGAGACCGATGAGCGAAGCGACATCTTCTCGCTCGGTATCATCCTGTTCGAGATGGCTACCGGTCAACGGCCGTTCCAGGGTGAGACGAATGTCCAAGTGGCTGGGGCTATCATCCGCCAGTCCCCGCCGTCTGTCATAAAGGCGCGTCCCGACCTGCCCGCTGACTTGTCTCGAATCGTGAACCGCTGCCTGCAAAAGAACCCGAAAGACCGCGTGCAAAGCGCTCGGGACCTCTGCCACCAACTCGATGACCCTGCCAAGGGGACAGAGAGGAAATCCGTCGCGGTTCTTCCGTTTAAGAGCCCCAAAGACCAGAAGCACTTTGCCGACGGCCTGTCCGATGAATTGATCAATGGCTTCTCGCAGATTCAAGGCGTTCAAGTCCTTGCGCGGACTTCCTCATTCTCATTCAAGAATCAAAATCTGGATGCGGTGAAAATCGGCGAGCGGCTTCGCGTGGCCTGGGTAATCGAAGGCGAAGTCCAAAAGTCCAAAGATCGTTTGCGCGTAAGGGCGCGCCTGGTCGAGACGGAGACTGGCGTAGTTGAATGGTCGGAGGAATACGAAGACCGGCTGCTCGACGATATCTTCGACGTTCAGGACAAGATTACGCGATCGATCATCGATCAACTTGGGGTGGGCCTGCTTGGCAAGGAAGAAGTCCTTCTTGAGAAGAGGAGAGGTCGCCGGGTCAAGCCTAGTGTCTACGATGACTATCTGAAGGCACGGGCGGCCTGGGCTGACCGCTTCGAGGGCCGACTGAAAGATGCGATGGAGGGTTTTGAGAAGGTCATAAAAGAAGAGCCAGGGTACGCGCCAGCCCATTCGGGGCTGGCGGACTGCTACAC
>JBATEX010000140.1:0-4460 GCA_049664225.1 Thermoanaerobaculia bacterium
TAATCCCAGCATGATCGTCACCATGGAGAAGGTGTTGGGCGAGCTAGGCTTCAAGGAGCACAAACGCAATGACCCAGGCAATCTTCACATGGAGAAGTACTGGTGAAAGCAAGAGAAGGCCGACGACCGGGTTCTACGAACCGGCTAGATGCGTCGCCGGTTGATGGTTCACGCCCTGCGCTTTGAACTTCAATTACGCAGTGGTTGGTGCAGCTGGTGCGGTGTCGGCGCTCAATGGGAATCCGAGACCGGCTCGGGATCCGCCATGACTTTCTCACACAGCGAGAGCCAGGCCCGCAGTGCTCGCCCCCACTCCGCGAGAAAGACGTCCTTCTGCAACTCGAGATTCTCCGCAGCCGATCGCGCACATGCCGGCAGTGTGTCTCCTTCGATGCGCAGAGCCGCCAGAATCCTCCAGTACTGCTCGTGAGCCGCTATTCCAGGCGCCTCTTTCTCAAGATTCTCCATCGCATCACTGGCTTGCGTGTGACGAACCCAAGGCTCGCCGATCGTTATCAGGTCGCCCGTCTGCGCGAAGATGCGTTGCAGCAACAGACCGCACCATATGTCGTCGAACCGCCCAAAGCGCGAACCTTCGCCCATGCGAGGAAAGTACAGAGCTGGCAACGCCGTGCGACGGAAGCCGAAGTTCATGCCGCAGAACGGGAAGAACTGGTGCGGAGAGGCCACCCGGGTCCCCCCTGCTGGTCGAAAGCGAGTCAGCATCGATCGGTGCTCGCCGCTGAGAGCGCTTTTCAAGGCCAGCGCCTCGACAGCTCCGAGATCGGGCACGTCGCACCACAAACCCATGCTGACCAGCACCGGGGGACCGTCCCAGTCCATATCAGCCTCGCCGTACGGGAAACCGCGGACTCTAAAACCGGGGACAGTCGACACCCATAGCGGCGGCCGTCGGAGGTTGTGCAGATGCGCTTCGAGAAACTGCGGTCCGTCGGCGGTAGCTATCGGGTGACAGTCGTCGTCCAGGGTGATCACACAGTCCGCGCCGCGCCGCACAGCCTGCAGGAAGCCGAACGAGCGACACGCCGAGTCCCGCCGCGAGAAGATCCAGCTGTCGGAGCCACATAGCTCTTCATAGTCGTCCCAGCAGTAAATGGTCGCATCCGGCCACTCGAGCGAGCACTCACTCCTCGGGCCGTCGTAGACCACGATGGCGTCGTCCCATGGCGCTTCTCTCCAAGCCCGCCCAAACTCCGCCAGTCGGTCGGGTCGGTTGGTGGGGACGACCACAGTCACGCGCATTACAGAATCACCTGCCAGGCCTCAGGAATCGGCTCGACGGCGTACAAATCATCGTAGAAATCGGTGTAGAACCATCGCTCGAACTCCTGGTCGTCCTCAATGCGGTTCTGGTAGCCCGCCCCGGCCGCCACATCAGCAGCCGACCACGGACGCGACGCGTTCTCCAGGGTCTTGGCCCGGCAGGTCTCGAAGTCCACCCGATGCAAGTGCAGCAGGAGCAGTTCGGGGTCGGGGCTGGGGAGTGCCGGCTCCGGAGAGCATAACTCGTGAAACCCGATGTCCCACTCGAGTGGACGCCCAGCCAGCGCCGGTTTCGAGTATCGATCACTCCGCCGCCGGTGTCTTCTTTGTTTGAGCAGCGGCTGCTGCCAATCCAATCGCGGCTCCCCTTCGCGCCACTGGTGCACGATCTCGTACCCGAGGCAACGAACAAACCCAGACTCCGGCACACCTCGGTGCTGCAGATACTCCGCCAGGCCATTCGGCCAGAGCACAGGGTCGGGCGCAACGATCTCGTCGACCTCGCAGAACAGGACCAGTTCGTAGCTCTGCAGGAGAAACGTCTGGAAGCACATGACCACGTCGCGAAGCCATCCGTGATTGAAACTCTCACTGCGATGCACGGGTACGCGATTGCACCTTCGGGCGATCTCGACCGTCACAGCATCCGTGCTGTCGTGGTCGAGCACGAACAGGTCACCCTCCGGAACATGCCGCCGATAGTACCGAGACCAGACTGGAAGGAAAATGGGCTCGTTCTGAACGATCGTGAACACGGCGATTCTGCGCTTCATGTCACTTTCCCCTCACCACCTGCGTCGGCGAGCACCTTCACGCTTGGCGCGTGCTCAGGAGAAGCCACTGCTGACCAGTGGGATGGTGCCATTCGATCGGCCGGCAATCCAGGCTGTGCTCCAGCGCGAGCTCCACCATCAGTTCCAATGTGTACGGCGCGCAGCTCACCCAATCGTCTCCGTCGTAGCACTCCGCACCGAGCACGAAAGAGACGGCGAAGATAGAGCTCGGTCGCATCACGGTTCGGGCTTCAGCCAGGCAGCGCCGGATCTGACGCTCAGAGGCGTGCGAGAAGATAGATTGAGCGATGATGAAATCGAACATCTCACCAAACAGACTGAGCGAAAAATCGCCATCGCTGCTGAAACGGGGTCGCTTGACGCGTTTGATCTCTTCGCCGAGCTCGCTCTTGATCCCCGCATCGACTAGCCAGGCTTCTGGCTCGATGCCGCAATAGTGCCCCGGCAGGAGATAGGGAATGAAAAGCCGACCAGCTCTCAAGGACCCACAGCCCACATCGAGGAGATAGTGTTCTTCCCGCAGTCCGAGGTGCGTCAAGAGATTGAACTGCATTGCACCAACCAGGTCGTACAGCTCCTCGGGCCCAACAAAGGCCCGGTAGTTGCCCGCTTGACGATCGCGGCGCTTCCGTGCCAGCCACTCGGCATGCCGGTCGAGGTCTGTGGCTTTCATCCAGCTCTTCCTCCAGGTGGCATCACTTGCCAGCTAGGCGCTTGAATAGCCGAAGCGTTCGAGGACCGCGCCACCCACTCGCTTCAGCTCTGCCACTTCCTCGGTAGGCTGGTCCTGCCAGCGACCGAGCGTCGCTGGCGGTGTAGTCTGCTGGAGTCCTGACTGTGCCAGGAATACCGGATCAGGAGAGTTCAGGAACTGCCCGAGCTCCTGGCCGACTCGCGCCGGCTCTGCACACAGATCCTCGAACCGTATTCTCAAGTAGCGTGGAGCCAGCTCTCCCTCGCCATAGTTCGCTGCCGACGCGTTGACCGTTCGCCAATAGGCCATGGATTGCAGTCGCTCGTCATATTGGCGTTCCTCCTCGGTCAGAACCAGATCGCCAACTGTGTTGAGCTGCCACCGATCGTCAGAGTAGGCCATATCCAGCCCGCTGCGAATCAGGTGAACGAACTTGAATCGGGGAAAACGCTGCTGCCAAAAGCCGAGCATGAGAATGCTGCGCGGTACCTTGACTCCCCACGGCGCCGCCGGGTCGTCGAGCCCCGCCAGGTGCTCCTCCAGACAGGCATCGAATTGCCGCTTCGCGGCCATCGACTCCGCTGCGTCGAAGACTCCGTCTCGCTCCAAATAGCGACGCAGCCAAGATTCATAGAACTTCATGATGGGTTCGGAGTCTTCGGCCCAATTCAACCTCGAGCCCATGAACGCTCCGCCAGCGCGGGCCAGGCGGGCTATTACCCGTGTCCCGGACCCGCCGAGGGCTCCAATGACGACCGGATCGTCCCTCACGGCCCGGCCAGAGACAGGTGAAGGTAACGTCCGTCCCTTACGGGGCGATAGCCGAGCAGCGAGCGAGCCTTGGCGATGCTCAGAAGACTCTCATTCCCGGTGGTGTGATTCGGAACCTCAGGCCATTGTTGTCGAATGAACTCCTGGACGTCGACGATTTCCGGATCCACGTCGCCGTCGGCCAGGTTCACAGATTCAAATCCAAAGCTCATCGGTGCCTCCAGCGCGCCGACAAACCCCGCTACTACGTTCTCGATGGACGTGCTGATGAAAAAGTTGGCGGGCGAGCGCGACAGGAGCCCAGGAAACTCCAAGCGAATAGCAATGCCCTGCGTTTTTCCATTCGTCGCCGCCTGCTCCATGTACCGCTCGAACTCGACCTTCAACCAGCCGTACAGGTTCTGCCCCTCTTCGAGGACCGGACAATAGTTCGACTCCAATATGGGCAGCTGGTCGATTCGCACCGGATCGTTGATGCCGTAAACCTGTCCCGACGACGCGAAGATAAACTTCGAGACCCCGGCATCGCGGGCGGCTTCGAATACGTTCAACGAGCCCTCGTAGTTGATCCGCCGAAAATCCGCGTCGATCGCGCCTGGCATTCTCGGGTGCGGAATCCCGGCGAGGTGGACGACTGCATAGCTGCCCCGCAAGCGCTCTGCCATACGGCTGCGGAAATCCAGGATGTCGTCCCCCGAGGGGCGGAGCACGCCAGATTCGACCAACGCGGGCTCTGCCCATCGCTGGAGACTTCTGATTTGCTGCGCACACTTCAGTCCCAGCGAACTCTGCGAGGTGCCCAGGTACCGTCGCCGCAGGAGATTTACCAGTCCTCCTCGCATCCGGTCGAACACGCGAACATCGTAGCCGGACTCCGCCAATCCCACCCGCAGGAGTTGCCCGACAAAGCCGCTCCC
>JBATEX010000141.1:0-106245 GCA_049664225.1 Thermoanaerobaculia bacterium
TCTCGCCGAGCTGGTCGACCTCCGACCTTCCAGGGCCAATCTGAGGACTCGGTTTCGGGGTTTGCAAGGGCTCGATCATAAGCATTCTCCAGGGCAATACACCATTATAAACGCCGTATTTTCAGCGCTTTAGGTTGCCTCGTGACACACGAACGAGGGTCTTCGAGGCATCTTTGTCAACCAGCTGAGAGAACGCGTCGCAGAGGAAAGCTACGCGCGCTCGGAGCCCTCTCTGGGCCCGATCACAGAGGTCGCGAAAAATGGCGCGGAGAACTTGTCAAGAACTTTCTTGTGAGTTCTTCGAGGAATCGCGCTGGAAGGGGACCTGCCGGCTAGCTTCTCGTGTAGGACGTCCACGTGCCTATGTAGAATCACGACCACAGAGACTTCGTGTGACCCAATCGAGGGCTCTGAATCCAGTGGGAGATGGATCCGCCATGGCAGATACCGATACCAGCCCAAAAAAGCCAGGAAGCCAAACCTCGGCGAGCTCGTTTCCGGAAATTCGTCACCTGGACATTCCTGACGCTTCGAGTTCTTGGAGTCATCTCTGTGGTCGACGCGGTCATGTCGAACCGCACCGCTACGGCAGCTGTCGCCGGGTCCCTCAGTCTTGTGACGATTCCCGCTGTCGCACTGCCGGCGCCGATACTCTAGATCCCTCGAAGAACTCATGAGCGATCCCGGCTGGTACTCCATCCTGCCTCCAATCCTGGCCATTGTCCTGGCCATCTGGAGCAAGCAGGTCATCCCGTCACTCTTTACGGGGATCTGGACGGGATTCACCCTGCTCAATGGGTTCAACCCGATCGTCGGAGCGACCGAGAGTCTCGAGGGGATCGTCCATGTGTTTACCGACCCGGGAGACACGCGAGTCCTGATTTTCACGCTGCTCATCGGTTCGATGATCGCCACGATCGAGTTTTCGGGCGGGGTCAGGGGCTTCGTGCACTTTCTCGAGACCCGACGTTGGGTCCACACCGGAAAGCGTGCCCAGATCCTCGCCTGGGTCACTGGGATCATCATCTTCATCGAGTCGAACATCACCTTGCTGGTGGCAGGTTCCGTCTGCAGGCCCCTGTTCGATCGCTACAAAATCTCTCGCGAGAAACTCGCGTATCTGATCGATGCAACCTCCGCTCCGGTCTGCATCATGATTCCACTCAACGCGTGGGGTGCCGTCATTATCGGCCTGGTGGCATCAACCGGGGTGGACAATCCACTGCAGACCTTCATCGCGTCGATTCCCTACAATCTCTACTCGATCGCCGCGATCCTCCTGGCAGCGGTCGTCATTTGGAAGAACCTGAATCTCGGCCCCATGAAAGCGGCCGAGGAACGAACGCGCGGCGGCGAGCTCCTGTGGCCCGACGCCACGCCTCTGGTGGATACGTCTGCAGAGGTGAGCCCGGAGGGTGAAAGCCCTGAGGATATTCCGTCCGCAGCGTACATGGTGCTCCCGATCCTGGTGATGATTCTGATGATGCCGGTTTCTCTCTACATCACCGGGGATGGCGACATCATCGAGGGCTCAGGGTCCATCTCCGTCCTCTGGTCTGTCAGCGCCGCGGTGGTGACGACCTGGATCATGCTCCTCGCAGGTCGCAAGGCCTCGCTGTACGACCTGATGCGGATGTTCATGAAAGGCGCCAAGGACCTTCTGCCGATAGCGACGATTCTGCTGCTGGCTCTGGCCCTCGGTGATGTCGCCCAGCTGCTCGGAACCGGGCAATATGTGGCAGGCATCGCCAGCGCCACGGTTCCCCAGTTCCTGCTGGCGCCGCTCGTCTTTCTCGTCTCAGCCTTTATCGCCTTCTCCGTCGGTTCGAGCTGGGGGACTTTCGCGATCATGATCCCAATCGCGATTCCGATTGCGACGACGCTCGGCTTACCCGTTCCGCTCTTGCTGGGAGCCGCGACATCCGGCGCGATCTTTGGAGACCACGCATCGCCGATCAGTGACACGACGGTCGTCGCTTCGATGGCCTCGGCTACCGATCACATCGATCACGTGCGCACGCAGCTACCCTATGCGCTGCTCGCCGCTGGCATCGCCACCATCGGTTTCCTGATTCTCAGTCTTATCGGGTAGGTCCGCAGGACCCTAGCGCATCTCCCGCCGACTAGCTGAGCTCGCGAGCGATCTCTCTGGCTTCTTCCTCGGTATCGATGTCCTTGGCCATGGACAGGGCATGCATGAGGGGAAGGCGGCCCTTGCGATCGGGGTATTTCCTGCGGTGCTTGAAGGAGACAAAGATCCGGCGAAGCCTCTCCGCCATCTCCTCGGAGGTGACCACCCCATCTTTCAGATGGAAGCCCATAATGACCCCATTGGTGATCACGGTAGCAGTGAGATCCGGCAGTCGGAAGGCGAAGAGATGCTTGAAGTCCTGCACCACCAGGCCAAGAAGGATATGCGTGGCGATCAACCACGTTCGGTACAGCACACCTCGATTGCGACTGCGATAGGCCAGGTCGAAGGTCCGGAACACGAGAGGTAGCCGCACAGCGTTGGTGTCCGCTATGACCAAGTGCCCGGGCAGGAGAGTCGTCGGCTCAGCGTCGGGCGTCGGCTGGATCTGGTACTTGGGCTTCCAGGCCGAAGCGCCCATATCCTTCGGTCGCTCGGGTGCCAGGATCAGTGGTGCCCAGAAATCCAACGGAGCGTGCTGGAAGTAGTCCTCCATCAATCTCCGCAGCTCGTCGCCTTCCGGTAGGATGTCGCAGGTCGTGACCGCCACGATTCCCCCGGGTGACTCTGGCGCTACCTCCATCACAGAGGCCTCGATGTTCTTGCCGAAAGTGGAGTCGGTATCAATGACGCGCGCCCCGTTCCGGTGGTCGCCATAGACCCGAACCGGGCCGGCAATGAACACCGGGTCGAAGCAGCCGCTCTCCTTGACGCGTTCGAGAAGCAAGTCGATGATCGGCCGTCCACCGATCCGCAGATCCATCCCCTTCGCTCCTTTCAAGGGGTGCAGGTCTGCCCCGGCTTCCGGAAGTGCAACCGGCTCCGGATCGCTTCCCGCCAGAATGATCAGTGGTATGGGCTGATGCTTCGCCATTTCAACTCCATCCCGCAGCAGGCCGAGACGAGGATTGTACCCAACCGGGTGGCGCTCACTGAACTCGTTGCCGTTCGACTCTATCGCAGTCTGGCTGCGCCGACTGGTGCTGGCGTCGTCACCTCGATCACAAGGCGGAGCTGCTAGAGTCGCGGCCGAGATCGAGCCGCGCTTCGACGAGACCATGAACACCCCACGTCCAGCACGCCCTGACCCACCTCGAATCGGCACCGCCTGGGCCGTGGCAGTGACGGTGATCGCCGTGGTGACGATTCTGGTTGGGGCAAGTCTCTACGTCTTTCGATCCGTCAGAGAGCTTCCAGCCGAGGCCGCCAGGGGGACCCTGAAGGCGATCGAGGAGATAAAGCAAGTCGCGGCGGCCTTCCGCCAAGGAACGATCCGTACGGAATTCGCCAGCTACGCGACCACCCTCACAGGCAGCAACTATCTTCAATTTGCCACGTTGAGGCAGACCGAGGTGTTCACCAGAACAGACAAGAGCTCTGTACTCTGGGGAAGTCTGGAACTTCCCGAGGTTGTCGTGTCGGCGACGGCTCCAGTCGTCTACACGGCCTACCTCGACTTGAACGAGGAGTGGCATTTCAATCTGGCCGGCCAGACGCTGGAAGTCCTGGCTCCCCCGGTCCGCTTCAATCTACCTGCCATCGACGCCTCCGAGATCCGCTACGAGATTCGACAGGGTAGCCTGCTACGTGACGAGGGAGAATCGCTCGAGGAGCTGAAGCGCGGTCTCACCCAGATGTCCATCCGCCGCTCGCGAGACCACCTGCCGCTGATACGGGAGACGGGACGCCGCAAGACCCGAGAGTTCATTGAGAACTGGCTCGTGCAGAGCTTTGGTGACGGGCACGACTATCGGGTGCGGGTCGTTTTCGCCGATGAGGTCGCGCCTGACGGCGATCGCGGTGTGCAACAGCCAGAAGGACCCTGAAATAACCTCAGTGCAGCTCGAACTCGGCGATCAGAGGTCGATGGTCACTGGCCACCCGAGCTGCCACATGCCGACACCGGTAGGCCCACAGAAGCCGCAGGTTGCCACGGTAGTAGATCCGATCCAACCCACCGCGCGGAGAGATCGAGGGGTAGGTCTTGATCGCCCTCGGACCTCTCTGGGTCTGGTGATCGGAGGCACAATCGAATCGCAGCCCCTCGACGAAGAACGCGCGGAGCAAGGACCTCCAGTCATTGAAGTCTCCACCCAGAATGCAGGCAGTTCCCGGGTCGAGATCCGCCATCTCGCGGGAGTGTGCGAGAAGTCCGGCCTGTCGCTCTCGCTCCCTTGCGGACAACCCGAGATGTAGATTGAAGACCTCCAACCGGTGGGGATGCCCAGTCACCTTCTCCACCAGGAGCGACGTGTGCTGGCAGCCCCGTCGCTTGCGATTTCCGATGGTCAGATCGATGTTTCTTTCACGCTTGATCGGATACCGGCTCAGGGTGGCGTTACCGTACCAGCCCTTGCGCAGGCTCACATTGTGACCGATCGCCCAATACGGATAGCCCAGGCGCTCAGCCAGATTCTCGGCCAGGTGGAGCTCTCTCGATCGCGGCACTCCCTCGTCGACTTCCTGGAGCAGCGCGATATCCGGGCTGTGATCCTGCAAGATCTCGGCGATGCGATCAGGCCGAAAACGGCGATCGACGCCAATCGCCCTATGGATGTTGTAAGAGGCAAAGCGCACCCTCATGCATCAATCCTACCCGGGAGGTTGCTTCCGGACCTAACCGCCGAAACACCTTAGAGAATCTATCAAAGCGGCGGTACACTCTCATTTCGCCCGAACTCGTGTTCGGCCCGGGGATCCAATCCGATGTCTCGACAGCACCAACCCCCAGTGCGCGAAATGAGACCGCTCCGAGCCTTCGCCATCTACCTCACTGGCCTCTCGATGGCGCTCGGCATTGCTCTCCTGGGCGCCTGCACGGGCACTTCGCAGGAACCCAGAGCCCCGGACCAGGGACAACCGGAACGGCCCACCCTGCTGCTCATCAGCCTGGATGGCTTCAGGTGGGACTTCATGGAGCTAGCGGAGACACCCTCGCTGGATCGGCTGGCGGCCTCTGGAGTTCGGGCAGAGCGCTTGATCCCCGTTTTTCCGACCAAGACGTTTCCGAATCACTTCACCATCGTCACCGGTCTCTATCCTGAGCATCATGGAATCGTCGCCAACAACTTCTACGATCCCACTTTCGATGCCAGCTTCATTCTCGCCGACCCGAAGACCCATGCCCAGGCGCCCTGGTGGGAGGGCGAACCGATCTGGGTCACTGCCGAGAAGCAAGGGCGAGCCGCTGCAACCTACTTCTGGCCCGGCTCCGAGGCCGAGTTCGAGGGGATTCGGCCAACCTACTGGAAGCCCTATGACCATGGGGCCCCCTACGACGAGCGTATCGATCAGGTCCTTGCCTGGCTCGATTCCGAAGAACAAGTTCGGCCCGACTTCGTGGCCCTCTATTTGGACCTGGTGGATACGGTCGCACATTCGAACGATCCCGACTCTTCGCCGCGCGTCGCCGAGGCCATTCGCACAGTGGATGCGGTCCTGGGTCGCCTCCTCGATGGCTTGACGGCCTCAGGGCAAGAAGGCCGGGTGAATCTGCTCGTGGTCTCCGACCACGGCATGGCCTCCACCTCATCGGGTCGAGTCATCTTCCTGGACGACTACCTGGACACTGACAAGGTCCGCATCGTGGACTGGAATCCGGTTCTATCGATCTGGCCCGAGCCCGGAGACGCAGACCGAGTCTACGAGACCCTGGTCGGTGCCCACCCCCATTTGCGGGTCTTCCGCAAAGAGGAAATCCCAGAAGACTGGCACTACCGTGACCATCGGAGGATTCCTCCTCTGCTGGGAGTCGCAGATGAAGGTTGGTCCATCACCACTCGCCCGATATTTGCCTACAATCCGGGCTTCTTCGAAGGTGCCAACCACGGCTACGACCCATCGCTCGACTCCATGGGTGCCCTGTTTGTCGCCCACGGTCCAGCCTTCAAGGAGGGACTCGTGGTACCTCCGATCCAAGCCGTGGACCTCTACGAGCTCATGTGCTCGATTCTCGATCTGGCACCGGCTGCCAACGACGGTGATCTGGCGAGAGCTCAGCACCTTTTGCATCATTGACGCCCTCCGGTGTGCAGTCCGTCACACATCTGTGACCGACTCCACTGCTGGTCCGACGGATTCTGGCTACATTGGTCTCGGTTCAGCATCCTCCTTTCTTCCCCCATACCGGCGATGGATCTCCCCTCCTTGATCCATCGCCACCTTTTTATTCGGGCCCGGCCTCCCGCACGGGAACTTTTCGCCCACAACATCGTAGACTTGGGCAGCGAGCGGAAGAGTAGAGTCAAGAGATAAGGAGGTCGTCGTGCCCAATCCAAAGAACCCACTTCGAAGGTCCCGAAGCCATCGGATAATCGCCGGGGTCTGCGGCGGCCTCGCCGATTGGCTCGGCTGGGACGTGACTCTGGTCCGGGTCCTCTACATCATCGTGTCGATTCTCTCGGCGGCCTTTCCAGGCCTACTGGCCTATCTGATCCTCTGGATCGTCATGCCCGACGCCGATCCCGCGCCCAGTACGAAGTAGTGAAGCCCTCGTCGATGCGAGTCACGAGCCTGCAGAACCCTCGACGCGGCCGGAGTGGCTACTGAAGTGTTCGGCAAGCGAATCGAGCTGTTTCGGCTGTTCGGAATTCCCCTGCGAATCGACCTGAGCTGGTTCATCGTCGCCCTGCTCGTCACCTGGTCCCTCGCCGAGAACTTCTTCCCTGCTGTTGCCGTAGGACTTTCGCCTGGGACCTACTGGGCAATGGGAGCTTTCGGCGCCCTGGGGCTCTTCGCCTCCGTGGTTCTCCACGAGCTGGCGCATGCTCTGGTGGCCCGTAGTTATGGCCTGTCGATCCACGGCATCACTTTGTTCATCTTCGGCGGTGTCGCCGAAATGGAGACCGAGCCACCCAGTGCCAAGGCCGAGTTCATGGTCGCCATCGCCGGCCCTATCGCCAGCGTGGCGATCGCCGCAGGCTGCTCTCTGCTCATCGGTGTTCCGTGGGGTTTCCCAGGCGCTTCCGTTGCGGTCGCAGTCCTGACCTATCTCGCCTTCATCAATCGCATGCTGGTTTTCTTCAATATGATCCCAGCCTTCCCCCTCGATGGCGGGAGAGTCCTCAGGTCCGCGCTCTGGCAGTGGAAGGGGGATCTTCCGTGGGCGACCTCCATCACGTCTCGAATCGGCAGCGGTTTCGGAGTCGCGCTGATCGTCCTCGGGGGTCTTCTGATCGTTCTCGGTCGCAGTGGCGTCAGTGGCATGTGGTACATCCTGATTGGCCTGTTCCTACGCAACGCGGCTCGGATGTCCTACCGACAGCTCGTATTGCGAAGCGCCCTGGAAGGAGAACCCGTCAGCCGATTCATGCGGACAGCGCTGATGGGGGTGCAGCGCTCAGCCTCCGTGGCCGAGGTGGTAGAGAGATACTTCAATCGCTATCCGTTCGAGTACCTGCCGGTCGTAGACGGAACCCGGCTGACGGGCTGCGTGACTACCGACCAGGTACAAGAGCTGTCTCCTGATCAATGGGAACTGCTAACGGTCGGAGCCATCGCCATACCCTGCCCGGTTCACAGCCTGGTACCCCCAGACAGCGACGCGATGGACGCTCTGAATCGCATGATCCACAACAAAAGCTCCTATCTGCTGGTAGTCGAGGAAGACCGCCTCTTGGGCGTCGTCGCGATGCGGGAACTGCTCGAGTTCCTTTCATCGAAACCCAAGATCCAGGGCACGCAGGTTGCTTGACACCCTATTGATCCCGAGATAGCCTGCCGGCCAGCCACGCAAAGGAAAAACCAGCTCGTCAGTTCCGATCAGGGAGGCCAGAGAGTGAGCGTAGAAGGACACGCCCGAGAACAATGGGGCACACGAATCGGCCTGGTCCTGGCCATGGCGGGCAACGCCGTGGGGCTGGGAAACTTTCTGCGTTTCCCGGTGCAGGCAGCCCAGAACGGCGGCGGGACTTTCATGATCCCGTACTTCATTTCCTTCCTACTGCTGGGCATCCCCATGATGTGGATCGAATGGGGAATCGGCCGCTACGGCGGTACTCACGGACACGGGTCGGTACCCGGCATGTTCGATTTGTTGACCGATCGCAAGAAGCCCTGGGCCAAGTACCTAGGCATCCTGGGTGTAGTCATGCCTCTGGTGGTCTTCATTTACTACACCTATGTCGTGTCGTGGATGATGGGCTTCAGCTTCTTCAGCCTCACCGGCGACTTCTTCGGTCTCGACACCGTCGATGACATGCGCAACTACCTCTACTCCTACCAGAACATCTTCGAATCCTCCTCGCATGGAGGTTGGGTTGCGCTGCTCTTCTTTCTGATCACCATCAGCTTTCTGGGCTGGGTCCTGTCTCGGGGCATCAGCGCGGGGATCGAGAAGCTGGCGCTGATCGGCATGCCGATTCTCTTCTTGTTCGCATTCCTCCTTCTGGCGCGAGTATTGACGCTGCCCCCAGTCGAAGCTTCACCCGCTGAAGGCCTGAACTTCATCTGGAATCCCGATTGGAAGAGCCTCGGAAACGCCAAAGTATGGCTCGCCGCAGCGGGCCAGATGTTCTTCACTCTTTCGGTCGGTATGGGAAGTATCCAGACCTACGCCTCCTATCTCCGCAAGAAGGACGACGTCGCCCTGACCGGGCTATCCACGGCCTCGACCAACGAGTTCGCCGAGGTCGTGCTGGGCGGCACCATCGCCATTCCGGCGGCCGTCGTTTTCTTCGGGGTGGCTGGTGCAACGGCGATCGCCAACCGGGGATCCTACGACCTCGGAATTGTCGCTATGGGGGTCGTTTTCCAGGGGCTTCCAGGACCTCAGATTCTGGGTCAGCTGGCGGCCTTCCTATGGTTCTTTCTGCTCTTCATCGCCGGCGTGACATCCTGCGTCGCTCTTGCCAGCCCGACGATCGCGTTCCTGCAGGAAGAAATCGGACTGACGCGACGCAACGCCGCCAGATCGGTGGCGGGGCTCGGATTGCTCCTCGGCCTGTTTCACGTGGTCTTCTACCAGAAGGGTGTCTTGGACGAGTGGGACTACTGGGCCGGAACCTTCGGCTTGGTGGTCTTCGCGACGATCGAGATCATCCTCTTTTCCTTCGTCTTTGGTATCGACCGCGGCTGGGACGAGCTGCATGAGGGTGCCGACATCAAGATCCCCAGGATCTACAAGCCGATCATGAAGTGGGTGACACCGCTGTTTCTCATCACCCTGCTGACCTGGTGGACGGTGACCGAGGCCATTCCGAATGTTCTGATGCAAGGGGTGACCGACGCCGGCAACATCCCATACCTCTGGCTCGCACGCATCCTCATGATCGCCCTGGTTGTCGTCGGCGCCATCTTGATTCGGCGGTCGTGGGTTCACAAGACCACCAACTCGTAGCTAGTCGAGCGCGGCCATCTACACTCGGGAGAATCCATGACGCCATTCGCTCTTTTCTTCATGTTGACCAGCATGGCAAGCGTGACAGCGCTGGCCGGCTGGTGCCTCTATCGCATTCTCACCACGCCTCCTCCATCGGATGATGGTGATTGACCTTTATCGCCCGAAGAAGGGATTCTCGACTATGAGCAGAGCTACAACCGGAGCGACATTGCTACTCCTTGCCGTCGCCTTCCTCGGCGGATGCGGAGGAACCGAAAAGCAAGAGGCCTCCGTTCCACCCAAGTCCTATGCGATGCGAGGCATGGTTCGTCAGATCTCGGAGCCCGACGTGGAAGAGCGCCAGATCTGGATCCATCACGAAGCCATTGACGACTTCGTGGACATCCGCGGCGACACCGTGCCCATGGATGCCATGACCATGCCCTTCAACCTCGCCGAATCTGTAGACCTGACGGGCGTCGAGCCCGGGGACAAGGTGAGCTTTCGCCTCGACGTCGACTGGAGCGCCGGCGTACCGGCGCGCATCGGCCATCTGGAATCTCTGCCGGTCGAGACCCAACTCAGCTTCGAAGAAAAGTCCACCGAAGAGCCAGCTGAGCACGGCGACCACTGACCGCATCTGCCAGTCGCCAATCTAGCTCCTGACTCAGGTTTCAACCCGACCCAGCCAAGTTGGCCAGGAACCCCTGACAACGCAACCTGAACTCCTCGGTCCACTCGTGGCCGCCAGAAAAGCGGACCACCTGCGCTTCACACCCCAGGTTGGTCAATAGCTGCAGGTCGGCTTCGACCTTGTCTTCGCCATACCACTGGTCCGCCAGGCCTCGGCCAATCATCACCCGCGGGCTGGACGCCAGGCCTCGATCAGCCAGATCGGGAGGAACGTCGCCTCCTAGAGCGATGACCCCTTGGCAGTTTTGGTCTATACCCGCCGCCGCGCGGTAGGCCATGGCGGTTCCTTGAGAGAAACCGACGTAGACGAGCGGTCCAGCAGCTTCGCTGGAGCCGAAGACCCGTCCGACGACCTCGCCGACGAAGGCGATGTTGTCCGCTATGGCGAGATCCCTGTCCTGCCGAGTCATCCAGCTGGCCACCACCTCACGGGATCGCGAGTCGTAGAACCGATGGAGTCCCTGCACCGAGACGACTGTCCAGGCGTCGATACTCGGAATGGCGTCGACCTCCTCCAGCATCCCCAAAGCACTCATGCCGTAGCCATGAAACGCCACCACCAGACCGCGAGAGTCCTGGCCGCCATCACGCAGGAGGTAGCGGCCGTGCACGCGAGCTGGCAATACTTCGACAACGACGTCTCTATCCGGCATCCGGGCCCTTGCGGCGACGTCGGGAACGGTACAAGGGAGCCCTCAACCGCTCGACCTCTTCTGCCAGAAGCTCTGGGAGATCGTCCCTGCCGCGATTCTCCTCCACGAGGCGAACCAGGGCGCTGCCAACGACGACTCCGTCCGCCACCTTGCCGACGGCAGCAACCTGCTCCGGAGATGAAATCCCGAAGCCAACCGCCAAGGGCAGATCCAGCTTTCGTCGAATCTTCTTCACCTCTCGCTGGAGCTCACTGGTGAGGTCCTTCTGGACGCCGGTCACACCGGTGCGCGACACATAGTAGACAAAGCCAGAAGAGGCCTCTGCTACGATCTTGACTCGCTCGGGCGTACTGGTTGGTGACAGTAGATAAATCGAGTCGACGCCTGCCGCGGCGCAGAATTCCCGGAACCCATCGTCCTCCTCGTCGGGAGGCAGGTCGACACACAAAACGCCGTCGACACCCGAGATCGCGGCCTGCTCGGCGACGGTTTGAAGACCGTGCGCCAACAGCGGGTTGAAGTACGAGAACAAGACAATCGGAGTTTCGATTCGAGTCCGGACCCGGGCGATCATCTCCAGGATCCCAGGTAGTGTAGTCCCGGCTTCCAAAGCACGAACCGCTGCCCGTTGATTCACCGGGCCATCCGCGATGGGGTCGCTGAACGGCACTCCCACCTCGATCAAGTCGGCTCCGCCCTCTGCCAGGGCTTCGAGAAGCACGGCCGAGGTCTCGAGATCTGGGTCCCCACCGGTCAGATAGGGAATGAAGGCGGCCCGTTTCTCTTCACGGCAACGGAGAAATGCTGCTCCAATCGTGCTCATCGATCGCCTCCCCAGACGACGTGCTTCCAGGTCTCAGCAGGGTGCCGGTCCGCTCCGGTTTCCTGGCGCTCTGATTCGCTTTTGTCTGCGTCGTAGTCGAGTACCGACTCGACGTCCTTGTCACCCCTACCCGAGAGGTTGATGACGACCACTTTCTTGGACGACAGGTGACGAGCGTGCTTGACCGCTTCGGCGATCGCATGCGCCGACTCCAATGCCGGCAGGATTCCCTCCGTAGCGGCCAGCAGGTGAAAGGCCTCGATGGCTTCCGCGTCGCTGACAGCCGTGTACTCCACTCTCCCCTCATCATGCAACAGCACATGCTCTGGCCCGATCGCAGGATAGTCGAGACCGGCGGAGATCGAGTGCGTTGCGGCGATCTGACCATGCCGGTCCTGCAAGACCATCGTCTTCGTTCCGTGCAGAACTCCAGTCCGACCGCCCCGAAAGCGGGCGGCGTGCTCCCCCAGTTCCTGACCCGAGCCCCCCGCTTCGACCCCGATCAGGCGCGTCCTCGACTCTTCCAGAAAGGCACTGAACAGACCGATGGAATTGCTACCACCGCCGACGCAGGCCACCGCCAGATGGGGCCAGTCCTGCCCCACCTGTTTGCGCAACTGGCGGCGCGTCTCCTGACCGATGACTTTGTGGAAGTCGCGGACCATCCGCGGGTAGGGGTCCGGCCCCAAAACCGAGCCGAGAACGTAGTGGGTCGTGCGAACGTTCGTGACCCAGTCGCGCAGCGCTTCGTTGATGGCGTCCTTCAGGGTCCGGCTACCGGCGTCCACCTGAACGACCTCGGCCCCGAGCAGTCGCATCCGCTCGACATTCAGGCGCTGGCGGCGCATGTCCTCTTCACCCATGTAGACAGTGCATGTCTGACCCAGAAGCGCCGCTGCGGTCGCCGTGGCCACCCCATGCTGACCCGCACCCGTTTCGGCGATGATGCGGACTTTGCCCATTTCTCGAGCCAGCAGCGCCTGACCGATGGCGTTGTTGATCTTGTGCGCACCGGTGTGCAGCAGGTCCTCCCGCTTGAGGAAGATCCGCACGCCACCCAGGGTGCTGCTCAGCCGCTCGGCAAAATACAGTGGCGTCGGCCGACCTGCGTAGTTCGTCAGCAGATCCTTCAGGCGACGCTGGAACTTTCGCTGCCTACTCACCCGATCGTAGGAACGCGCCAGTTCATCCAGCGGTGCCATCAGCGTCTCTGGAACGAATCGTCCGCCGTAGGGCCCGAAGTAGCCTGGTCGTTGATCACTCTTCTTCCGCATCGTGCACCTCGTGAATGAACTGCTTCATCATCTCTGGGTCCTTGACGCCGGGCTGGGATTCTATTCCTGAACTGACGTCTACGATATCAGCGCCACTCCTGCCGATGGCTTGCCGGACATTGCCGGGGCGTAGGCCACCAGCAACGATTACCGGCTTTTCATGGCCTAGACCCGCCACTCTTTCATAGGGCCAGGAGACTCCCGATCCACCCAACAGCGTCGGGTGGTCGCAGTCGAAGAGGTACCCCCACACGTCGGGATACTCGTGGAGAACGGATACGTCGAAGTTCAAGCCCACTCGCAGTACCTTGATTGCCCTGTCTCCAAACCCGCCGACCAGGCCAGGTCCCTCGTCACCGTGAAACTGCAGGAGATCGAGTCCCACCTGACTCTCAATCTCGCGCACCTGGCCGACTGGCTGGTTGACGAAGACACCCACCACCTTCGCCTGTTCCCGGACCTCCTCGGCGATCTGGCGCGCCACCTCCACGCTCAGGGAGCGCGGGCTACCGGGCCAGAAATTCAAGCCCACAAAGGCGGCTCCCAGCTCGGCAGCTCTCACCGCATCCTGTGTGCGCGTAACGCCGCAGATCTTGATTCGCGTCCGAGCCATGACTCACCTCGGGACTCTTCAGAGCCCACCCAACAATTCTCTCAGCTTCGCACCCGGGTCGTCGGCCAGCAGGAGCGTTTCACCGACCAGGAAGGCATCGAACCCTGCCGTTGCCAGTCGGCCCATGTCTCCGGCGGTGGCAATACCGCTCTCGGACACCTTCAGAGCACCTACCGGCAGACTAGCCACCAGTGCCATCGAGTGATCCAGGTCGACCTCGAAGGTCTCGAGGTTGCGGTTGTTGACGCCGACGATCTCCCACTCCGACTCCGAGAGCTTCTCGACGTCAGCAGCGTTGTGGGTCTCGATCAGAGGTACCAGCCCGAGACTTCGGGCGTAGGTCACATATGTGGCCAGCTCGGTGACGGAGAACAGGGCTGCTATCAGGAGCACCGCGTCTGCTCCAGCCTGCCGAGCCCAATCCAACTGCACGGGGTGTACGACGAAGTCCTTGGCGATTGCCGGCAGGCCACTCTGGTGACGACACTCTGTCAACAGCTCATAGCTGCCGAAGAAGAAGTCGGGCTCAACCACAACTGACAACGCAGCAGCTCCCTGTTGCGCATAGATCCGAGCCTGCTCCAGTGGATCGATCCGACCCTGCAAAGAGCCCATACGGGGCGACCCCATCTTGACCTCGGCGATCAACGAGCGACCGCGGTGAAGTCGCAAGGAATCCAGGAACCCGTTCTCCACCAGGCCTATGCCTTCGGTCGGCACCCCTGCAAGCACTCCGCTCCCGAAATCGGCCTCGATCTTCAGCCGGCGGTTCTCGACGATCTGACCCAGAATGGCCGCTAGCGGACTCACGCCTGATCATCCCCCGTTCGGGTCGAGAACTCGCGTAGCTCTTCGAGCTTCGTCAGCCCTTCACCGCGGGTCAGAGTGTCTCTCGCCCTCTCCAGTCCCTCTCGGAGGTCTCCGACCCGCCCCCCTACGTAGAGAGCCGCCGCCGCGTTCAGGGCGGTGATGTCGGCAAGAGGACCTGGCTCGCCTTGCAGCACGGCTCGCATCATTTTCGCATTGGATTCCGCGTCACCGCCGGCAAGAGCCGACATCTCGACTCGGGCCAGCCCCAGGGACTCGGGGGTCAACCGGAACGTCTCGACCTTCGGGCCCTTCACCTCGGCAACCAGGGTAGCGGCTGTGGTCGTCAGCTCATCCAGGCCGTCCTCACCGTGAACGACCAGGGCGTGGTCGCACCCGAGACTGGCCAAGACTTGGGCCATCCGCGGGACGAGCTCTGCTTCATAGACTCCCAGGACCTGGCGCCGCGCACCGGCTGGATTCGTCAGGGGCCCGAGCAAATTGAAGATCGTCCGAATGCCCAGGCTGCGACGCACTGGCATCACCTCCCGCATGGCCGGATGAAAGCCGGGAGCGAAGAGAAATGCCAGACCAATCTCGTCGAGGGCCCGACCGGCCTGCACAGGGCTCATCTCGATCTCGACCCCGAGCGCACCGAAGACATCGGCACTACCCGAGCGGCTCGAGACGGCCCGGTTGCCATGCTTGGCGATGGGCACATCAGCGGCTGCGGCTACCAGAGCCGCGGCAGTCGAGATGTTGAAGGTCCCCTTGCGGTCGCCACCCGTGCCGCATGTGTCCACCAGCCCCTTCCTCTCACATCGCACAGGAACAACTCTGCCACGCATGGCGATTGCCGCGCCCGCAATCTCTTCGGCGCTCTCACCCTTGGCGGCCAGGGCGACCAGAAGCCCTGCCTTCAGGGGATCGTCGAGCTCGCCGTCCATGATCTGACCGAAGAGTCTTGCGGTCTGATCCCGAGTCAATCCCTGGTCGGCGAGTATGGTTGCCAGTACGGCGGGAGGCTGCAGCTCGATGTCACTCATCAGGGGGCTGCCGGGCTTTCATGACTCTCACAAAGGTCCAGGAAATTCGCCACCAGTCGAGGACCGCTGGTCGTCAAGATGGACTCCGGGTGGAATTGGACTCCCCAGTACGGCCGTTCGCGATGACGCATGCCCATTAGGGTCTTCTCGTCTGTACTCCAGGCCAGCGGTTCCAACTCGGCCGGCAATCCCGTTTCGACGACCTCCAGGCTGTGATAGCGCATCGCTTCAAACGGATTGGGCAGCCCAGAGAAAATTCCCCTGTCGAGGTGGTGGATCTGCGAAGTCTTGCCGTGCATCAGCTTTGGTGCCCGCTCCACTCTTCCGCCGAAGGCCGCCCCCAAGACCTGATGCCCGAGACAGACTCCGAGTATCGGCACAGTTGGGCGGAGCTCGATCAGATCGAGGCAGACTCCTGCCTCTTCAGGGCGCCCCGGCCCCGGCGAAAGAATGATCCCACTTGGGCACCGGCGCAGCATTTCGGCGGCGCTCTCCGCATCGTTGCGCAGCACCGTCACCTCGATCTCCCGGCTCCAAAGTAGCTGGACCAGGTTGTAGGTGAAGGAGTCGTAGTTGTCGACAACGAGAATCATGCAGTAGCCCGTCCTGGCGCTCACTTGGCTCGAAAAGCGGCGGCAAGCTCCACAGCGGCTCGCATGGCCGCCGCCTTGTTCTCGGTTTCGCGCACCTCGGCTTCCGGATCCGAGTCCGCCACGATGCCAGCCCCGGCGGTGAAGGAGACCTCGTCTGAACCCACCACCAGAGTGCGAATGGTTATGCAGGTATCCATGTCGCCACTGTAGGAGAAGTAGCCAACGGCGCCGGCGTAGGGGCCGCGCGATTCTGGCTCCAACTCATCGATGATCTCCATGGCTCGAATCTTCGGGGCTCCCGAGACCGTACCGGCGGGGAAACAGGCCATCAGCGCCTCCAGGGGACTGCACCCTGCCGTCAATCGCCCTTCCACGTTGGAGACAATATGCATCACGTGACTGTAGCGCTCGACCTCCATGAAGCTGGTGACCTCTACGCTTCCACCTGTGGAGACGCGGCCGATATCGTTGCGTCCGAGATCCACCAACATGAGGTGCTCGGCGCGCTCCTTGGCATCCTCCAGCAGCTCCTCGGCCAGTCTTCGGTCTTCGGCCGGCTCGGGCGATCGATGCCGCGTGCCGGCGATTGGTCGGGTCTCGATTCTGTCGCCGGTCTTGCGGAGCAGCATCTCTGGAGAGGCACCGACAATAGAAACCTCCGGAGCCTCGAGCAGAACCATGTAGGGACTCGGGTTGACCATACGAAGCGAGCGGTAGAGAGCCAGAGGCTCGGCAACCCGCTCCATACTCCATCTCCTGGCAAGGACGACCTGGAATATGTCGCCCCGATCGATCAGTTCCTTGGCCCGCGCAACGCAGTCTCGGAACTGTGCTGCACCCATGGATGGCGTCGCCTCGAGCGAGCCACCGGTGCTCGTCGGCACTTCAACAGCGGTTCCCTGGCCAGGAGTCGTCAGTACGTCGGTGAGCACGTCGAGCTGCCGCAAGGCGTCCTCGCGGCTCACCTGGCCATCGACCTCGTTGGAGACCGCCACCACCCGCTGTCGAACATGATCGAAGACGACGACGGAATCGAACCTGGCCAAGAGCGCCACGGGAAGCCCCATGTTGTCCGGGGGCCTCGCTGGCAAATACTCGCTCTGTCGCATCAGATCGTAGCCAAAGTAGCCGACAAATCCCCCCGAGAATGGGAAAGGCGGCTCCTCGGAGGTGAATCGGCTGATCTCGTGCGACAGGGCATCGAGGGGAGGTCCTTCGATCTGCCGCCGGTCGCCTCCCTCCTCGACCTCCAGCCTGTCTTCCATCAGCCGATATACCGCTTTCGGCCCGGCGCCCAAAAAACTGTACCGGGAGATCACTTCGCCGCCCGTGACGCTTTCCAACATGAAACAGGTCGGCGACAAAGCGGACAGCCGCCGATAGACCTCCAACGGCGTCAGGCTATCGGCCAGGAACTCCCTTAGATGAGGTCTCACTGACTCACGATCGGCCTGGCTGGAGCTCATGGCGCAGCCCACCCCCCTTTAAGCGTTGGCCTCGAGACCGAGAAGCTCTCGACTCTCTGCTTCGGGCATTTCGCGTTC
This sequence comes from Thermoanaerobaculia bacterium, assembly GCA_049664225.1. Classification (GTDB taxonomy): domain Bacteria; phylum Acidobacteriota; class Thermoanaerobaculia; order Multivoradales; family JAHEKO01; genus JAUVRX01. The sequence continues at coordinate 17,556 of JBATEX010000141.1, forward strand.
CGTCATGAGCCTGAACTGAGGAATCGCCTGGTAGAGCAGCACCTCCCTGCCATCGATCGCGGTTCGCCCCGATTCACGGGTCGTCCGCACAAGCCGCGTCGGATCAGACCGAAGGTACACCAGATCGACTACGATCGCATCCAATTTGAGCCGGTCGGGTTCGAATGGCAGGTCGTCGTCCTCATGTCTACCCAGCGGGGTGGCGTTCACCAGGCAGTCGAAAAGTCCGGGGTCGAATTGATCGAGCGCACAGAAAGGCAGGTGCAGGTCGGCAGCTGCCTTGCGGCCTCTCTCCGATCCTCGATTGACCAGCGTCACGGACGCTCCTTCCGCCCTCAATGCGGCGGCAGCGGCTCGCCCGGCACCCCCGGCACCGACGATCGCCACCGATCTGCCTTCCAGGCTCACCCCCAGGCGTCGAATCGGCTCGCTGACTCCTATCCCATCGGTTGAATCAGCCTGCCAAATACCCTCTTGCTTGAACAGGGTGTTGGCTGAACCACTCCACTCCGCCAGTGGGCTGACGGCGCCTCCCACCGCCACCGCGACGCGCTTGAATGGCGACGTAACGCTCAGCCCCTCGAGCTCGAATCCCAATTCCTCGAGAGTGCCGCTTTCCACGACCTCCAGCCAGAAGTCTCCAAACGCCTCGACATGAAACGGCAGGTAGAGACCATCGATCCCGAGTTGACGGTAGGCGTGGTTGTGGATTCTGGGAGACAGACTCCTCCCCACATCGGTGCCGACGATGCCGAAGAGCCGGCCAACCTCCGGCAGATCCGGCAGACCGTAGTCGGCGATCAGCTGCTCGATGCTCGGCTGCCCCGGGGCCGCGGGCTTCTCGGACGCGGAACCGAACACTACCGGTGCCCCCAGGCAGGGGGCGATCAGTCGAGTCCAAGTGCCGATCGCACCCGCCGCAAAGGCGATGACATCGTCGCGCCCGAGCGAATGGAGGAGTGCCAGGACAGCCACCTCCTGTCCTGGCTGGGTGGCCTCGGGGATCAGCTTGTAGTACCTGGCCTCTGCTTCGCGCTGTCTGGCGAAGACAGTCTGCAGCTCGCCGAGGGCCTTGGGACCGCCGTGCCATGAGATGACTCGACAAGACGGCGGCAATGTCGCCAGAACGTCCGGGTCCAGGTCGCGGTCAACCTCGAGGTCTACGAGATCGAAGTGAGTGGCAGCTCGAATCAGGCGCTGGTGTCGCCGATCCAGCGAGGCGTCGGAATGCCCTCGCTCCGCTCGACTCCGCAGGGTGTAGAGCAGCTCACCCCGAAAGTGAGACCGAAGCCATTCGGGCTCGACCTCGCCGGCGAGGTCAGCCCGCAGCTCCAGGATCCCGACGCGCCCGGAGAGGCGCGCGAGCTCCTCCTCCGTCGGCCTCTCTGTGAGGGTGGCTACAAGAACGGCAGTCGAGCTCAAATGCTCAACTCCTCGCGAGGTCTCAGCTCGAGAACCGTTTCAGGAGCAGTGCTCCGTTGGAGCCACCGAAACCGAAAGAGTTCGTCAGGCCTATCTCGAAATCCGTCGGCCTGGCCGTTCCAGGAACGAAGTCCAGGTCACAGTCTTCGCTCGGCTGCTCCAGATTGATGGTGGGGGGCAGGACTTGGTGGTGGAGGGCCAGTGCCAGAACGCCGGTCTCCAAACCACCAGCAGCACCGAGGAGATGGCCCGTGCAAGACTTGGTCGAAGAGACAGCCAGCCGGTAGGCATGTTCGCCGAAAACCTCCTTGATCGCCTGCACCTCGGCCGAATCTCCCAGTTCCGTCGAAGTACCGTGGGCGTTGATGTAGCCGACCTGCGACGCCTCCAGGTCCGCATCCTCCAGAACAGCCCGCATCACGTCGGCGGCACCGATGCCCTCGGGCTGCGGTGCCGAGATGTGGTACGCATCGCCACTCATGCCGTAGCCAACGATCTCGGCATAGATCGGCGCTTGTCTCGCCACAGCCCGAGACAACTCCTCCAAGATCACGATACCGGCGCCCTCTCCAATGACAAAACCGTCACGGTCGCGATCCCATGGGCGAGAGGCGAGCTCTGGCTCGTCATTGCGCGTCGAGAGGGCCCGCATGGCGCAGAAACCCGCCACGCTGAGTGGCGTCACGACACCTTCGGTACCACCGGCGATCATGGCGTCGGCATGACCGTATTGGATCTGTCTGTAGGCATCGCCGATTGCGTGCAGCCCCGAGGTGCACGCGGTGCAGGGCGCGGAGTTGGGGCCACGTGCCCCATACCGGATGGAGACCTGGCCTGCTGCCATGTTGACGATCAGTCCGGGGATGAAGAACGGCGAGACGCGACTCGGGCCTTTCTCGACGAGCTTTTCATGAGTCCGCTCGATCAGAGGCAGACCGCCGATCCCGGAGCCGATGATGACCCCGACCCGACAGGCGGCTGCCTCGTCGATCTGTAGCCCGGAGTCATCCATGGCGCCCTCGGCCGCTGCCAGGGCCAACTGGATGAATCGATCGCTCTTCTTCAGCTCCTTCTTGTCGATGTACTTCAGGGGATCGAAGTCCGGCACTTCGCCGGCGATACGACTCGGGTATTCGGTGGCGTCGAATCGAGTTATGGGACCGACTCCACTGCGACCCTCGAGGAGGCCCTGCCAGGTGACCGAGGTGCCATCCCCGAGCGGCGAGACGAGCCCCACCCCCGTAACGACAACACGGCGGGGAGAGTCAAGTCTCATCGGCAACCCACAGCCAGCTAATTCTTCTCAGCGGAACTCCGGTCATCTCGAGAGCTATCAGCCCTGATTCTGCTCGATGTAGCTGACGGCTTCTTTGACTCGGCCGATCTTCTCGGCGTCCTCGTCGGGGATCTCGATGCCAAACTCCTCTTCGAAGGCCATGACCAGCTCGACGATGTCGAGGGAATCGGCGCCCAGATCCTCCGTGAAGCTGGCTTCGGCGGTTACCTCATCAGCATCCACACCCAACTGCTCCACAATAATGCTCTTCACTTTTTCACTTACCGACATGGTTCAAACTCTCCTGTGCAAAGTTCGGGTTCGTGCGATTCTAAGAGATTCTTTGCCTCAGATATATAGGCCGCCCGATACGTTGAGCACGTGACCGGTGACATAGCCTGCTTCTTCGCTGGCCAGATAGAGCACCGCCCAGGCGACATCGTCGACGGCCCCCAGCCTCTTCAGGGGAATCAGCTCGACCAACTCCTGGCGGTGCTTCTCGGGAATCCTGTCCGTCATGGCCGTCTCGATGAAGCCCGGAGCGACGACGTTGACCGTGACATTCCGACTGGCCAACTCACGCGCCAGCGACTTGCTGAACCCGACGAGACCCGCCTTGGCAGCCGCATAGTTGGCCTGGCCGGCATTGCCCATGAGCCCGACGACGGACGAGATGGAGATGATTCGCCCCCAGCGTCGCCGCATCATGCCGCGACTCACCGCCCGAGCTGTGGCGAATGCACCCGTCAGGTTGACCCGCAGGACATCCTCCCAGGCCTGCAGACTCATTCGTGCCAGCAGGCCGTCATCGGTAATCCCGGCGTTGTTGACCAGGATATCCACTTGGGAAAAAGGTTCCGGCAGGGCTCCGAGTGCTGCGGCCACGGTGTCGGGCGCAGCGAGGTCGAGCTCCAGGGGATGAACTTCCACACCCTCTCCAGCAAGCTCGAGCGACAGCGACTCGAGCTTGTCGACGCTGCGGGCTGCCGCGATGACCTTCGCACCCTGTGTCCCAAGCAATCTCACGATGCCCTCGCCTATGCCCTGTGAGGCTCCGGTCACGAGGGCCGTCCGGCCCTTCAATTGCATTGTTTTCATGCTCTTTCACCAAGTATTTCGAGGAGCTTCTCGGTTCCAGAAGCCCGATCGAGACTGACAGTCTTAGTCGTTGGAGCGATGCGGCGAATCAAGCCCGTCAAGACGGTTCCAGGGCCAACCTCGACAAACAGATCGATCTTACCCTGCTCCGCCATCCAGTTGATCGACTCCACCCAGCGCACCGGTCCGTCAACCTGGCGCTTGAGCGCGTCGCGCGCAGCTGCTCCACTCGAAACCGGAACAGCATCGATGTTGCACACCACAGGAACCCTCGAGTCCTGAAACTCCACGGCATCGAGGCGTGGCTCCAGGCCTTCCCTTGCCGGTCGCATCAGAGGCGAATGAAACGGTGCCGAGACCGGCAATATCATGGCGCGCCGGGCGCCGCGCTCTTTGGCCAACCGAGTCGCCCTTTCTACCGCCAGTCGATCTCCAGCCAGCACTGTTTGCGTCGGTGCGTTGAAGTTGGCGACGGTGCAGACATCGTCACCCGCGGCCTCGTCAGCGATCTCAGCCACTGACTCTGCCTCCAGGCCGAGAACTGCGGCCATGGCCCCTCGCCCAACAGGAACCGCCTTTTGCATCAGCTCGCCCCGACGACGGACAAGCAGCAGAGCTTCCTCGAAGGTCAGACTGCCAGCGGCGACATGGGCCGAATACTCCCCCAGACTATGACCGGCCATCAGCACCGGCTCGATTGGGAGACCCGAAATCGCTTCCAGAATCGCCACGGATGTCGTCAGGATCGCCGGCTGAGTGTTGGCCGTCAACTGCAGTTCCTCGGCCGGACCCGCTAGGCAAAGCTGCTTGAGCTGCATGCCGAGAGCCCGATCTGCTCGATCGAATACCTGCTCGACTTGCGGATGAGCCTCGATCCAGGTACTGCCCATGCCGACGGACTGTGAGCCCTGGCCAGGAAAGACGAATGCGACTCTCATGGCTGGAGTTTCGGTCATGGCATCGGTCTCGACCCTGGCGCCTTTTGTGCTCGATCCCACCCGGCCGATCGAAAAACGGAGCTAGGCAGTAGGAGTTTCCTCGACCAGTCGAGTCTTGAGCAGGCGCTCTTCCTGACTGTGGAGCTCGGCGACTCGTTCCCGGATCTTGTTGTGCAGGTCTGCTTCACAGAACTCCACCGAACGGCGGATCGAATTTTGAATCGCTCGCGGGTTGGAACGTCCATGGCCGATGAAGCATCCCGCTTTGACACCCAGAAGTGGTGCGGCCCCATACTCCCTGTAGTCGACTCTTCGCCGAAAGCTCTCGAAGGCTGGACGGGCCAGGCTGTACCCCAATCTGGACCGCCAGGACTTTGACAGCTCGTCCTTCATCATCCCAGACATCAGTCCAACGAGGGACTCGGCGCTCTTCAAGAGCACGTTGCCGACGAACCCGTCACAGACGATCACGTCGACCGAACCTCGAAAGACGTCTCGACCCTCCACGTTGCCGACGAAATTGAAGCCGGTGGCTTCCATCTCGTGGAATACCGCCTTCGTCAGATCGCTCCCCTTGCTCTGCTCTTCTCCGATGGACATCAGTCCGACGCGCGGCGAAGGAGTGCCGAGTATCTCCTGAGCGTAGAAATGGCCCATGACCGCAAACTGCCTCAGGTGCTCAGGCTTGCTGTCGATGTTGGCGCCGACATCCAGTACCACGGTCCCACCGCGGGGACTCGGAAATACCGTTGCAAGGGCCGGCCTGTCGACGCCTTTGATGGATCCAATCACGGTCTTGGCGACAATCAGGGACGCACCCGTGTTTCCCGCCGACACCATCGCTTGCGCCCGCCCCTCCTTGACCAACTCACCGCAGATTCGAATCGAGGATCGCTTCTTCTTGCGCAGAGGAGTGATCGGAGGCTCCTCCATTCCCACGACTTCCTCGGAGTGCACGACCTCTATCGCCGGCTGGTGCCCGCCCTGCTTCGTCAGTTGTCTTTCCAGAGTCGGACGATCACCCACCAGGAGAATGGGTATCCCATCCTCGCTGGCGGCCTGATAGGCCCCTGCAACGACTGCGTTGGGGGCGAAGTCACCGCCCATAGCGTCGACGGCAATTCGCATTTTCTGCCCTATGGCTTCAAGCTCCCGCCGAGATCGACCTCCGGCGTCACTCGGCCAACCAGACCCCAGCGCCATCAGCCAGTGCAATTTGTTGCGGAACTCGGCGGCAGGATCTTAGCAGAGACTACAACGATTCCTTGGGCTCGAAGACCTCCCGACCCTTGTAGTGCCCACAGTGACTGCAGGCACGGTGCGGGAGCTTGACCTCGCCACAATTTGGACAAAGGGAAGTAGCCGGACGATCCAGACTGTCCTGGGCCCGCCTTCGGTCACGCCTGGCCTTGGAGTGTCGCCGTTTGGGATTTGCCATGACTCGTTCAACCTCGTTCTCGGATGTCGCAGTATTGAAGCTGGGGACTACTGGTCCCGCAGATTCTTCAACGCCTCCCATCGCGGATCTACCTCGACCTGGTCACAGCCGCAGGACTCGCGGTTGCGATTCGCTCCACAGGTCGGGCAGAGTCCCTGGCAGTCTTCACTACACAGGCTCCGCATGGGTATGTTCAACAGTAGCTGCTCTCGCACCAGCTGCAGCGTGTCCATCTCCTCGCCTTCAACGTAGACCGTCTCCAAATCGTCCTCTGTCAGCTCGATCTCGCCTTCCGCTGCAGCGGGAGCTGTCGTCACCAGTCGGAGCCGAACATCGCTCTCTACCGGCAGAACCAACGGCTCCAAACACCGACTACAGGTCACGGTCTGCTCGTACTCGAGACGACCGTCGAGACGGAAGACTCCGTTTTCGCGTTCAACACTCCCCTGCCAGAGAACCTCACCAAGCCCTAGTAGCTCAGGACGCTCGAGGATTTCAGCATTGAAGGTGAGCCGCTGGCGCCAGGCAAAGGGCTCGTCCCCTAATCTGTCCAGAGGAATTCGCATCTTTCGAACCCATGAGAACCGCGCCCTTCGGGCCGACGGGTGAGGCTACGGGATTCAGCCAAGTCTGTCAATCAGAGGCCTTCCCTGTCGAGCCGCATTTCGAGACGCGATGGCGAGCCCCCAATCCGCAGACTCAGAGATCCTGAGTTGTCGAGAGAGGCGAGGGATCTGGCAGCCATCGTCCACAGCCGGATCTGCTCGGTCGCAGGAAGGGGCAGGGAGCCCAAGGTGCTTACCAACCCATCCAAGGCTTCACGGGCCTCGGCGAGATCGAGCCAAATGCCAAGCTCCAGGGGTGCTTCATCCACCGATCCCAGCAAGTCAGAGATCGAAGAGAGTCGATCTGCCACTTGGTCAATGGCTGCTTCATCATATGCGGCGAGAGACCAACCCTCCCGGGCACCTTCGGAGACTTCGAACCCCAGACCGGATAGCAGCCTCTCGGCAGGAAGCTGCCACCGATCGCCCGTGCCTCTGTGGGCGATCACGGAGCTGGCTATCTGCTCCCCTGCTCCCCTCCCACCGGAGAGCATGACGAAAGTCTCGACGGCGGAGTCCGGGGCCGATCCCGGACCGATCGAAGCCGCCACAAGGGCCAGGCCCGAGGGCAGCACTGCCCGAACTCTGGCGTCAGAAGCCTGCATGGCCTCGGGCTCCGCGCTGACAATCCGCCAGCCCCGAGCCTCGACATCCAACCTGTAAAGACCTTGCGGTACGGGTCCAAGAGACCGGTCCAACCTCAAAAGAGCATGGCTCGGTACCAGATCAGGCACCGGTTGCCCTACGGTCCGGGCAACCTCTCCCTGGGCCGCAAGCCACATCCCGTCCCGCCACTCCACCTCCACGGTTCTGCCGTGCAGCTCGACCGGTCCCCCAGCGAGCCAGGCATTTCCGGCCAGCCTTCCGGCCACCCTGGCCAGCCACGCCACGACGGGATAGACACTGGCTGCCACCACGATACGGTCGCCGTTCTGGCTCCCCGCAACGACTAGATCTCTGGCTGGTGGCAGGCGGAAAGGACCGAAGGACGGAAGAGAGGCCAGGTCTTGAGATATCAGGTACGAAGACACCTCGGAAACTCCTTCCAGATCACCGATCGCGCGCTCGAGGGCTGCCAGGTTCTGATGAGGAAAGGGAATCCAAAGGCGCAACGGAAGATCGCCCGTACCGAAGAAGACCTGACTCGTCGAGGCCTTCACTCCGGGACTACCGGTTCGGGCGCGAGGCGCATACCAGCAGTACCAATGGCCGAAGAGGGCCACGATCAGAAGGGCCACACCCCCAATCCAAAGCGAGAACTTGACAGGCCGGGTCATCGCGATCACTTTCAATCGAAAACTCTACAGGCTCATGTAGGATTCACGCACGAGGAGAGGCCGCAATTATCCCCCGAGTTCGCCTTTCCAACCACCATGTCCGACCCCGGAGCTCAGGATATCGAAAGTGGCGATCGGGCCATGTCCTTCTCGCGGCGGGTCCGCCGCAGCATGGCGCGCCGCTTTCCGCGCGCCCGCAAGGTCTACCATTTCATGCTGAGAGCAGGACGCCGGGTAAGAGATTTCCCTCGGCAAAGCGCTGTCACGACGCGCTGGCTATGGAAGTACCGGCGTGAGATTCGGCGGCGGCAAAGAGAGCCTCGACTCACGATCGGCATCGATATCAGCCCGCTGTGGGAGCCGCTTACCGGAGTGGGCTGGTATCTCTACCGCCTGCTGGAGCACCTCGCAGACCGAGACGACGTGAGAATTCGGCTCTATCCTCCAACCATCATCGAGAGCTTTCTGTCTCCCTACCCCGATCCAACGGTCGAACCACCTTCGGGCCCGGCACTGGAGATCGTCTCCTTCGACCTGCCCGGAGACCTGGTGGTCGATGACGAGCCGGCCGTCCAGTGGCTCCGAGAGCGGGAAGCGAGCCTCGTCACCCGAGACCGAAATCAGGTCTTGTTCGCACCCAACTACTTCTTACCCAGACTCTTCAACGGAGTACCCGGTGCCCTGGTGGCGACCATCCATGATCTGGGTTTTCGCAAGGTGCCCTGGACTTTGCGGGATGAGACCCTCGACGGATTGGCAGCTCGACTCGATCAGACTCTCACCGGTGCCGAGCTACTCATCACCGTCAGCAACACGGTGCGGGACGAGCTGGTTGCATTCGAGTACGCACCCGCCGAGCAGATTCGCGTCGTGCACCATGGGGCGGGTCTCTTGGAGGGAATCGAAGCTGGAGAGCTTCCCACCGGAATCCCGGAGCTGTTCGCTCTCCACGTCGGAACCCTGGAGCCGCGCAAGAACATCTCCTCGCTGTTAGCCTGCTGGCGCCTGCTTCGCGATCAGATGTCGGCGGTTCCGACCCTCGTCCTGTGCGGGCGGTTCGGCTGGAAGACCCAGGAACTCGAAGCCGAGGTCGCGGCGGCTGAAGAGGAGGGCTGGCTCCGACATCTCGGCTATGTTCCCGAGGACGAGCTGGCCCGACTCTATGTTCAGGCCACGGTCGTCGTCTTCCCATCCCTCTACGAGGGCTTCGGCCTCCCAGCCGTGGAGGCAATGGCAGCCGGGACTCCCCTGGTCTGTTCGGATATCCCGGTGCTTCATGAAGTTGCGGGTGATGCGGCGCTCTTCGCTTCGCCTGAACGACCCGAGGAGATGGCCCTGCAGGTTCGGCGTCTGCTTGCCGACGAGAGCCTGAGACGAGAGTTGATATCCCTCGGAGCCGAGCGCTTGGCCGAATTCGACTGGAACAAGACCGCAGAAGAGACGCTGGCTGTTTGGCGGGAGGCCGCCGAGTCAGTGGATCGACGCACCAACAAGGCTGGATGAAGTCGGAGCCGTCGCGTGCCACCCGGGGAACAGAAGCCAACCATAGCGGTGGACACCCGGTCCCTGGTGGGGCCTGCCACCGGAATCGGCGTATTTACCCTGTCCATGTTGAAGGCTCTCACGGACAGAGGCGTTGTTCGATGTATTGGAATGGCCCACCGTGACCTGTCCTGCGCCGAGGAGCTGCACCGAGAGGGAATTGAAATGGAGGCCCAGGCCGCGCCCTCCGGCGTCTGGTGGCAACAGCTGACCCTGCCTCGTCGTCTGGCAGACTCCGACATCGATCTTCTCTGGTCGCCGCTCCTCACGCTGCCGGTGCGCAATCCTGTTCCCGGTGTGGTGACGATTCACGACCTAACCCCCCTGGTGCTTCCCGGAGCCCACCAACTGAAGGTACGACTCAGCTTCCTGCCGTTTCTCGCTTCGACGCTCCGGCAGGCCAGGCGTGTGGCCGTCGATTCGAAAGCCACGGCCGAGGATGTCAAAGCTCACTACCCAACAGCGGCAAATCGTCTCCAGGTCGTCTACCCCGGAATCGATCCGGTGTTCGTGCCCGGAGCTCCAGAGGACATCGCTGCTACGCGAGAGGAGCTGAGCTGCCCGCTTGGATATCTCCTGTTCTCAGGCACTCTGGAGCCCCGCAAGAACCTGTCTACCCTGCTCGACGCCTGGGAGGCGCTGGTCAAGACCTCGCCGGATGCACTTCCCATCGTGATTACCGGACCCTACGGTTGGAAGAGCAAAGGCCTTTCTTCCCGGATGCGAAAGCTCGAGGCTCTAGGCCTGCACTACCTCGGCAGGTTGCCTCGCGCCCGTCAGGTGCAGGTCATGCAAGCAGCATCCATCTTCGTCTATCCCTCGCTGTACGAGGGTTTCGGTCTGCCCGCAGCCGAGGCAATGGCCTGTGGCATACCCACGATCGTTTCCAATCGATCCAGTCTTCCAGAAGTCGTCGGCGACGCTGGCTTGCAGATCGAGCCCGACGACGCTCGCCAATTACGGGAAGCGATCGCCAGGATCGCCGACGATGATGGGCTGAGCAGCGAGCTCGGTGAGCGTGGTCAGCAGCGAGCCAGACGCTTCACCTGGCAGAAAGCAGCTGGTGAGATGGAAGAGATCTTTCTCGAGATCCTGGCAGGCAACCACAACACCGCTCCGAGGTAGACCGGGCAGGCTAGAATAGCTGCCGGGGGGACCGCTGGCGATCTACAGATCCGTTGGCAGAGAACTCGAGCTTCGACACCAATCAGCAGTTCTGGAGCCAGATCCTTGAGCTACAACATCGGCATCGATGCGCGGAAGATCGCCGATTTCGGTATCGGTACCTACATCCGGAACCTCTTGCAAGCTCTCGGCGAGCTGGACCAGGAGAACCAATACGTACTGTTCGTGGGATTGCAGAACAAAGAGACTCTCGAGCAACTGCCAGAAAACTTCCGAGTCGTAATCGAGCGCTCTCCATCGTATTCGGCTAGGGAGCTAGTCTTCCTGTCCTGGAGGCTCTTCCGGCTCCGCTTGGACCTCTACCACTCGACCCACTACGTTCTTCCGGCGGTCGTACCCTGCAAAGCGATCGTCACAATCCACGACATCATTCATCTTCTCTATCCGGAGTTCTTGCCCAGCCCCCTGGCGTTCTTCTACGCCCAGCGGATGATTCGCCGTAGTCTCTCGCGCGGCGATCGCATCATTGCCGACTCCCAGAACACCAAGACCGATCTGATGGAGTATTTCGACGTCGATGGGCGGAAGATCCGGGTCGTCTATCCAGGCGTCGCCGAGAGTTTTCGACACGGAGTGACCCAGGAAGAGATGCAGCGAGCCCGAACCGAGTTCGGGATCGAACGTCCCTACATCCTGTTTGTCGGCAATCCGAAGCCACACAAGAACCTGGACAATGTCATCAAGGCCTTCGCTCGCGCCCTGGAGATCCACCCCTTCGAGGCTGACCTGGTCTGTGTCGGCGATCGCAGCAGCATCGAGTTCAAAATCCGGCAGCGCGCTTCCCAGCTCGGGCTGTCGGACCGGCTCAAGCTCCTGGGGCACGTTGAAGACAAGGACCTTCCCGCCCTGTATCAGGGTGCCACTCTCTTTCTATTCCCGACCCTCTACGAGGGGTTCGGGCTGCCCGTGGTCGAGGCCATGGCCTCTCGGGTTCCCGTGGTCACCTCCAACACATCGGCCCTCAAGGAGGTCGCCGAAGGATACGCTCACCTGGTCAATCCCCTCGACGTCGAAGAGATTGCCAAGGCCATCGCGCAGTGCATGGCGGATGAGGATCATCGCGATGCCCTGATCAAGCTCGGAGCCCGAAGGGCCGAGGACTTTCGGTGGTCGCGAACCGCCGAACAGACGTTGGATGTTTACAACAGCGCCCTGGGCCGGGACAGCCGCAAGGCCAAACCGCAGACCAAGCCCAAGGACAAAGCATGAGCACCCTGCCCCAACCCCGGACTGCCCTCGTCCACGACTGGCTGACGGGAATGCGGGGCGGCGAGAAGGTGCTGGAGTCGATCGCCAGCATGTTTCCACAAGCCCCTGTGTACACCCTGTTCCATTTCCCCGGCACGGTCAGCGCGGCGTTGGAGAAGCATCCGATTCACACCAGCTTCCTACAGTCCTATCCCGGTGCCCGCACTCACTACAGGCGCTATCTGCCGCTCTTTCCTGCCGCGATCGAGGACTTCGACCTTGGCGGCTACGACCTGCTGATCAGCACCAGCCACTGCGTGGCCAAGGGGGCTCGTCCTTCACCCGGGACCTATCACGTTTGTTATTGCCACACTCCGATGCGTTACGCCTGGGACCAGGAGCACACCTACTTCCCAGAGCGCTCTGGGCTGGTGGCGCGATTGCGAAGTCTCGTCCTCACTCGACTGCGGAATTGGGACGTCACCTCCAACGGTCGCGTCGACCTGTTTCTTGCCAATTCGAACTTCGTCGCTGAGAGAATTCAACGCTACTACGGACGACAGGCTCAAGTCGTGCCGCCACCGGTAGACACCGAGTTCTTTGTACCCGGCGGAGAGATCACCGGCCAATACGCCCTCGTGGTGTCGGCTCTGGCTCCGTACAAGCGGGTCGACGTGGCAATCGCCGCCTGTGAGCGCCTCGGTCTCGAGCTCAGGATCGTCGGCACAGGTCCCGAGCAGGAGCGCTTGGCCCGTCTGGCCGGCTCCACCACCAAGATACTGGGGTATGTGTCGCCCGAGGACCTCCGAGGGCAACTCCAGGGCGCCCGCTGCTTCCTACAGCCGGGCGTCGAGGACTTCGGGATCTCGAGTGTCGAAGCCCTCGCTTCAGGCTGCCCTGTGGTCGCTCTGGGGCTTGGCGGCATCCTGGATATCGTGCTGGATGGCGAGCACGGGGTTCTCTATGAGGGAGAGGGGGACGATCAGGCTCTCGCTGCAGCGATTGACAAATGTCGCGAAATTCGCTTCAATAAATTGAATCTCAAGAGCCGCGCGGAGGATTTCTCCGTCGCGAGCTTCGAGGCCCGGTTTCGATCTGTTCTGGAGACGAGGCTCTCTGGCTGGGATCTGCCGTGAATCCTCCGAGCATCAGCCGAGCACAAACGTTGATTTCAGACCCACTCGTATGTGGGTCCCGACCTTGCATCGCAAATCCAACTCGTCTGAGAGGGTTGCGCAATTGATCCATCAACGCCACCGCATGACGGTCACCACCTACTTCATCAGTGACCTCCTGGCTACGTTGACCGCCTTCTTCGCCGCCTGGTATTTGCGGTTCGGGACTGGCATCTTCCCGGTTCGCCACCTGCCGGAGTTCGAACGCTACCTCCTGCTCCTGCCCATTCTCCTCCTCCTCTGGCCCATCGTGCTGTATTTCCATGGTCTGTATCAGATTCGCAGAGGTAGGACGCGCGTCGACGAAGCGTTGACTATTTTCATCGCGGTGCTGCTGGCCACTGTACTTCTCGGCTCCTTCATCACCTGGGTCAGACCCGCCGGCTATCCGAGACCGGACGGCACCATCGAGCCCTTCACTTACAGCCGAGGATTTCTCGCCATCTTCGCCAGCCTGAACTTGTTCCTTCTGGTGCTCGGCCGCAACGTGATACGGGATGTGCTGGCCGTGATCCGCCTGAAGGGCCAGAACTTGCAGCGTATTCTCATCCTCGGGGCCGGGGCGTTGGGCAAAGAAGTTACGAAGAAGCTGCAGGGCCATCGCGAGCTGGGCCTGCACGTTGTCGGCTTTCTGGATGACGACCCGGGGAAATCCAAACACCAGATCTCGGGGGTACCGGTCCTCGGCAACCTGCGTCAGGTGGACGAAGTCATCGAGCGCGAGAACATCGATCAGATCTATATCGCCTTACCGCTCGAAGCGCACAAGAAGATGATGAGCATCCTCCAGTCAGTGGGGCGCGAGTGCGTCGAGGTTCGCCTGGTTCCGGACATTCTCCAGTACGCCACTCTCAAGGCGACGCTGGAAGATCTGGATGGAACTCCGGTCATCAATCTCTCCCAGGTGCCACTTCAGGGCTGGAGCAGCCTGGTAAAGCGCGGCATGGACATCGGCGTCGCACTTCCGGCCATGATTGTGCTGCTCCCCTTCCTGCCCATCGTGGCACTCGGAATCTGGCTCGAGGACCGGGGTCCACTGTTCTACCGGCAAGAGAGAATGGGTCTCGACGGGCGCTCTTTTATGATGCTGAAGTTCCGCTCCATGAAGGTGAACGCCGAGTCCACGACCGGACCGGTCTGGGCGACCAAGGGCGATCCGCGACGCACCAGGCTCGGCGCGTTTCTGAGGCGCTGGTCGCTGGACGAGCTGCCACAGCTCTGGAATGTGTTCAAAGGCGAGATGTCCATCATCGGCCCCCGCCCGGAGCGGCCCGCATTCGTTCATGAATTCAAACACCGCATCCCTCAGTACATGCTGCGCCATCGGGTCCGTGCCGGGATCACCGGTTGGGCGCAGGTGCATGGCTGGCGGGGCAACACCTCGATCCGCAAACGGATTCAGTACGACCTCTACTACATCGAGAACTGGTCGCTCAAGCTGGATCTGAAGATACTCTGGATGACCTTCCGGCACGGTCTGCGGCACAACGCCTATTGACCTGTGTGGTCCCCCACCTGACCCTGAGCTGAGTCCGCCTGCCGGTCCGCTTCGCGCCGACTCAGGCTCCTCAGAGCCTCCCTCAGGACTTGCTTGAGCTCGCGACGCTCCTCATCACTCAGCTCTCGGCCGCCGAAGCTCTCCTGAAGGTAGAGCTCGATCAACCGATCAGCGGAGGCAAGGGCGACAGGTCGCTGTCGCGCGATTCTCGCAGCGAGCTCGAGCGGCGGCACCGAACTGGTGAGAGCCAGACGGGGGTCCTTCTCCAGGCGGGTGCGCAGCTGACGATAGGCCCTGGTGCCGGTGAAGGCAGGGCGGTGCCGCCAGGTCCACCAGGCTCCGAGTACCACTACCAAGGCCAGCGGCAGCATCTGGACGGCGTCGGGCCGCCAGGAGAAGTCCGGCCTCTGTCGATCGCTCTTCGAGTCCTCCTCCGCAGCAACAACGTCGTGCCTCGGGGCCTGCTCCTTCTCCCGAGCGCCACCTTCCCAGAGCCGCGACCAGAAGACGGCCAACCTGCGAGCGATTCCCAGCTGGTCGTAGAACCCAAAAGTGAGCACGTAGCGATCCCAACGGAATAGCAGATAGTCATACGCCTGGGAGGCCAACAGGCTCCAGCCGAGCTTGGCACTGACCGGCAGGCCGGAAGGCGGAGTCGGGTCGAATGTGGTCCAACCCCGATCGGGCAGGAGAGCCTCTACCCAGGCGTGGGCGTTGCTCTGCCGAACCACGTAGTAGTCCTCGAACGGGTTGTACTCTCCACCGAGATAGCCCGTGACAACGCGTGCAGGCACTCCCACGGCCCGCAACATCAGCACCATCGACGAGGCGAAGTACTCGCAGTGGCCGCGGCGCCAATCGAAGAGGAAGTCCTCGACTGGGCTGTCGCTGCGGATTCCCATGAGATCGAGGGAGTAGCTGTACTCCCGCATCAGAAACCCCTGGATTCGACCCGCCTTCTCCACCGGCTCACCGGTGCCGGCCACCGCCGCCGCCAAGGCCGCGATCCGCTCTCCACCATTCATCCGACCCGCTTCGTCGAGAGGCAAAGGCGGCGGCAGGCCGGAGCTCAAATGGAGCTCTGCAGAAGATGACAGTCCGACTCGATAACGGACGGTGTCAGGCCGCCGGATCTGGAGATGCGTCAGACCGCCATCGTCCAGGTGCATTGTAGGTGTCGCGATGTCGACTGTCAGTGCTTCGACCGGCAGCACCAGGCCAACACTCGCCACGGGCTCGAGCCAGATCTTGAGCCACGATCGTGCTTGCCCTTCGGCGACGTGAAAGAAGCCGTCTCGTTGCCGAGCGAGTCTCTGGGTACGCACCTTTCCTCGCGCCCATCCATCGCCTCGAAACTCGTTGTAGATGGCCGCTCGAAAGCGCATTTCATGGCCGCTCGGTGAGGGCGTTTCATATTCGAGTCGCATGGCGACGGCCCGACTGCTCCTCGTCCGGCCGATGACATCCATACCGATCTGCTCGAGGAACTGGGGGCGCTGCATCGTGCCTCCGGCGCCGCCACCAGGACCGACAAGATACGGCCTTCCCAACCGAGGTAGAAGAGCGAACAAAGGCACGGCGAGAACCAGGGTCAGGATTGTGCCGATGACGAGAAAACGACTCAGAGGTATCTCGGTCCGGCCCGCGGAAAGGCCCTGACTACTCAGCACATGGAAGGCTGCAAAACGGGCCATCAGCAGGAGGCTGAGCACCAGGAAGGTCAACATGTAGAGGACCACGGTCGGGTGAACGCTGGTACCCATGGCCGCGAGGAAGACGAAGAAGGTGAGGAGAAAGACGTGCCACTTGTCCTTCTCTCGCTTCAGCCCGAACAGCTTGACGGCGAGAGTGAACAGGGCCAGATGCAGCAACGGTCGCAGCACCCTGCCCTGCCAGAACAAGGAGAAATCGAGCAGCAAGAAAGGCACATAGACGAGCGCCAGGAGATTCATCGCCCAGCTTGGCAGGGGCCTCGACTGGCCTGTCAGGCTCCGACGGAGAAACAGCGCCACCGTCAGCGAGAAGACGAGGATCGAAGGCCAACCGACAATCTCGTTGAACGGCAGCGGGATGGGGGCCAGCAGTGCCAGAACACCGAGCAAGACCCGCTTGCGCCGATCGAAGCTCACGCGCCCCGCTCCTTCATGTCGAGGGTGAGGGCCGGTGTGGCCGGATCGCTGCCCGTGAGCGGATAGGGTCTCAGTGCAACCGCCGGCACCAGGGCCAAGGCTTCAAGCACCCTCCGTCGGTGACCACGGCCCCGACCGAAGCCAACGACTTCGTTCCGCGTCACGAGCTCGACCTCGTAGTCCCGCTCCAGATAGTAGTGCGCGGCGGTTGCCGCCTCGCTGACCAACAGCTCGAACGCTTCCTTCCTGGAATCGCTATCGAGCTCCCCGACGGCATTGTCGAGCACGATGGAGAGGCGCTCACCGGTTTCGGCCTCTCTCTCCATGTAGACCAGCTCGCCAGTGCGGGCCGTCTGCTTCCAGTGGATGCCTCGCCGATCGTCGCCGAGGCGAAAGGCCCGCAGGCTGTGGAGCTCCGGGCCGACACCGATCCTGCGCGCTGGCTCCTCGCCGGCCCCGCCCAGGCTCCTCTGGCGGAACTCGACCGAAGACCGGATCTCCGGATAGACGAGCAGATCCAGATCGACGCGATATCTCATCCCCTTACGGAACAGTCCTAGGGGGAAGATCGACGCCAGGTGAGCATGCTCGAGACGCAAGACGCCGCGGCGCGTGGCCGTCAACTCCAGATTACCGGCGAAGGCGGAGCGGCGAGGCAGGAAGGGCACCAGGACGGATTTGGTTTGCTCGGTTCCCGCCAGGACCAACAACCACCTCGGCCACAAACGGCCTCGATTGCGCAGCTCGAAGCCGATATCGAAGGGCTCGTTGACGTATACCTCCAGCGGTGGATCGAAATCGATCTCGAGCCGCCGGAGGTTCTGTCTCGAGATCACTCCAGAGACCACCAACAACGACAACATCGTCGCTTCGACAAGATAGAGCGCATTGTTGCCGGTGTTGGCAGCTGGCACGGCCACCAGCACTGTGAGGATGATGAACCAGAGCCCGACCTTGGTGATCCGAATGCCTTCGGGAACGGTCTTGCGGAGTGCCATCAGACAGGGATGGGAACCGAGTCCACGACCCTGGCGACGGCAGTTCTGGCGGCCTCCAGGCCACCGCCGCCGTTCTTCAGTAACACCCGATGAGCGAAGACGGGCACTGCGACTCTCTGGACGTCGTCCGGCGTCGCGAAGGGGCGACCTTCGCAGAGGGCCATGGCCTGGGTGGCTCGGTAGAGATTCTGCACGCCGCGCGTGGAGACACCGAGAACGAACTGGGCCGAGTCTCGCGTCGCCTCAGCCAAGGAGAGGATGTAATCTGCGAGCTTGTCGGCCACCTGGACTTCCTCGGCGCGGGCCTGGAGTCGCAGGACGTCTTCACGACTCACCACCGGCTCGAGATCTGCCAGAATGCGATCGACGCCGCCTGAGATGAGGAGCTCACGTTCCTGCTCTCGCGGTGGGTAGCCGAGCCTCAGCGACATCATGAATCGATCCAGCTGAGATTCGGGGAGCGGAAAAGTCCCGACGTACTCCAGAGGATTCTGGGTCGCCAGGACGATGAAAGGCTCAGGCAAGGGGTGGCGCTCGCGGTCGATCGTCACATGACGCTCGCTCATGGCTTCCAAGAGTGCCGACTGCGTCTTCGGGCTGGCGCGATTGATCTCGTCGGCCAGCACCACGTTCGAGAAGATCGGACCCGGCACGTACTCGAACCTCTCGCTCGCCTGCCTGTAGATGGAAACACCCACAATGTCCGACGGCAGGAGATCGCTAGTGAACTGGATCCTCTGGAAAGCCAGTCCCAGCGAGTTTGCCAGCGACCGAGCCAGCGTCGTCTTGCCCACTCCTGGGACATCTTCGATCAGGACGTGACCTTGGGCCAGCAGGCAGACGACTGCTTGACGGATGACATCACCCTTACCCTTCACCACGGAACCAACCTGACGCTCGAGACAAGCAATCAGGTCGGCAGCGACGGCCTCGTGTGTGGTTATGGCGGGGCGCTGGGTCACGGTCGTCGAGTCTCCTGGCGGGCTCAGACACTCACCAGGCCGAGAGCAACCCCGCCCCGGTGAGAAATTCAGATGCCCACGCTTCAGGTCTCAGGACCCCGAGGCGAACTCCTTGTACTCGCCCCGCTCCGCTTCGGGCACCGGGTGACGGACCTCCGCGAAAAACCCGTCACCCTCTTCATACGACACATCTTCCAGGATATGAGTGAATTGAGTCACATTCGCCTTCTCGATATCGGAGGTGTCGAACCACACTCGCCAGTGATTCTTCTCCTGTCCGTCCGGATCCGCCATGGAGATTTCTACCGTGATTCCAGGTAGCTTCTGGTTGCTGTCATGCTTGATCAGAATATCGAGCAGGACTCTCTGGCTCACCGCGACGGGCTCGAAATCAGCCTGCTCCTCCAACTCTGCGGCCTCGATCTCCGCTTCTTCGACTGACACCTCGATCTCTTCGATCGGCTCCTCGAAGATAGGCTCCTCTTCCACCACGAAGCCGTTCATACTGGCCGAATAGAGCGATCGCGTCTGGGCGATCTTGTCGGCGGGTGATTTGGGGCCACAGGCCGAACCGGCCAAGCCCAAGAGCAAGACGACGATAATAGCGACAGAGAATCGAGGTAGCTGGTGCACGAGAGACCTCCTGGACGCCCAGGCGGGCATCATGACAGTTTTTAGGGCTGACTCAACCGACGAGATTATAGCGAAAGATGGCCCAGACAGCGGCCAGGCCGTCCTTCCACCCGATCTTCTTGCCCTCGGCGTAGGTTCGACCAGCATAGGAGATGGGGACCTCGTAGATCCGTACCCGCTGCTTGGCGACTTTGGCGGTCATCTCGGGCTCGATGGCGAATCGATTCGAGTGCAGCTTGAGCTTGTCGAGCACTTCCTTTCGAAAGACCTTGTACCCGGTCTCCATGTCCGACAGATTCAGGTCCGTGAACATGTTGGACAGCAGCGTCAGGAACTTGTTTCCCTGGTAGTGCCAGAAGAAGAGTACCCGGTGTGGTCCACCCAGGAACCGCGAGCCATAGACCACATCCGCATCCTCTTCCAGCAACGGCTGGAGCAATACGGGATAGTCCCTCGGGTGATACTCGAGATCCGCATCCTGGACCAGGACGAAGTCACCCCGGGCGGCGCCAAATCCACTTCGCAAGGCCGCTCCCTTGCCCTGGTTCTCGACATGCTGGACCAGCTCGAAGGAGTGTCTGCCGCTTGCCGCGACCTCCTGGAGCTTGGCTAGCGTGCCATCGGTCGAAGCATCGTCCACCACGATGATCTCCAACTCCACCTCTGCTGGCAGCTGCGCAGCGCTTACCCGGCCGAGCACCCTCTCTATGGTCTCGACTTCATTGTAGACGGGGATCACTACAGAGAGCTTCTTCATGGCGCACGCAGTATAGCGCGGGCCCATTCGTGCCCTCTCGTTATCGCTTGGGTCTCTGGAACGTGCCGCGATTCAAGCAGTTCCCGGGTGCCATGGCACAGGCCGTCTCGAAAATGGCCAGGAACGACTGGTTGAGAATCGAACTGCCCTCGAATTTCGCGTACGACTCGACAGGCCCGTAGGAGATCACGCCGACCACGCGGTTGGGCTCACCGTTGGCCGGACCCTGGCCTTTCGCCCGCGCGCCGAAATTTTGGATTAGGGGTCCGCCGCTGGATCCCGGCCCCATATCGGACCCGTAGACGGCTGAGCCATCGAAGCAACAGAACGAATCGCCGGTCGTCACTTGATGCAGCTCTTCCCCGCCGTCGTGGTTTACCGGGAAGCCGAGAAGATGGACATGGTTCGGAATCAACGAGTAGGTTCTGAAACCCAACCAGCCAGTGGCTTGTCCGATCGTCCTGCCCTCATTGTCGCGGAGCACAAGAACACCGAAATCTGCCGAGTTCGGCAGCACCTCGGACGACAGCTTCCATTCCTCGGTCACTACCGCCCGTCGGGCCAGCCAAACTCCCCTTGGAAACTGACCTCGATAGTAGCCCGGAACAAAGGCAAATTTCTGGTGGAAGCGGCCTCGAAGCGCATCGTAGACGCAGTGGCCAGCAGTCAGGATGACGCGATTGGAAATCACCGACGCCGAGCAGACGAAATCTCCGTCGGCCGACTTGAAGAACAACCGCCCCACGGTCGTATAGGGAAAAGCGGTTCGGGCGCTTCTCGGAGTCAATCGGCTACTGCTGAACTGGAGAGCGCCTGTCGGTAGGCTGATCGTGCTCTCTTCGGTGCCCCCCTGATCTTCCCCGAGGAGCGTCGACAATCGGGCGCTCGACACCCTCGGCAGAGGCATGTCGCGGGCCCTGCGCATACGGTTCGATGACCAGTAGTCGCGATCAGCCCGCACCGCCGTGGAAACCACTTCCCGCTTTTGCGCACCAGCGATTGAAGGAACCCCGATGGTCAGCACCAACACGCCCAGCAGCAGTTTCTTGATCATGGCAGGCAACCCTTTCTACATGATTCGGTCGAAGAACCAGAGGTTCAGTATAGCAAGCGGGTCTCGGCAAGCCGTGCTGCACCAGGCTCACACGTGCGCCCACGGCCCTCCACATGAAGGGAATTGAGAAGCTACTGGATGTAGCCGAGCGCCCGAAGCTCATCGAGAGTGGAATCGGGCGGTGCCACTACCTCTGGCGGAAACGGCTCGCGCTCCTCGAGAGCCTGGTGAAGGGCTTGATCCAGGAGTTCCGCCGCTTCGATACCACCGGTGGTGGGACTCGCGTACCACTCCTCGCCAGGATCGCGCAGCAAATCCCGCAGCTCCCCCTCGATGAGCTTCCACCTTCTTGTCCGCACCGAAGTCGTTCCCGGATACCACGGCGGAAAGTCTAGGCGACTGATGGCACTCAGCTCCTCGAGCCGATCATCGGCCAGTAGCTTTCCCAGATCGGTCCCCGAGAACTCCGAAGGAACTTGAAGCCCGGCGGCTGAGACAATGGTTGGAGGAATATCGATGCCTCGCACCTGAAACCCGGCCCTCATCCCGGCGTGCTTGGAGTTCGTGAACTTCACGACCAAAGGTACCCTCAGCAGTTCGTCGAAGAGAGTGTGAGAGTGCACACCCACCAGTCCGTGCTCGCCGAACTCCTCCCCGTGATCCGAGGTGAAGACGACCAGGGTGTCGTCATAAAGGCCTTTGTCCTTCAGGTACCGAATCAGATGCGACACGCCGACATCCGCCGAGCGAATCTCCGCATCATAGGCGGCGAGCACGTGGCCCAGGTCCGCCTCGTCGAAGTCGATCTCCTCATTGTTGATCTGTCCAAGCAATTCGAGACTGATCTCGCCTGGCAGGGAACCCGAGTAGCCATCATCAAAAAGCGCCAGGTAGTCGGCCTTTGGGGTGTAGGGATGATGGACTTCGTAGGAATGAAGGAACAGAAAAAAGGGCCTGGTATCGTCTGACTCGACCCACTCCACACCCTTCCACACGGTGTCTTCAAAATGCTCCAGCATCGGCTGGTTGAACACTTCGAATCCCTGATCCAGGCCGAAGACCCGATCCATTTGCCCGCCGCCAGTAAAGGCCGCGGTCCGATAGCCGGCTTGTTGCAAGACTTCAGCGAGACAAAGAGCGGCCTCTGGGATTCTGGTCTTCGCCGACCAGGTCGCCTGATGGTGATGCGGCAACAGCGAGGTCAGCATCGATGCGTGGGAATGCAGCGTTGAGGAAGCGTGCGCGATAGCTTCTTCGAAAACCACAGCGTCCTCGCAGAACAGATCCAGAGCGGGGCTTGTGTCCTTCTCGTAACCGTAGCAGCCCAGATGATCCGGCCTGAGAGTGTCTATCGAGATCAGGATCACATTCGGATGGCGCTCCTGTTCTCGGGGATCGGAGTTCTTTGCGGTGCAAGTGGTCAACAGGCCACCGACGAGCGGGACGAAAGCCAGAAGCAGCCTGACCATGGTCTGTCGTGCTCTCACGATCGATCTTCAGCTTTTCGTTGGGCGCCAGCGGAACGTTGCAGGCCGCACGGGGCGAGAATCGTAGCACAGCCATTTGCTGGTCATCCGGAGGGTTGCGGCTCCTTGTCCAGAGCATCTTGCCAACGGTTGCGCAGCGCGCCCATCAGCTCTACTTCAGGCACCAGCTCTACGCCGAAACGCTGCTGTACCGCCCTTCTGGCCTCGAGCATCAGCTCTAGGACCTCCCGGGCTTGGGCTCTACCGTTGTTGACGATGACGTTTGCATGCTGAGGGCTGATCTGCGCGCCGCCACGACTAGCACCCTTCAGATCGCAGGCCTCTATCAGCCTGCCGGCGTAGTCGCCCTCGGGATTCCTGAAGATGGAACCGACGTGGGGTCGGCCCGAAGGAAGACTCTGCCACCTGCGCCGATTGAGCTCTTCGATCCGTCCCAGCGCCTTCTCGGCACTGCCTTCTCGAAGCTGGAAGGTAGCGCTGATAACGATCCCCCCCGAGCCCCGCAAGATTGTGCGACGGTAGGAGGGCTGGAGCTCTCGGGCGGTCAGGCGTCGCGTCCGCCCATTCCGTTCCAGGATGGTGGTCTCGACCAGCACGTCCTTGATCTCGACTCCGTAACTTCCAGCGTTCATGCGGACAGCTCCGCCGACGGTCGAAGGGAAGCCGGCCAGAGCCTCGAGACCCTCGAATCCCTTTTCGGCTGCGAGCCTCGCCAGCTTCGCTAGCGCCAATCCTCCGCCGGCCGTTACCCTGGTGCCATGAAACCGAAAACTCACGAAATCCCCGACCAACCGAGCCACGACGCCCGGCAGACCCTCGTCGGGAAACAGCACGTTGGATCCCAGGCCGAGGAGCTCGAATGGCAACCCGAGTCGTCCCGTCGCCGAGAGGAGTACTTTGAGCGCCTGCCTGTTGTGAACTCGGATCAGGAACTCGGCCGGACCTCCGATCCGAAACGTCGAGTATCCGGAGAGCGGGGCTCCGACCTCCACCTCGAGACCCTCGACGCCTTCGAGCTGCCCGATCAGGCCAGTGGGATTGTCAGAGGTGTTCACGTCGCAGACCCAGAACTGGAGATCGGTAGCCCCCGCGCAGATTCCAGAAAACAAGAATCCACGAGGGGAATCCGTCTAAACGCGTTGACGGCCCAAAGAGGCATTCGCTAGCATCGCATCCCTGCTGCGGAGGAACCCGAGTCGCGATTCGCCAGCCGTCTGAAGAGCGACTAGTATAGCCTTCGTACTTCGTTCAAGACCGGTACCTGGCAGCAGCATCTCAGGAGTTGAACTCATGGCAGACAAATCGTCCGACAAGCTGAAAGCCATCGACAGCGCCCTGACTCAGATCGAGCGCCAATTCGGCAAGGGTTCCATCATGCGCCTCGGCCAGAGAGAGGCCTTGGCGATCCCAGTCGTGCCGACCGGGTCGCTGGCTGTGGACTATGCGATAGGCACAGGCGGCCTGCCGCGAGGCCGGGTGGTAGAGATCTACGGCCCCGAGTCTTCCGGCAAGACCACCTTGGCTCTTTCCGTCGTCGGCCAGGCGCAGAAAGCAGGCGGCGTCGCGGCATTCATCGACGCCGAGCACGCCCTGGATGCGGAATACGCCGGGAAGCTGGGCGTCGACATCGACAACCTCCTGGTCTCTCAACCCGACTTTGGTGAGCAGGCCCTGGAGATCGCCGAGATGCTGGTCCGCAGCAATTCTGTCGATGTGATCGTCATCGATTCAGTGGCCGCGCTGGTGCCCCGCGCCGAGCTTGAAGGAGAGATGGGAGACTCCCACGTCGGCCTACACGCCCGACTCATGTCCCAGGCCCTGCGCAAGCTAACCGCCATCGTCGCCAAGTCCAAGACCTGCCTGATCTTCATCAACCAGATTCGCGAAAAGATCGGAGTCATGTTCGGCAGCCCCGAAACCACCACCGGTGGTCGGGCGCTGAAGTTCTACTCTTCGGTCCGTCTGGACATCCGAAGAATCGCCGCCATCAAGGACGGTGACCAGGTCGTTGGTGCGAGGTGCAAGGTCAAAGTGGTCAAGAACAAGGTGGCGGCGCCCTTTCGCCTGGGGGAGTTCGACATCGACTACGGCGAGGGCATCTCACGAGTCGGCGAGCTGGTCGATCTCGGGGTCCAGTACAACATGGTCGGCAAAAGCGGTGCCTGGTACAACTACGGAGACATCCGCCTGGGACAGGGCCGAGAGAACTCCAAGCAGTTCCTGCGTGACAATCCCGATCTGGCCGACGAGATCGAGGCTGCATTGAGGGAAGAGCTAGGCTTACCTCCCTCGATCGTTCCCGAGGCCGCTCCCGAGGAGGAGGCCTAGGCCCTGCCGGCAAGCCAACTACGCCAGTGGTTGTGGTGTGCACTCGCGACGCTCGGCCTGCTGGCCGTCCAAGCGAGTGCGGCCGCCGAATTGGAGCTCGAGACCCCCGTTACCCAGCTGACGGGACTACCGTTCGCCCTTACAGTCAGGGTCATCGACGCCGGGGACGCGGAGCTCATCCCACTCGAGACCTTCATCGACGGCCAGTCCGTCGACCAGCGAATGCTCTCCGCAGGAGAGCACGAGATCGTCCTCGATCACATCGACCTGTCGTCGGGCAGCCATAGCCTTCAGGTCGCAACAGCAGGAGCCCGGGAGGAGGCCTCGATTCGGGTGATTCCCGCCTGGCTCTCGATTCTTCCGCCTCTTGTCGCAATCGGCCTCGCCCTGATCACCAAGGAGGTATTACTCTCGCTGTTTCTGGGAGTGTTCTCGGGTGCCCTGTTCCTCAACGGCTGGCAGCCGCTGACCGCCCTGGCCCGCACCATCGATCACTACGTCGCCTCTTCTGTCGCCAATCCCGATCAGGCGGCCATCCTGGTATTCACCACGCTTCTGGGTGGGATGGTGGGGCTCATCAACAAGAGTGGCGGCACTCTGGGAATCGTCGACCGGATCAGGCCATTCGCAACCAGCCCGCAACGCGGTCAGTTTGCCACCTGGGCGCTGGGAGTCGCGATCTTCTTCGACGACTATGCCAACACGCTGATTGTCGGTTCCACGATGCGTCCCATCACCGATCGCCTGAAGGTCAGCCGTGAAAAACTCGCCTACATCGTCGACTCCACCGCAGCTCCAGTAGCCAGCGTCTTTCCCATCTCTTCCTGGATCGGGTTCGAGGTCGGACTCATCGCTGCGGCTTTCGCCGTGGTCGACATCCCCTTCAACGCCTACACGACCTTCGTGGCGTCGATTCCCTACCGCTTCTACCCGATCTTCGCGCTGGTCCTGGGATTTACCATTGCGGTGACGGGCAGGGACTTCGGTCCCATGCTCAAGGCCGAGCGCCGGGCGCGAACAACCGGCAAGCTGCTGGCAGATGGTGCGGTGCCTCTGGCCAACTTCAACGCCGAGGTCCTCGAACCGCCTCCCGGCGCCCCCAAGCGAGCCATCAACGCACTGCTGCCCATCCTTGCCGTCATCATCATCACCGTGGCCGGGATGTACACGAGCGGCAGCGCCGGCCTGGTTCGAGCGGATTTCGGTACTACCGGTGCCTGGCTGCGGGAAGTTTTCGGCAACGCGAACAGTATTGCGGCCCTGTGCTGGGCGAGTCTGGGCGGCGTGATCCTGGCTTTCGGCCTGCCACTGGTGCAACGAATCTTCACACTGCGCGAGGGAGTCGGCGCCATGGTCGAGGGTTTCAAGTCGATCTTCATGGCCCTGATCGTGCTGATCCTGGCCTGGTCGATCGGTGCGGTCTGCGACGAGCTGCAAACAGCAGACTTCCTGGTCGGACTGTCTCAGGGCGTGCTCTCTCCGCATTGGTTCCCGGTCCTGATCTTCATCCTCTCGGCAGCCGTGTCCTTTGCCACGGGATCCTCCTGGGGGACTCTCGGAATCCTCATGCCGTTGGTAGTCCCGATCGCCCACGGGCTATCGATCGGCGCCGGCATGGCTCTCGGCAGCGACGCCTACGGTGCAGTTCTGATCGGAACCATCTCCTCTGTGCTCGCTGGTAGCGTCTGGGGAGACCACTGCTCCCCCATCTCCGATACTACGATCCTGTCCAGCATGGCTTCGGGCTCCGATCACATCGCCCACGTTCGAACCCAGCTGCCCTATGCCTTGAGCATGGGCTTTCTGGGAATGCTGATTGGAGACATTCCCACAGCCTACGGCATGAGCCCATGGATCTCCTTGATCGTGGGAACCGTAGTGATCGTAGGTGGGGTACTCTGGCTGGGTCGTAAGGTATCGGATTCGTCTCCGGAAGCGAAAGAGGGAGCCGAATCCTGACCTCGATGGCACTCACGAACCGCCTTCCGAGATGATCAAAGGACGAGCTACGCCGGAATCAGCCTGAGTCGAAGTCCGGCGAATCGAGCTGAACCGAACTGCCAGAAGAGGCTTCCCGCAACCATGTGGTCGTCGTCACCGCAACCGATCGCGTCGAATCGAGTCCTCCGGGCCTCGGTGCAAGCAATCTGGAGCCTCACCCTGGCGTTGGGCGCGCCTGCGGCGCAGGCCGCGGCGCCGGCCTGCAGTCCCTGTGCGGGAATCCGCACCGGCGAACCGGCAAGTCTGCTACCACAGCTGCTCGAGGAACCCCGGATCGAGGATGGGGCCACCCTCTTCGTCGCCTGGACCATCGAGCTCACGGAGGCCGCTACAGCCGGTCCTGCCCGGGAGATCGCGGCTAGCGGAGCCACTCCTTTGTTGGGCCTGGAGTTCCGCACACCGGCACCCTTGATCGAGCACCTCGACAGCCTCGAGAGCGAGCTGGAAGTTGCCTCGCGCCTGGCCCGAGATGCCGGCTCAGGATCCCAGTTCCAGGTTCTCTGGCACCCTGCTGATCCGCCTCACGAACGACTCGACCCCGAGCAGTACTCCTTCTTGCTGAAGCGAGCCACTGTCACGCTGACCGGAGCCCAGCCCGGCTCGGGTGTCTTTTCCCAGCCATTGGACCCCGACCCCGAGTCACTGCGCAGACTCTTCGGGCATGACGTAGCTGCCTACTTGGACGGCGTCGTCCTCCAGCCTATCGATGCGACAGAGCTTGGACGTGTGACGGAAGTCCTCACCGAGCTCGACCCTGGCAAGCCTGTTGTCCTGGATGCGATACCTTTTCCGAACCCGGCGGAGCTCGCTTTGTCCCAGGCAGCCCGCAATTACGTGGCAGGTGCGTCGATGACCCTCTTCCAGCAACCGGAGGGAGGACCGCCCAGTCTGACACCGCTCAAGCTGCTTGCCATCGAGTTCAGAGGCGACCTCTCCTACGATCCCTACTCCACCCCATTTGGCAACGTCGAGGCCTGGAGCTTCGTTCGCGGTGAGGATCTCGGACTGCGAGTCATCGTCGAGCATGATGCTGACTCGGTCGAAGCCGCAGTCACCTTCTCGGACACCGGTCTCCGCCAGCCATCACGAACCGACCTGGAGACCGGCCAGAGCCTCGATATGTACGGTGGGCTGCGGTCGGGCCAGGGGCTGGAACTTCGCTGGGAGCCGGAACAGCGAGTGAGCCTCTTGCAGCTGGAGAGGCAGACGGTTGCCGAGCGCGAGGGAGACCGGGGTCTCGAGGACGAGCTGACAGTGGTTTCGGAGCGGTCCCTGCCGGTCGAGGAGATCCTGCGCCGCATGCAGGCGGTGGAGGATTCACAGTCCCGAAGGCTCGAGAACTACCGGGGTACGAATACGACGCACCTCCGTTTCGAGTTCGGCACCCAGGGGCTGGAGGTTACCTTCGAGGGGCGCCTCTATTACCAGAGGGGCTCCGGTACCGACTGGACGTGGGAGCGCTTCTTCGTCAACGGCCTCAAGTGGAAGGGCAGGCAGGCCCCGCAAATCCCCTTGATCCAGCCTGAACGGGCGGCAAATCTGCCACTCGAGATCAACTTCACGCGCGACTACTCCTACCACCTCAAGGGCACGGAGACCATCGATGGTCGCGACTGCTGGGTCGTGGATTTCCGACCCCGGGCCAGCGACCCTGAGAAAAGCCTCTTCCGCGGCACGGTCTGGATCGACAGGGAGCTCTTCGTACGCGTCCGCTCACGGGCGGTGCAGCTGGGCCTGGAGGGTGATGTCGTTTCCAACGAGGAGACTCTCCACTACAGTCCGATCGACTCCCAGGGTCTGCCGGCACAGTGGCGGCCTGAGAACTACTGGCTGCCTCTGCGAGTCGTCAGTCAGCAGATCTGGTCGATCTTCAACACCACGACCGTGGTTGAGAAGGAGACTCTGCTGACAGCGGTAGAGCTCAATTCCCCGGACCTCGAAGCCGAGCGCACTGCAGCCCTGGAGTCCGACTCCACCATGGTTCGCGAAACTCCAGACGGCCTTCGGTACCTGGTGCGAGACAAGCAGACCGGCGAACGGATCGTGCAGGAGAAGTTCGACTCCAGCCGCCTGTTCCTGGCCGGTGGTGTGTTCCACGACGATGCGCTCGACTATCCGCTGCCGTTGCTCGGCATCGACTACTTTTCCCTGGATTTCAGGGGCACCGGTGCTCAGGTCAATGCGCTCTTTGCTGGCGCGCTGGCCTCCGCCAGCATTGCCGACACCAATGTGCTGGGCTCGAACTTCAGCGCTTCCTCCGATCTGTTTCTCGTCGCGGTACCGTTCACGGACACCCTGTATCGCCAGGGTGAAGAGCTCGAGGCCGCCGATGTCAGAGAGCGACCCGCCAGCATCGACGCCGAGCTCGGGCACCTTCTGGGAGCCTTCACCAAGGTCAATCTTCAATACGAGCTGCGCCACAGTGCCTACAGCCGTTCGGACGATACGGCGGATGAGTTCGTCTTGCCGCAGGACCACTTCACCAATGAGCTCGGCCTTCGGGTCACCTATACCCGGGGTGGATATCGATTTCGAGTGAAGGGTAGCTATGCCAATCGGTCCAGCTGGGAGCCCTGGGGCATCCCCGACTCCGGTGAGTACGACCCGGCGACCAAAGACTTCTTGAAATGGGAGGCTTCCGTCTCCAAGACCTTTCATCTGCCCCGCTTCCGCAAGTTCGGAGTACAGCTCGAGTACGTCGACGGCCAAGACCTGGACCGCTTCAGCAAGTATCAGTTCGGATCCTTCAGCAACATTCGAGTGCATGGCTACCAGAGCGGCAAGATCCGGGCGGAGACCGCCACGGCCCTGCACCTGAGCTACGGGATCGAGATGGGAGAGTTGTTCCGACTCGAGGGTCTCGGTGATCTGGCCTTGGCGACCGACAAGCCCGAAGGGCTGGACCAGGAGCTGCTCGCCGGCCTGGGTATCGCGGGCACTATCGTCGGCCCCTGGAAGACCCTTGTGCGGCTCGACGCGGGCGTGCCTGTCGTGGGACCCGATGACGGCTTCACCCTCTTTCTCACCTTCCTCAAGATGTTCAAATAGCTGGCGGAGATCGCCACCCATGCACGACGAAATCGGGCCAGAACCACCCATCGAGCTCACTCTCACCGACGTCCTGGATCTCCACAGCTTTCCCCCTTCAGAAGTCGCCGACCTGGTCCGCAACTACCTGGAGGTCGCCCTGGAGAACAACTGGCGCCGGGTGCGCATCATCCATGGCAAGGGGAAGGGAGTCCAGCGACAGACCGTTCGGAAGATTCTCGAGCGAGATCCACGCGTCGCCTCCTTTGGCGACGCCTCTGGCGAGGCTGGAGGATGGGGTGCCACGCTGGTCGTCCTTCACGGACCGTCCGCGTGAGTCCAAGCCCGCACTATTGAATAGTGCGGGCCACGACATCCACCCGTGGTGGTAGGGTGATTGTCGAACGTGACTGAAGGCCCTTCGCCGCTCCCGCCTTTCTTGCGCCGCACCTGGCATCGCTTCCGGTCGATGGTCGGGCGGGTGCCTGCGGATTTCTTCTTTTCTCCCAACTACCTCGTCGATCTTGGGGGGTCCCCGATCGACATCCACCGCAGCGAGCGCATCCTGGACTTCCTGCTGGCCGAGAACCTGCTCGAGGCTGGACAGGTCCATCAGCCTGTGACGGCTTCTCTGCGGGACCTCCGCTTGGCTCACTCCGCTGCCTATCTCGCTGCCCTGCGCGAGCCCGAGTCTCTCACCGACATTGTCGGCATGGAGATCTGGCCAACCCTGCACGAGCGGGCGCTCCAGGCCCAGCGAGCCGCAACCGGCGGTACTCTCGCGGCAACCCGGGTAGCCCTGGAAGGTGAGCGGATCGCGGTGAACCTGGGAGGCGGCTTCCACCATGCCGGAATCCACTCGGGCAAGGGTTTCTGCATCTTCAACGATGTCGCCGTCGCCATCCGCCGGATCCGGCAAGAGGGCTTCGAGGAACCAATCCTGGTCGTCGATCTGGATCTGCACGACGGCAACGGCACCCGTCAGATTTTCGCCGAAGACGGCTCAGTCTTCACCTTCTCGATTCACAATCGAGACTGGG
The DNA here is from genome assembly GCA_049664225.1 of Thermoanaerobaculia bacterium. Taxonomy (GTDB): domain Bacteria; phylum Acidobacteriota; class Thermoanaerobaculia; order Multivoradales; family JAHEKO01; genus JAUVRX01. The sequence goes on from JBATEX010000141.1 coordinate 48,614, forward strand.
ACGACACATCGGCGCTGGCTTCGCTTTCGGTCGAGCTGGGCGACGACGTCGAGGATGCCGCGTACCTCGAGGCAATCGAATCGACTCTGCCGAGACTGATTCGAGAGGTAGAGCCTGGTCTGGTGTTCTATCTGGCCGGCACCGACCCAGCCTACGACGATCGCCTCGGGAACTGGTCCATAGGACCTCGGGGCATGCTCGACAGAGACCGCTTCGTCATCGAGCAGACGCGATCTCGACGCGGGCTGCCTCTGGTCATGCTGCTGGCTGGTGGCTACGGTGGAGAGACATGGCGCTACAGTGCCCGCTCCTTCTCCTGGCTGCTGAGCGGCGGCAGCGTCGTCGAGCCGCCGACTACCGAAGAGGTCACGTTGACTCGCTATCGAGGTCTGGCACACCGCCTGGATGGCACCATAGCCAGGTCCGAATCAGCGAGTGACGACTGGAGCCTGACCGAGGCCGATCTCGTCGGATACCTCGGCGTAGCGGGCCCGGACCAGCTGTTCCTCGGACATCTCTCGCTTCACGAAATGGAGCTCGTCCTCGAATGGACGGGGATCCTGGAGCATCTCCGCAGGATGGGATTTTCCAACCCAAGATTGACCTTCGACTGTGGAGCCAGCTCGGGAGACACGCTGAGGATCTTCAGCGACCGCAACCGCGACGAGCTCTTGATGGAGCTGCGGGTCAGCTACGACCGACACTCGATCGCTTCGATGGAATTGCTGAGCCTCGAATGGCTCCTGCTGCAGAATCCACGCTCCGCGTTCTCCAATCAGCGTCCCTTGCCTGGACAGTCCTACCCGGGCCTCGGATTGCTGGGCGATGTCGCCTCTCTCCTCATCCTGATCTGCGATCGCCTGCGCTTGGATGGCCTGATCTTCGTACCTTCCCACTTGCACCTGGCCGTCAAGGGCAAGAAGTACCTGCGATTTGTCGACCCAGTAGACGAGGCCTGGTTTCGGGCTGTGTACGCAGCTGTCGCCGACCTCCCCTTGGCAGAAGGCTCCACAGCTGTTGGAGAGGGTCGCGTCGTCGACTTGGCGAGTGGGAGGGCAACGCGATGGCGCCCCATGTCGATGGTGTTGCCGATCAGCGACCGACTGCACGATCTCGTGGAAGGAGAGGCCTACGAGTCGGCAGTCAAACAAGCCTCTGAAGGCCTCTCGTTCGAGCTCGCCCCCTGAGAAGCCGTCCCCGATTCCACCGAATCCCCCCCTACGCCCTTAAGCCCCTAAGCCCCTAGGTCCTTGCGCCCCTAAGCCCTCAGGACCCTAGGCCGCTATCGACTGTCACCGATGCCAGAGGTTCGTCCGGGGACCCCCAGGGGGCTTTCCTCCCTGCCGCTGCCAGAACCCCCTGGGAGCCTCCCGGACGAACCTCCGAACCTCTGCCTGACTCGATAGATGTACCAACGGCCGGCACAGGTCCGGCCACATCAAGACCTCAGGACCCAAGACCTCAAGACCCCAAGACCTCAGTGCCTTCCAACCAGGTCGAAGATCCCCAGCGTCAACGCCGGTACGTAGGTAATCAGCAGAACGCCGATCGCCAGGATCACCAACATGGGTATCGCGGCCCGCCAGATCTGGAGCACCGGTCGCTCGAAACGATAGGCAGCCAGAAAGAGATTGAGCCCAACAGGTGGGGTCAGGTATCCCAGCTCGAGATTGGCTACGAAGATGATCCCGAGGTGAATGGGATCGATGCCGAAAGCCGCTCCCAGCGGCACGATCAGCGGCACAACCACGACGATGGCCGAGAAGATATCCATCAAGCAGCCCACCAGCAGCAAGAGGAGGTTCAGGCAAAGCAGGAAGGTCAAGGGCGAATGGATGTAGGTCTGCACCCAATCCACGATCCTCGCCGGTACCTGGACGTCGACCAGGTAGTTCGTGAATCCCATGGCCACGGCCAAGATGATCAACACCCCACCGATCAGAACGAGACACTCGACGAGGACTTTCGGCAGATCCCGTCGAAACGAGAGCTCGCGGTGCACGAGGGACTCGACGCCAAATGTGTAGAGGACGGTGAGGGCGGCCGACTCCACCAGGGTCGCGTAGCCACTGAAAATCGAACCGAGCACCACCAGGGGCAAAGCCAGCTCCCACTTGCCTACCCAGATGGCGCTTCGCGCTTCCCGCAGACTGAAGGACTGACGGCCCGCCCGCGTCACGACACCTTCTCGAACACCCCAGGCCGCCACCAACAGGAGTAGCAGGAGACCGGGAACCAGACCCCCGAGGAACAGATCGGGGATCGCGATCTGGGCGACGATGCCGTAGAGCATGAGGGGGAGTGCGGGTGGAAACAGGAGGCCCAGCGACCCGGAGGCCGTCAGCAGCCCGAGCGAGAAGCGCTCTCGGTAGCCGTCGGACCGCAGGGCCTGGAACAGGAGGCCTCCCAGTGCCAGGATGGTAACGCCAGAACCGCCTGTGAGAACCGTGAAGAAGGCGCAGGACATGGCGGCTACTATCGCCGTCCCGCCGGGCACCCATCCGAACAGGGCCCGAAAGACCCTCAGCAGGCGCTCCGAGGCGCCTCCCTGGGCCAGCATGAAACCCGACAATGTGAACAGTGGAATCGCCGGCAGCGTGGGCGACACCACCAACCGATACGTTTCGACGGGAACCGCCGCCGCAGGCACGCCTTCCGCCAGGAAGAGAAGCACCGCGAGTCCACCGAGGGCAGCGAAGATGGGGCCACCGAGAAGCGTCGCGACGAGTACGATCCCGACGAGGGGCATGACCGCTGCACCCTCCAGCCACAAAGGGAACTGACCCAGTAGCAGGCCCAGAAGGAGTCCGATCAGAGCCGGAATTCGGGCCACCCATCGATGCGCAGAGTTCTTGACCAGGCGCAATGCGATGAGTGCGAACCCGATAGGCATTACCACCTGCGCGACCCACGTTGGAAAGCCGGCAGCGACCTCCGTACCTGCCTGGCGCTCGATCACCACCAGATCCCATGCCGCCCGTGCCAGCAGCGCCGTGATCGCAGCCGCTATCGTATTGGCACCGATTTTGGCTGCCTCTCGCCATCGACCCTCTGGCAAGAACTCGCCCGTCGCCAACGTCAGGAGCTTGTCTGCTCGAGAGGCCAGCGCCGCACCCAGAAAGGTGACCCAGAGCGTCAGGTGCTGGACGAAGGGGAGGGAGCCGGGAATGCCGATGCCGAAGATGCCGCGCAGACCAGCCTCGGCCAAAGGCAGGATCGCCATCAAGACCAGCGACAGGCCGGCCAGTCCGCCTTCGAGGCGCCAAAAGGCGCCTTTCAGCGACAAGGGCCCTCCGATCGCGACAATCGGGACGCGGCAAACCTAGTCTCGGAATTCACCAGCTTCTGTTTCTTCATAGTCCAAGAAGAGGATCTCAGTCCGCGTCAGCAACCACTTCGCGCGTCGCTGAGCGAGCACGTTGGTCAGGCGCAGCGAGGGTTCCGAGTCCGGGTCGATAGCCAGCGCCTGATGAAGCATGTTTCGAAACTCCCGCCAATCCTGGGCCGGAACCGACACGGCCTCAGCGAAAGTGAGGTAGGGAGAGGCGCTCTTGCCGTGTGACAGCTCCACTGCCCGATCGAAGTGCGCTCGGGCCTTCTCTGCCGAGCCGCCTGCCGCCTCCGGCATGGCTTCCAGGGCGATCAGTACTCCGTGCACGGCACCCCAATCGTAGGCCTCATCCAGCGCCATGACCCGGTTCATCAGGATTTTGACAGCCGGCACGTCCGCCACGAGGTCTGGCCGGTCCTGTCCTATCGAGATGGCACCACCCCAGGCGGCTCCCGTCCAGAATAGAAGCGGCACCTGGTCCACTCCAAAGCTCTCCACAGCATTTCCGGGCGCGGTCTTCAGGAGCTCCACAACGCCCGGCGACTCCAACTCCATGGACCGAAAACAGTAGTCCCGGCCGCGAAGATAGAGTTGCAATGCTCGAGCATAGCCGCGGCTGGCAGCTGCGAAATCGGTATCTTCGAGCTGTTCGGCCTCGGTTTCTACGAAAGCGAAAGCGTACTGTGCAAACCCTCGGCAGGCGGCCAGCAGAAGACCACGGTGCTCCGGTTTCTCAGCCAGCAGAGACTCGATCGTCTTCAGGGCGAACGGAGTGGCATCTCGAATCAGCTCGGGGTCACTGTCCGAAGCGAAGACATCGCCTGTCGAAGTGAGGGAATCGGCCAAAGCGTTTACCGCCAGCCCGCGAACCGAGCAAGCCCAACCGGACAGGGCAAGGCAACCAATCAACGCGAAACGGACCACCAGTCCATTCACGGAGAGCTCCTGCGGCCCATCCTCGGCTCGGCTTCGCCAGATCCCACGATCCCTCATTATCGGCACCGGACTACTGAATGTACCCGGGGGCAGGTTGAGGGTCAAGCAGGGCTTCGCAAAGCCGAAAGTGGGTCGTATCGCGGTCAAGAGACTCAGCGCCGGACCTGCCGATCGAGGCCTGCAACCTGTCCATCCGGATGACGTACTAGGTTCTAGTGGCACGGAAGGTAGATAAACTCCCCCAGATTGCCTCGGATCCTGTCATATCGACCAGTGGAGCAAGGCACGTGCAGAAGAGCACTCAGGAATACGTCCAGCACGCACGTCACTTTCTGCGTCAGTACACAGAAGGTCTGAACGTCCGTGACCTGCGGCGCCTCTTTGATCAGGATGCCACTCACGCCTACAAGGTCCTGACTCGAGATCAGGATACGGACGGGGAACCGGAAGATGCGACGCGGAGGTTCTTCCATCGGGCGAAGGTCATATTCCTCGGCATCTCCTACAAGCTGGGCCCAGCGCGACGGATGCTGTTCGTGCTCTGCCTCTTCTTCGCGATCCTCGGATTGGTCAGCCCGCCGACCTTCGAGTTCTACTCGGACCAAACAAGAGTCGAGCTCGATTTTTCCCCATTCTGGTTTCTTCTCAGCATCGGTGGCCTCCTCTGGCTTCTCATCGTCGAGCTGGTGGATCGGGTGCGGGTTCGGGACGAGCTCGAAGTAGCCCGTAAGCTGCAAAGCGACCTACTGCCGGACACCTCACCGGAGATTCCCGGCTACACATTCGCCCACTCTTACCGCACGGCGAATGAAGTCGGAGGTGATTACTACGACTTCCAGACTCTTCCCGATGGTCGCCTGGCAATCTTGATGGGAGATGCCAGCGGCCACGGAATCGCCGCCGGCCTGCTGATGGCGATTTCCAACGCGACCCTGAAGACGGCTCTGGATGTCGATCCGGATCCGGAAGCGGTGGCTTCTCTGCTCAACTCCGCCCTGTACCGAACTGGCGACCGCCGTGCGTTCATGACCCTTTTCTATGGCCTTCTCGAGCCGCTCAGCGGAAGACTCACCTTCGTGTGCGCTGGACATCCGTTTCCACTGCTTCGCAAGGCCGGGGGGCAAATCCAAGAACTCGGGACGGGAACGCTACCCCTGGGCTTGCGTCGCGGCGTCGACCTGCAGGCGCAGTCGGTCGTTCTCGAGGATGGCGACCTGCTGGTCCTCTTCACAGATGGATTGCCCGAATCGGTCAGCGGACCCGACGGCGACGCGTTCGGCTTCCAGAAGATCAAGCAACTGCTGGCTACCGTCGGCTCTCCCGACCGGGTGCACGACCGCATTCTCCTGGCCTTCGACCAGCACATCGGCCATGAGCCCCTCACCGATGATTTGACCCTGGTGGTTATTTCCAAGGCCGCCTAGCGGCGGGCTACTCCCGCTCGACCACCATCGAGAAGCCGACCCCTCCAGCGGCACAGACGGTGATCAGGCCGAGACTCAAACCTCGGTAGCGCAACTCCTCGAGCAATTGAATGGTGACCCGGCCACCAGTAGCTCCAAAAGGATGACCGAGAGCGATCGAGCCGCCGTTGACATTGAATCGTTCCAGGTCGATTTCGCCGAGAGGCTCGCTGCGCCCCAACTCCCGGGTGGCGAACTTACGGGACGCGAAGGCCTTCATGTTGGAGAGGATCTGCGCCGCAAAGGCCTCGTGCATCTCCACCAGATGCATATCGGAGAGCTTCAGACCGGCTCGATCGAGAGCCACGGGAGCGGCGTAGGCGGGCGCTTGGAGAAGTTGCGTCCCGGGATCCAGGCTGGCATAGGCAAAGGAACGGATATGGCCCAGAGGCGAATAGCCTAGGGATCGAGCCTTGTCCTCGCTCATCAGAAGGACCGCTGAAGCTCCGTCGGTCAGCGGACTGGAGTTGCCAGCGGTAAGCGATCCATACTGTCGGTCGAAGACTGGACTGAGCTCAGCCAGTGCCGCCTCGGTCGAGTCGGCTCGGATCCCGTTGTCCGCGGTTACCGCTTTGTCAAAACCAGGTCGAGGAAAGGTGGGCACGATCTGCCCGGAGAGTCGCCCCTCCGCAGTTGCGGCCGCGGCTCGTTGATGTGACATCAAGGCGATTTCATCCTGGGCGCGGCGCGAGATCCCGTTCTCCTTGGCCATCTTCTCGCACGCTTCCCCCATGGACATACCTGTCGTGTACTCGGCGATCGCCGGCGGTACGGGCACGAGATCGCGCGGCCGAAACTTGGATACCACTGCCGCCTTCTGGCCCAGAGTCTTCGCTTTGCTGAGCTCCATCATCCGACGAGCGGCTGCCTTCGACACCAGGATCGGAGGGTTGCTCAGCGCCTCGGCGCCACCGGCCAGCACGACGTCGCACTGGCCGCTGAGAATGGCCTCGGCTCCAGATGTGATCGCGCGGTTGGAGGAGGCGCAGGCGAGGCTCACTGTGGTTCCCGGAATCGTCATCGGCAAGCTGGCCCGAAAGACGACTTCCCGACCCAGGTTGGGAGCATGAAGCGCCGGCACGACAACTCCGAAGATCGAGTAGTCCACCTCGTCCGGAGGCAGGGCATTGCGAGCCAACAGCTCGGCAACTGCGACCCCAGCCAGGTCGATGACGTCCATGTCGCGGAGATCGGTACCCGCTTTGCAGAAAGGTGTCCGACATCCATCGACGATCGCCACTCTCCCTCCAACACCCTTCAAGGTCTGGCTCGCCACTTTGGCGATATTGGGTGCCTCTCCAGGGCCGCGAGTCCACACCCTGTCGGCAAGAGCGCCGATCTCTTCGGTGGCCGAGCTCTCGAGCGGCGGAGGCAATACCGGCGTTCGGTCCGATGACCGACTGTTCGAATTGGAATCGGCAGACATGTTTCCTAGCTCCTCGATAGGCTCGCAACTCTACCCCACCGATGTCGCAGCCTTGATACTCTATGCCCGTGAACGACTCGCTGGACAAGAACACAGCCGCCGCTGAAGGCACTCATTCGAAGCCGCGTGCCAGAACCCGCTTCAAGCGGATTCTCCTTACCGGCCTGGTGATTCTGGTGCCGGTCACCCTGACCATCTACATTCTCAAGCAGATCTTCGATTTCATGGACGGGATTTTCGCGCCTGTCATCGACAAGGCGATCGGCGTCTATCTGCCGGGCGCTCACGTCCCCGGACTCGGCCTGGCGCTGACCCTGCTGGTAGTGCTTCTGCTCGGCTGGCTTTCCACCAATGTCGTGGGTCGGCAACTGATCCAAGGTTTCGAATCCGTCATCTGCCGCATTCCGGTCGCCAAGTCCATCTACTCGGCGACCAAGGGTGTGCTCGAAGCGGTCTCTTTCGATCAGGGTGATGCCTTCAAGAGAGTCGTGCTGATCGAATACCCCAAGGAGAACATCTTCGCGCTAGCCTTCGTCACCAGGTCGGCCAGCTGGCCACACCTGCATCCCAAGACTTCCGACCTTCTCCTGGTGTTCGTTCCGACCACCCCCAATCCGACCAGCGGCTTTCTTCTGCTGGTGCCGCGCGGCGAAGCCATTCCCATGCCCATATCCGTGGAGCAGGGAATTCGGATGGTGATCTCCGGAGGCATACTCCTTCCCGACCTGGCGGGACCGAAAGCGGTCCAGAGCACCCCCCCTCGCTAGAGCACGAGAACGGCACGAGATCCTGTCGCGTCCGTAACAGAGGGCTGGCATGCATCCTGCTAGACTTTCTTGATTACGATGAGAAGAAGCGCCACACACCTTGTCCTCACAGCCCTTCTCCTCGGGCTGGTCCCGATACCGACCGGTGCCCAGGAGATCGCCAAAGAGGAGCTGTTCGAGAAGACGCTGAAGGCGGCCCTGCAGGCGCTCGCCTTCTACGGCAGATACGACAACCCGGCCGAGATGCAGCGGGTCGCCGATATCGGCTATCGGATCGCCCAGGAGTCGAAGTTCCAGGACTACCCCTACACCTTCTACCTCGTCGACATGCCGGAGCCCAATGCCTTCGCGCTGCCGGGTGGGCAGATCTTCATCACACGAGGGATGCTCGACCTCGGCCTGAGCGATGACATGCTGGCCAGTCTCCTGGGTCACGAGATCGGTCACGTCGTGCTGCAACACGGAACACGGATGCAGCGCAAGGCTACGCTGCTCAACATCTTGAGCCAGGCACTGTTGGTGGGCGTCATGATCGGTGCCAGTCAAGGTGACAACCGCAATGATGTACCCACAGACCCCTATGGCCGCGGCAATTCGACCGGGGATCTGATCCAGGGCACCGCAGCCGCCGGCGCTGTCATCAGCGAGTTGCTCCTGCGGAGCTATAGCCGCGAATTCGAGGATGAAGCCGATGACGAGGGCCAGCGACTGGCCGCCGCCGCCGGCTTCGATCCCAAGGGCACACAGCAATTGATGGAAAAGATGCTGGCCCACATGCCGCAATCGAAGGAATACGGGTACTGGCGTACCCACCCCTTCTTCGACGACCGGGCACAAGCCGCCAATGTTCGCGATGACTTGCTGAGGATCAAGGATCCCAGCTCGGCGGCCGAGTATCGTGCCAAGACACAGCGCCTACTCCTGGAATTCGCCGAACGGTCGAAGATCGAGCCCGAGTTGATTCCGCACCTCAAAGAGGAAGCGTTGGTCGCCTGGCCTCAAGGACCGACGGCCGATGGACTGCGACGGGAGAAGCTCCATACCTTGCGTGACATTCTGGAGAGTCAGAACCCGTTGGCGCGGGATTGGAACAGGCTCATCGAGGCCTACCGTTCCGAGCTCGAACAGGTTCGTCAGCTGACCCCTGAGAGCCGACTCGTGGCGCAGCTCGGTGAGGAGGTCGACTTCTTCGATCGGCAGCGGCGAGAGCTCTACCCCCAGGCAGCAGAGACTCTCGCCGGGGGAATCTACGAGACCGAGTTTCTCGAGGTTTTTTCCAGCAACTACCCCGACTCCCCTGAGAAGCCCGCAGTGGCCCTGGCGCTCGGAGATGCCTACAGCCGGTTGGGCAGACAGAGTGAGGCCGTGGAGCGGTACCTGGAGGCCTTTGCTGCTGCACCCGACAGCCAAGCCGGCGAGCGAGCGGCCAGGGGACTGCGGGGTCTCGCCCCCTATCTCAATCAGCTCACCGCCCTGCAACAGCTGGCGTTGGAATCAGACGACTCGGAGCTTCGAGAGTTGGCACATCAGCGTCTCGCGACGTTGGCCACCGAGTACGAGGAACTGGCCAACGGCGCGACATACCTGAAAACGTATCCGGACGGGGATCAGGCGGCAGTCGTGCGCCAGAGGCTCGACAAGCTGGCCGAAGCCCTGTTCGGAGAGGTCATTCTCTACCAAAGTGTCGGGGATCACGTGAAGGGGATCGAGCGCATCCAGCAGATCCTGACCTACGCCCCCCAGTCCCCCGCCGCCGAGCGCCTTCGGGCGCGGATGGTCGTCAAAAGCTGATCCTGGGACCCGAGGACTCTGAGAGTGCAATCCAAGAAGGGCAAGCGATGAGTACGACGATAACCGAGCTCAATCAGGCAGCACTGCGAGGAATCGAGGCCTGCAAGAAGGGGCAATGGAAAGAGGGGCTGGCCGTCCTCGGCAAAGTGGCAGAGGCCGACCGCCAGGGTGCGGAGCTCAACGGCCAGTTCTACTCCTACCTGGGCTACGGAATAGCCCGCTACGAACGACGGGTCAAGGAAGGCCTAGCTCTCTGCCAGCACTCCATCAAGCTCCAGTTCTACGAGCCCGAGAACTACCTCAACCTGGCTCGCGTTCATCTACTGGCCCGGAATCGACGCAAAGCGGTGGAGGCTCTGAACCGAGCTCTCAAACTGAACGCTTCGAATCCTGGTGCCATAGCCTTGGCGCGGGAAATCGGCTGGCGAAGACGGCCGGTGATCCCCTTTCTCTCACGCAGCAACTTCCTCAACCGACTGCTGGGTAGGTTGAGCTATAGGCTCCGACGGAAGTAGCTGCGCTGTAAGGGAAACGGAGGCCGGTCTCGGCAATAGCTGTTCTCAGCCCAGAGACCAGGCCCGAAGCAGCTGATACACCAGGAACGTGACGGAGTAGGCCAGCACCGTCATATAGACCAACTGGAAAGTCGGCCACTTCCAACTGTTGGTTTCTCGGCGGGTAACCGCCTGCGTGGAGAGACACTGCATGGCCAGAACATAGAAGATCAGTAGGCTGACGCTCGTCGCTGTCGTGAAGACAGGCGTACCATCGGTACGTACCGCATCGCGCAGACTGTCGTAGAGAGGGCTCGGGTCCTCGTTGGTTGCTGACTCCCCCACTCCATAGACCACGGCCAGAGTGGAGACGATCACTTCCCGAGCCGCAAAAGAGCTCAGAATCCCAATCCCGATCTGCCAATCGAAGCCCAAAGGACGCAAGACCGGCTCGATGGCCCGGCCCGCACGACCGGCGAAGGACTGCGCCAGCCTGCTTTGAGCCGTGAGCTGCCTGGCCTCCCTCACGAGATCCTCAGCCCCTTCCGCCTGCCCGGCAGCGGACAACTCCTGGGCCTCGGCCTGCAGGGCCAGCGCGGCGGCGGGTGGCTCGCTCCTGGGGAACGAGGCGAGGAACCACAGGAGGATCGAGACGGCGAGAATAATGGTGCCGGCGCGCTTGATGAAGATCCTGGCCCGATCCCACGAGGTCAGGAGCGCTGTCCGCAGGTTCGGCAGCTTGTAGCTGGGTAGCTCTAGAACCAGGGGTCTCGACTCGCCAGGAAGAATCGACCTCTTGAATACCAGGGCCATGACCAGAGCCGCGACGATCCCCGAAGCGTAAGCTCCTGTGAAGACCATCCCTGCCAGGACCGGCCGACTCGGGAACAGCAGTGCCGTGATCATGGCGTAGACCGGGATCCGAGCTGAACAGGAAAACAGCGGCAGCACCAGGATGGTCACCAGCCGATCTCGACGATCCTCGATGACCCTGCTCGACATGATGGCCGGGACCGCGCAGGCGTGGGCCGACAGGATGGGCACGAAAGCCCTTCCGGGCAATCCCACCCGGCGCATCAGCCGATCCATGACGAAGGCGGCTCTCGCCAGGTAGCCGGTATCCTCGAGCAGCGCCAGGAAGAAGAACAGGATGCAGATCTGGGGCAGAAAGACGAGCACTCCGCCAACGCCACCGATGACACCATCGACAAGCAGGCTGCGGAGATCTCCGGGCGGCACCCACCGGCCGACAACGCTACCCATGTAGCCGAACCCGGACTCGATCCACTCCATCGGGTATTGGGCCACCCAGAAGATGAGCGCGAAAACCGCGAACATGACGGACAGGAAGGCCGCAACTCCGACCCAACGATGAGTCAAGATGGCATCGATCCGATCAGTCTTGACTCCGTGGGCCGTCGTCCGGCCATTGATGCACCGAGCCCCGACCTCCTCGGCCCAGTCGTAGCGTGCCTTGTAGGGGCAGCCCGAGCAGTCGCAAAACGGCTCGGTCGACGCTCTGGCCAGGGAAGAGCCAGCAGGATCGATCATCCTCTCCAGGTGCTGCCGCAGGATGTCGAGCCCCCGCCCGGTCCGAGCCACGACCGGCACCACCGGACAGCCCAGCTCGGCTTCGAGCTTCTCCAAATCGATCTCGATGGCCGAGCGCTCCGCCAGATCCACCATGTTGAGAGCCGCTACGGTGGGCAGACCCAACTCCAACACCTGACTCGCCAGGTACAGATTGCGCTCCAGTGTCGTTGCATCCAGCAGCAAAATGATGCCCTGGGGTTGGGGTTGGTGGGACCGCTGACCGAGGAGAACCTCCCGGGCCAGCCTCTCCTCTGGGGTGATGGAAGCGAGACTATAGAGGCCAGGTAGATCGAGCAGTCTGACCCGTTGATCGGCCAGGCGCGTGTGGCCGACCCGTCTCTCGATCGTGGTGCCCGGGAAGTTCGCAGTCTTGGCCCGCAGTCCGGTCAGAGCATTGAACAGCGTCGTCTTGCCAGCATTGGGGTTGCCAACCAATGCGATGCAGACCTCTTCGGCGTCGGGCGCCTTCTGGCCGGGGGGTAGGGGTACCTGGATCGTGGAAATGGGTAGCGACCTCTTGCCAGCGGCAGTCAACCCTCGCCGAACATGTCTCCCAGACAGGGCTGTACTTTGACGTTGCGCGCCAGTCTAGCCGAGACACCGATTCGGGTCCCGAGGACCTTGAGGATCATTGGGTCACCCGTCTGCATCAGCATGATTCGTCGCCCTACGCAGACACCCATCGCCATCAGCTGCTCGATGTCAGCCTCACTGGCGTCGACCTCGGTGACCCTGGCGCAGTGCCCGATCTCGATCACATCGAGGGACACCCTGTCCTCCAGATCGGCGGATCCGGCGGCTTGCCCACTCGCAGAGACTTCCAGATGGTCTGTCGGCATTCTCGATAGCGCTCTCTCACCAGGATCTGGCCGCATTACAGTCTACCATTCAGGTGTAATGTGGTTGGTGAGCCCAGGACCGGCTGCCAGCTCACGAAAGTCGGAATTTGGATGGCTGGCCGACTTCGCATATCCTCTGCCACACTTGCTTGCCTGAAAACGAGGGCAACATCACGACAGCCGCGGGTTGGTTGTGAGCGACACTGCTGCGATGAAGAGCCAGGACACCGTCGAGAGCTGGGGAGTGGGCCGGACGGTCGTCCTGCCGGCAACGCTGCTGTTCGGGGCGATGTTCAACCTCACCCTGGTGGTTGCCGGGCTCAAGGAGTTCATGATCGAAGACCTGGGTGGATCCATTGCGGACGCCACTCTCTTCTTCTCGGTCGAAACCCTCGCCTACATCATCTTCGCTCCGATTTGGGGGCTGCTCAGCGACAGGTTCGGCCGGCGCAAACTCCTGGTCGTGATCGGCTTCGCCGGCTCGGCAGTGATCTATTTCATCTACGGCGCGCTCCATTCGATCCCGCTGCTCCTCGGCCTGCGATTTGCCCAGGGTGCATTCTCTGTTCTGGGCTGGTCGACCGTCATGGCGATGATGCTCGATCATCCGGTCTACGGCCGCAAGGGTCGCTTCATGGGACTCATGGGAGCCTCGCTGATCTTCGGCGTCGCAATCGGTGCCCCCATGGGCGGATACCTGACCCGTTGGTTCGGAGCCCGCGCGCCGCTGCTGGCGGCAGCGATCTCCTTTGCTCTGCTGGCAGGGATTTCCCTCTTCCTCCGTGAATCGCCGACCCTGACTCGCCAGCTCCGCGTGCGGGAAATACTCGCGGCCCTCCGGTCCAGGCCGCACGTGGCCCTGCCTTACTCCTTCCACTTCGTCGATCGCTTGGCAGTCGGGCTTTTCGTGGTCGTCTTTCCCCTCTATGTCGACTCCATGGGGGCTACCGATCCGGCACTGCGAGGCCGATACCTGGCGCTCTTCCTGCTGCCATTCGCTTTTCTGCAGTATTTCTCGGGCCGGTTGGCGGAGCACATCGGCGCCGGCGGCCCCTTGGTGGTCGGGTCCCTGCTCTACGGCCTGGCACTCTGCGGGCTGGGATACACGGATCTGAGCTCCCTGCAGGTCATGATGGTCGCCCTGGGCGTCTTCGCGGCCGTCATGTTCCCGCCGGCGATTCTCCTGGTCTCGCAGTGGAGCGACCCCAAGACTCGAGCCAGTGCGATGGGGGGCTTCAATCTGGCTGGCTCGATGGGCTTCGCGCTCGGTCCCATCATGGGCGGGTGGGCCTACACTACCCGCGGCTTCGCCTTCGCCTTTATCTTGTGTGGGGTGCTCGAGATCACCCTGGCGATCGTCGGGTCGCTGTTGCTGATCCGGTGGGCCAGGCAGGCCAAGACCCACTCGACAGACTAGTCCTGAGCGCCACCGAACTCCCGCTCGAGGGCCTCCTGCTCCTCAGGCAGTATCTTGCGGAAGAGAATCCCGAGATCTCCCAGAGGGGTTCCCGCCGTCAGAGCCTGGAGGTCGTCAGCAGCCGAGCCAGAAGGCCAGGCAGGAATCTCGTCCGTCTCACCGAGGGCCTCCAGGACCCGCAGGCTGGTTGATGGAATTACTGGCCAGGAGAGGACGGCGAACAGGCGAATGAGCTGCATACCGGTTCGCACGATCATCGCCGCTTGATCCGGATCCTCTTTGATCACCTTCCACGGAGCTGCGTGGGTCAGGTACTCGTTGCCCAGGACCCACATCGCCCGCAGATCCGACAGCGCCTTGCGGTACTGCATCTCCTCCATATGAGAGGTGTATTCAGCCATCTTGGCGTCGAGGTCCCTGGCCAGCTGCTGTTCAGCCTCGCCGGACTCTCCACCCTCGGGCACCACACCGTCGAACCGCGACTGGGCGAACTTCCAGCACCGATTGACGAAGTTGCCGAAGGTGTCGGCCAGGTCCTTGTTCACCCCGCTGGTGAAGAACTCGAAAGTGAAATCCGTATCGTCACTCTCCGGGGCGTTGGCGATCAGCCAGTAGCGCCAGTAGTCCGCCGGCAACTTCTCGAGCGCCCGGTCCATGAACACTCCCCGTTTGCGGCTCGTCGAGAACTTTCCCCCGTAGTAGGTCAGCCAGTTGAAGCCCTTGATGAAGTTGACCAGCTTCCATGGCTCACCGGACCCCAGGATGGTGCCGGGGAAGCTGATTGTGTGAAAAGGGATGTTGTCTTTGGCCATGAACTGCACATATCGAACATCGTCCGCCTCGTACCACCAGGAGCGCCAGTCGCGAACCTCTGGCTCCTGGTTCGCCCATTCGCGAGTCGCGGCAATGTACTCGATCGGCGCATCGAACCAGACGTAGAACACCTTGTCCTCGAACCCTTCCCGGTCCACCGGAACGCCCCACGACAGGTCGCGCGTAATGCCTCGATCGTGGAGGCCCTCCTTGAGCCACTTCTTCGCGATGGAAGTCACCAGAATCGGCCAGTCGGACTGCTCGTCGAGCCACTCCGCGAGACGCCCCGCCAGCTGGGACTGAAGCAGGAAGAGATGGCGAGTCTCCCTCACCTCGAGCTCCGTGCTGTCGGAGACCGCCGATCGGGGCTCGATGAGATCGGTCGGATCGAGCACCCGCGTGCAGTTCTCACACTGATCTCCCCTGGCCGCCTCATAGGCGCAATGGGGACAGGTGCCGATGATGTAGCGATCCGGCAGATATCGCCGATCGGCCGCCGAGTAGACCTGCTTGGTGGTGCGCTCCTCGATCAGACCCTGCTCGTCCAATTGGCGACAGAAGTGCTGTGTCAGCTCCCGATTCTCGACCGAGGAGCTGCGGCCGAAATAGTCGAACGAAAGGTCGAATCTCCGGTAGATGTCGGCCTGGATCTCGTGCTGCTGCCGGCAGTACTCGGCCACCTCGAGACCGTCCTCGAGAGCCGCTAGCTCCGCCGGCGTGCCGTGCTCGTCGGTAGCGCAGACATACAGGACGTCGTTGCCCCGCTGCCGCTCGAACCGTGCATAGACGTCGGCCGGCAGCATGGAACCAACCAGGTTGCCGAGGTGCTTGACGCCGTTGATGTAGGGCAGAGCGCTTGTAACGAGGATTCGTGCCATTGATCGGTCTCTGTTAGAGCCGTGCCGCTAGAAGTCGCAGGTCTCGAGGACTGGGGTCCTGGGGTCTTGGGGTCCTGGGGTCTTGGGGTCCTGGGGTCTTGGGGTCTTGGGGTCTTGGGTGCCAGCGACACTGGAATCAAGGATAGAGGTAAACCTGCGACTTGTTCCATACGCTGCCGGCCAGCTCGACTCCCATGCGGAAGACCGGGAGGTACTCGTTCTCGTCGACGCGCATCAGCCGGACCAGGCGGCACCATTGGATCTTGCCAGGAATTCGGATCATCTCGGTGCCGTGCTTCATCTTGAAAGCGTAGCTCCATCCGACTCGCAAGCTCTCGTTGGTCTGTACTGCGATCCCTGTCGGTGAGGTATTCATTACGTCGCCGCGGATCGGCCCGTTGAGGCGTAGGTTGGACACCGCGTGACGCCGGTGCTGCCGGCGCTCGGCATCGGTCTCCGGCGGTGCTGGCGAGGCCTCGGCCCTGGCTTCTTGGATTTGCATCGTTCTTCTCTCTCCCGAGCGGCGGTCCAGACCGGAGCGACGGTCGGCGGCGACGCGGCGCTCTTGAGGCGGAAGCCAGTCCCGTCTAGATCTTGCTGACACGAGTCCCCTGTTCCCGCACCACAGTCAATTGAAGCCAGTGCAATCGCCTGCACCCCGGATTCTACAGCGACGGCCAGCCAGAACACAAAACCTGGCAAAGCCTCTGCCGTGATCCTTCATGGCTCGGCGGCCTCATGACCTCAAGACCTCAAGACCTCAAGACCTCAAGACCTCAAGACCTCAAGACCTCAAGACCCCATTGCTTCACTGAGGCTTCCGAGTGAGAACTCTCGACTGGCTTTGGAAAATAAAGTGGCCGCCGCTCGGGCCTCGACAAAGGCACGCGCGCCACGGGTCAGGCGGGTGCAAACCGAACGGCGGCCGCGCGAAGTATACGACCTTGGAACGCCGAAGCCAAGACCCTTTCTGAAGGTTACCCCAGGGGGTATCTGCTCCGTTAGCGCCTGCGACTGTTACCGAAGCAACCGAGCGATGTCGAACCTATGGGCGCAGGACCATCAGCTCCAAATCACCCTTCGGATGTCGCTCCAGGACCTCGCCCTTCAGGGCGCCGGCGATTCGATCGCCCACGGGTGCGGGAACGACCAGGTAGCGAATCTGTTCCATTTGGAGCAGCTGCGCCAGCTCTTGCTCCCGACTGGGATCACCGACGAGCGCTGCGTACTGTTCCGCGCGTGACCAGTATTCCGGCGTCAAGAACCAGTGACCGGCCCAAACGGAGTGATGAGTGTAGGCCGCCACGAGCATCCCCATCTGGGGTGGCACCAGGGCTCCACCCGGCGGCATCTCGGCCATCGCCAAGGTCGTCTCCACGAAGATGGCTGGCACTAGATTTCGCTCCTCCAAGTCTCGGATCGACTCTCGGGTGACCAGGATCGGGGAAGCGAAGAGAAGCACCAGCATCGAGATAGCCACCAAGCTCCTACGGCCGCTCAGACCCCACCAGCGATCCCGGATGCCAGGCATCACGGACGCCGCCAGGATTGACAGGGGAAGATGAAGATAGGGCACGAAGTGGTAGCCGTTGATCACGGGCGAACTGTGCAACAGGACAATCGCCCCTACCCAAGCGAGCATTGAAGACCGATAGACGTTCTTCGTCTCGATCCAGCGGAATCCACCCTTGATGGCAAACACCAGGAGAAGTCCCAGGGTCCACGGATACCAGAAGACCGCCAGCTGGAGGCGACCGAAGACCTGACCCGATGATGCTCGGAACACCGGGTCGCCCAGTTGCCAGGCTGCGACAACGAGGATCGCGGCGGCTGCGAGCGCCAGGGAACACCCTAGTCGAGCCACACGGCGTTTCTCGACAACACCCTCGACAATGAACTGGGCGACAGGCCGCGCCGCCCCGATCGCGAAGGCCACCATGGACGAGTACGGATGCACGAACCACAGAATCACCAGCAGAAACGCGGCTCCATAGTCGAGCCACCATCGTCCATCGTCGGAGGGGCGGAGCAGCCGCCGAAGGGCCACTAGCAACAGCATGAACGCACAAACCCAGAGTGGGTTGTAAAGGCCTTCGAATGTGCTCCAGCCGTAGAGGTGCCACGTCGAGACGAGGAACGGCTTGCCGCCGTCGGCAGGCAGGTAGCTAGCCAGTGGGCGAAAGAAGCCGGCTACTCCCCCACTGAGACCGATCAGGGCGGCAGCCCAAAGACGTGTTCGCTGGTCCGGCAGGATCGGTTTCAGGAACCACCACAGGACAGCGAAGAAACCGAAGATGAGGGGAATACGCGACAGCTCGAGCACCCAAAGGGGGGACACTCGCGTCAAGGCCGCAACCGAGCCCATGAGCCAATGGAAGAGCAGCACGAACCGGCCGGACTGGTCCTCGGTGACAAAGCGGTTCTCGAACAGGAAGGCTCCACTTTCCGGCACCTGCCGAATGAAGCTCATGTAAGCGTGCATGTCCTCGGGCATGTAGCCCACGTGCAAGTAGGTCTGACCCTCGGGCGGAGTCAGCCAGAAAGTGGCCAGAAAGGGAAGCGCCTGAAGAAGAGCTACTGCTGCCGGCAGCAACCAGTAGCTCTTCGGAGGTCGATTCACGATGAGATCCGGGGACCGGGAACCGGGCGGAGCTACCCGAACTTCTCGATCAGCATCCTGTAGCAGGGGGCCTGGCGAAGCGGGTCAAACCTCGGGTCTGCCTCGAGAGCGGCAATGGAGAGCATTCCGGATCCAGATACAAAGACCTCGTCCAGGGCCTCGCAGGTCTCAGCATTGTTGTCGAGAATCGTTTGAGTCAAAGCCAACTCGAGGACTTTGGCCGGACCTTCCAACGCATCTGCCGAGATCGGCTGGAGCTTGACGGCACGCTCCGCCTCCCGAACGGCCTCCTCCGCCCGACCCAGCATGGCGTAGGCCTGTCCGAGAGCGGCGTGCATTCGCGGGTCGCCCGGGTTTGCCAGCACTTCGGCCTCTATCGCTGTCGCCGCCTCCTCGGCAGCTGCCCGGGCCTCGTCCTGCCTACCCAGTCCCTTGAATGCATAGGCTCGATTCAGGTCCGTGGGAACCGCGTAGAACTGGTTCGAGTAGAAGTCCTCCTGCATGCTGGCCAGGGTTTGCAGAGACTCTTCGAATCGTCGGTCCAAAAACACATAGAAAGTGTGCAACACCTTGATCGATTCGATCCCCAGGTCAGCGAACGGTTCGACCAGCTCCGCCGCGCGACGGGCATCGCCCTTCCAGAGCCACCAGTTCCAAGCCCGCCAGGTCCCAGCCCCGACGGAGTCCGGAGCCATCTCGAGAGTCCGGGTGAGCTGACGGTCAGCTTCTTCGTACCGTTCGAGCTGCATCAGAGTGGTGCCCAGGGCCCGGCTCTGCTGTACCGACCTCGGATTGAGCTCGAACGCCCTTGCCTGGCGTTCCAGCGCTTCCTCGAAGCGACCCTGGCGACGGATGATATAGGCGATGGAGGCCATCAAGTCACTATCGTTGGGGAGGCTTTTCTCGGCGATCATGAACTGCTCGAGAGCTTGGTCGTAGTCCCTGGGACCCCAGTAGAAATAACTCCCCAACGCCACCCTCGCTTGGGGTAGGTCGGGGTCGATCTCCAAAGCTCGCTCTACAGCGGCCAAGGCCTCTTCGAGTCGCTCCTCCGTCCGATCCTCACCGTTGAAAAACAGTAGGGCGTGCTCCTGCGACAAGGCGGCCCATGCCAAGGCGAATTGCGGATCCATCTCGACCGCCTGCTCCAACATCTGAACAGCCAGCAGTCGCTCTTCGGAGCGCTGCAAGATCTCCGCTCGTTCTGCGGCGTTGAGGGCTCGCAAGTAGAGGTTGTAGGCGTCCATGTTCTCAGTCGGGGCTACGGTGCTTGCGACCTGGTCTCCCTCAGAGAGAGCAACATCGAGGGAGCGCAGAACGTTCGACGCAACATCGGACTGCACCTCGAAGATGTCGTCGATCGTCCGGTCGTAGGTGTCGGCCCAGAGTTGAGTATCGTCTGTGACTCTGATGAGCTGAGGGGTTACCCGCACTCGGCTCGTTCCGTCGGGGTTCTTGGCCCAGCGAACGGTTCCTTCGAGGACATAGCCGACACCCAGATCCGCCCCGACCTCCCTCAGCGTCTTCCCTGTGCGGTCGTACTGAACTGCACTGCTGCGTGAAATCACACCCAGGTCCGCCACCATGGCCAGCTTGGCCGAGATCTCCTCGGTCATTCCGGCGGCAAAGTACTCGTCCTCGGCCTCGCCCAGATTCTCAAAAGGAAGTACGACGATCTTCTTGTACTCGGCCCCAGGGTCGACCACGTCTCCAGCACCCGCCTCCGGCCCGCTCACGCCGCCTGTTCCCTTGCCCCGCTGCAACCAGAAGAAGCTGGCAACAGCGATCAGTCCGACGATGACCAGGGCAGGGATCAACCACGAGGGCCTTCCCCTGTTCGGGACTGGCTCGGCTACCGTCACGGCAGGCATGGCGCCCGTGCTCAAGGGAACCTCGCCCGAATTCACTTCGCCCTTGAGGCCGGCGAGCTCGTTGCGCACGTCTTTGGCTGACTGATAGCGCAGGTCCGGGTCCTTCTCCAAGCAGTGCTTGATGATTCGACCGAGGTGTCGAGGCACCCCCTGGCGAACATCGGTGACCGAGTCGGGGTTGTCTTTCAGGATGGACGACGCCAGCTCGATCGAGGACTCGCCCTTGAAGGGCCGCCTGCCCGTTGTCATCTCGAAAAGGAGGATTCCAAGAGAAAACAAATCGGACCGATGATCGATCTCCTTGCCCTGGAGCTGCTCGGGTGACATGTAGGGCGCCGTTCCCATGGCAACCCCTTCTTTCGTCAGGCCTTCGGTGGCGAGCTCGGTCTCGGTATCCGCAAGACCCTCTTCCCAGAGCTTGGCGAGTCCGAAATCGACGATTCGGAGGCGCCCGTCCTCGCCCACCATGACGTTGGCGGGTTTGAGGTCCCGATGCACGACACCCTTCTCGTGCGCCGCCGACAACGCATCGGCGATCGGAATAGTCAGCTCGAAGAGGCGCTCGAGATCGAAACCGTCCTCGGGAATCAGCGCATCCAGGGACTTGCCATCCACCAACTCCATGGTCAGGAAATGATGACCATCGGCCTCTTCCACCGAGTGGAGCGTGACGATGTTCGGGTGGTTGAGCGATGCCACCGCCCGAGCTTCGCGCTTGAAGCGCTCGAGACGATCCGGGTCCGAGGCCAGATGCTCGGGCAGGACCTTGAGCGCGACTCGTCGCCGCAGCTCGGTGTCCTCGGCTTCGTACACGTCTCCCATGCCGCCCGAACCGAGCTTGCCGGTAATCCGATAGTGAGAAACCGTGGTGCCAATCATGGTTGTTTCGTGCTCGAGAGATTGTACTGCACCGGCCAGGCGACGGAATCCCCCTGGCCAACGAAGAGTCCGCCTTGAGCTCAGTCGGTCTCGGCCTGCAATGTCCACTGCAACCGATCTCGTGAGTAGCCCTTTTCGGGCAGCCTAGACAGGATCTCGTCCAACGTATCCTGGTCGAGGCTCGGGGTCCGACTCAAGATCCAAAGGTACTTTCGTTTGGGCTCCCCGACCACCACCCAGCGATAGTCGGGGTCGAGCTCGAGAATCCAGTAGTTGCCCCAGAAGGGCCCGAAGAACGAGACCTTGAGTTTGGAGTTGGTCTCCGGGTCGACGACCTTGGCCCTGCCCCGCGCCTCCTTGAGCTTGCCATCGAGAGCACCCTTGTAGCACCGGTTGACCACCGAGATTCCGCCACCCTCACGCAGGCTGTACTCGGCGGTGACTCCCGTGCAGTTCTTGGCAAACCAGGCCGGGTAACTCGCAATCTCGAACCACGTGCCCAGATAGCGATCGAGATCGACTTCTTCCACGACTCCTAGGGGCGGGGCTTTCGCCGCGGCCGCGACTGCCACAGAGAACATCAGCAAAGCTGCGC
Organism: Thermoanaerobaculia bacterium; assembly: GCA_049664225.1. Taxonomy (GTDB): domain Bacteria; phylum Acidobacteriota; class Thermoanaerobaculia; order Multivoradales; family JAHEKO01; genus JAUVRX01. The sequence goes on from JBATEX010000141.1 coordinate 70,327, forward strand.
TCCAATCTTTCATTCGTGACCTCCAACCGGGGTTCGATTCTATCTCTACCGAATCGTCACCTGCGTGGTCTCTCCCGCCTCGGTCGTCACGCGCTGGCGCCGCACCACCCGGCCCAAACCGTCGACCAGCTCGACCAACCAGTCCCCAGCAGGCCCCCCCGGTAGATACGCCTCGGAGCCCATCACGGGCCACTCCGTCAACACCTGACCCATGACGGGTAATCGCAGGCGCTCCCCACCTGGGGTGAGAACGCGCAAAGTGCCGATTCCAACCTCGTCGCCCAGGGCGCTGAAGTCTACTCGGATAGGCGCCTCGGGAGGCAGCGTCACCCTGACTGGCGGTCCTGGCACGGAAACGGGTACCGACACGGTGGCTCCGCCTGCCGCTGCCACCAACAGTAGCCAATCACCCGGCGGCACCGACCTCCATCGGAACGCTCCCTCCAAGGTGCCGAAGAGCTGTTCAGAAAAGGCCCCGAGACCCGAGCCATCCACGATCCCCACGCTCACCTCGCTGGGCCGCTGTCCCGAAGCGAGCCACACTTCGAGCTCGAGCTCAGCCGCCCGCTCCAGATCGAGCTCGACGCCGGCAATCTCTCCTCCTGGGCCCGTGTCGACGGAGACCGGTACCTGCGAATACCCATCGACTCGCGCCTGGAGAGTCACCGCCTGATTCGCCGGAACCACGATCTCGAACTGTCCGGACCGGGAGGTCTCGGCCTGCAGCATCGGGCCAAAAGGGAATCCCGTTTCGCTTCGCACCACCACCGTCGCCCCGGAGATACCCTGCCCCGTGGCTGAATCCACCACGGTACCCGAGATCCGCGCACCCGTGACCTCAATGGTGACCTCGGTTTCACCCATGACTTGGACGGTCTCGGTATGAGCGATCGAGCCTTCGCCGAAAAGCTGGAGTCTGTGGACTCCATTGCGCAAGCCCAGGATCCGAAAACGCCCGGATCCGTCCGTCGGTGCGGAGCCCCCGCTGTCCGTGCCGCTGTGCGCCACGACATACGCTCCTCGCCACGGCTCGCCGTCGAACAGGACGACGCCTTCGAGGACCGAGCCTCCGTCGCGAAACTCGAGATCGATCCAGGTCTCACCGCCCGCCGTGTCGAGATCGAAGCTTTCGCCTACAGCCTGTCCAGTCATCCTATTGCTGGCACCCACCGCACCCTCGGCAAATCCCACATGAGCGATGCGATATTCACCACTTGGATCCACAAATCCCCTCACCGGAAGAGTCGGGCTACCGCCAGTCGAGTTGGCGAAAACCTCGATCTGCGCCATCTCATCGGGCTCCACCCCCAGGATGCGACCTCGAAGGGTCCCGCCAGGGGAGAGATAGAGAACATTCCCGCGGGAATCCAGATCGGTGGCGACCTCTACCGGCTCCGCGGCAAAGCTCCGGGCGTATCCCTCCTTGACAGCGTTGAGCCGATAGGTCCCCGCAGCCACACCGGCGATCTCGAAGGACCCATCCTCCGTGCTCAGAGTGGTGTGACGCTCGGAGGAGGATCTGCCTGGTTCATTCTCCAGTCCCACTGCGGCGCCGGAAACGGGTTCGCCTTCCTGGCCGAACACAAAGCCAGACACAGTAGCGCCCGCCTCCAGGACCAGGTCGAGACGATTCGAACCCTCCTCGAGGTCCAGCGGCCGTTCCAGTATCGGGTGGTCATCGTGGCGGACCCTGAGCGCCAGGCCATCGGCATGTGGGTCGAGGCCTTCGATCCGATACTGCCCCTCCGCGTCACTGAGAGCGCTAGCCACATGGGTTGTATCGAACAAGTAGGCAGTTCTTTCCTCTCGTGCGACAAACACAGTCGCTCCGGCCACGGGTCGTCCCCTCGAATCCGTCACGGTGCCCGACAACTCGACTCCACGCCGCACCCGAAGGAGTACGCCTGTCAGCTCTTCGCCGGCGACCGCGACGAGCTCGACAGGCTCCGAGGCGATGTAACCGGCGCCACGGGCCGACAGCTCGACAGGCCCTGACAGCAGCTGGGCAAGGGTGAAGGAGCCATCGTCGCCCGACCTGACGCTCTCTCTCCGCAACCTCTGAGAGAACATACCGGAGCGCGGCCCACTGGCGGCTGCTTTATCGCTCACCTCGATCTTGAGTCCTTCGACCGGGCGACCGCGCTCGTTCTCCACTCGGCCGGACACCCTCGCGGCCGGCTCGAGGACGATTTCGACCGGTTCATCGGTAGTGGCACTCAATTGAGGCGAAATATGAGTGATGAAACCCGGATGCTTCACGGTGATCCCTACTCGGTCGCTCCTGGCCAGGTTCTCGACCACGAAGCGCCCATCGGCGTCGGTGGCCAGCGGCTCCTGAGAGGCTTCGCCCCATTCCACCGACGCCAGAGACATGTCTGCCGGGGAAGTGCGCTGAGCCTTGACCTGGGCCCCTTCGATGCCCTCTCCGTCCTTGGTTCTGACCACGCCCACCAGACGCCAGCCGCGACTCAGCACCAGATCACCCAGGTCGACCTCCCAGTCGGCGGCGGCGAGATCCAGATCGAGCAATCGCGTCACCGCGAACCCCTCCTTCGAGGCAATCAGACCCATCGACTGACCAGGCAGGTCTTCGAGTCGGAAGCGCCCGTCGGCATCGCTCGTCGAGGAGTAGGCCGATTCTTCCAGCAACGAGATATCGTGCATCCACCTCCACTCGGAAACCATCGGTGCCAGTGCGATAAAGGCATCCACCTGCGGCTCGCCACCGGAATCCACCACGCGCCCTGTGAGCGTGCGACCACGGCCGAGAACAACTTCCACGGGATGTCCGTCCGCCGGCCGGATCACAGGGCGTGCGGGCGCAAAGCCGTGGGCTTCGATCAGCAATTCGTAGGTGCGGTCCTCGGATAGCCCGGAGAGACGAAAGCGGCCATCGGCTCCTGTCGAGGTGCGAGGACGCTCGAGGATCGAGGAACCCGAGGTATCGATGGGGAACGCTTGCACCAGCGCTGCGCCGACTCCCTCGCCCTGGGCATCGACTACCCGTCCTTCGAGGGCCTCGGCCCGGACCAGCGCCAGGGTCGGCACCTGCAGGGTCTCGACTTCTCTCCGAGCCAGATCCAGGGCGAGCAGATAACCGGGCTTCGCAGCGCCGATCCTCCACCTCCGACCCGAGCCCCGCACCAGCCGGTAGCGTCCCATCGGACCGGTACGGACGGCATCCCCTGGATCGCCTGCAGTCCAGACCCAGGCCCCAGGGGCCGCCCTGCGGTGCTCGGCCTCGATCACCAAACCCTCGAGCAAAACCGGTTCAGGAAGCGTCAACACCTCGTATCCTCCTGGGTCTTGGGCCAGCTCTTCGAGAGAGGCCTGGAGGTTGCCGGTCTCGTACTGGCCCGCCTCCGTGATCAGCCCGAAATCCAGGGACTCGTCGGGACGAAGATAAAACTGTGCCCGACCCTCGGTGTCGGTCAGGGCCGAGGTCCACTCATAGTCCCCAACAAGAACGATGGTCGGGGTAACCGGTTCGCCTGACGGGGTGACGAATCGCAAGGTCATCGGCCGCCCCGGCTCGAGACGGACCGTCGCCGCCCGGCCCTTCGCCCTGACCCGCTCGCTCGGCATGAAGCCGGGCGCAAAGGCAGCAACTTCGACCTCGTCGTCGGCACGGCGCGACAGGCGAACATTTCCCTCCTCGTCGGTCAGGCCATACCATCCCCGGTCCTGCCAGTCGGGGTTGCGTCGACTGTACTCCCCGCTCTCTCCGCGCAGCGCCCGCACCCGCACCTGAATTCCTGCAAGTGGACTACCATCGCTGCCCTCGGAGCGCACCTCGATGCCCGTGTCCGCTGCCAGGACCGCCTCCGGCAGGACCAGGTCTTCGAGAAGCGGCAGCAGCCGTCGCCGCACTGGCACCTTGCCGTCGGCGAGGATCTCCACTTGCCAGAATCCGGCTTCGGGCACCGCCAGGATGTACTCGCCACCTTCGGAAGTCCGAACCCGTGCCTCGGGTTCCGGATGAACCCTACCCTCGAGAAGCTGCCTTCTGCGTTCGTAGCGCGCCGGGACGCGATGCAGCTCGACCTCGGCCCGTACTACCGGTGCACCCGACTCATCGATAACGCGACCGCGCACCTCGAGCGCGGACAGAACACCGCCCGCAAAAAGTTGAAGCAGAGCAAGACTGGCCAGTGTTCTTCGCATCGCGACTCTCCGCGAGAAACCTGCAGGTCTGATGTTTCGTGCCGTCACAGGACGATTTCGATACCTCGTCGGTACGTTCTCGAGAACCGTCCGGTCAAAGGGCCTTATCGGGTACTGACCCGAAGGCTCTAGCTCCTCCCTTGGCAACTACTGAAGAGGATTCTACAGAAACGGCCGCGAGGCGCAGATGCGCATCCCTTCCGTCATCAACATGATCCACCCATCGACGAGAAGATCCTCGGACCCTCGGTGGGCTGCCAGCATGAGCGAAGGAACCCTTTCCCAGCCCCGGACCGATGAAAAATGAACGCAACACGGCAGCGCCTGTCCTCCGCGGGTCTCGGGGTGAATCTCATAGCCAATGGGCTATTCCATTGACAGCCGTCCGTAATCGGCTCTAATCATAGGCATAGCGCGAGGAACGCACCTGCCGAGGGAGAACGACGATGACGGAACTTGGACCTGTCGTAATCGAGCCTGCTCTGAGCGATCGCCACGACCGACCCCGCGACCACCCTCGCCACAAGGTCGACCGTGTCAGTCTGGAAGAGCCCATCAAGGGCCGGATCGTCGACCTGAGCGAGTCTGGACTGGGCATCGAAAGTAGCCAACAGCTCGAAGTTCTCGGGCGCTACGTCTTTCGACTGAGCACCGGCAAGGCGCGCCCTGAGTTTCTGGGCGAGGTCCGATGGTGCAAGCTCGAGTCGCTTGGCTCGAGGGACGGCAAGAAGGCGCCGATCTATCGGGCTGGCGTCGCCCTGCTCGAGAGGTAGTCGACCTTGACGAAGTGAACCAGGGTGCTGCCGGACCCTGTCTGCATGGCGCGGAATACCACTGACCACATCTCTCCAGACAGCAATGTCTTTCTGCAGTGCAGGGACTTTCTAGGTCCCGACGAACTTCGGTGCCGGGGTTTCCACGCGCGTAGGCGGTGGATAGAAGGAGGTTGGTTTCAGCAGCAGAGGTCGCCGATCTTCCAGGAGAGGGAGTCGGGCGGAGTAGTAGCGATCTGTCGGCCATTGTTGATCGCAATTGGACCACGAGTGGACCATCACAGGGTCCAAGGCAGATGCCTCGAAACCTCATCATCCTGTAAGTAGCTGGAAACAGGGGATTAAGAATGGTGCCCAGGGGCGGATTCGAACCACCGACACGCGGATTTTCAGTCCACTGCTCTACCAACTGAGCTACCTGGGCACGGGGCCGAAGCCCCACCGCGATTTTATAGCCTCAGTGGCTTACCCGAGTCAAGAGTCCCGGCTTACAATAGGGCTCCATGCGGATCCGAAGAGTCGCCACCCTCGCCATCGCCGGAGCCTCGATCCTCGTCGTTGTTATCAACGCGAGCCCCGCCGTGGCCTGGTCACCAGAAGCGACTGTGGCCATCGCAGAGCAAGCCCTGATTCTTGCCCCGCCCCATCTCGGTCGACAGTTGGAGCGTCACAAGAGCCGGTATCGGGATGGCGTCTTGACACCGTTCAAGCAAAGCGGTGGAACGAAGCAGGGATTGGCGCTGCCGCCCGAGGTTCTCCGCCAGGCCATCGACAGGGAAGCACAAAATGCCATCAAGGCGATCAAAGGACATGTCCCCTTCGACGAGGTGATCTTGCGCATGGGTGTCGTCGCCAGCTACATGGCGGCCACGAACTATCCTTTGCTCAGCGAGATGACCGCCGAATCGCGCCCGGCCTACCTGCTCGACTATCCGGCCTTCGTCGAGTCAGCTTTTCCCCGCTTCTCGGTGGTCTTCTACGGCGCGGGAAGGCTCATCGAGAGCAAGGCAGACCTGAAGTCCGTGATCGACGCTGCATTCTCGAGATCCCGTCGCATCCGACCGTTGATCTCACTGGAGTACGACAGGGTCGGAGTACCGAACGGACTGGAGCTCTTCGACGACCGCTCAACGGCCTTCGGGATCAGCTCGATGGCCTACAGCCACGCCGTCAGCGACGTCGTAGCGGTTTTGCGCTACATTTGGCTCGCAGGGGGAGGCATCGATAGCAACGACCTTCTGCCGTTGGACGAGGACCAGCTCATTCTCCTGAACCCGGGTGGCGAGAACCGCTGAGAAGCGGCGTCACCCCAACCAGCTTCTCGAGAGGACCAGAGGCATGCTGAAAGCGGCGCGCGCGCTCATCTCCGTTTATGACAAGCGCAAACTCGAGACCTTCGCCGAGGGACTCGCCGGCTTGGGAATCGAGATTCTCTCTACCGGAGGAACCTTCAAGACCTTGTCGGAGGCTGGTGTCCCGGTCACCCCTGTGTCCGAGGTGACCGGTTTCCCCGAGATTCTCGGCGGGCGGGTGAAGACCCTGCACCCGCGCATCCATGGTGGGATCCTGGCCGATAGGGAGCAGGCCTCTCATGTGGCCCAATTGAGCGAGCACGGCATAGCTCCTATCGACCTGGTCGTGGTGAATCTCTACCCCTTCCAGGCGACGGCCCGCGATGACAGCAAGAACTTCGCTCAGGTCGTCGAGATGATCGACATCGGCGGCCCCTGCATGGTTCGGGCCGCAGCCAAGAACCACTCCGGCGTCGTGGTGGTCGTCGATCCGGACGACTACAGCCAAGTGCTCGTGGCTCTCGAGGAGGGCGATGGACTCGTACCGGAGGTTCTGCGCCGACGCCTGGCGATCAAGGCCTTTCGCCACACCCAGGCCTACGACGCCGCGATCGCCGGTTGGCTGGAAGAGCAGATCGGTGACGTCGACCCCACCTTCTGTTCCCATTTGCTCATCGACGCGGAGAAGGAATTCGAGCCTCGCTACGGTGAGAACCCGCATCAATTAGCAGCGGTCTACCGCGTGCTGGGCGGCACCGGGATCTTCGGGGGATTCGACCAGCTGCAAGGCAAGGAGATGTCCTACAACAATCTCCTGGATGCCGACGCCGGCCGACGACTGGTGGCGACCCTCACAGGGACCTCCGTAGCCATTCTCAAGCACAACAATCCATGCGGTGTCGGCCGTGGAGAGTCGGTCGAGACGGCCTACAAGAAGGCACTCGAGTGTGATCCGGTGTCTGCCTTCGGCTCGATCGTGGCGGTCAATGAGGCCGTCGATGGCACTGCCGCCGAGGCCATGGCGAGCCTCTTTATCGAGGTCGTCATCGCTCCAGAGTTCACCGACGAGGCCCTCCAGGTCTTCGGCAACAAGAAGAACCTCCGGGTCATTCGCTGCCCGCTGCAGTCCATCGACGGCACCATGGTCGAGCTCAGGGCTATCGACGGAGGTTATCTCGCTCAGACTCTCGATCTGGCTGAGGACAATCCCTCCGACTGGACATGCCCGTCCCGACGAGAACCCACTGCGGAAGAGCTCGAGGCCCTGGACTTCAACTGGAGAGTCGTGCGGCACGTGAAGTCGAACGCGATCGTGGTGGGAAATCGCTTCCAGACGGTGGGCATCGGGGCTGGCCAGATGAGTCGAGTCGATTCCTGTCACCTGGCGATCTCCAAAGCCCAGGTGGCGACCGCGGGCTGCGTCGCGGCCTCGGATGCCTTCTTTCCCTTTGCAGACGGCCTGCAGGTCCTGGCCGAAGCCGGAGTGACGGCGGTCGTTCAACCGGGTGGCAGCAAGCGCGATCCGGAAGTGGTCGAAGCGGCCGATGAACTGGGGGTGGCGATGCTCTTCACCGGCAATCGCCATTTCAGGCACTGATGACGAGAGCAGCCAATCGCTGGTTCGATCGACAGGAGCCAGGCTCGGCCCTGGCGGTGCTGGCCTGCGCCGTACTCGTGGCCTCTCTCGGCTCCCCCGATCTGTCTACCGCCCAGTCCGCGGCGGATCCCTGGGGTCAGTTGCAGGCACTCAAAGACGGCCTCGTCGGCGAGGTCGTCAGCGCCGACTTCGTGCAGACGTTCCTCCCGGCAGGCTTCAACACCGGCGACGAGGAGGCCGGAGTGCTGCATCTTTCCGTTCCCGATTGCCTGCGATGGGACTACCACCTGCCCTACCCCAAGACCTATCTGGTCTGCGGACAGGAAGCCTATACCTGGAACGAAGGCGAACCGCAGGGGCGTCGATTCGTCCTGGAATCGGACAGTGAGCCCGGACTCGACTTTCTTCGGCTGCGAATCGAGAACCTCGAGAATCGCTATTCGGCGGCACCCGCAGCTCTCGACGCCACCACGCTCGAGATCGTCTTCACCCCAATCGATCCCGGTCACAGCCTGGTACAGGCCAGTATCGTTCTCGACATGGAGACGCACCGACTGAAGCGCTTGACCTACGAGGACCTCGAGGGGAATCGAACCCACTTCGACATCTCCAACTATCGGACGGTTTCAGGCCCTCTCCCCTTCGATCTGCCCCCGAACATCGACTGGCTGGAGCAGTAGTCGCAGGCAATCTCGGCACAGGATGCGAGACAACCCCCGTTTCCGTATAATTGCCGGGCCGCAAGGCTTGACGCCGATGCATCGTCTCCCCGCAGCGCCAACCGACACGACTGCGTCCGCCTGGAGTATCCACTCTTGAGACAAACCCCCGTCGCCACCGCTAGACCACCCTCGATCGTGGTCCTGTTGTTGTGTCTCGCGTCGCTGGCTGCTGGCAATGTCGGCTGGGCCGGACCCTACCCAGAAGGGGAGTTCATCGAGATCGCCGGCGCGGTGACCGATGCTGAAGGTTTCCCCGTGCCGGATCTGACCGTCATCCTGGAAGCCTCCCGGAAAGCCTTCAGCGTGACCCGGATGAAGAGTACGGAGCGAGATAGTACTCAGGTCAGCACGGTGACCGATGAGACGGGCCAGTTCAATCTTCGCTGGCGCTGGGTCGACTACTACAACCACTTCGAGCTCCAGGTCGGCGTCTCAGAAGGGCTCGGAGACAATGCCGAGTTCCTGGTCTTCGAACAGGTCGATCTCTCCAAGCGAATTCGCGGTGGCTCGCCCGTGGTGACCAACGTGACCGTTACAGAGACCCGGTATCTGGACACAGTGCGGGATTTCTCTGCCAGCATCGACACCGAGGACGAGCGCCGGATCTTCGAGGAGATGGGCAACCCGGATCGCGTGCAGAGGATTCTCGCCGGAGACCACGAAGAGGTCTCATGGTGGTACTTTCAGAGCGGCAAGGCCTATCGGTTCAAGGACGGGGTTCTCGAGCAGGTCGTCCATTTCGAGCCTGTCGAGCCGTTCGAGAGCTGATTTTGCGACAAGACGACTCATGTTGACCCCGAATTCATCGAACCTCGCCAGAGCCAGCGTACTGCCAGTGTCGCGCTTTCTGGACCTCATTGCCGACAAGTTGGCGGCCACCGAAGAGGTGTTCCTGGAGCACCTCCAGTCGGACGTGCCCTTCATCACCAATACCGGTGAGTACATATTTTCGGGTGGTGGTAAGCGGTTCAGGCCCGCCATGCTCCTGCTGTCGGCCAAGTTGCTGGATCGGGACAGCGACGAGGAGGTCACCTACGCGGCTATCGTTGAGTTGATCCACACCGCCACCCTGATTCATGACGACATCATCGACCACGCCACCCTGCGTCGCGGGCAGACAACCGCCAATCAGCTGTGGGGCAATAGCCTGACGGTCCTGCTGGGCGATTGGCTCTACACAACGTCGATGAAGATGGCGCTGAGCCACGACAATCTCGAAGTCATTCGTCGGCTTTGCGATGCGACTCTCAGGATGACCGAGGGCGAGCTCCTATCACAGCAACGGCTCGGTTCTCCGGATCTGGGAGTCGAGGAGTACTTTTCGATCATCGAACGCAAGACGGCCCACCTGTTTGCCGCCTCCTGCTCGATTCCGAGCCTGATGAGCCCCACAAAACCGGCAGCGGGCGCCGCCCTGGAACGCTACGGCCGGGCACTCGGAATCTGCTTCCAGTTGGTCGACGATCTCCTCGATTTCACCGCCCGTGAAAGTGAGATCGGCAAACCGGTCCTGTCGGATCTGACCGAGGGCAAGCTGACTCTACCGCTGATTCTCCTGCTGCCTCGCCTGGACGCGAAACGGCGGGCTCTGATTGAAACCGTCCTCGAAGACGGCAGTTTCGACAGAGTCGCGCAGGAGGAGATACTCGACCTGGTGCAATCGGAGGGCACCATCGCGCAAGTTCAGGAGATGGCCGAAGGGTACGCCGAGGAAGCTCGCTCGACGCTAGAGATCTTCTCCGCTTGCGGGGCGCGCGAGGCCATGGAGTTCGCGCCGGAATTCGTCCTCCAGCGGCGTTCGTAGATTCTCCGATCGCAGACCGAAGACCCCGCTCGACCTCTCATCAGCCGGGATCAGCTCGGCTGACCTCCGAGGGTTGGTGAGGTAGACCATGGCACCGGTCACCGTGCCTTCTCGCACCAGTACCGTGGCGTACCTGAATCTGCGTGGCAGGGCATCGCTCCACAGCCAGCCCCCTTCCAAACCTGCCAGAGTCGCCGTCGGCCGGGACACTGTCGGGTCTGGCAGGTCTTCACCCAGGTAAACCAATGCAAGCGGCGACTGCTCGATCGGATACTCGAGTGCCAGATAGCCGGTGACCGGCTTTCCCCAGTCAAAAGTCACCCAGGGCCCGAGCCCCTCATTGAGAGTCGCCGCGTCCGGGTCGATCGGCCTCCAGTTCGCCTTTCCGCCTCCCTGGCGCACCGCGGTAGGCCTTCTGGGCTCGCCGCCGATCAGCAACTCAGGGATCGTCGGTCGCCTCCTCACCATCGTGGGCAGGGGCCACCGACCCATCGGCGGAAGGCCCCAGACCACCGGCGCCTCACCTTCGGGGATCTCGTCGCGAGCCCGGCCGAGTCCGCGCTCCTGGTGACGAAAGACCTGCCACGATCCGTCACTTACCACTGTCTTGGATTCCTCGGGTCCCTGCACTTCGAGACTCAGCAGCAGCCCACCATTTCCCCGGCTGCTCCGCGCTTCGATGACCAGTCGATTCCTTCCCCGCTTCAGAAATCGGCCGACTGCATATTCATCGAGGATTCCCTTACCGACAAACCTCCCACCTCCGACCTGGGTGCCATTGACAATGGCGACGTACTCTTCGTCCGCAAGACACAGGAGTCGAGCCCTCTTGATTCCGACATCCAAGTGGAAGTCCCGCACCAGGTAGAAGGTCTGTGGCTCGGCCTGGCCTTCGTCGATGGGCGCCCATATCCACTCGGCCTGACCCGTTGGCAACGAGGTCCTGGTTACCGCCCACCGAACGATTCGCTCGGCACCTGCCAGGCAAGCCAGCAGGAGAATCAGTGAAAGACCCCAGGGCCAGCCCTTTCTTCGCCTGCCTCGTTCCTCGGATGTGGCGTGCTGTGCCATGTCGGGTGCGAATCTAGCATCGAATCCAGCAGTCCGATACTCCACTTCACGGCTTCCGCGCGACCGCTGGATGACGACCATTGACTCCAGCGGGCGGCCGCAGTACATTGGGCCGTGCCCCCCGAAGAAACCGTTCCCGGCTCCGCAGAGACGACTCCAGGTGTGGTCATAGGCGCTATTCCAGCCCGCTATGGCTCCACCAGACTCGAGGGGAAGCCTCTTCGCCCGCTTGCAGGTCGTCCGCTGATCGAGCACGTCTACCGGCGAGCGAGCGAGGCCGGCCACCTCGACAGGGTCGTGGTTCTCACCGACGACGATCGAGTCGCAGAAGCCGTCGACAAGTTCGGTGGCACTGCCGAGTTGACACCCGCCGACTGTACGAGCGGCACCGATCGCATCGCCTGGGCCGCCCGCAACTGGCCCAGCGATGCGGCGGTGATCAACATCCAGGGCGACGAGCCTCTCATCGACCCGGCGGCCATCGACCGCATTGCCATCCATCTACGGGAGCATCCCGAGGACCCGTTGGTCACTCTGGCCACCGAAGCCACCGCGGCTGATGAACAGAATCCCGATGTGGTGAAGGTCGTTCTGGATTGTCGGGGCTACGCGCTGTACTTCAGTCGCTCCCCGATTCCATATGCCAGGAGGCCCGAAGCAGCGAGAGCTTGGCGTCACATTGGGATCTACGGCTATCAAATGGCGGCCCTGCGGCTCCTGGCAGAGCTGGAGCCCACGCCACTCGAGCGTAGTGAATCCCTCGAGCAGCTTCGTGCCCTGGAGAACAGAATTCCAATCCGCGTGATGTTCGTCGATCACGCCTGGGCTGGGGTGGATACAATGGCAGACCTGCAGAGGGTAGAGGCCTTGCTGACAAGCGGCGGCTCGGCGACCTCCGAATAGGCTTCGAGACGCAACCAAGGGGGATATTGCATGGCAACCAAGTTCATCTTCGTCACCGGCGGCGTGCTGTCATCCCTCGGCAAGGGAGTGGCGGCCGCCTCGGTTGGCGCCATTCTGGAGGCCCGCGGTTTCTCGGTCACCATCATGAAGTTCGACCCCTATGTCAACGTGGATCCGGGCACCATGTCTCCGTATCAGCACGGAGAGGTGTTCGTCACCGATGACGGGGCCGAGACCGACCTCGACCTGGGCCACTACGAGAGGTTCACCAACACCAAGGCCAGCAAGGGACACAACTACACGACCGGCAAGATCTACGAGGCGGTGATCAACAAGGAGCGGCGAGGCGACTACCTGGGCAAGACCGTCCAGGTGATTCCCCATGTGACCGACGAGATCATGGACGCCATGCGACGCCTGGCCGATACCGCCGATGTGGTGATCATCGAAATCGGGGGAACGGTCGGTGACATCGAATCCCTGCCCTTCCTGGAGGCGATTCGACAGCTGCGGCTGGAGCTGGGAAAGACCAACTCCGCCCACCTGCACCTCACCTTGGTACCGTTCATCGCCACCTCGGACGAGCTCAAGACCAAACCGACACAGCACTCGGTACGCGAGCTGCGAGCCATCGGCATCACCGCCGACGCTCTCCTGTGTCGCTGCGATCGCCCGTTGCCGGAGGACGTCAAGAAGAAGATCGCCCTATTCTGCAATCTCGAGCCCCGCCAGGTCATCGCCGCGCAGGATGTGGAGACCATCTACGAAGTCCCCTTGAGCTTCTGCCGTGAGGGCTTCGATGACATTCTGCTGGAGCTGCTCAACCTTCCCCAGACTCAGCGAGACATGTCGCGATGGGAGGAGCTCGTCAGCCGTATCAAGAACCCCAAGCATCACGTCCGAATCGGCATCGTCGGCAAGTACGTCGAGCTGCCGGACGCCTACAAGAGCCTCAACGAGGCCTTGGAGCATGGCGGGATCGCCAACGACGCCTCGGTCGAGCTGGTCTACATCAGCGCCGAGGAGATCGAGGCGGGCAACTGGCCACGAGAGGTATTCGAGGTCGATGGCCTGCTGGTTCCCATCGGCTTCGGCCCCCGCGGTACCACCGGGAAGATACGCGCCATCCAGTACGCCAGGGAGCAAAAGGTGCCCTTCTTCGGAATCTGCCTCGGGATGCAGTGCATGGTCATCGAATACGCTCGCAACGTGTGCGGCATCGAGGACGCCACCTCGACGGAGTTCGATGAAGATGCCAGGCATCCGGTGATCTACAAGCTGCGGGAGCTCCTCGGTGTCGAGGAGATGGGTGGCACCATGCGATTGGGCGCCTACCCCTGCAACCTCCAAGAAGGAACCCTGGCAGATCGCACCTATGGCGTCGAGGAGATCAGCGAGCGGCATCGCCATCGATACGAGGTCAACCAGAAATACCTGCCTCAGCTCGTCGAAGGTGGCCTCAAGGTGGCTGGAATGAGCCCCGATGGAAAGTTCGTCGAAATGGTCGAGCTCGACGATCACCCCTGGTTCCTGGGCTGCCAGTTTCATCCCGAGTACAAGTCGAAGCCCACGGACCCGCATCCGTTGTTCGTTTCCTACATCAAGGCAGCCCTCGACGAGAGCAAGCGTCGACAGGATCCAGAGCGCGTGCGGGAACGCCAGAACGTGCTGACGTTACAGGAGTTTGCATGAAATGGGCCCCGGTAGAGCTGGCGCCCGGTGTCCTGCTGGGAGGCGCTGACCTACCTGTCATCGCTGGACCCTGTGTCCTCGAAGAGCCGCAGCAGACGCTCGAGATAGCGCAGACCCTCGAGGCTCTCGGTCGCCGACTCGGCATGCCGATCATCTTCAAGGCGTCGTTCGACAAAGCCAACCGCAGCTCGCTGAAGAGTTACAGGGGACCAGGCCTCGAAGCGGGTCTCGAGGTTCTCGAGCATGTGGCCACCGCAACCGGCTTGCCGGTCTTGACCGACGTCCACGAGGCCAGCCAGTGTGCGAGGGCGGCAGAGGTCTGCCAAGTCCTGCAGGTCCCGGCCTTTCTTTGTCGGCAGACCGATCTGATCCTGGCCGCGGCCCAGACCGGGCGGGCAGTGAATCTCAAGAAAGGACAGTTCATGGCGCCTGACGACATGCGCCGTGCAGTCGACAAGGCACGCAGCACCGGGAACTCGAACGTGAGCGTTACCGAGAGGGGTGTTTCCTTCGGCTACCACAACCTGGTCGTGGACATGCGGAGCTTCGAGATCCTACACGGGGAAGGAATTCCAGTGATCTACGATGTGACCCACTCATTGCAGCTGCCGGGTGCAGGAGAGGAGACCGGAGGGCAACGACAGTTTGCCGAGCCCCTGACCCGGGCCGCAGTAGCAGCAGGGGCAGACGGCCTCTATCTGGAAGTCCACCCGCAACCAGATCGGGCGCGCTCCGACAGCACGACTCAATTGCAGCCCGCGAGAGCGGAAGCGCTGCTGGTTTCCGCCCTTGCCATCCGCCGAGCGGTCACCGGGGAGACGAGCTCGACGTGAACAAGCCAGGGCCAAGAGATCCGCGCCAGACTGCCCGTCAGGTGCTCGAGATCGAATCCGAGGCGGTTCGAGGCCTCATCGAGCAGTTGGACGAGGAATTCGACCGCGCAGTGGAGCTCCTGAAACAGACCCAGGGCAGAGTTGTCTGCACCGGTATGGGCAAGAGCGGCATCATCATGAAGAAGCTCGCCGCAACGCTCTCCTCGACCGGAACACCCGCTCTCTTCCTGCATCCTGCCGAGGCGATTCACGGTGATCTCGGAATGCTGGCGACGGGAGATGTGGTTCTGGCCGCGTCCTATTCCGGGTCTACGGAAGAGCTCCTGCGGCTCGTCGAGACTCTGAAAAGGCTGGGCATTCCCATGATCGCAATTACCGCCAGCAGAAACAGTCCGATCGCCAGAAACGCGGATCTCCACCTCCGAGTTGCGATCGATCAGGAAGCCTGTCCGCTGGATCTCGCACCCACGGCCTCGACCACTGCGACCCTGGCCCTCGGCGACGCCTTGGCGATGGCCCTTCTGGAAGCCAAGGGATTTACTCCTGAGGACTTCGCCCGCCTCCACCCCGGAGGCCAGCTGGGCAAACGCCTGCTGAGAGTCCATCAGCTGATGCATACCGGGGAGAACCTGCCCCAGGTCGCCCTCGACACCCCGATGCGTGAAGCGATCTACGAGATGTCCCGCAAGAAGCTGGGGATCACCGCGGTGACCGACTCTTCCAACCGGCTCGCGGGCTGCATCTCGGACGGCGACCTGCGCCGCCTCCTCGAAAAGGACGGTCAGCTCTTGGAGAAATCGGCCGCAGACTGTCTAAAGACGGAGCCCAGGGTCATCCACCGAGACGAGCTGGCCTCGGCGGCGCTGAAGATCATGGAAGACAATCGCATTACCTCACTGTTTGTCTGCACAGAGGAGGGAGAGCTCGAGGGTATCGTCCACCTGCACGACCTCTGGGGTCTGGAGCTGTTTTGATGCGCCATGCCGATCCTTGCTGACAGCGACTTCTCCCGCCGCGCGGCCGAGCTCGAGTGGATCCTCTGCGATGCGGACGGAGTCCTCACCGACGGTGGTCTGTACTACGACCGCCGAGGTCACGACCAGCTCCGCTTCGACGCCCGCGACGGCCTCGGGCTGAAGGTGGCGCAGCTTGCCGGCCTGAAGGTCGGAGTCCTGTCAGGACGCGACTCTACTGCGCTCGAGCGCCGAGCCAACGAGCTCAAGCTGGAGTTCCTCGCCATGGGGGTCGCGGACAAGCGGGCAGGTCTCGAGTCCTTTCTGACGCGCCACAACACGCAGGCCCGGCGGGTTGCCTACGTCGGCGACGACTTGCCCGATCTGGTAGTCCTCGGGCAGTGCGGCCTGTCCTTTGCCCCTGCCGATGCCGCCCAGGAGGTTCGAGATGTGGTTCACCGTGTGTTGAGCAGCCCCGGAGGCCACGGAGCCGTCCGCGAAATGGTGGAGCTCGTGCTAAGGGCCCGCGGCGACTGGGACCAACTCTTCGCTCGCTTCACCTTCGACAGCTGAGGTTGCACCGTCCGTCGACTCTGTCGACGGACTCCTCGCGGTCCTGAGGTCTTGAGGTCCTGAGGTCTTGGGGTCCTGGGGTCCTGGGGTCTTGGGTAACAAGGGCATAGGGCAGTAGGGGCGTGGGGGCTTAGGAGCTTGGGGGCTTGGCCCTGAAAGCTCGAGTAGGCCGGCGTGTCTTCCGGCCGGTCTTTGAGGCCGTGAGGGCTTGCGAGGCTTACCCTTCCGAGTGATCTTCTTGCTGTTCTTGCTTCTTCTTGCTGCGCAGCACGAGAGCTGCCGCGGCAACGCCCAGCAGGTACAGAACAATGGTAGGAAGAGCGAACATGAGCAGGTTCACCACGTCGGGAGTCGGAGTCACGAAGGCCGCAGCGATGAAAATCAGCAACACTGCCCAGCGAAACTTGCGGATCAGGAAACCAGGCGTCACGACGCCCATCTGCGCGAGGAGAAAGATGATGATGGGCAGCTCGAACATCAGACCCAGACCCAGGATCACGTAGAGGAGAAAACGGAAATAGCGCTCCACGGTGATCATGGGTTGGAACGCAGCACCCATACCAATCAGGAAGTCCACCGCGAACGGAAAGGCGACGTAGTAGGCGAATGCACCACCGCCTATGAAGAACAGGGACCCGAAGAAGATGAAGGGGACGGCCCTTCGTCGCTCTTTCTTGTACAGACCCGGTGCGACAAATCGCCAAACCTGATACAGGACGAAGGGCGAGGCCAGGAACAGGGCCATCAGGGCAGCGACCTTGACGTAGATGATGAACGGGTCGGTAACACCGAGAAAGGTCAAGCGACTCCCCTCGGGCAGCGCCTTGTAGATGGGCCTGGCCAGGAAGTCTGCGATCTGCTGGACGAAGAACCAGCAGAAGACGAAGACTACGCCGACGGCGATGATCGAACGAAAGATCCGCTGCCGGAACTCCTCGAGGTGCTCCAGCAGACTCATCCGCTGCAGATCGTCTTCGGAGGTAGACGGATTCCCAGGCTCAGGAAGAGTGCTCATTGGTAAGGTGGATGCCTACTCCGGCTCGCGCGAAGGCTCGGCTGTCGGAGTCGTATCAGCTACCACGGGGCCCTCGGGCGGAGCTGGAGCCTGAGTGGCAGGTGGGGCTGGTGGACTGGTTGTTGGTGGAATAGGTGGCGTCTCGACGGCAGGTGCAGGATTGACTTTCGTCGGGTTCACGGGGCCGCTGACTTCCTCGGCCGAGATCTCCGTGTCGAGCGTCCGCTTGAGCTCTCGCGTTGCCCGGCGGAACTCGCCCATTGCCTTGCCCATCGTCTTCCCGATCTCGGGCAGTTTCCTGGGTCCGAAGATCAACAGAGCCAGAACCATGATGAAAAGCAGCTCCGGCATTCCCAAAGATCCAATCATGGCGCATTCATCCTTCCCTTCGATGATCTGGCGACTGGCGAGGAATGTCAAGCCGGCGATCCACCATCCTCGGTGATACACTCCGCCCGTGCGACCGCGCTGGAGACTTACGGCTTCGGTCCTTTTCGCTCTGACGTTGCTCGTCGCGAGCCTTTTCGGGGATCGACTTCTCGCCTTGAATCACGAGGCTCGAGAGGTCCTGCGTCTGTACACCGAGCTCCTCAAGGTCTCCCACGAAACCTACGGCGGCGAGACGAGCTACAAGGACCTCGTGAATGCCTCGATCGAAGGTATGGTTCGATCCCTGGACCCTCATACCTCGTTCCTGACCGCTGAAGCCTACAGCCAGATGCGGGATCGACAGCAAAGCAGCTTCTTCGGGCTCGGCATTCTGGTGGGGCTGCGAAACGGACAGATCACCGTCATCACCCCTATCGAAGGCACACCGGCATCTCGAATGGGCTTGAGAGCTGGTGACGTCATCGCAGCAATCGAGGGTGAAACCACCGAGGGCATGAACATCAACGAGGCCGTGCGGCAGTTGAAGGGCCCCAAAGGCACGGGAGTGACCATCACCATCAGCCGTCCTGGCCTCGACGAGCACATCGAGGTCACCATCGTCCGCGACGAGATCCCACAAGTTTCCGTGCGCTACCAGTACATGGTCAGTCCCGAGACCGGCTACATCTCCATCAGTGACTTCAATCGAGGCACAGCTCGAGAGGTTCGCGAGGCCGTTCAGGCCTTACGCGAGCAGGGTATGAAGCAGCTCCTCGTCGATCTGCGGACCAATGGCGGAGGACTGCTCGACCAGGCTATCGAGGTCGTGCAGCAGTTCCTGCCGAAAGGCTCCAAGATCGTGGAGACCCGGGGTCGCACCAGGGACTCCCACCAGGAGTACTTCTCCGAAGATCCGGCTCCAGCACTCGACCTGCCGATGGTGGTCCTGGTGGGTGAAGGAACCGCATCGGCCGCCGAGATCTTCGCTGGCGCTATCCAGGATCACGATGTGGGTCTCATCGTCGGTACCCAGACCTGGGGCAAGGGACTCGTCCAGACCGTCTACAGCCTGTCCTATGGAGCTGGCCTGGCCCTCACAACCGCCAGGTACTACACACCCTCCGGCAGGCTGATCCAGAGAGACTACAGCTCCTGGTTCGACTACAGCACCCACTCGAACGGGGTGGACCCCGCAGAGTTCGAAACCGAGAACAGTGATGCAATCGTCGATATCGAGGCGTATCGGACCGATCTGGGACGCAAAGTCTACGGCGGTGGAGGCATCACCCCAGACGTGACCATCGAGCCTCAGGAAATCCCGACTCTGCTTCAGCTCCTTCTCAGCAGGAACGCCTTCTTCGACTTCGCCGTCAGCTATGCCAATCGTCATCCGATCGAAAGCCGGGAGTGGCAGATTCCAGACCCGGTCCTCGATGAGTTCTACAGCTGGGCAGTCGATGAGGAACTCATCACCAGGGAGG
Organism: Thermoanaerobaculia bacterium; assembly: GCA_049664225.1. Taxonomy (GTDB): domain Bacteria; phylum Acidobacteriota; class Thermoanaerobaculia; order Multivoradales; family JAHEKO01; genus JAUVRX01. Next base: position 89,569 of record JBATEX010000141.1, read on the forward strand.
AGCTGACAGAGGAGACCGCAGACGCTGCCGTCGTCGAGGAGGTCCGGAGAAACCTCCGCGGTGAGCTACTCAATTCAGCGTTCGGGATCGAGGCCCGATACGAGATCCTTGCCGAAGGCGATCCCCAGATTCTCGAGGCGCTGAGCCTTTTCGAAGACGCCAAGAGCCTGCTCGCCCGAAGACAGCTACTGATCGACGACAGCAGTCAGCCAGAAAAGACCGCCAGCCTCCCCGAGTAGAAGGGGCCAGCCGGCCTCGACTCGATCCACTCTGTCAACAAGGGTAGTTTCGAGGCACGCTCAGTCAGTTCTGGCCGTCGAGAGCTTGCAGGTGGGTCCAAAGCAGGCCCGGGAGAGCCTGGACGTCGTAGCCCCCTTCAAGCAGAACCAGGCATCGTCCTTCGCAAAGCTCCTCGGACACCGAGCCCAACCAACGCCCCCAGTCACGGTAGCCCTGCTCACTGACCAGCATTCCTCCAAGGGGATCCGACTGCCAGGCGTCGAAGCCGGCGGAAATCAGCAGGATCTCCGGACGAAACTCGCGTAGCGACGGTAGGAGGGCCGACTGGAAGGCCGCCTCGAAGGCCACATCCCCCGCCCCGGCCGGCAACGGAACGTTGACCGTGGCGCCCTCCCCGTCTCCGGTTCCCCGCTCGTCCGCCGCCCCGGTGCCCGGGTAGAACGGGTAACGATGAGTACTCAAATAGAGGACATCGGGCTCTTCCTCGAAGATGTGCTGGGTGCCGTTGCCATGGTGGACATCGAAGTCCACGACGGCCAAGCGTTGGGCTCCCTTCTCGCGGCGCAGGTAGTCCACCGCTACTGCCACGTTGTTGAAGTAGCAGAAGCCCATCGCGCCATTGCGCTCCGCATGGTGGCCCGGCGGCCGCACCGCGCTCATGCCGCGTCGCCCGGCGCCAGCCGCTACCCAGTCGGCGGCCGCCAGGGTCGTTTCCACCGCAGCTCGAGCAGCTTCCCAAGTCGACCCACAGAGCGGGTTGTCCGGTGTATCCAGGAAGAGGTCGCCTCTGTCCATGGCGCCCAGAAAGCGAGAAAGGTACTGTTCGGAGTGCACTGCAGCGACCGCTGGCTCGAAGCCTCCATGTTCGCCGGACTCCTCGACTTCCACCTGGCGATGGTGCAGTAACTCCAGAATACTCTCCAGTCGCTCGGCCCTTTCAGGATAGCCGTCTGGCACTCGATGCAACAGGCATCGGGGGTCGGAAAAGACTCTCAACATGACCCCGATCATAGCTCACCTGCGGCGTCCTGTAAGCCTGAAGGGTGGGCCTCGGACTTGCAGCGTAGAGGTCAATCGCATCTCTACCGTCTGGGTAGCTGAAGGCCGAATGCGGCCAGCCTGTGCTTCAACCTATGGACCATGGAATCCACACAACTGGGAGTCAAGCCACCGCCGAGCTGGCGACAGATCTCCCGACTGCTGTGACCTTCGAAAAATGCCAGGTAGAGCACGTTCAGATCCCGAACGGATCGCTTGCCCACGACGTCCCGACAACGCTCCAGGAAGAATCGGCGCCGCTCTCGGTTCAGCACCCATTCCTCTGGCGAAGGGCGTTGATCGACCGCACCGTCGGCCGGATCTCCCTCGAGGATCATCAACCGGTCTACCAGGTGCCGTCGGCCCCGTTTCAGAGCTGAGCTTGCCCGCAGGTGGTCGACAACGACTCGCTCACCGATACGACCGAGATAGGCCCCGATCTCGGTCTCCCGCCTTGCACGACAACGCCTGAGGCCGAGGGCTTGCTTGTCGAGCAAGCGATAGTAGGCGTCCTGAACGAGATCCTCGCGCTCCTCACGGCTCAATCGGACACCGAATCGCCGTACCGCCTGATCGATTCCTCGAGTCAGCCGATCCTCGAAACGCCGCACAAACTCTCTCCAGGGATCCGGCTCGAATGATCTGGCACACCGTGCGAGCAGCTCGCCGATCTCATGATCTGCCATCGTTTGAGACTCCTTTCCATACGCGTATGGAGAGGAGGCTGAACGACCAGATGAAGAACGAGTGTTCAGGTCCGCCAGGACCTGTAGACGGTAGGGCTCGCTATTCTAGCATCACTGCGGGGGGCGTGGACGGCGAATCTCGCGTCCTCGAAGACCTGTTGTTCTGACCCACGAGATGGACGCACCCCCTATGAGCCCGCGGCCAACGGCTTGGCTCGTTCGGCTACTGGGATCTAGGGTAGTAATCGGTCTTGAAGTCGGGCTGAAGTCACAGATCCGACCTATCGGAGCTTGTCTTCCACGAACTCGACGTGCTGGCGGATCTTCGGATCGTACTTCTTGAGGCGCAGCTTCCCGGCACCGAGCTTCTTGTTCTTGGTCGTGGTGTAGAAGTACCCCGTACCTGCCGAGGAAACGAGCTTGATCTTCTCTCTCATGGCAACCTCCTTGTCCCGTCCCAGTCCTGGCCTACATTCCGTTAACCCCGGTTAAGGGGGGCCAAGAGCATGGCTTTTTCGCAGACTGGCGGGGTCGACGGGACTCGAACCCGCGACCTCCGGCGTGACAGGCCGGCGTTCTAACCAGCTGAACTACGACCCCGCAATATCTGCAACCGCCGGCACAGTGAGTCGGTAGCTGGTGGGAGGTGAGGGATTTGAACCCACGACCCCCTGCGTGTAAGGCAGGTGCTCTTCCACTGAGCTAACCTCCCCGCCCCGGCGACGCGAAATACTACGGGAGGGTCCCCCGGAAGTCAATCACTAATCACTCGTAGCCCCATTCACACCAAGAATCCGACGGGTCCGCAGGGATCCGATCGCGAGATCCTCGCAGCCTGGGACCGAACCGGCAATGAGCCATTTTTTTGCATCACTCTGGAAAATTTTGAGCATTGCCAATTCCCGATACGTCAATTCTTAACTGAATACATACCAACATTTTCACACTCGCCGCCCTCTTCGGCTTCTCGAGCGGGGTTTAAGGTCGTCCGAAAGAACCGCATAACCCCTTATTTTTCAATCGTTTATATCCAGACAGTTGCGATTTTCAGGGTGCTGGAGCGCTCGCCGAAGCGTTTGTTGTCAAAGCTGGCATGGCCATTGCCCTATAGAGCCCCGAATGCAAATTGGAGTTCATCGCTTATGGAAGCAGCAACCAAGGGATGCCGAACCAACCAGGACGAGACCCAAGGAGACCACCGAATCATCCCTGACACAGAACGGAGCAAGACATGGACCAGATCAAGCCAATGAGAAGGGGCTCTCGCAGCGATCGGGTGACGCCTTTTGCCACACATCCGAGTGTTCCCGATCGCCAGTTGACGAAGTTCTTCAAGGCCCTCTCCGACCAGACCCGGAGGAACATCTTGAGACTGCTCGAGAATCACCCACTCAGTGTCGGTGAGATCGTCGACAACTTCCAGCTCTCTCAGCCAACGATCTCGAGACACCTGGCAGTACTCCGCGAAGCCGATCTCGTCGTCGACCAACGTCGAGGTCAACATGTGATCTACCAGATCAACTCTTCCAGTCTGGCTGCGTCGATGCTGGAGTTCTTCCGGGAGTTTCGCCACTCGAGGCAGGAGTTGGAACGTCTGACTGCTCGCCCTGAGCAGACCAGCACAACTCCCCTTTCTCGGCGTCCGCGTCCAACGATTCGCTGATCTCCTTTTCTTCGTTTACCGCTCGGGCACGCTGCTGCCCGAGCGGTTCGCATACCCGCTCGCCACCAAGACCAGGTCCGGCTATAATTCCCAGCCCGAGCCAGTGGGAGAAGCCTCCTGCGCAGCTCGGCGGTTCTCTTGAGACAACGGCGGTGTAGCTCAGCTGGTTAGAGCGAGCGACTCATAATCGCTAGGTCAGAGGTTCAAGTCCTCTCACCGCCACCATCTTCTTCCAGAGTGACAGTCTTACGCACACTCGAGACCTTCCTCACGGCGGAGGCTCGTGTTCAGCCGGGTGACGAGCTAGTAGTCGCATTCTCCGGAGGACCGGATTCCACTACCCTGCTCTGGGCGATGAATCACGTCGCCCCGCGATTGGATCTCGAAGTGGCTGCGGCTCATCTGGACCACGGTCTCGACGAAGACTCGGCCCGTAGAGCCGGGGCTGCCTCTCGATTGTGCGAGTCGCTGAAAGTCCCGCTCTGGGTCGAGCGTCGTGAGGTAGAGGCTCACAGAACGGCGGGGGAGAGTATGGAGGCTGCCTCGAGGCGCGTTCGCTACGGCTTCCTGGAGGAGGTTCGCAGCCGTCGGGGTGCCACCTTCACCATGACCGCGCACCACGCGGACGACCAGATCGAGACCGTACTCTTGCGCCTCGCCTTTGGCAGCGGCCTGACTGGGCTCGCCGGAATCATGGCTCGTCGGGATCGGATCCTGCGGCCATTCCTCCGCGTCACCCGCAAGCAACTGCACGACGCTGCCCTGACATCGGGCTTGAGTCCTGTCATCGACCCCACGAACTTCGACCTGACCGCACCTCGCAATCGCATTCGACATCTCCTCATCCCTCAGTTGGCGGCCGCGGATCCTCACCTGGGCGATGCGCTGCAAAATCTGTCGAGGGCGGCTGGGCGGCTCCAGGACACAATGGACCGATTTCTGATCCGTCGTCTCGATCTGAAAACCGCCCAGGGGGAGTCGAGCGTAAACAGGAGGCACCTGGCCGAGCTGCCTCTCGCGGTGCTTCCCTTCGCCCTGAGCCTGATGCATCGGGCGGCAGGCCTTCCCTACCCGCCACCAAGGAAGGCGAGAGAAGATCTGTTTCGACAACTGCGATCTGCCATGACGATCGGTTGCGATTGTGGGGGTGGTTGGCGATGGGAGAGCGAGGAAGACAGGGTCTGGCTTCGAAGGAGTCGACCAGAACAGGCTCCTTTCGCTTATACTCTGAAGGTGCCAGGGGAGTGCTTCATCCCCGAGGTCGGTCTTCGGTTTCGAATCGAACCAGGAATCGCGGCCCGGTGGATGTTCGCTAGCTCGCCCCGACGGACAGGGTTGTCTTTGCCTATTGTCGCCGGTGACGAAGTTACGATTCGCAATCGACGACCTGGTGATCGGCTCCGACCGTTGGGTTGTGCCCACACGCGTCGCCTCAAGGAAGTCTTGATCGACCGCCGTGTTCCACGTCGCGAGAGAGATCGTCTCCCCCTGCTCTTCGTGGGCCCACGCTTGGCCTGGGTTCCTGGGGTGACTGTAAACGAGGACTTCAAGGTTAGAGAGAGCGAACCCGTCTGGGTGGCCCAGATCGAGCCGCTGTAATCACCATGGATATCCGACAGCTTTTTGACGCAACCACCATCCAGGAGAAGGTCACCGAGTTGGGCCGCCGCCTGGGAAACGACCTGGGCGGAGCCGACCCCTGGATCATCTCCATTGTGGGTGGCTCGGTACTCTTCCTGGCCGATCTCATCAGGGCCATCGAACAACCCGTGCGATTCGATTTCATCCAGGTCCAATACTCGGTCAGCGCCTCCGATGGGGATCTCTTGGAGATCCACTACCCTATTTCCCTGAACGTCGAGAATCAGAATCTCGTGATTCTCAAGGACGTGGTGGTTTCAGGGGTCATCGAGAACTACCTGTCCAGCCAGTTTCGCCAGAGGGGGGCTCGCCAGGTCCAATTCGCCGGACTGATCGACGTACCGGACCAGAGGAAGACCGACTTTCAACCCGACTACAGCCTGTTTACGACCGAGCGCCAGGGGACCTTCGTCGGCTATGGGCTCAAACACCAGGGCCGCTTCGGCAACCTCCCGTTCATCGGCATCGTAGAACACGACGAGAACGAGGGTTCGAGACAAGCTCGATAGACACCTTCGTCTCCCTTCTTGAGGAATTTGACTCTTGACTCCGACCGTTAGAACACTGATTGTCTGGATCGCGATCTTCGTCGTGGTCATCCTGTTGTGGAACACCTTTCAAGCAGGTCGAGTGACCCGCTTCCCTCTGACCTTCACCGAGTTTCTCGAGCAGGTCGAGCAGGGACGCGTAGCGGAAGTCACGATTCGCGGCCAGGAGGTCTCCGGGACTTTCACCGAAGGCGGTCAATACGCCGAGGAGGACAGCTTCTTCACCTATCTGCCCGAGTACCCGGACCTGGTCACGGAGCTTCGGGACGCTGGCGTGGTGATCAAGGCCGAGGAACCGCGGGAAAACCCACTGCTGCAGTTCCTTTTCGGCTGGGCGCCGTTCCTGTTGATCATCGGCCTGTGGATCTTCTTCATGCGCCAGATGCAGTCCGGCGGAAACAAGGCTCTCTCCTTTGGCAAGAGCAAAGCCAAGCTCCTCAGCACATCCGGCAAGAAGGTGACCTTTGAGGACGTCGCTGGCGTCGAGGAGGCCAAGGAAGAGCTCTGCGAGATCATCGAGTTTCTCAAGGAGCCTCAGAAGTTCCAGAAGCTGGGCGGCAAGATCCCCAAGGGAGTCCTGTTGATGGGGCCGCCTGGCACCGGCAAGACCCTGCTCGCAAGGGCGATCGCCGGAGAAGCCGGCGTACCCTTTTTCTCCATCTCCGGCTCCGATTTCGTAGAGATGTTCGTCGGGGTCGGTGCCAGTCGTGTTCGGGACCTCTTCGAGCAGGGCAAGAAAAACGCTCCCTGTATCGTTTTCATTGATGAGATCGACGCCGTTGGACGGCATCGCGGAGCCGGGCTGGGCGGCGGCCACGACGAACGTGAGCAGACACTGAACCAACTGCTGGTCGAGATGGATGGCTTCGAGTCCAATGAAGGCGTCATCCTCATCGCCGCGACCAACCGTCCCGATGTCCTGGACCCCGCTTTGCTACGCCCTGGGCGTTTCGACCGACGAGTCGTAGTGGATCGCCCGGACATCAACGGTCGCCTGGGAATACTCAAGGTCCACACACGGGAGACGCCTCTCGACGGGGATGTCAATCTGGAGCTCCTGGCCCGGGGAACACCCGGGTTTGCCGGAGCGGATCTAGCCAACATGGTGAACGAAGCCGCCCTCGTGGCAGCGGGTCGAGGGCGTGACCTGGTGGCCATGGAGGACTTCGAGTACGCCAAGGACAAGGTCCTCATGGGTGTGGAGCGCAAGAGCCTCATGTTGACCGACGAGGAAAAGCGCATCACGGCCTACCATGAAGCCGGTCACGCGCTGGTTGCAGCCTTTGTCGAGGGTTCCGACCCCCTGCACAAGGTGACTGTAATCCCTCGTGGTCGTGCCCTCGGCGTCACGATGCAGCTGCCCCTCGAGGACAAGTACACCTACCGTAGAAGCTACGTAGAAGGTCAGATCGCCATCCTGATGGGTGGCCGCATTGCCGAGGAATTGACCCAGGACGACATTACAACCGGAGCCGGCAACGACATCGAGCGGGCCACGGAGATGGCGCGGCGGATGGTTTGCGAGTGGGGCATGTCCGAGCTGGGTCCCTTGTCGTTCGGCAGCAAGGACGAGCCCTTGTTTCTCGGCCGCGATTTCAACCAGCGAGCCGACTACAGCGAAGACACGGCCATTCGCATCGACCGCGAAGTGGACAGGATCGTCCAGACGGCCTTTGAACGGGCCCGCAAGATCCTGACCGACAATCGGGCGATCCTGGAGCGCCTGGCCCAGGAGCTCCTGGAATACGAATCCCTGGACGGGCAGGCGGTCTACGCGACCATCCAAGAGATGACCGGCAAGGACCTGGATCCCACTCCTCCGGAGCCCGCGTCACCAGAGCCCCAACCCGGCGATGAGGAGCTCGCCACAGACCCAGGGAACTCGGGACCAGCCCCTATCGAGGAGGTCGGGGAGGGCACGCTCGACATGCCGACGGGAACGGCGTCGACACCATCCGACCCTCTCCCGTCAACGGAATAGACGACTCTCGATCGAAACCCTGTACCTCGCACCCTCATGCTCACCGTCGCTTCTCGACAGCCAGCCGCCGGCAGCCTTGCCTGTGCTGGAGGAAGGATTCTCGAGCTCAAGAAGACACCTCTCGTCATGGGGGTGCTGAATCTGACGCCCGACTCCTTCAGCGATGGAGGCCTGTGGATGGATCCGTCACGAGCTGTGGATCGGGCGGAGGAAATGGTTGCGCAGGGGGCTGACCTTCTGGACCTCGGGGCCGAGTCGACCCGACCGGGTGGTGGCGTCTACGGAAACGGTGCGCAAACCGTGCCTGCGGAAGAGGAACTGGACCGCCTGCTACCGGTTCTGGAGCGCCTTCGGGAGCGAGTCTCCGTACCGCTGTCTGTGGACACTCGCAAGAGTGCCGTGGCCAGGGTTGCACTCGAAGCCGGTGCCGATCTCATCAACGACATCAGCTGCCTCTCGGACCCAGAAATTGCGGTTGTGGCAGCCGAGAGTGGATCTGCTCTCGTCCTGATGCACAGCCGAGGTGATCTGGCCTCGATGCAGAGTCGGATCCACTTCGACGATGTGGTCGCGGAGGTCATCCAAGATCTGGCAGGGGCCATAGAACGGGCTTGCCAGCAAGGCGTCTCCCGCGACCAGATCGTGATCGACCCGGGAATCGGCTTTGGTAAGAACGGACAGCAGAATCTGGAGCTCCTGCTGCGGCTCGATGAGCTCCAGCAGCTCGATCGGCCGATCCTCGTCGGCGCCAGCCGCAAGAGCTTCATCGGCGCCATCATCGACCAGCCCGCGGCCAGCAGACTGCCCGGCAGCCTGGCAACGATCGCCTGGGCCGCTTCTCAGCGTGCGGCCATGGTTCGAGTACACGACGTGGCAGAGACCGTTCAGTTCCTCGCGGTCTGGGAGGCCATCGACTCGGCAGGTGGACCGCAATGAGCCTGGCTGACTGGTTGCAGCTCGTGACCTGGCGCGACGTCCTGGACATCGCACTCGTCGCACTGGTCATCTACAACCTCCTGCTTCTCATCCGTGGCACGCGGGCCGTTCAGATCATCCTCGGAATCCTCTTCATCGCCGCCGCCTCCTATCTTGCTGGAGTCGCCAAGCTGGTGACTCTCAAGGAGCTCCTGGGCAACTTTCTCCTGGTGCTCCCCCTGGCCATCATCGTTCTCTTCCAGCACGAGATACGCCACGCCTTGGCCAGTTTCGGTCGCAACCCGTTGTGGGGTCTCGGCACTCATCAACAGACGGAGTCGACGATCAGCGAGATCGTGACGGCGGCCACGACTCTCTCGGACCGGAGAGTTGGCGCCCTGATCGTCATTCAGAGACTGGAAGGCCTGCGAAACTACATCGAGAACGGCGTCGAGATCGATGCGCTCGTGAGCTACGACCTGCTGATCAATCTCTTCAGCCCAGAGACACCGCTCCACGACGGTGCAGCCATCCTTCAGCAGGACCGCATCGCAGCCGCCGCTTGCTTTCTTCCCCTCTCCCTGAACCCCGAGATCTCCAAAGACTACGGGACGCGTCACCGAGCCGCCCTCGGCATCTCCGAAGAGGCAGATGCGCTGGCCGTCGTGGTCTCCGAGGAGACCGGCGCCATCTCGATAGCCATTGGGGGCGAGCTCATTCGCGACCTGGATTCCAAGAGCCTGCGCAACGCGCTCTACAAGTATCTGATCACCGACCTTGGGTCCCTTTCGGAGACGAACCCATGAGCGAAGCCAGGAGCATCTGGGGACTGCGATTGCTCGCCCTCGCCCTGGCCGTGACCGCATGGTTCGTGCTTTCCGTCGAGAATCGGGAACCCCCTAGCGAAAAAGTGGTCCAGGCCACGGTCCGTTACGATAACTTCCCTGGTCTGATCGTGGTCCAGCGAGTCGAATCGGTGAGGATCGGCATTCTCGGTCCCAAGAGCAAGATTCTCAGCCTGAATCCCTACCTGGTCGATGTCTTCGTCGAGCTGCCCAATCCGGCCAAAGGCGCTTTCGACGTTCCCCTGACGGCCGAGAACGTAATCCTGCCCGAAGCCCTGGAGGTAGTATCCATCGAGCCCAACATCATCCACCTCGAGTTGGATGTCGAAAAGACGGATCTGCTGCCAGTGACGGCGCGACTGGAGGGCGAACCGGCTGCCGGCGCCAAGGTCCGAATGGCCGAAGTCATCCCTCCGCGCATCCTGGTCAGGGGACCTGAGTCGATGCTCGACACCATAGGTTCCCTCTTCACCACGCCCGTAGACCTCACCGGCCATGCCCTGGATTTTCAAGAGCAGGCGGCTGTCCTACCGCCGGATCCCCTGGTCAACATCGTGCAGCCCGTTGTCGTGTCGGTCCGAATCCTGATGGAGATTCCAGGCGCCGACTCTGTCTCGAACTCCAAGGACTCTGCAGAATGACGACCGCCCCACCTTCCCTGCGTCTCTTCGGGACGGACGGCATCCGGGCTCCGTTCGGCACCTTCCCCCTGGACGAGCAGACCGTCGGCCGTATCGGCTATCACCTGGGGCTGATGCTCGGCGAAGAGACTCCCAACCCACAGATCGTCCTGGGAGGCGACACAAGGCAGAGCACCCGGCCTCTTTGCGACTGGATCGCTGCAGGCCTGCTTCATGCCGGCGCCCGGCCCTGCTTCGGGGGCACTCTGCCGACTCCCGCAATCGCGTTTCTCGTTCGCCAGCGTCGCGCTGCTGCCGGCGTCGCCATTTCGGCCAGCCACAACCTGTTGCCCGACAACGGCATCAAGCTCTTCGACCATTTGGGGTTCAAATGGCAGGAGCCCGCCGAAGAGGCTCTCGAGGAGCGACTCTTCAATCACCCGGACCAGGCCGAAGAACTGCCTCCCGTGAGGCTAGACCTGGATGCGTCCCTGGCGCGTGACTACCGGCTAGCTCTCGAAGAGCCATCCACCCATGACTCGGTGTCTTTCGATGGCCTGACTTTCGTGGTCGATGCGGCCAACGGTGCGGCTGCGCCGTTCGCTGCCAAGGTCTTCCGCGATCTGGGGGCAGAGGTCGTGACGCTCCACGACACGCCAGACGGTCGCAACATAAATCTCGAGTGCGGCTCGACTCATCCAGAGGCCATGGCCAGAGCCGTCCTCGAATCGGCAGCCGACCTGGGAATCGCCTTCGACGGGGATGCAGACCGCGCCCTCTTTGCCGACGAGCAAGGGGTGGTGCGGGACGGTGACGCCGCACTCTTCCTCTGGGCCCGACACCTCAAGCGGTCGGGGCGACTGGAGCCTCCGAAGATCGTCGCGACCAGCATGTCCAACCTGGGCCTTGAGCGAGCACTCGAAGGGGAATCCATCGAGTTGGTTCGGTGTGGCGTCGGCGATCGCACCGTCGTGAATACGATGCTGGAAGCTGGCATTTCCCTGGGAGGCGAACAATCCGGACACATCGTCGACTTGACGCAGAGCACCACCGGCGACGGCCTCGCCACGGCTCTTCAGATTGCCAGCATTCTCAAGCACGAGGCCAAGCCCCTGTCGCAGCTACTGGCCCCGTTCGTGCGCTTTCCTCAAGTCCTGATCAATGTGAGGGTCACCAGTAAGCCACCCCTCGAGTCCCTGCCAAGCGTCGCCGCCGTAGCCCGCGAGGTCGCGGTCCGACTTGGCAACAGGGGCCGCCTCGTTCTGCGGTACAGCGGTACAGAACCCCTCGCCAGGGTGATGATCGAAGGCGAGAATCAGGTTGAGATCGACGAGTTGGCCTCGAGGCTGATTGGCGCCATCCGGGAAGAGATTGGAGCAGAATAGTCAGGTCCACCCAGGAGACCCTCGCATGACTGATCTTTCCGTGAATGTCGACCACGTCGCGACGCTCAGACAGGCGCGCAAGGCCGCCTACCCGGACCCCGTCGAAGCCGCAGAGATCGCCGAGCAACAGGGGGCTACCGGGATCACGATCCACTTGCGCAGTGACCGTCGCCACATCCACGAGAGCGACCTCGCCAGTCTTCGACAGACGGTCAAGGGAAAGCTGAATCTCGAGATGGCCACCACCGAGGAGATGACCACCATCGCGCTGCGCTACCGCCCAGATCAGGTCAGCCTGGTACCGGAGCGACCCGAAGAAGTCACCACGGAGGGTGGGCTCGACCTATTGTCCACGGGCGAGCGAGTGGTGGCGGTGGCCAAACAGCTCGAGGCGCAGGGAATTGCGGTCTCGGTCTTCGTCGACCCGGAACCGAGACAGATCGAGCATCTCCTGTCGACCGCAGTGGGCTGGGTCGAGGGCTTCGAGATCAACACCGACAGCTACACGAAGGCCCAGGGTGCAGCAGCACAAGCCGAGCTGCGAAAGATCGTTCAGGTCACGACCATGGGCCTGGAGGGTGGTCTAAGGGTCTACGCGGGCCATGGTCTCACCACCGCGAATGTCGGGCCCGTAGCCTCGATCCCGGGAATCGAGGAGCTCAACATCGGCCACTCGATCATCTCGAGGGCAGTGATTGTGGGCATGGAGCAGGCCGTGCGTGAAATGCTCCACGCCATGGCCTAGCAGCCGCCTTGCGAATTCAGTCGGGATCCTAACGTTCGACTTCCATTGGCGCTTCGATGGCCTCTTCCGGCTCCTTGAAGATCAGAGCCGTCTCCTGGATCGGCAGCAGCACCCGATGGACGTTTTGCCCGAACGAATACTGCAAGATGTAGTAGCCATTCTCGGAGATCTGGTGCAGGAATCCTTCGACCCCCTTGAGACCCGCGAGCTCATTGTGAATCAAGACCGCTATGGGAAGCTCCATCGCCCTATCCCTCCAGTAGTCCCGCCTCGCGATACTCCTTGATCTTGCGCTGCAGGGTTCGAAGTCCGATCCCGAGAATCCTGGCCGCCTCTGCCCGCCTGCCGTCGGTCAGCTCGAGCGTCTCAACGATCGCCAAACGCTCGATCTCGGCCATCTCCCTCGGCTCTCCCACCACATTCTGCACCGGCAGGCTCGAGCTCGAGAGATGGCCCAGCCTGAGCTCAGGCGGCAGGTCGGCAACGTCGATCTCTTCTCCCTCGTGGAAGATAACCGTCGATTCGATGAAGTTCTTGAACTCGCGGACATTGCCTGGCCAGGCGTGGTGCGACAATACTCCGAGCGCTTCCGAGGTGAGACGCTTGGGTGGTTGGCCGTGCTCTTCACAAAATTGGGCCAGGTAGTGCTCGGCTAGCAGGGCGGTGTCTTCCAGTCTTTCCCTCAGGGGCGGGACCCGCAAGGTGACGACTTTCAACCGGTAGTAGAGGTCCTCGCGAAACCTGCCTTCCGCCACCTCCTTCTCGAGGTCCCTGTTGGTGGCGGCGATGAGACGGAAGTCGACGTCGATCAGATCTCCTCCACCGACCCGCATGACCTGCTTCTCCTCGAGCACTCTCAGCAGCTTGACCTGGAGCTCGGGGTAGAGCTCGCTGATCTCGTCGAGAAACAGGGTGCCGCGATGGGCGAGCTCGAACTTGCCAATCTTGCGGGCAACGGCTCCGGTGAAGGATCCCCTCTCGTGCCCGAAGAGCTCGCTTTCGAGAATGTCCGAGGGAATGGCGCCGCAGTTCAGGGCCAGGAATCGCTCTTCGCTGCGCGGACTTGCCTGGTGCAGAGCCTTCGCCACCAGCTCCTTCCCGGTGCCGCTCTCGCCGGTAATCAGGACACTGGAGCGAGTCGGTGCCACCAGGCGCATCTGCTCGAAGAGTCGCTCCATCGGCGCCGACTTGGCGACAATGCTCTCGAATCCATAGCGCTTGTCGAGCATCGTCCTGAGCGTCGTCACCTCTTCCTTGAGCTGACGGTTCTCCAGAACATTCGTCACCCGCTTGCGCAGCTCGTAGAGGTCGACAGGCTTGGTTAGATAGTCGTCGGCGCCAATCCGCATGGCCTCGACCGCGGATTCGATGCTACCGAAACCAGTCACCAGAATCACCCCGAAGTCCAGCTCTCGGCGACGCACTTCGCTCAAGAAGGCGATCCCGTCGGTGCCCGGCATCCTGAGATCGCATACTGCCAGGGCTGCCCTCTCGTTCTTGTCCAGGAACTCCAGGGCCTTCTCGGCATCGTCGAAGGTGCGTACCTGGAGACCGGCCTTCTCGAGTGCGATGGCCATGGATTCCCTGGAGCCGGTCTCATCATCGATAACCAGCACCAGGGGCGCTTCACTCGTCATGGCGCCATTTTGGCATACCCGTCCTGTCCCGGCCAGCCCCAAATTCAATTGCAGGGCATGGTGGCAAGCGGGATTCGCGTAAACTCTTCGCGGACCGATGGTCACGATGAAGCAGCACCCGCCCGCCACACCTGGCAATTCTGACTCCGGCACCTCCACACTGGAGGGAGCGGTGTCCCGGGTGGTCTTCAGCAGCGCGGCCAGCTCCTGGACCGTGCTCCGGCTGACTCTCTCCGACACCAAGCGCACCACGATCACCGCGGTGGGCCCTCTGTACGGAGTTCAGCCAGGAGAGAGTCTTCGCCTCAGTGGCAACTGGGAGGAGAACCGTCGCTTCGGCAGGCAGTTCCGAGTCACCTCCTATCTGGCTCTGCAACCCAGCACCCTCAAGGGCATCGAGCGCTACCTCGGCTCCGGGCTGATTCCGGGTATCGGCCCGGCGCTGGCCGGACGGCTCGTAGCCCGCTTCGGCCTCGACACGCTCGAGGTGGTGGAGAATGATCCTTCGCGCCTCAGCGAAGTGGAGGGTATCGGCCCGGTCCGAGCCGAGCAGATTCGCCTGGCCTGGCGACAGCAACAGGGCCTGCGCGATACTCTGGTCTTTCTGCAATCCCAGGGGATGACAACCGGGCAAGCCCTACGAATTCACAAGCAGCTCGGGGAAACAGCTGTCGCTGCGGTCAGAGCGAACCCCTACAGGTTGGCCGAAGAGGTGACGGGCATCGGGTTCAAGACTGCGGATCAGATCGCGGCGGGCCTGGGCATCACTGGAGACGCGTCTCAGCGGGTCGAGGCAGGGATCCTCTACGCCCTGGATCGCGCCGCTGAAGCTGGACATCTCTACCTACCCCTCCCGCGCCTGAGGGAGGATGCTGGCACCCTCCTGGAGCTCGACGGCGATGGTGTGTCAGTGCGAGCGGCGATCGATGCGCTCACCGGCAGAGGCGAGATCGTCATCGAGCCATCGACCTTTCGGCAGACCGATGCGGTGTACCGGTCCAGGCTGCACGCAACAGAAGCAGGCGTCGCATGCAGAATCGAGAAGCTCCTTGCAAGCCGCTCAGACAGCCGACAGATCGACATTCCGAAGGCTCTCGCCTGGCTGGAGGAGAATCAGCACCTGGAGCTTGCGCCTCAGCAAGTCGAGGCCGTGCGGTGCGCTCTCGACTCGAAGATACTGATTGTCACCGGTGGCCCCGGAACCGGCAAGACGACTCTGGTTCGGGCCATCGTCCAGATCCTCGCCAAAGCCAGACAGCGAGTGCTTCTAGCCGCCCCCACCGGGCGTGCTGCCAACCGACTCAGCGAAGCCACCGGAGCCCCGGCCAAGACCATCCACCGATTGCTGGAGTTCGATCCTCGCCAGATGATCTTCCAGCGCCACGGCGGACGCCCTTTGGAAGCGCACTACGTCATCGTCGATGAGGCGTCGATGCTCGACTGCTCCCTCGCATATCACCTGCTCGACGCCATTCCGAATGGCGCCAAGCTGGTACTGGTGGGAGATGTGGACCAGCTACCGTCGGTCGGCCCAGGGCGGGTGCTGGCAGACCTGATCGTATCCCGACGCCCGGCCGTGGTACGGCTTCAAACCGTTTTTCGTCAGGCCGCCCAGAGTCGCATCGTCACCAACGCCCACCGCATTCGCCGGGGCAAGATGCCTGACCTGGAGCACCAAAGCCGAACCACCGATTTCTTCTTCATTGAACGCCAGGAGCCGGAGGCGATTCTGGAGACGATTCTGCACCTGGTGACTCGTCGGATACCGCGCAGCTTCGGTTTCGACGCCCATCGCGACATCCAGGTCCTGGCACCCATGCGCCGGGGCTTGATCGGCACGGAGAACTTGAATATCGAGCTGCAACGGCTCCTGAATCCGCCTTCAGGCCAGGACTCCAGCCCACCCGGACGCCTGCGGGTCGGCGACCGCGTCATGCAGATCCGCAACAATTACGAGCTCGATGTCTTCAATGGCGACGTTGGAAGGGTTCTCCCCAAAGCCGAAAAGGACGAGGGCCTGCGTGTGGATTTCGGTCGCCGGATGGTCGACTACGAGCCAGCCGAGATCGATGAGCTGGTCCTGGCCTATGCCTGCTCTGTCCACAAGTCGCAGGGAAGCGAATACCCCTGCGTGGTCGTCCCAATCCACACGCAGCATTACATGATGCTGCAACGCAATCTGCTCTACACGGCAGTGACCCGCGGCAGGAAGCTGGTCGTTGTCGTGGGCGACCCCCGGGCACTCGGGCTCGCCGTGCGCAACGACCGCCAGCTCGACCGCTATAGCCGCCTCACGGAGCGCTTGACGCCCCCCACCTCTCCCCGCCCTGGGGGTTGAGGCGTCCGGTCGTACCTCCCTGCCGATCCTTGGGGCAGTGGGGGTGAAGTGGCCGGGCGTTCCTTCCGGCCAGTCTTTGAGGGCTTGGGGAAACAGAGGCTCAAGCCCTAGCCCCTTGCGCCCTTACGCCCCTAGGCCCTTATTGCCGTCACTGGTGCCCGAGGTTCGTTCGGGTGGTTCGACAGGGGGCGCCTCGTCGAGCGCATGGCAAGGGCCGAAGAAGTACACGGGAGATCCGGCGCGAAGACGTGACGAGGTGGCGGCCCTCCCGAATGTAGATCCTATGGTGGCGAGCCCTTGGTGGTGTGAGGTGGGCAAGAAGAGGGCGACCGTGTCTAAGCTTCCTTTTCACCCTAAGAAAAGGAGGAAGCGAATGCAGACTACAGCCGCCCCTA
>JBATEX010000142.1:0-11894 GCA_049664225.1 Thermoanaerobaculia bacterium
CTGCTCCTGGAGCATCCTCCCCAGCCCCTACATCTCGTGCTCGTGACTCGGCGTGACCCGCCGCTGGCGATGGCCTCAATGCGCGCCTCGCGTCAAGTCGACGAGGTACGGCTCCAAGATCTTCGGTTCACGGTTACAGAGACCGCCGAGTTCCTCAGCGCTCCACCTGCGGGCCAGCGAGTGGTTCGAATCGGGTGGGCGGATCACGGAGTCGATCGAGCATGCCGTGAGAAGCGAAGACGTCGAGAGCGCAGCCGACGTGATCGAACGGCATCGGCACCAGAAGCGGTCGGGTGGCCCTCGGGGCCACTCGAAGAGAAAGGCCCGTTATGAACAGTTTCCTAACATAATGGGTGGTACAGACACTGGGGGCAGGTCAGCTCTTGGCGAGGCTGCAACCCCAATAACGAAAGGAGATCGTGATGAAGACAAATATGTTCTGGATGTTCGTTTTGGTGATGGTGATTGCCTGCGCTTCGGCCTTTGCCGGCGGCGAGGCCACGCAGATGTGGAGTTGCGAGATCGAAGATGAAGCAACCGAGGCGCAGGTAATCGAGGGTGCTCAGAAGTGGCTCGCGGCTGCAAAGAAGATCAAGGGTGGTGAGAACATCGAGGCCTATGTGTATTTCCCAATTGCCGTCAACGCCACGAGTGGTATGGACGCCATGTTCGTTGTCACGGCACCTACTTTCAAGGAGTGGGGTGAGTTCTGGGATGGCTACGAGGGTTCTGAGGCCGCGAAGATCGACACTGCGAACCAAGAATTCGTCGTTTGTCCAGACAGCGTCGTGTGGGAATCCGTGAAGATCAAGTAGACAGTCGACAGTCCTTGGACCGCACCGAAGGCCCGTCACGCCTGGCGGGCCTTGAATTGTCTGCTCAGTTCCTTTGTTGCCCGCAAGCTTGTTCCGGGCTCCCGGTTCGGGTGGGGGAGACCGCACTTTCTCCAGGCTGTGCGTCGTACTCCACGAGGTGCTCTCTGAGCGCTTCAGGTGGATCGGGCACATGGGAGCTCGTCAAGCGGCCATTCAGACAGGACTCATGGCCTACATGAAAGGGATTTGATTCCTATGTCAGTCGTATGGAGTTGCAATGAGTGGGATCCACTGGAAGAAGTAATTGTCGGAAATCCGCTGGGGGCAAGATTACCTACGCGCGACCTGAGTACCCGACTGGCAGAATTTCCCGACCGTTCGTTGGCGGAGATACCGCAGGGCCCTTTTCCGCTACAGGTCATCGAAGAGACAGAAGAGGACTTGAGTGCTTTTGTTGCTGTCTTGGAAGAACAGGGCGTTACCGTCAGACGCCCGGAGACATGGCCACACGAGGCCAAATTCTCCACGATTCATTGGCAAGCTGAGGGGTACTACAACTATTGTCCCCGCGACATACTGCTGGTCATCGGCGACCACATTATCGAAACACCCAATGTCATCCGCAGCCGCTCCCACGAGACCTTCAGTTATCGCTCGATGATGGTCGACTATTTGAGGTCAGGCGCAAAATGGTACAGCGCACCCAGGCCCATGCTCCTGGACTCGCTATTCGAGGTCGATCTGGACAAGCCCACGCCACGTAACGACGAGCCGGCTTTTGATGCGGCCAACGTCCTGCGTCTTGGCCAGGACTTGATCTACCTGGTCAGCGCCACGGGTAACGAGTTGGGGGGGCAATGGTTACAGACAATTCTGGGCGATGATTATCGGGTTCACTTCTTCAAAGATGTCTACTATGGCAGCCATATCGACTCGACATTTGTGGCCTTGCGACCGGGATTGATGCTGTGCAATCCAGGTCGCCTCAATGACGAGACCCTGCCCGAGATCCTGAAGCAGTGGGACGTCATCTACAGCCCGCCGATGGAGAATCAGGACAGGTACGATGCTGACTATCTCTCTAAGAGCATCGGCAGCAAGTGGATCGACATGAACGTCTTCAGCATCAATCCGGACCTGGTCGTGGTCGATCGAGATCAGACGGCGCTGATCCAGCTCCTGGAGAAGCACGGTCTCGATGTCATCCCCCTGAAACTGCGGCACGCCAAGATGTTGGGAGGTGGATTCCATTGCGTGACCCTGGACATCCGGCGAGCAGGAACATTGCAGCGGTACTTCGATTAGACACCCTGCTTTCGGCCAACTCCAGCCATTCAATCTTGTTCTGCCGACGGCGAAGGCGACAGCGCAGATCTTGGAATCTGAACACTGACGCCTTAAATCGTTTCTCTAACCCTCGCTCTCAGGAATACTGATAGTGACGTTCGTTACGTACCCGGTGAATTCCGAATCGTCGACATCTTTGAAGACTTTGTCGGCTACTTGAGTAGCCTCGTCCCTGCCGACATCAGCAGTTTCATCTGCCGAGTAAACCCCTGGCTCAGTTCTTTCAACCCGACCCTCAGCGACCTTTTCGCCGTCCACATATAGGGTTGCCAGACCACCTTTGCCGGTGCCGCCGCCATCGTAGTCAAACTGCAGTTTGATCTCTGCGTTCGGCTTCTTGATGGCCTTGGGAGAAGCGATCGTATAGCTCTCCAGTCCAAACCAGTTATAGGTATAGGCCGGCTTGCCACCGTCCATATACAGCGCCCAACCGCCGAACTTGCCACCCTGGGTAAGGATGATGCCTCTGTCGTTGCCGTTCAGCTGCACATTGGCGGTAATCGTTTTGGAATTGTTCTTCTCGTTGATAAAGGTGTTCTCCAAAATACCGGTCATGCCATCGGCGAGCGTCAAACTCTTTCTGTCGCCCATCAAATCCGGCCGTCCTGCGATAGCCGCGTTAAAGCGCTCATAGAGACGGTCATCCAACGGATACACGTTGTTGGCAATGGCCTCTTTCTCAAATAGATCCTGCATCTCTTTCAGCTTTTCGGGACTCTCACTGGCAAGGTTATTCGTCAGACTAAAATCCTCGGCCACGTTATAGAGATCCCAGACATCATCCTGCAAAGAGTTTTCTACAGCGTCGCGCCACGGTGCACGGTGCACAACCCGAGCCAACCAACCGTCGTGGTAGATAGCGCGGTTGCCAAACATCTCGAAATACTGCGTGGTATGCCGACCCTTGGCGTTGGCGTCGTTGGCCGCATACAACATACTTACGCCGGATAGTGGTTTCTGCGGTACACCGTTCACCATTGTCGGTTGCGGTATGTTGGTGGCTTCCAGAACAGTGGCTGCCACATCATTGACATGATGAAACTGGGTACGGATCTCCCCTTTGGCCTCTATTCCTTTCGGCCAATGCATCACCATGCCGTTCCGGGTGCCGCCGAAATCAGCGGCCATCTGCTTGGTCCAGGTGAACGGAGCGTCAGTGGCTACTGCCCATGCTGCCGTGAAGTGCGGGAATGAATTCGGACCACCCCAGTCATCTGCTCTCGCCAGCATGCTTTCTGTGGTCTCGGCATCGAAAATGCCGTTGAGGTGAATCAACTCATTGAAGGTACCTGTCAAACCGCCTTCGCCACTGGAGCCGTTATCACCCATGATGTAGATGAACAGGGTGTTATCGAGCACGCCAACTTCATCAATAGCATCCACCAATCTGCCTACTTCGTGGTCAGTATGTTCGGTGAATCCGGCGAATGCCTCCATCTGCAATGCATAAAGCTCACGTTCCTGATCGCTCAGGGCTTCCCAATCCATGATGTCTTCAGGCATCGGCGCCAGCTTGGCATTGTCGGGAATGACCCCCAGTGCTTTCTGGCGGGCGAAGGTCTCTTCCCTATATGCAAGCCACCCTTTGTCAAACTTGCCGTCATATTTCTCGATCCACTCTTTCGGCACATGGTGTGGAGCATGGGTAGCACCGGTCGCATAGTAGATGAGGAACGGTTTCGTAGGTGTCATGGCCTGTTGGAATTTGACCCAGTCGATCGCCTCATTGGTCATGTCGGTAGTGAAGTGATAATCAGGGTCATCCTTCTTGGCCACTTGGGTTACGCCGTCAAAGATGACCGGATCCCACTGGTTGGTCTCACCACCAATAAACCCATAAAATTTGTCAAATCCGGAGTTGGTCGGCCAGCGGAAATAGGGGCCGGACACAGAAACTTCCCAGGTAGGTGTTTCATGCCATTTACCAAATGCGGCCGTACTGTAGCCATTCAGGCGCAGCGTTTCGGCAACGTACTTGGCGTCATCCGGCCTCTCGCCCTGGTTACCGGGAAAGCCCGTGGCCACCTCCATTACCGAACCCACATTGACTTCATGATGGTTTCTGCCAGATAGCAGAGAGGCTCGTGTCGGTGAACACAAGGCTGTGGTGTGAAATGAATTGAAACGCAGGCCTTCGTTGGCCAACCGCTCAAATGTGGGCGTTTCAATGGCGCCACCGAACGGGCTGGTCGCGCCGAAGCCGATGTCGTCGATCAGTACAATGACAACGTTGGGCGCGCCTTCGGGGGGCTTGATCGAAAACATCGGCGGCTTGGTCGCATTGCGCGCATCCATTTCAGTAATTGGCTTGTGCTTTGGTGGCTGAATGGGCAGCACGGAGCGATCCAGTGTGCCCGGGGTACTCGCGGCTTCCGGTGCCGCTGTATCTGATCCTGGGGAACCGTCCGAGCAGCCAACCAGCAGCAGCAGCAAACTCAAATTGGCAAATAGGAAGATGTGTCTATTGTTCATGGTGTGCCTCCTGGGCAGCAAACGATTAGGCGTTCTTGGCACGTCCGCCCATCCTTTCCAAAAACGGCCTTCCTGGATCGGCAAGAGTCGATCCGCCCGCACTCGGTCGCGATATGATGCCGGGCGTCAATAGCGCCCACCTGGCACGCTCCAGCGGAACTCCGAGTAAGAAGAGCACGTGGCCGCAATGATTCTGACAACCGTCTTCGCCCTCTTCCTTGCAGTAACTTTTGTAGCTTGGAGGCGGTACCTCTGGGTGGCGGAGAAGGTGTCGCCCGAGCAGGCGGATACCTGCCCCTACAGCTTGACGGATGTGTTTGGCGACCGCCACCTGGTGAACGTGCCGCACCAGGAAGGGATCCAGTGGCTGACAGAGGTCTTCAGCCGCTCTGCCGAGAAGTACCCGAACCTTACGGCCCTCCAGATCCCCCACACCGGAGAGTTCCTGACCTTCGCCGAGCTCGACGCGCGGGCCGAAGCCATGGCCGCGGCCCTATCCCCCTTCCTTGCCGGGCCGGACCAGGTCGTGGCCGTGGCCATGTCGCAGGACAACTGGCAAATCGTGGCCTCTCACCTCGGTATTCTCAAGGCCGGCGGTACCATGATGTACCTCGACACCGCCTTGCCCGAGGCCCTGATCACCCACATGCTCGAGGACGCGCAGCCGGTGGTCATTCTCACGCGGGGCCAAGACAAGTTTCGCGATCTGCCGACGCTCGACGTTCTGACGTTGCCGGAGGGGCAGCCTAGAAGCGAACCGCCGCCCTGGCTGGACGACCCCACCCAGCGCCTGGCGACCATTTTCTACACGAGCGGCACCAGCGGGATGCCCAAAGGCGTCGAGTGCCCGCACGCCGGCTACGTGAACCTGGCCCTGACCTACGCCGACTATTTCGATCTCGTTCCGGGCATGGACGCGACCTCGCTCACCTCGTCGCTGGGATACGACGGTAGCATCTCCGAGATGTACAGCGCCTGGGTGTCAGGCTGCGCAGTGGTCCTGTTGACCAAGGAACAGGTACGGTCCGGCCCAGACCTCGTCCCCATCCTCCGAGAAGCTGAAATCACGGTGCTCTTCTGTCCACCAGTGCTGCTCACCACCCTCACACCAACTCCCGAGCTGGATCTCCCTTACCCGCTGTGCCGCTACATCGTGCCAGCAGGGGAGGCCTTCCCTGCAACGCTTGTGGGACCTTGGACGCGTGGCAGACGGCAGATCATCAACACCTACGGACCCACCGAGGCGAGCACGGACACCAGCCGCCAGAGTTTGCGACCGGGCGAGCCTGTCACCATAGGCTCTCCTTTCGCCAACGTCACCTATGTCATCCTCGAGGTCGGTGAGCTCACCCCGCTACCCCACGGGGAGGTTGGCGAGCTTTGCATCGGTGGGGTGCATGTGGCGCGCGGTTACCGGAACTTGCCCGAGCAGACCGCCCAGACGTTCATCACGCACCCTCGATTCGGCCGCCTGTACCGTACCGGGGACAGATGTAGGATCGACATCCGGACGCAGCGCGTGCACTTCCTCGGCCGAGTCGACGCGCAGCTCAAGGTGCGCGGGCACCGTGTCGAGATACAGCCCGTGGAGGACATCCTCCAGACGCAGTTCAGCGAGATCGAGGCCGCTGTGCTGGACTACCAGAACGAAGAGCTGGTCGCTTTCGTCGCCGCGCCGTCGGTCTCTGAAGGGGATTTCTCGGTGGTCGCTCCAGCACCGGCGCAGTGGGCTGCCCAGGTTACGGCGACCTTGGCCAGACAACTTCCCGAACCGTCGGTCCCGACGAGGATCTTCCTGGCGGAAAAATTCACCATGAAGCCGATGTCCGGGAAGATCGACCGGGAGTCCTTGCCCAACCTTTCTCATCTGCTGGCAAACGCCGAGCCGGAAGCCCGGAACACAGAGGCGGGGATGGCCTACCCGGCCGGCACGGATGCGGGCGCAGAACCGGGTTCTGACGAAGTGCTGGAGATCTGCAGGGACGTGTTCGAAACCCCGCTTGGATGGGACGATGCCTTCGCTGATCATGGTGGGCACTCGATCGTCATCGCACGACTAGCGGCGCGCTTGCGATCGGCAGGATGGGTGGTCACCGTTCGGGACCTACTCAGTGACTGCAACACTGCGCGACAGATAGCCCATCGCCCGCGGGACGTCCAACAGGCCTCCGAACCCCCAGCGGCAGCCGCGAGATCTCACCCAGGCCGCACCGAGCGCGATGAGGCAGCGGCACGGGTGCACTCTGTAGGACTCTTCACCACCCTGCAGATCCTGTTCCTGTTCATGTTGTACTCCCCCTGGTTGTTGGGCATTCTGGGGCTCGTCGCTTTCGCACAGATCGGCGAGTTCTTCATGACCGCGTATCTCTGGGAGTTCGTTGGCGTCGGCTTCTTGATGTACCTGTTGGCCCTTGCCCTACCCTTTGCCCGCCTGCTTTGGGTCCTGGTGATCAAGCTCTTTTTGGGTGGTCGCATCTACAAGAACAGGGTGACGCCGGGTGTGTACCCGAAATGGAGCAGAGTGCACCTGCGAGTCTGGTGTATCGATCGGTTGGCGCGGTCGGTTCTCCGCCCGCTGGGGACGATGTTCCGCAGTGCGCCCCTCATGGCCTACGTGTTGCGGCGGCTCGGGGCGACCGTGGGTAAGAACCTTCAGTGCGCGCACGACGTGGAGATATCCGGGCCTCTGGACCTACTCTCCATCGGCGATGATGTGGCCATTCAGACCGGGGCCTACCTCTCCATGTCGAGATGGGTGGGGCAAGAGCTGCATGTTGGCCCTGTTCACCTCGAGAGCGGCTGCAAGGTCGGCATGCGGGCGGGAATCGCCAACCATGTGACGGTGGGCCGCGGCAGCTGGATCACTCCGTTGACCCCCATCCTTGAAGACGTCGGTCCGGGGGAGATGTGGGAGGGAGCCCCGGCGCGATTCGCTGGCCGTTGCACCGAGCTGAAACGCCCGGCGAAGAGCTACCGGTACAGGTCTCCATTCTGGTTCATGGAAACACTCAACATCCTGATGCAGGTCGTCCTGGATATCTCCCTCCTGGTCGTCCCCACCGCCGCGGTGTCCTGGTTCGCCGTCACTTTCATTCGCGCCAGGGAGACAGAGCTTGCCAGCGACTACTTCAGAATCACACCGCTGCCAGAGATCGTCTGGCAGATGGGGCTCTATGCGTTCATCACTACCTGGGTCACCATCGTCCTGATCTCCGTGCTGGGCTGCCTCTTTCTTCGCTGCACGCCTGCCTCGCCGGGGTTGTATCCCTCGCGCGGTCTCAGGGGCGCTCTCCTGCTGTACCGAGTCAAGAAGTTGAATCAGATCCAGCGCCTGTGGACCTGGACCATCACCGGGCAATACCTCCGCGCCCTCGCGGGCATGCGCTTCACGCGCTTCGGTGCCTCGGAGTGCGACTTGATGCACAACCTCGTCCCGGAGCTGGCTAGCGCCGACTCGCATGTGTTCTGGTCCCATGGCTGTTTCACGAACATGCTCGACCATGGGGCCGAGCACCTGAAGCTCAGTCAACTCGACATGCCAGCAAATTTCTTCGCCAGCAATAATTGCGTCGCGGAGTTCGGACATCTCCCTACCAGCTTCCTTCTGGGTGTCTCCACGCTGGGCAATGACATACGATTTCGGCGCCAGATGCGCTCCAGGCTCGGCGAACCCATCACGGTGGCTGGAAACCCGCCGCTGAAATTCGGCAGCGCGGATTTCGCGGCGGAAAACAGAACCCAGGAGCTGCCGAGTTTCTCCCTGTTTCTGGCACGTGTTTCCCTGAACGACATCTTCGGCATCGGCATGCTGCCCATCGCCGAGGTTCTCGTCTATGCGGTTCTCTACACCATCCTGCTGCGCCTGGGGGGAAACTCGGTCATCAGCGCGCTAGCTGCTTTGATTCTCGCGGAGGGCATCCTGGTGGTGTCCAGCGCCGCAATCAAGAGGCTCCTGGTCGGCAGCAAATGGGGCTCTGATCACTCGACGTCGTTCTGGTCCTGGCGGCACTTCACCTATTTCTTCGCCCAGGACTGCTTCTTCGCTTGGTGCAGAAGGCCTTTCCAGATCTCAGCCGGGACCGTGCTCCCGAATGTTGTCCTGCGGTGGATGGGATGTCGGATCGGCAAGCGGACCATCCTCGCATCGCCCCTGCAGGCCTTTGACTGGAACGCGGTGAGCTTTGGCGACAATTGTGTCGTCGCCGGAGTCCTGCAGTTTCATACCTTCGAGAACATGACGCTCAAAGTGAAGCGAAGCGACATCCGAAACGGCAGCTCCGTCAACTTCGGCGCCACGGTCATGGGTGGTGTGGTCATCGAGCCCGAAACAACGCTTCTGCCCTTGAGCATGGCCCTGAAGGAGATGCACCTTCCAACAGCCACCTACGAGGGGAGCCCCACGGAGCCTGTGGGCGGCTCCAGATGACTCGAAACGATAGCGACCGAATCAAGGAACTTTTCGCCGCCCGCTCGCGCGATCTGACACCGGCATCCGCGCGTCATGCGGCTCAGGTTGCCTATGCACCGGTATCGCGTGATCCCGAGGTATCGAGCCTTTGTGCATCTGTCCTGTCCGAGACCGAGCTGCAAAGAGCGGCCCGCTTTGTCGCCGAAGACGACAGGGCCCAGTTCGAGCAGCGTCGAACGTTTCGTCGCTTCTGCGGCGCCACTGCGCTCGGATCTTCGCAGCCCGTGTCGGAGATCCTCTTCGGAGAGACAGAAAACGGGCGGCCCTACCTTTTCGATTCAACGGATCTCTGGTTTAGCTTCTCCTCTTGCCGGTTTGGCTTTCTTGGGGCGTGGTCGTCGACCCATGCGGTCGGCATCGACATTGAGGACCCAACTAAGGAACTGGAGGCTACAGAACTCGCTCGGCAGTACTTCTCGGCCGCCGAGGCCGAGGTGGTCGAGAGGCTAGGCGGTCAGGAGCGCCTGCAGAGTTTCTACCGATTCTGGAGCCTCAAGGAGGCGGCGCTGAAGTCGATTGGGGAGGGTTTGCCGTTTGGCCTGGATGCCTTCGAGTTCGAGTTGGACCCACAGCTGCTCGTCGTCCAGGCGCCTGCTCACCACGGCGGACCGGAGCAGTTCAACGCCCATGTGATTGAGGGCACCGAAGGTTGTGCCGCTCTCGTTATCCGACGCTTGGCTTGATGTCGCGGGTTGCTGTGGGCAGCGCGTCCTGAATTACGTCCTGAGGCGGAGCGGCTGCCACTTCAGGTAAGTCAAGGAGCGCCACAACCACTCCATCGGGCCGAACCGGAAGCGTCTCGACCACCACTGACACGCCACGACCTGCATCGCAAAGAACACCACCGCCCAGGCGGTGACGGCGACGGGTCCCAATCGAAAAGCCTGGCCAAAGCCGTACCCGTAGAACAATGTCGTGAACGCCAGGGTCTGGGTCAGGTAGACGGTCAGGGCCAGGCGGCCGACTCCGGCCAGGGGCGCGAGGGCGGCCTTGCCGCGGGGAGTCTGCGCGGCGAGGATGACCGTCGCCGCATAGCCCAGAGCCAGGGCCGTGATCCCGAAGGCGAAGAGGAGATCGCCAGCGAACTGAATGCCTGGGCGCGCTCCCCGCGATCCGTACACAGCGTACCCGGTAGTGGAGGCGAGGACCCGCTCCGTCGCCATTGCCGCGAGCCCGAGTCCCAGGCCCCAGGCCCGCACACGAGAGATAGACACGGCGTGACCAGGGATGTCGTACAGGATGCCAGATCGACCGACGGAGAACCCCAGAAGAAACATCGCGAAAACCGCCAGGCCAGACTCCGGTGTGTCGACGTCTTCGAGGGGATCGGCGGGAATCGCGCTCGCGTTGTCGATCATCACCTCGGCAAGCGACCCGGTGGCGTAGACGTGCGTGTGCTGATCCTTCTCGAGTTCAGCACGGGCTTCGTCGACGCTTTGGATCTCTTGGGCCCCGGTGGGTTGGTCCAGGGTCGAGGCGAGGCGGGCCAAGGGAAAAACCAGCATGAGCCCGACGGACAGGAGAAGGAGCAGCCGCGTGGGCAGACGGCGAACGACGAGGAGCCCGAGCCCGAGCTCCGCGTAGAGCATCAGGATGTCGCCGTCGTAGAGCAGCGCGTGAGCCGCCCCGATGGCGAAGAGCACGGCTAGCCGCCGGAGGTAGAGGTTGAGGATAGGCAAGCCGCGTGCGTGGGCGCGCTGCAGCTGGACCGCGAAGCCGAAGCCAAACAGTATCGAGAACAGAGTCCACGACTTCGACTCGAAGAAGACGCGCGTGATCGCGAACGCGAGCTGGTCGGTCGGCAGGTTCCAGGAGATCGAGTCGGCGCCGAAACCGTACATGTTCACCAGCAGCACGCCGAACAGAGCGAAGCCGCGGACCATATCGACCTCGACGATGCGCGAGGCCGGGGCCACAGGTCCAGCAGTCCCTCGACTCAACGCTGAATCTTCACGAGTGTAAGACAAGATCGAGATTCTAACTCCGGCCTCGGACAAGGCCCGGCTGGGAGGCCATCGGAGGGGCCAATGCGGTGGCTGGGGATCAGGGAACGAACCTCGGCGTCTCGGCCACCCAAATCGACCAGATTGCCGCCAGCGCGAACGCCAAGGTCGGATTCGCCGACGGCCTTTGTGGCGGTCAGGGTCTCGCGTTGATCGCCGCTCCGCTCTCTGCCGGTGCCCGTTAGAATCGAGGCTTCTTCCACCAGGCCGCGTGCTTGCAGGCGCTGCGAACGAACGATGCGAAGGGGGTAGTCGAGCCCCGAGCTGTCGCCTTGGATGCCGAAGCGGTCCAGCGAAATATCCCGATAGTCCACGCTGAACTGCGACGTCGAGGTGAGCCACCAATTGATGCCCAGCGACAGGACGTCCAGCTCCCCACCCTCGACCGTGCCCTCGGTCAGATCCAGGCGCGAGTAGCGGAAGGCGAGCTCGAGCGCACCCCACCCGCCCTGGTTGACCGGTTTGCTCACGGGAAGCGGGTTGAAGACGCCGCTTCGCTTGCGATAGGCACGCATCTCGCCCGTGACCGCCCAAGAGCCGGTGAGGGAATGGCCGCTGAAGTCGGGTCTGAGAAAGGCGGAGAGCTGAGTAGACCCAGAGGACAACTGTGAGGTGAGCCAGACATACGAGTGGCTCATGACAGCCATCAACGACAGCACCTGACATCAGAGAGGTAACAATTTTGGTAACACTGAACTACAACAGATGGCCGCAGTCGACAGCAGGGTGCATCGCATCTGCATCCGGGGCCTGGGGACCGGTTGTGGTCGAGCGGCACAGCGTTCGGTG
>JBATEX010000143.1:0-2071 GCA_049664225.1 Thermoanaerobaculia bacterium
CTTCTCTTCCTGCCGAGCGGTTTCGACAACCTGCCTGATGGCCGGGTTGCGGTCGCAGATGAGGGCAATGGAAGGGTTCAGATCTTTCGCCGTGTAGACACAGGAAACTGAAGTTGAAAAGCTCGGATCTCAGGTTTCTTTGTGGTTTCTACCTGGTGGCGTTACTGGTTACGCTGGCGCTGGGTTCCTCGCTCGCGGCGCAGCCGACCTACAAGGACATTCTGACTCTACCTGTCTCAGGCGATCGGATCGTCTCCGCTGTCGCGGTCACTGTCGATGAGGCTACCGGTGAAATTTTCGTCTGTGACGAGAGGGGAAACCGGATTCTCATTTTCGATCGAGAGGGTCTTTTCAGCTTCGAGATTGCCGGTGGCGAGAACTTTTCGGCACCGAAGGATCTCGCAGTCGACCGAGACGGGTTTCTCTTCCTCCTGACCGCCAGGAGCGGTGCCAGGGGTTGGGTAGTCACCCTGGACTTTGATGGGTTGCCGATCGGTGAGTTTCAGCTCTCCGGTCTCCCTCCGCAGCTGCCGCCGCCGATTCTCGAATCTATCGCCATTTCTCCCGACGGCGCTCGATTGGCGACGCTCGACGGGCGAAACAACATGTTGTGGATCAGCGATCGAAGTGGGCGCATCGAAACGAGTGTCGACCTGACCTCCGATCTCACAGACGCCGAACTCGAGGACCTGACTGCTAACAAGGTCGATATCTACGGTGACAAGATCCTCGCAGCGATGACATCGTTAGCTCAGGTCTGGTGCTTCGAGTTCGATGGCACGCCTTGCGGCCGGGTCGGAAGAAGAGGGGGAGGGCCATGCGGCCTTCTCTTTCCCACGGCCGCCGCACTGGAGGCCAGTGGAAACTACTTGATGATCGATCAACAGAGAATGGTCGTCCTGCGTTGGAACCCGATAACCGATGCCTGCATTGGCGAATCTATCGGGCCCGGAGATGCGCCCGGTTACCTCTACTACCCGTTCGACCTCTTTCTGGACTCTGCCGGACAGCTCTACGTGGCGCAATCCTACAGAGGGAAAGTACAAGTATACGCCGGGCTATCCCCAGCCCCTTCCGGGCCAGCTGCGGACTGAGCTAGCCTCGCCTCCAGTCAGTCCCCGATGCCACTCTCGTGGCACTTCCTGCAGAGACTTCCCTGGTTTGGAGTGCGGTAAGGACTGGGGATCGGGTACGATCCCGAGACCACGCCGTCGTCGGCCAGGACAGCTACGTTGAAATCCCAGCGACCCGCCGCCGGGGCGGAGCTGGCATGGGCCCGGTGGCAACTCAGGCACATGACCCAGCTCGCCGCAGCAGGGCCCGAGGTCGAGTCGATCGTCACAAAAGTATCTTCGAATGGAACTTCCGGTAGGTAGGAGCTCGTCGCCAGGCCACCCGTCGGATTGTCATCGCCGTCGTACTGCTCGTATTGGTATTGCTGCTTTCCATGAAGTCGCTCCTCCGAAGGATGCTCGAAGCCGGCGAGACCATTCTCGTGGTAGCGACCATGACAATTCCCGCACCAGCGGCTAATCCCTTGCCTGTAGGCCGTATGGTTGACCTTCGATTCACCAGTGGAATCCAGCTCGATTCCCTCTGCATCAGGAGCTGGCTCGGTAAAGACGAAGCTGCCATCCTGAACCGGACCGACACCACTCAGCATACGGAAGCTGTCGTTCCCGTGCGGGTCGTGACAGCTGGTGCACCCGAGCTTCTCGCTGGGAAAACTCCCGCCAGGTGAAAACGAGTAGCGGGGATCAGAATCCAGTCCATGGTCCGGCGCGACGAGATTGTGTCCGGCCCTGTCGCCTGGGATCGGATCCATGTCGCCAACGGGAGCATCATTGAGGTTGTCTTCGCGCAGGAAAACAAAGTTCCCTCCACCCATCTCGGGGGGTGGCAACAAGAGGCTGCGGCCCAGCACTGCACCTTGCTGGTCAGCGTGGCACGACAGGCAAAGATCACTCGGACTGCTCCTCAGTAGACCCCACTCGGACGGCACCGAATCCGCCACGGGCTGACCATCCACCGAGTCATGGGTTGTGTGACAGGCATTGCAGTTGGCAACACC
>JBATEX010000144.1:0-5424 GCA_049664225.1 Thermoanaerobaculia bacterium
TGAGCGCTATCTTTCTCGACTATCTGATCAACGGCTCGGTGCTTCGTCCCTGGCAATGGCTGGGTGCTGCTACTCTTATCGTGGCGATTACCATGGTCTCCATCCAGCCAGCGGAGCGCCGAGCAATCCCCAACCGCAGCTGACAACCATATGACCAAGATCTTCGTTCTCGACACCTCTGTCATCCTCTACGACGCCAACGCCATCAACAATTTCGACGAGCACGACGTGGCGGTGCCGATCACGGTGCTGGAAGAGCTCGATCAGTTCAAGAAGGGCAACGGCGTCATCAACCTCCAGGCCCGCGGCTTCATGCGGGAGCTCGACCACCTCTCGGAGTCCGTCGACGTACGGGCCTGGACACCGATCAACGGCCCGGCCAAGGGTCGATTCTGTATCGTCACCGACCAGCGGATCGAGCCGCGAGTAGACCAGGTATTCAGCCCGAGAAAGAATGATCATCGGATCCTCAATGCGGCTTTCCAGATCGCCGAGAAGGAGACGGAGCGCAAGGTCATTCTGGTCAGCAAGGACATCAACTTGCGAGTCAAGGCGCGCGGCTTGGGCCTCATCGCCGAGGACTACGAGAGCGTCCGCATCCGAGACATTCAGCATTTGTACAAGGGCACAAGGGAGCTCGAGGTCGCCGATCCTCTAATCGATCGGCTGTTCGAGGAGGGCTTCCTGAGTTACGAAGAGCTGCTCCAAGAAGCCCCGCCAGCGAATCAGTACTTCATCCTGAAAGGGGGCTCGAAGTCGGCCCTGGCGTACTTCAGTCCCTTGCGCGGGCGAGTCGAGGCGGTGACCAAGTCCTCGGCCTACGGAGTCTCCCCCCGAAATGCCGAGCAGACCTTCGCCATGCATGCCATTCTCAATCCGCAGATCTCATTGGTGTCCCTCACCGGACCAGCGGGTACGGGCAAGACGCTCCTGGCCCTGGCTGGAGCCCTGGAGCAGCGCAGGGACTTCCGACAGATCTACCTGACCCGTCCGATCGTGCCACTGGGAAACCGCGATATCGGGTTTCTACCCGGCGACATTCAGTCGAAGATCGGACCCTACATGCAGCCCCTGTGGGACAACCTCGGGTTGATCAAGAACCTGTTCAGCACCTCCCAGAAGGAGCACCGCAGGATCCAGGAGATGATCGACAACGACAAGCTGCACGTGCTGCCGTTGGCCTACATCCGAGGCCGCAGCCTGTCGCACATCATCTTCATTGTCGACGAGGCGCAGAATCTGACGCCGCATGAAGTCAAGACCGTGATCACCCGCGCCGGCGAAGGGACCAAGGTGGTCTTCACTGGCGACATTTTTCAGATCGACACACCCTACCTCGATACCCAGAGCAACGGCCTCTCCTACCTGATCGACCGCATCACCGACAACCCCCTCTACGCCCACGTGAACCTCGAGAAGGGCGAGCGCTCCGAGCTCGCCAATCTGGCGAGCCAGTTGCTCTAGCCAGCACGCCGTGGGCCGGCGCCCGGTCAGGAAGGAACTCCGACTGTTACCTTGATGTCTGCTGGGCGCAGGTGTCCTCGCGCTGCAGCCTCGACTCCCTCTCGGCTGACCTGGCGCCACCGATTCGTGCACCACTCGGGTCGATCGACCGGCTCACCATACAGCTCCGCCTCAGCCAGCAGCTCGGCCCACTGGCGCGCGGTCTCTCGGCGGAAAGGCTCGCGTCCGATCAGATAGGACTTGGCTTCTTCCACTTCCCTCTCCGTGACTCCATGGGAGATCAACAGGTCGATCTCCTCCCGCACATAGCTCTCGGCCCGCTCTAGGTTTTCGACAGCCGTACCCAGATAGACGACGAACCGACCCGGATCCAGACCAGCGCCCGCAGCGGCACTGGCACTGGCGACATAAGCCAGCCCTTCGCGCTCCCTGAGCCGCCGAGGAAGTCGACCCGACAGAACGGAACCAGAGTCGAGAATGACGCTCAGCACTTGCATCGCAGGCAGATCGGGATCGGTCCACGGGATCGTCAGATGTCCGGCATAGAGGTGTGCCTGGTCCGCACCTGGGATCGACACTTTCCTGTGGGCCCTGCCATCGCCTCGAGGCGCAGAGATTAGCTGCTCCGAGCCGCCTGGTGACGGATGACCGAAAAGCGACTCCCCGCGCGCTCTCACCCGATCTTCGTCCTCGAAGCCACCACAAACCGTTACGATTCGACAGCTCGACAAGCTCTCTCTCCAGAATCGCGTACAGGCTCCCTTTTCCAGCGACGCGAGCCCCTCGAGGGTTCCTAGAACCGGGCGCGATCTCGGGTGAGGGTGGTAGAGCTGATGCAGGAACTCCCAACCCGTTCTGACATCTGGCTGGTCCCCCAGCGAGCACAGCTCGGCTGAGTTCTGCTGAACCAGCCACTCGAACCGATCTTGCGGGAAGGACGGCTCCAAAACCAGCTCCGCGGCCCACTCGACAGCCCGCTCCCAGTCTTGGGCCAGAGCCTCGATCGCCACACCGATGGTCTCCAGGCCTCCGAAAGCCGTGATCGACATGCCGAGGTCCTCGGCCTGCTCCGCGATTTGCCGCCAGTCACGCCGCTGGCTGCCCTCTGCAAGCATCCTCCCCGTGATCGAAGCCTGGCCAGGAACCTGTTCGGTGCGCGACCCGCCTGCCAACCTGACCTGAACCGAGACCACCTTGGAGTCACACAACGAGCGGACCCGGATGGAGGAAGAAGGCATATCGACTTTCAACTCCGACTGTTGGGGGGCAGGGACCAACCGACTACCTTTGGGGAGGCAGCGCCCAGATACTGCGCCGCGGCTTCCTGTACCTCAAGCAAGCTGCAGCTTTGTATCTTCTCGAGGTGGCGAGCTGGCAACTCGGGGTCCATCAACGCTCCGGCGGTGGCAATGGTCAGCGCCATCTCCTGAGCCTGTTCGTGCCCGAACACCCAGTCGGCGATCAGGAGGCTCTTGGCCCGGGCCAGCTCGTCCTCCTCGAAAAATCCATCGGCAACACGCTCGAGCTCGTTCAATAGCATTCGTTCGACCTTCGGTGGACGCCAACCGGGAATGAGTTCGGCCGCGATGAGCAACGCTCCGGCCACCAGTGTCTCAGTCATTTCGACGGACACGAAGGCACAAGAGCGTGCTTCTTCGACCAGACTTCGATTCAACCGACTGGCACGACCGGTCCCCAGAATCGCAACCACCAGCCTCATCGCTGGATACTCTGGCTCTCCCAGGGCCGGAGCTCGAACTGCACAGAGCAAACGCGCTACCTCACCCTGGTGTCGCTCGACACGCTGGGCGCTGCTCGGCCCCATCTTGCCCAGCGACCGGGATCTCGGCCTCTCACCGCCGGACGCCTCGGCGAAGAACCGTTCGACCTCCTCGAAGGCTTCCGGCCCTACATCCCCAGCAATGGCCAACACTGCGTTCTCGGGTCGATAGCACCTCGAGTGAAACTCGGCGAGTGCCATTCGATCGACGCACTTCAGGGAATCGACGGTACCCAGAACGGGTCTGCCATACGCATGGTGGCCGTAGAGAGCCGCCATGACCTGCTCTTCGAGCGCATCCCACGGGTCATCCTGGTGCATCTTCACCTCTTCGAGGATGATCGCTCGTTCGGCTTCGACTACCGCGGGCTCGAAGAGTAATCCAGCCATTCGATCCGCCTCGATCTCCAGCGCGGTAGTCCACCGATCCCTCGCAAAAGAAAAATAGTAGGTCGTGCAATCATGAGAGGTGTCGGCATTGTTCGAGCCTCCCAACGCCTGGGTCAAGCGGTCGATCTCGCCCTCTCCAAACTCACTCGAGCCGCGGAACATCATGTGCTCGAGGAAATGAGCCACACCCTCCCGCGCGGGGGGCTCGTCGAGCGTGCCTGCCCTGTAGCACAGGGCAGTAGCGACTACAGGAGCCTGCCTACGCTCGACGAGATAGACCTGAAGCCCGTTCGACAGTTGCTCGGAGCGGATTGTGGGGGTGACGAGGAGGCTCACGCATCCTCATCGTCATGACGGATACGATCGTAGGGCTGAACCACGGTCGAGGCGATATTGCTAAGGTGAGCGCTGATCCGTCTCAAGACGCGGGCCGCGCTGGCGTACACAATTGCCATGTCGGCCGTGAGGTCACTCTTGGCGACCCTCGCGGTATAGTCTTTGAACGCCTGCTTGAGTTCGATATGGGTCTCCACAACCCGGCGGGCCTTCGTCACATCGTCGTCACTAAAGGCCTGCTCACAGACATCGAACATCGGACGGAGCCGATCGGACAGAGCTCGAAGCTCGTCAGCGAACCGTCCTTCACGAGGGCTCCCTGCGAGCTGGACCAGCTCTCCAAGACCGCGGGCGAAGTCTCCAATCCTCTCGGCGTCCTGCACGGTGCTGACGAGAATCAAGCTGGCAACGAGATCTTGGCGAGGATTGACGCTGAGGTGCTGGAGAATGGTCCGGCGGACCATCCGCTCCCCTTCATCCACCACGTCGTCCATGTCATCGAGATCGACCTGTAGCTCCTCGTTGTCCAGCAAGGCACCCAAGGATAGGTCCAGCATCTTCGAAGACTGCCGAAACATGGTCGTCACGTCCTCGAACGCTGCTTCCACGAGCTTGGACTTCGAGTCGGTACCAAAGAGTCGCTGGAACATCATGGTTCTCCTAACTACGACTTCTTGAGTTCAGATGGCTCCTGTCAACAACAGTAGCAGGATTGGCAGCCCGAAAAAGAAGACCAGAATGTAGACAGTGGCGAGCAATCGGTTTTTGGCCGCCATCCGACCCAACGCTTTCGCCATGGCCAGGGGTATGGCTCGGACCGGCTTCGGTACGTAGATCAGCAGTGCCGCGGTGACGTTGAAAATCAAGTGTGACAGAGCGACGCTCACAGCAGCCGGGCTACCAGTCGAGAGAGCGGCCAGCATTGCCGTCACCGTGGTACCGATGTTGGCACCGATGGTGAACGGAAAGACCTGCTCCAGGGTCACCACCCCGGCACCGACCAGGGGCACCATCAGCGACGTCGTAATCGAGCTGCTTTGGACCATGACGGTTACCACCAGACCGGCAGCAGTAGCCGCAATGGCCGAGCGGAAGAGAGTGCGGTGGAGGGTCGCCTCGGCTCGGCCGGTCATCAGCACCTTCAGAAGATCCACCAGGAACTTCAGGCTGGCGATCAGCACAGCTACGCCGACGATCAGAACCGCAACACCCGAGTTACCGAGCAGGTCAGCCAGTCCCGATGAAACAGGCCTCACCACAGCCTTCAGCGGGTCGAATAGCTTGAAGCCTCCAGCACCTTCCAGGATGGACTCGAAAAAAACCGCAGATCGGGCCAGGAACCCGGTCGCCAACTCGAGAGGCAGCAGAATCAGGACCGCCATCCAGTTGAAGAAGTCGTGGACAGTGGCGCCCGCGAACGCTCGTTGGAACTCTTCCCGGCGAGTGACGTGGGC
>JBATEX010000145.1:0-152462 GCA_049664225.1 Thermoanaerobaculia bacterium
GCCCGCCATCTCAGGGAAGTCCTCGCTCGTCGCTCCTCAACAACCTGCAAGGTTGCCTCCGGTGCTCCTCCCTGCGGGTGACCAGATCTGACAGACGCTTTCCACAATCTGCTCGCGGCGTCATGAATAATGCGGGCTAAGTGTTTCGTGTTCAATGACTTGCCATCACACAGGGGTCTTCGCGCGAGCCTTGCTCCCGCGCTCGCTTGATCGCGACGCTGGATGCTGCGATCCTCGACCTACCAAAACGCTAAAGCCAGACTGAGGAGAGTGATCATGGTCCAGCGCAGACAGAATTCGAAGATGGGATACGGATTGAGTCGACGTGAGCTTCTGGGAGCGGGCTCACTCGGTGCCGCCGCCGCGCTGACAGGAGGCCTTTCCTGCTCTCGACAGGAGGGACCTGCCTCCCCAGTCCATGACTCGACGCCGATCCCCTTCGGGGTCGATGATTTCGAGTTGTCAGAATTATCGGTCCTCGAACTTCAAGCGGCAATGGAATCAGGGCAATGGACGGCACACGACATCACAGCGATGTACCTCGATCGCATCGAAGCGGTCGATCGTCGGGGTCCCGAGCTGCGCTCCATCCTCGAGGTCAATCCGGAGGCCCTGGCCATTGCCGAAAATCTCGACAAGGAGCGCGAGTCGAAGGGCCCGCGTGGACCTCTGCACGGCATTCCCGTGCTCCTCAAGGACAACATGGCCACTGCTGATCGAATGTCCACCACGGCGGGCTCCCTGGCGCTCGAAGGCTGCACCCCGCCTGGAGATTCGGAGGTAGCGCATCGTCTGCGCGAGGCCGGAGCCATACTGCTGGGCAAGACCAATCTGAGCGAGTGGGCCAACTTCCGCTCCAATCATGCATCCAGCGGATGGAGCGGACGCGGAGGTCAGTGCCGGAATCCCTACGCCCTGGACCGAAACCCATGTGGCTCCAGCTCCGGATCCGGGGCAGCTACGTCGGCGAGCTTGGCAAGCGTCTCTCTCGGTACTGAGACCGACGGTTCCATCGTCTGCCCATCGAACGCCAACGGCCTGGTCGGGGTCAAACCGACGGTCGGTCTCGTCAGTCGGGCGGGGATCATTCCGATTGCCCACTCGCAGGACACCGCCGGCCCCATGACAAGAACGGTCGCAGATGCCGCAGCTCTTCTAGGAGCTCTCGTGAGTGTCGATCCGGCAGACAAAGCAACGAGCGGAAACCAGGAAAGAAGCACCCTCGACTACACCGCGTTTCTGGATCCAAGCGGACTCTCCGGCGCGCGGATCGGAGTCGCCCGCCAGTATTTCGGATTCCATCCCGGGGTCGATGCCGTTCTCGAAGAAGCGCTCGAAGGCATGAGGCGACAGGGAGCGGAGTTGATCGACCCGGTGGATTTCTCTACACGCGGAACGTTCGGAGATGCAGAACTCGAGGTGCTGCTGTATGAATTCAAAGCCGGTCTCAATCGGTATCTCGCAGACCTCGGAGGCGACGCGAAGATCCGCAGCCTGGCCGACATCATCCGCTTCAACGAAGAGAATGCGGATCGTGAAATGCCGTTCTTCGGACAGGACATCTTTGTCGAGGCCCAGACCAGGGGAGACCTGACCAGCCCCGACTACCTCGAAGCACTGTCGACCTGCCGTCGGGCCACTCGCGATGAGGGAATCGATGCAGTCATGGACCTGCATCAGCTCGACGCCATTGTCGCGCCGACCGGAGGGCCAGCCTGGACAACCGATCTCATCAATGGCGACCACTTCCTCGGCGGCAGTTCGAGTCTTGCCGCCGTCTCTGGATATCCGAACATCACGGTACCCGCAGGATTCGTCCACGGGCTACCGATCGGTTTGTCCTTCTTCGGTCGGCCCTGGAGCGAACCGCAACTCCTCCGCCACGCTTTTGCCTTCGAGCAGGCCACGCGAGTGCGCCGAGCCCCAGAATTCAGAACCACCCTGCCAAGCCAGATCTCAGGCTAGAGTGACGCTCCAGGCGAATAGAAGCTGAGCGGCATAGTAGAGCGGCAAGCCGATCAGACGATTCACGAAACCGGGCCGCAGGAATCGGTTCCTGGCGACCGCCAGGTCGGACAGATAGAAGGCGGCCGGAGCGATGAGGAACACCATCTCCCGGGCTCGGGCCCAGGCTCCTATCCCGAGGGCCAGCATTCCTGAGATGACCAAGATGTATGCAGCCACCGGCCTGCGCAGGCTGCGATCGGCGCTCCTGAGAAGCACCCCTCCGACAGGCCAGGCGATGCAAGCCAGCGCGACGGCGCTGAGCATTGCCCATCGAGCATCGACTCCATGCACCAGGAAGGCGACCGAATAGCAGACATGCCCGAGCAGGAAGCTCAGGATCCCGGCCTTGAAAGATCCTTTGTGGGCGGGAATCAACAGGACATC
The DNA here is from genome assembly GCA_049664225.1 of Thermoanaerobaculia bacterium. Taxonomy (GTDB): domain Bacteria; phylum Acidobacteriota; class Thermoanaerobaculia; order Multivoradales; family JAHEKO01; genus JAUVRX01. The sequence continues at coordinate 2,392 of JBATEX010000145.1, forward strand.
ACCAAGCCAGCACGCGACCAGAGCCGTCAGTACCCAGAGTCCATACTCGCTTTGGCGAGCGCCCATCTGCAGGGCAAATGCGACAAATGCGGCTGATGCCAGCGGCTTGGTGAACCTGGCTCCGAAGCGCCATCCCTTCCATTCGCACCACAGAAGGAGGGCCACGAGAGCTGCCAAGAAGCAGACGATCAGCACCTCTCCAGACTATCCGAAATCGGCTCTGTGGAAGCTCTGCATGGGCAAGAGGACTCTTGAGTTGTATGTGTGTAGTGTTTACTATACACTACACACTTGAAATGTCTCGATTCGGCAGTTACATCCGACGGCGTCGCGAGGACCTGAGGAAGATGGACCGCACCTATTCGGTGCGCCAGGTGGCCACTCGCGTCGGAGTCGAGCCGTCCTACCTGAGCAAGGTCGAGCGCGGGCACGAGGCTCCACCGTCAGAGGCCAAGATCCGCGCCCTCGCCCGTGAGCTGGATGAGAACCCCGACGTTCTACTCGCCATGGCGGGCAAGGTCGCCGGCGACCTCCAGGACGTCATCCGCCGCAGGCCGCGCCTCATGGCTCAACTCATTCGCCAAGTCCAATCGATGCCGGACACCAGCTTGCGCAAGCTCGTTGCAAGTGCTGGTCGCAAGCAGAACTGAAAGGAGATCCAGTGATCGAGCTAACCCACGACAACCTGAACTTTACTTTTCCAGAGATTCACCCTGACGCGAAACTGACGATCGATTTCCAGCGCACGCTACGGATTCCGGATGGAGAACGAGATTTCCCCCTCCTCCCAGGTCTCGGACGCTACCCCCTGTTTCCGGTTGGGGAGCTAGTCGAACAGGGTTCTGCTCCCTGGCTTCGCCAGGTGGAAGCGATGCTGCCGATGTATCAGTCCGAAGCCATGTGGCTGAGCTTCCAACCTTCTTACTCCGTGGCCCACCAGACCTTCTACCCTTTTGCAGTGAAGATCTCGACTGGCAGAAGAGACGCTGTGTCCGGTCGGAGATCGTCCAGCGCTCTCCATCGCAACCCTCAGGACTATCTCGTTCTCACGGAGCAGTCGTGGCTCGGCGGATACTCGAACGGGCGCGGCCAGGTGCATCAGTTCGTTGCGGTCCCTTTCGGCAACAAGGAGATCGACGGCGCCGAACATCGCGACTTCGACAACAGAGGAAGGGTGCAGATCGATGTCTATCCACTGACACGCCACGCCTTCGAGCTCTACCACCCGGCCGGTTCCTGGAAGGCCCATCTTGCAGCCACCGCCACCCGACCCAGCGGCAACGGAGACTTGAAACGAAAGCTACACGAGGAGCTCGAGCCGCAGAAGGTCGACGGTAACCCGTTTCGTCACGAAGACTGGGACAGGGAGGCTCGTGCGAGCTACTCTCTTCACCTTGCAAACTCGCTTCAATGGTGTGCGATGACGGGTAGCCCTCCGCCCTCCCCGCCCCTCTCGGCGAATCTCGCGGCCCGGATGGCGGAAAGCCCGGAATCCCACGGACGCTCAGCCTTTCAACCCTGGCGAGCCCTGATGGAAGGGACCAAACCTCTGATTGGTTGATCGGCTCGAAACTCGGCGAGGTCAGCGGAGTCGGATCAAGATTCCTGCCGCAAAGCCTGTTTGAGAAACTCTATCGCCTCGGTTCGGCGTGACAGCGAGTCTGCAATTCCCTGAAAGAGCCTTCCGGAGCCACCGCCACGTCCACCGAGAATCTCGCAAACTCGAGCGCCAGCCCTACTCAACTCCAGGCCAGAGCCTTCCCCCTGCACAAGCGAGAACTTGAACCTGCCGTCCCCCTCGCAGGTCAGAAACCCTACTCTCTCCCCGGCTCGCTTGCCGAACTCCTCTGATATCGGCCGTAGCAGGCCTGCCTCGACACCTGCGAGATGGTAGTCGACCATGTCGTCCGAGCGGTCGAGCAATCTCCCAACGAGCTCTTGTGCAAGCCTCTCTTCGACAAGGCGACATCGCCGCCTGGCCTGAGCCAACTGCTCCAGCTTGAGACGACAGACGTCAACCAGCTCAGCGTCGCCGGTGTCCAGGACGGCTCGGAGCTCCGCACCTCTTGCCTCGTGCTGCGCCAAGCGCCTCCTCAGGCGTGCCCCCGCCACCCAGTACAGCCGGGTGCCTCCTCGCTGCGGTTCCGAACTGAGGATCTTCACCCCGCCCACCTCCGACGTCAGGCCTACATGAGTGCCACCGCAGGTATTCAGGTCGACGCCGTCGATCTCCACCAATCGGATATCTCCCACGTGGCCGGCCGGCAGCCCTCGGCTCCGAACTTCGAGTGACCTGTACTCCTCAGGGTCGACTCGATGTGTCCTGATCCGCTTTGCGGCCGCCACCTGCAAAGCGACGGCATCCTCCAGGGTACGGACGTCTTCTGATCGAGGCGCCGCGATGTCCAGATCGATGTCGCTGGTATCTTCTCCAAGATGAAAGGCTCGGGTGTGCCAGCCGAACAGATCCAGCGCCAAAGCCGACAGGAGGTGCTGAGCCGTGTGCTGCTGCATATGATCGAATCGACGCTCCCAGTCCAAGTGCAGCAGACCTCTCCCGACCGTCAGCTCGCCTTCATCGAAGTAGTGCCGTATCTCACCCTTTCGCTTGCGAACATCGTTGATTCTCAAGCCTTTCAGCCAGCCAAAATCACAGGGCTGGCCACCCCCTTCAGGATAGAGGATCGTGTCGTCCAGCACCGCGAAGGTGCGGTCGCCCTCGCGCCGTACTCCCACCACCTCGACTTCCAACTCGGTCCTGTATGGAGCTGTCTCGTAGCTGGGGATCCGCTTCATGGCCGACCCTCGACGCAGCTTGTCAGAGTCTCCTGATCGCGACCGGCACTAGCCTCGTGTCCAGCCTGACTGATCCGCACCGGCTCCGCGAATCAGCTGATCGCTGGACTGGGGACGTGAAAACAAGTAGCCCTGGCCGTAGGCGAAGCCCATTCCCCGACACACTGCGGCCTCTTCCTCGGTCTCCACGCCTTCCGCAATGAGGTCGATTCCCAGGTCCAAAGCCAGCTTGGCAAGACTCGCCAGGAGCCGGCGACGAGCCGGAGGCGCACCGTCGATGTCCTCGATCAGGCTGCGGTCGAACTTCAGGAAATCGGGCGGCACATCGGCCAATTCCAGCAGGCGCGCCTGACCGGCGCCGAAGTCATCGTAGACGAGGAGAACATCGAAGCGTTGGAGCTCAGCCATGAGACGCTGGATCATCGTCGAGTCGGTCACGGCAGCTTCATGGATCTCGATCGCCATCCGCACCTGCGGGAACTCGGATCTCGCTCTCTCCAACGACCTCAGCAGACGGTCTTCCCGCAGCTCTCGCGGGTGAGTATTGAAGAAGAACCGCGGTGCACCGAGAAACGAGGCGCACTCCGGAAAACTATGCTGGCGCAGGAGTTCGCTGAGCTCGACCTCGACCCCGAGGACTGCCGCCAGATCGAACAGCTCATAGGGGGTGCTGGGAAGACCTTCCGAATCCCCCCTGCCCAGAACCTCGTACCCCAGGAGATCGCGTTTCGAGAGCCCGACTATGGCCTGGAACTCATGTCTCACTCCGCCATCCTGCAAAAGGACCCGAAGCCGTTCAGCTTTCTCGACCACCAATTGGGGCAACTTCGAGCTGATGACCGCCGTCGAGCCAATGAGCTCCTCGCTGCCCTCGGCATCCATCAGACCAAGACGAAATTCGAGAGTCGCGAAGTGCAGGATGTCCCCTTCATCGAGAGGTGCTTGACCAGTCAGAAGTTCCTGGTTGAGAAATGTACCGTTGGTGCTTCCCAGATCACGAACCATCAATCGGCCGTCGTGCTCGTACAGCTCTGCGTGCTGAAATGAAACGATCTGCAGTGGCAGCGTCAACTCGAGACCGGCCTGACGTCCGACTCTGAAAGGCAACGAGTGGATCGGAACCCGGTACAGCCTGCCACTCAGGTCCATGAAGCCCTCCAGGTACCAGAGCGGTTTCGTCAGAGATCGAGTCGGGTCACTCACCTTGATGGCGTCTCCGAATCTGAATCCAGTACTCCTCCTCCTTCAAACTACTTAGAGGGACTCTTTATTGTACAGCCGGAGCCTTCCCTTCTCTGCCCCAGATCTAACAGCAGATTGTGAGTCGATAGCCGTTCGGCGCCTGGCCCCGGTCTTACAGAACCGGCACCTCCAGTGCCGCGGGTAGCAAGATCGATGGGATGCCCTGCTCCTGAAGCTGGCCATTCAGGGTTGGCAGCGTTTCGGTGAACAGGATATTGACCTCCTCGACTTTCTCTTGGAACTCCGCCTCGAGCTCCACTAGATAGTCGATCTGTGCCTTGGTGGGCGCTGCAAACTGCCCATCGACCTCCCGGGCCAGGGACTGCAGACGCTCGCTCAAGCGCGGCCCCTGGCTCCAGTAGGGCTTGTCCTCGGCTCGAGCCAGGCCCTCTACCAGCTCGGCGGTCCCTTGCTCATAGTCGCTGAGCGCAGAAAGCAGATCGTCAGGAAGATCCTGTTCCATCTTCTTGACGGTCGCCCGTCGAGCCGCCAATTGAGCGGTTACCGCGTCGATTCTGCGTAGGCCGTCGTTGAGGACCGAGACTTTGTCTTGCAGAGCTTTGACGAACAGGAACTGCTGGCGCAGATCTTCGAGACCGACGTCGATACTCGGATCGACCCTGACCTCGACCGGTGCTTCCATCATCTTCTCATCGAAGGTCAAACGAACGGTATAGGTACCGGGAAGGACCCATGGACCCCGTGGCGGACCATCGAACTCGTCGGCTTCCGGTTTCTCGTCCGTGCGTTGGCGAGGACCGTCCATTGCCAGGTCCCACGCAACACGATTGAGACCTTTCTTTCTACCCAGGCTTTCTCCATCGAGCGTTCGGATCGTCTCCCCCGATACGCCGAGGATCTCGATCTTGAGGCGCTCCTCCTCGGCCTCATCACTCTCATCTTTGTGCTTCGCCGCCTTGGAGGAGTCGTCGGAAGTCACAGCCTCATCTTCTTCTTCCAGGTCCTCGCTGAGATAGTAGGTGACCAAGGCCCCTGCCGGTGGGTTGGGTGCCTTGTGGCGCCTGTCTCCCAATCCATAGCGGGTAAACCGGGAGGGGTACCTCAGCGCCGGCCGCATACCGAAAAGGTGAGTCTTCTGCTCGTCATCCGTCGGATCGAACTCCTGAAGAGGCGTCGCATCATCGAAGACCCAGATAGCACGTCCGTGGGTTCCCAGGATGAGGTCGTTTTCCCGTGGATGGACGAGCACATCATGGACCGCCACGGTGGGCAGGTTCTTCAGATGCAGGCGCCGCCAGGTCCCACCCCGGTCATGCGAGGCGTAGAGCCCCAACTCTGTGCCGACCCAAAGCAGGTCGTGATTGCGAGGGTCCTCCCGTACGATCCAGACCCAGGCGCCTTCTGGGAGACCGTCCGAGATACGCCGAAAGGTGCCGCCAGAATCATTGGTAACGTAGATGTGGGGACGGAAATCGTCGAACATGTGACGATCGAAAGCGACGTAAGCCGCATTTGGAGAGGTTCTCGATGGCTCGATGTGGGAGACCGGAGAGAACTCGGGCATGTCCGGAACGTTGGTAGTGACATCCTGCCATGCGTCGCCACCATCCTGGCTCACATGGAGCCGCCCATCGTCGGAGCCTGCCCACAGCAATCCGGCCTGAACCGGCGACTCGGCGAAGCTGATCAGGGTCGTGTGGTATTCGGCGGTGGTGTTCTCTGTCCAGGCGGGGCCACCCGCCTCGCCCTGCTTTTCAGGATCGTTGGTGGTGAGATCCGGACTGATGACCTGCCAGCTGTCGCCAAAATCCCGAGTCTTGAACACAACGTTGCCGGCAAAGTAAATGGTGTGGGGATCATGGGGAGAGGCCACGATCGGTGCGTTCCAGTTGAAACGATACTCGAGAACCCCAACCGGCCCTCCATCGTTTCGCCTCGGCTGGGGTGAGACGTCGATCTGTTGACGGGTGCGCATGTCCGTCCGAACGATTCCGCCACCCTGGTACTCCGAGAGGAAAAGCTCCGGATCATCTGGGTGGGGTACCACCCAGTAGGCATCACCAAAGCTCATCATTCTCCAGTCGTCTTCCAGGATTCCCGCTGGTTCCCGGGTACGGCTCGGCCCGTACCAGGTGCCGTTGTCCTGAAGACCACCTCCCAGGTAGTAAAAGGGCTCCCGGTCGTCATGGAAGACCTGGTAGAACTGTGCGATCGGGAGATTCCGAATCGGGTCCCAGGTGCCACCCCGATCGTAGGACACGGCGATGCCACCATCCTGCCCCTGCCAGATCCGCCGTGGATCGATCGGGTCGATCCAGAGGCTGTGGAAGTCCACATGGGTGCTCTTCGAGATACGTTCCCAGGAATTGCCGCCATCGATCGAAACGAAGAGACGGCTGGAGATGGCGTAGACGCGGTTCTCGTTCTGGGGATCGACCCGCATATCCGTGTAGTAGAGGCCGCGAGAGACGATCTGGACATTGTCTGTCATCTTCTCGAAAGTCTCGCCCCTGTCCTGCGACCGAAAGAACGTCCCTTCATCGGACTCGACGATCAGATAGACCACCTGGGGATTGCTGGGAGCGACCTTGACGCCGATTCGCCCCATCAACCTGGGCAGCCCCTCGTCCAGCTTCTCCCAGCTGGCTCCTCCATCCACCGTCTTCCACACTCCCCCTTCTTCGCTACCGGTCCGGTGGGTCCAGGGCTTGCGCTCGAAGTGCCAGAAGCCCGCGTACAGGATGTTGGGATTCGTCGGGTCCATGTCCAGGTCGGAAACACCGTGGCGATCATCGACAAAGAGCACCTTCTCCCAGCTGGCGCCGCCGTCGGTCGAGCGGAAGACTCCCCGCTCCTCGTTCGGCCCGAAGATGTGCCCCAGGGCACCGACATAGACGATGTCGGGATCGGTAGGGTGAACGACGATTCGCGAGATGTGACGTGTATCGCCAAGCCCCATATGCTTCCAGCTCGCACCGCCGTCAGTGGATTTGTAGATGCCGTTGCCATACGAGACACTGTTGCGCACGTTGGCCTCCCCGGTACCGACGTAGATCACGTCGGGGTTCGAGGGCGCTAGCGCCAGATCGCCAATGGAAGCTATCGGCTGGTCATCGAAGATCGGCTCGAAGCTCAAGCCTCCGTCGATCGTCTTCCAAACCCCTCCCGAGGCCGCACCTACATAGAGGATGTTGGGGTCGCCGGGAATGCCTTCGACATCGGCTACGCGACCACTCATGTTCACCGGACCGACGTTTCGCCATTCCAGGTGATCGTAGGGCGTCGCCTCTTTGGCTGCGGTCGACGCTTCAGCGACTCCGGCAATAGGGAGCAATACCACCGGGAAGAGAGCCACTACACAGAATCTGAGCTTCGGTTGGATCACGAGAACCTCCCTCCAAAGAGACCGACAAAGGGCAATCGTACCAGACCTCTGCTCTGTAAAATTCGGTCTCTGGAGCGATCGGGAGGACCCTGAGAGTCCCCGCTTCCGGCCGATATCCAGCGCCGCGATTCGAGCTGCCTACTGCTTCTTGTACATCAAGCCCAGAACCGCGCCGAGGACCAGATAGCCGATGAGGTTGATGCCGCCCCAGCACCAGCTCATGTAGTAGGGAAACCCCTCGAACACCAGAGAATTGTAGAACGGCGCGAAGAACGCGATCATCCCAAGCCAGAACCCGAAGCTGACACCCCCCATCAGCCCCTCGGCCCACACGCTACGGGTCTTGGCGAAGAGGAAGGCTGCCATGATCGACATGCACACCGCGACGAGAGTGAAATGCAGGGGATTGGCCTGTTCCTGAGTAAAGACCGCGTACTTCTCGTATGTTGCCGCCATGATCATTCCGTGCATGACGAAACTGGCGACATTGACTGCGACACCACCGACGACCCCGGCGACAACCGCCTTCCCATAGTTCATGCTGCCTCCTTTCGGTCAAAAAGACTGGGTGAGTATACGTCAAGCCCCTTTCTGCGGAAGGCTTGCCTGCCTGAGATAGACTCGACTTCCAGACACTCAACTTGGGCATTTCAAGGTGTCGGGAGACGAGCTTAGCCCGCATCATTCATGAACCCGCGAGCAGATTGTGGAAAGCGTCTGTCAGATCTGGCCACCCGCAGGGAGGAGCACCGGAGGCAACCTTGCAGGTTGTTGAGGAGTGATGAGCGAGGACGGCCTGAGATGGCGGGCGATCTCCGCTAGATGCCGTGAGGCTCATGAATAATGCGGGCTAGGTCTGCCGGCGGCCACCATCGACCTGCCACGGGGAGGATCAACCATGGATCTCGTAGTTGGTGCAACGGGCGATCTCGGAGGACGCATCACCAGGCGTCTCCTGGAACAGGGGGAGCAGGTTCGGGTCCTGGTCCGCGACACGTCGGATGTAAGCCCCCTGAAGGCAGCTGGAGCCGAGTTGGCGTTCGGCGATCTCAAAGAGATCCTCACCGTGGATGCGGCCTGCAAGGGAATCGATCGCATCATATCCACGGCTACCGGCGCCTCGCGTGGAGGCGACGATTCCGTGGAAGCCGTCGATCGACAGGGCCATGCGACACTTCTCCGCTGCGCGGAGAGCGCTGGTATCCGCCGAATCGTCTATGTATCGGCAACAGGCTTCAAGAGCGACTCGCCCGTCGACCTGGCCCGCGCCAAGGCCACCACCGCTGAGGCGATCCGCTCGAGCGGTCTCAGCTACACGATTCTGCAACCGACGCTGTTCATGGAGTCTTGGATCGGCTTCGTCGTCGGGGCGCAGCTTCGGCTGGGTGACACGGTGCAGGTAATCGGGGACCCGGCCCGAAAATACGGCTTCGTCGCCGTCGAGAACGTGGCCGACCTGGTGCTTTCGGTGCTCGACCATCCTGACGCCCAGCGAGCCGACATTCCATTGAGCGCCGGCTCCTGTTCGTATCAGCAGATCGTTGGCTGGATTGCCAAAGCCATCGACCGGGACCTGCAGGTGCACAGTGTGCCTCCAAGCAGTGCGATCCAGGGCTTCCCCCCGATCCTCAACGAGCTCTGGTCATTCGCGGCTACGGGCGGAATGGGGCCGCTGACGACGCCGAAGGTCGCCGAGAAATTCGGCTTCGAGATGGTCCGACCCAGGGCCTTTGTTCAGGATTTCTTCGGTACCGACTAGAGGATTGCCGGACGGTCCGGAAGCTCGTTCAAGTTACCACCGTCCGCCGGAAAGCTCCGGGCCATGAGACCTCCCACGGCCCTTACGCCATCTAGCGCTCCCGCCTCGAAGTGGGTCTCTGAAAACTCCAGCTCCATTCTGTGACAGATCTGGGTCCACTCGTCGGCTGCCACGCAGGACCTGAATCCACGATCCGCAAGAATTTCGACTTTGCGATCTGCTAGCAGGACGTAGATCAGAACTCCGCTGTTCTCCTCGGTATCCCAGACGCCCAGGTCGCCGAATACTTGGACCGCGCGTTCTCGCGAGCTGACCCCACGCAGGGCAGGCCAGGCATCGAGCGAGCCTTCGATGGCAAAGCGGATCTCCCCTCGATGGGTCGCTTCGGATTCACGAATAGCCGCCTCGATCGCTTCGAGAGTCGATGGAGGAAACCTGCGAAGCAGCGTCCATCTCGTCGTATTCATGTGCCGAAAGCAGCGAGCTACATCCATCACCAACTCCCTGAGGCGCCGCCGCCTCCGAAACTGCCGCCACCGCCGCTGAAGCCGCCGCCACTGAAGCCCCCTCCGCCCCATCCTCCGGAGCTCCAACCACCGCCTGACCGGCCCCCGGCCCGGGGGTGGCTGGACCATCTGCCACCACCGGCTCGGGCTCCCCCGAGCAGCATGATCACAAAGGTGATGATGCCCGCCACGAGACCCACCATCAGCAGGCTGCTCAGCAACCAGACGATCACTCCGGCAATCGTGGCTCCAGCGAGGGATCCCCAGAACCGTCCGAACAGCATTCGCAGAAAGCCACCTGCGATGAAAGCCACTATTAGCAAGAATGGGAAGAGGCTCTTCAAGCCTGCCCACGGACCCGGTTCCCAGTTGGGCTGAGGCTCCGGAAGGGGCTCCCCCTCGGCCACGGCGATCATTCTCTCGACCCCCAACTCGATGCCACCGGGAACGTCACCGGATCGAAACCTGGGGAGGATCGACTCGCTGATGATCCTCCTCGAGGCAAGATCTGTGAGCGCTCCCTCTAGCCCATAGCCCACCTCGATACGGACGTTTCGATCCTCGAGGGCCACCAGAAGCAGCGCTCCGTCGTCGATACCCTCGCGCCCCAGCATCCAAGCTTCAGCTACCCGCAGTGCATACTGCTCGACAGCCTCCGGCTCCGTCGTCGGTATCACGAGGACTGCGATCTGGCTGCCGGTTCTGGATTCGAACGCCGCCAGCCGCTCCTCGAGGGCCGCGAGTGCGGCGCCATCCAGCGTCGAAGTCTGGTCTGTGACTCTGGTCTTCAGTTCCGGAACCGGCACTTCGGCAGCCGCAAAACCGCTCCACAACAAGGTGGCGAGAACGATCTGCCACCCAAGGGCCCGCCGCCAACCCCGTTGCGCGCGACGATCCCCCTCGAGTCGCACCTCAGGTTCCGTCGCCGAAGTCGACAGTTGGCGGCGCGGCCAGTACCGCTTCGTCTTCGACCTCGAAGGTCGGTTTGACTTCATAGCCGAAGACCTTGGCAGTGAGATTCGTCGGGAATCTGCGCACCGTCATGTTGAACCCCTGAACGCTCTGGATATAGCGATTGCGCGCCACCGCGATACGGTTCTCGGTACCCTCGAGCTGCGCTTGTAGATCGCGAAAATTTTCATTGGCCTTCAAATCAGGATACTGCTCCACAACCAGGAGCAGTCGACTCAGGGCACCCGTCAACTCCCCCTGTGCCGCCTGGTAGTCGGCGAGAGCTTGTGGATCGTCGACCATGTCCGGAGTGGCCTGTATCTGCCCGACCCTGGAGCGAGCTTCGGTGACCTGGATCAGCACGTCTCCCTCGTACTCCGCATAGCCCTTGACTGTATTGACCAGATTCGGGATCAAATCGGCTCGCCGTTGGTACTGGTTCAACACCTCGGACCAGCCAGCCTTTACCTGCTCGTCCTGGGTTTGCAACGTGTTGTATCCACAGCCCGACAGGGCTAATCCCGCCACGACGACCAACACCCAAACTGAACGCCTCATGAAGTACCCCTTTCCTTGCCACCTCTCGTTCTTTGGTGGCTCGCCACTGTCACTGGCCCCAAGCTTCGCGATCGATTCGGACCACCAAGCTCATGGACTCAGATCGTTGCCATCTTCTCCCAGATCGGCTGTCAACGTGCCGACTACCTCTGTCAGGTAGCTCTTCATCACGCTTTTCCTCTTCTTTCCTCTGCACTGTCTCGGCGGCGAATTTCGACTTGCCTGATATGTTACATCGCCGTTGCCATCCTCAAAAGGTGGCATGCCCACTGGAGGCCGAAGCCACCTCCTGGAAGAGTGTATCGACCAAAGCGTATGAGGGCCTGTAGGTACCGGCCTTTGCCGTATACTCGGCCCTCGCTGACGGCTGAACGACCTGGAGAACTCCATGCCCAAGTGGTTTCGATGGCTTGCATCCCTGAAGTTGAATACCGCGCTGCTAGTGTTCCTCGTACTGGTGCTCGGAGCGGGCACGATCGTCGAATCGAGGCTCGGTACCCAGGCTGCCCGGGCCATCTACTACGCACCCTGGTTCCAGGGATTGTTGGCTCTTCTCGGTATCAACATCGTCTGCTCGCTCTGGGAACGCTGGCCCTGGGGCAAGGAACGCATCGGTTTCGCCCTCACCCATGCTTCGATCGTGATCATTCTGCTCGGCGCCGGGATCACGCAATTCGCCAAGATCGAGGGACAGCTGGCGCTATGGGAAGGACAGTCCAGCGACGTGTTTGTCGATGCCAGCCAGCCTGGTCAACTCGTGGAGCACACCCTCCCGTTCACAGTGCACCTGGATGCTTTCGAGATCGACTACTACCCTGGCACCATGCGTCCGGCACAATTCCGCAGCCGGGTCCGCGTGGGAAACCCTCCATCGGGGCAGGTGTACGCCGCCGACATCGAGATGAACCACGAGCTCGCCTACGGTGGCTATCGCTTCTTCCAGAGCAGCTACCGCCAGGAGGAAGGCCGAGAAATGACCGTCCTGTCGGTCTCCAAGGACCCCGGGCAACCTCTGGTCTTCGCCGGCTACGTGCTCTTGATTCTGGGCATGATCACGGTTCTGATCACGCGGCTGAAACAATACCGGCAGGTGCCTCCGGAGGTCCGAGCAGGCAGCCCTGCCCTCAAGATCTCTCTGCTGCTCCTGATCCTGGGACTGTCGGCCGGGAGTGCAACCCTTTGGGCCGAGGTCGACCCGAGCGGCTTGCCGGATGATCAGGCCGTTGCCGCGCTGCGCACGCTGCCTGTCCAGCATGACGGCCGTGTCATGCCCCTGGACACCGTAGCCAGAGAGGGCATCTGGAACGTCACCGGGAAGCGAACCTGGAGTGGAATCGACCCGGTGGCCATGGCCGTCAGCTGGGTCGTCGAACCGGAGCGCTGGAGCAATGAGCCTATTGTCAAGCTCGACAGCTCGCAGCTCGCCGCCGAGCTCTCACTGCCACCCGGTACCCGCTACGCGTCGTTTCAGCAGCTCGCGTCGATCCCCAGGCTCATGGAGTTGATCCGAGAGGCCCGCAGCAGGTCGGAGATCGAAGAGCCCCTTGACCCGCTGATGAAGGCAGCCCAGAAGGTCGAGCGCCGACTGGTCTGGCTGCAGCAGTTCACGACCCGGCGCACCCTCAGGTTGATTCCCGACCCGTCTGATCCGCAGGCCGGCTGGAGCCAACCGGAGCGCTTCGAGAGCCTGGAGGATCTCCTGGACATCGAGAGCCGCCTACAGGCATCGAACCCAGCTGGATATCCAAGCCACAAGGCCATGCAGCGGGAAGTCAGTTACAACCGGGTGCGTCCAAGTCGGATCGCCTGGTTGGTGCTCCTGGTCGCCACCCTCGCCTCCTTGTCGGCATGGATCAAGCCCCGCCCCTGGCTCGATTGGCTCGCCGCGGGAGCGCTGTTTCTCGGCTTCGCTGTCATGAGCTGGGGACTCGCTACCCGGTGGCAGATCGCTGGCCGCATTCCAGCCTCCAATATGTACGAGTCGATGCTCTTCCTGGCCTGGGGAGTCGGCTTGTTCGCGCTGGTAGCGATGGGTTCCATTCGCAACCGCCTGGTGGTCCTCAACGCGGCTTTGGTTTCCACCCTGACCATGATTCTGATCGATTTGTTGCCGATGGACCCCTTCGTCCATCCCATGCCTCCGGTCCTGTCAGGAACTCCGTGGCTTGCGATCCATGTGCCCATCACCATGTTGAGCTACTCGGTCTTCGCCGTCGGAGTGCTACTCGCCCACATGCAGATCGGTATCGAGATCTTCGGCAGAGACCGCCAGGACCTGGTCCGAAAGACGAACCAGTTGCTCTACTGGTACATCCAGGTCGGCTCGATCCTCTTGGCAGCCGGGATCATCACCGGCTCCATCTGGGCGGCATCTTCCTGGGGCAGGTACTGGGGCTGGGATCCGAAGGAAGTCTGGTCGTTGATCGCCTTCCTGGCCTACATGGCGATTCTGCACGGTCGCTTCGACCGATTGATCGGTCCCTTCGGTACAGCCGCATTCAGTATCGTCGCCTTCTGGGCCGTCCTGATGACCTATATCGGGGTGAATTTCGTACTCACCGCGGGCCTTCACTCCTACGGCTTCGGTGAGTCCAGCGTCGTCCGGTGGATGATCATGCTGGGCCTTGTGGAAGTCGCATTCCTCACCGTTGGCTGGATCGCTCATCGCCGTCAGCCGAAGAGTCCTGCGGGCCTGCGAATCACCGGCTGAGAGCTCTAGCCACCGGTCTGGCTGGAGAATACGACCAGGCTGAGCCGACCTCGAATCGGTTTCTCCTGGGTATCCGAGACGGCCCCGGAACTGTCTTCCTCGGGCGATTCATCCAATCGGAACCCAGTCCCCTCTCTCTCGATCAGCACGACCTCGGGGCGCTCGTCGCCCACCACGTCGAGAACCTGCAGGCGGTCATTGACCGTCCCGATGGGTACCCGCCAGATGGGCTCTTCATTCACGACCAGGTCGCCCGTGGCCTCGCGATTGCCCACAAAGACCAGCAAGGTCTCGCCTTCGATGAGGACCAGATCGGGAAACCCATCCTGATTCGTATCCTGCCCATAACTCCAGGTCTCACTCTCAACCTCCAAATTGGTCCTGCGTGTCTGCCCCTCGAATGCCCCCGAACCGGATCCCATGAAGGCCTCGACGACAAGCTTGCCGCCCCCGAGACCCTTCGGCTGGACCAGAACGACATCGTCGAAGCCATCACGGTTCACATCGAACACACCCACCCCAGGGCTGTACCAGTTGCGGGTCCGAGACTCCACCTCCAGTATCGGTGTGGCGCCGGATCGGCTTCGATCCTCGGACAACCGCAGAACTCGGAGCTTCTCCTTTTCGAAAATTCCGACCTTGTCGGCCCGAATAGTCGTGACCAGGAGAACAATCTCGCCATCCAGGAGCGCATACTGGCTCTCCTCCACCGTCTCGGGCGAGGGCAATTGAGACCATAGTTCCCGCACAGCTCCCTCGGGGCCGCTACCGGGCTCGAGGATGAGAGTCCGCAATCGCCGATCACCGATCGGCTCGGGACCGACCATATAAGTGAATTCTCGCGGCGAGTCTGGCGAGGGAAGAGCAGACACCAGGGGTGAGGAGAGACGCAGCCATCTGCCCTGCATTCGCGCTTTCACTGGTATCCCGTAGCTCTGGGTCTCCCGAAGGCGGCCCTCTTCCGGATCCAGATTCAATCGCTTCGCACTCCCGATTGCGGCCAGGACGAGCTCACTGGCCGCCACGGTCGAACCATCGAGATTCGAGCGTGCCCTACCCTTGAGATCGACTCCCTCTCCTTCCAAGGCCAGCTCGAGCTTGCCTTCACCGACTAGTCGGAAGATCCTGCCGTGCTCGCCGATCAGCAGCTCGGCAGTGCCATTGCCGGCCAGATCCACCGACGCCAGGGAATCCGTACCCGGTGGCAGGACCACCGGCAGATCACTCAGCCGCGCAGCATCTGCCATCCGAAGCTCATAGATGAAGCGCGGCCCTTCGGAGTCATCGGCAGGCTCCACCAGGAGTATCAGTGATCGCTCGCCTGAAGGCGACTGGTAGGCCTCGAAGGTCACCAAGGGGCCGGGGACCACGACCTCCGTCAGACTGACGCCCGGAGTCTCACTCGACCTCAGGGCACCGGATGTCTTCGCGCCAGTCTGTTCTGCCGCCGCGAGAGATGGAATCGAAGTCGCTAGGAGGAGGAGGGTAAGCGCTGTGTCGAGCCGCTTCACGGCAGGCCTCCGCTCATGTAGAGGTCCAGCCGGGCTCTCGGCGTCACACCCATTTCTCGTCGGCCCTCGGGTTGAGTCACCATCAGGTCGGCTCGCCCGTCGCCGTCGAGATCGCGGACCTGCACCAGGCTCAGGTCTTTCGGCTCGTCCAGCAAACGAATCGAGAGATCGGGCTCAGAGGGGAAGCTGCATCCCTCCCCACCCCGATGAATCGTGACCTTGCGCCCCCTGCCCATCTGCACGAAGTCGGTACGCCCGTCGCCGTCGAAGTCGCCGGCGAATTGTGACAGTTGGCCGACACGGAGGTTGTTCAAATTCAGCCGAAAGCGCCCAGAAAGATCCAGCTCCTCGACCGGGTCGAAGCCGCCGGCGGCATCCTGGCACCAGACATGGAAGTCGAGGCCGATGCTGATCCTCTTCGTCGCCAAAATACTCAGCGCCTTGAGAAGAGAAAACTCCAGGGTGATGCTGATCAGGTCCTGAAGGCCATCGCCGTCCAGATCCCGAAACCCCGCCGGCAGGCGGAACTCCGAATCTTCCTCTTCGAACGCGTAGCCGATCGCCTCGAACTGCTCGTAGGGCTCGCTTTCCATCTCGAGATTCTGCCGAGCTCGATGCAGGCGGTAGCGGACCGGAGGACGCTTGGCCTGCCGTACTTCCTTGCGGATACCGGCATCGTCGTCACTCAAGTCCTCTTCCGTGACGAACTCCGCGACCCCATCGCCGTCCAGATCCCCGAAGTAGACAATCGGGAATGCCTCGGGATCGTCTTCGCCAGACAACCTGATGGGTGATTCGAAGCTGCCGGCGCCAGCACTGCGCAACACGTGGAAATGCTGCCAGTCGCGATTCAGATCGGGCACGAGCAGGTCGGGCAGGCCGTCGCCATCCACTTGCCTGATAACTGGCAGGGGATAGTGGAAGATGACCTCGCCATTCACCCGATTCTGTTCCCCCGGCAGCCGAACGAAGCTGGACAGGTCCCCTGGAGCCCGTCCCAAGGGCCCGAGAACGACCGCCAGTCCATCTCGGGTTGGTATCAGCAGATCTGCCTTGCCATCGCCGTCGAGGTCGTGCAGCAACTCGAGGTTGGGGAGAAAGACCCCACTACCTGCCATCACCGGCCGCCTGTCGAACCAAGGCTCCAGGAGCAGCTGCGGCCCGGCGTCACCTTCGCTGTAGCGCAGCACTGAAACCCCTTGATCCGTGAGTGCGAGGATCAGCGAACCATCGGACGTCGCTGCCAGAGTGAGAATTGACAGATCCAGTGGCAAGACCTGGCCAAACGGCTCATAGTCACCAGCCTCGGTAGATCGAAACACCCACAGCTCGCGACGATCCGTGAGCGTCGGGATCACGGTCAGGATCTCGACCAGCCCCTCGACGCCCTGCATCTCGCTGACTTCCTGGATGTCGATCTGGTCCCACTCTGTGTAGGCCACGACCACGGCGAGGTCGAGTCTTCCGTCCTGATCGACATCGGCCGGCAGCACGAGAGCGGGCGCACCGGGGAGCTCGAGACTGATCTGCCGCAAGGTCAGCTTCCGCGCTGCCAAGCTTCCTGGGAAGCAAAGACAGACGAGTCCTGTGGTGACCATCAGCCTCCTCAAGGCGTGGCAGGGCATATCAACCAGGCGGGGTACCTTGGAGGAAGCGATCTCGGTAGTACTTCACGGGAACCGGCCCCAGGGTCATCATGCCATCCATGAACTCCTGCAATCGAAACTCCTCTCCCCGCAGAGTTCGGACTTCCTCATAGAGATCGTGCACCTGTCGATATCCCAGATGGTAGGACGTCAGCTGAGGCGCGCTGGTCAGCGCTCGCCACCACATGTTCTCCGCGAACTGCTCATCCTGGAGTGCCTCTTCCCGGACCAGTCGAAGAACCTCTTCACGGCTCATTCCCTGGGTATGGACCCTGATGTCAACGATGGTGCGCGCGATGTTCTCGAGCTGTTTCTTCAGGTGCGCCAGCCGGTCCAGGGCACCGCCCCAACCCACATCCAACATCAATCTCTCACTGAAGGTCCCCCAGCCTTCGATATAGACCCCATCTCCAAATAGGGCCCTCACTTTTCTCGGGTGCCTGGCGGCCCATTTGAGCTGCAGGTAGTGACCCGGTATCAACTCGTGCGGCGTGATCATGACGTTGAAGTGATGGTTGAAGTCTCGAAAGAAGCCCTCAAGCTCCTCCTGTGTAGCGTCGGCTGGTGGCGTAGGAAGGAACAGGAGCGTCTTCGCGTCATCCGCCGCGAAGGGCCCTGCCGGGTAGACCCCTCCCACCGACTGGCCAATGAAGAAATCGGGCGAGCGGCCGACAAACAGGGTCAGAGGCTCGGGCAGCGTAATGATCTGCTTCTGCCTCACGAACGCCACAGACTCATCGACCAACTGCCTGTAGTCGGCGATGAATTCATCGGTCGTCGAGGCCCTGTCGTCACTCACCCTCTGGAAGAGAGCCGCGACCACTTGCTTGTCGCTGGCGGGGAGATCCTCGTCACCCATCACCTCCTCCCAGACGCTGCGACCATACTCCGCCGCTTCGCGGAGCTTGGCGGCTAGGTCTTCGTTGGCACCGTCCAACACCTCGGCAAGCGGCGTGGTCATTCCGTTGACGATCTCGAATCTCGCCCGATAGTCCTCACCGAGCCGAGGTGAACCGGTCGCCTTCTTTCCCAGCTCGTCCAGGAAGGCGGCCAGTTGGGTCAGGGCAGTTGCGGCTTTCTCCCCTGCTCTACCGAGTCGTTGACGAAGGTCCGCATCGTCGTCTTCGGTGGTTGCCGCCGCCAGTCCCTCGGCGTAGAACTGAGCCGAAGCCTGCGCCTGACGGGAGGCCAATCGGCAGAGCTCAGGGGCGATCTCGTCGGTAGCGGTGGGCGCCAGCCCGCTCTGGGCCTGAGCCGCGAACCGCGGGATCTGTTCCACTCTGGAGGCCACTGCAGCCAATCGGTCATGGCGCGGTCGATCTTCGCGAACCAGCAGGAACACGGTCGCTTGACTGACGACGCCAGTCCAGTACAGCGGGTCCTTCTGTGGCCGGCGGAGCCTATCCAGATCCAGTAGCTGTAGCTCGGCTTCGCGCAGTAGCAGCTCCGCATCCAGGCGATCCTCGAACTCTAATTCAGGGTTCCCCAACGAGGCTTTCAAGTCCTCCGCCACGCTTCTGTTGAAGCCCACCCACTCCGAGATCTTCGTCGGAGAGAGATCCTCGAGGCTGTGATCCAGATCGTGCAGCCCAGCCGCGGTAGCTCTGGTCGGGAACATCTCGAAATAGGCCTCGAGGTAACCCTCGACGACTCCGGCCTGGGCACCGGTCGCCATCATCACCAGCAACATCAAGGTGTATCTCATTTCAGATCCCCACTCCACCTGCGTCGTGGAAGGTCCGCGATCGATCCAACGTCATCAGACAAGTCGCAAGTATACGGCCAGTCTTCCACTGGTCAGCGGTGCAGGGAATCGAGACGGATAGGGGTGGTAGTCTGGAGGTCAATAGAATGAGGACAGGAAACCGAGTCGCGAGGAGCCCCTTATCCCCCTGGCTTGGTCCACGACCGGAGCTATGGGACTCTCGAGATTTTGGCCTGCCTGTCCTCGGTACGTATTAGACCCGTTTCCAGTGCTGAACGAAGTTAGATCGGTCACATCTACCTGGTCTCGGGAAGCTCGACAAGCGAGTCAATTTGGATAGAATTCGCGCCGCATTCGAAAATACCAGGCCGACGGACAGTTCGAGTCTGTTGGCATAGAACGCAATCAACCGCCAAGCAAAGGAGATGCTGCGATGAATCTGAAGAAGACCGCTCTCGCCCTGACGACCTGCATGCTGTTTCTCGGCACCTGGGTCTCCACAACTGCTGCAGAGGCACAAGATCTACACCCTTCACGCCGACCGAGCCCGACCGGGATCGCGTCGACCTTCATCGGTGACACCTACGTGAAGGTGGTTTACAGCAGGCCTTACAAGAGAGGTCGAGATAACATCTTCGGTACCGAGGACAGTGGCGCGCTGGTGCCCTACGGCAAGACGTGGCGGACCGGAGCCAATGAAGCCACAGAGATCACCCTCACCGAAGACGTTCGAATCGGTGACCAGAAGCTGGCAGCCGGCACCTACTCGATCTTCACGGTTCCGGGACCCGAGAGCTGGTCGGTACAGTTCAACTCGGCCCTGGGCCTGTCTGGCACCGGGCGGTTCGACACGGAGACCCGGAAGTTCGAGGCGGTCGACCTTTCGGCCACCGAAGTCCTCACCCTCGAAGCGCCAGTGGCAACTCTCGAGGACGAGGTCGATCAATTCACCTTCGCTTTCGAGCCGGGCGATGCAGGATCAGACCTGTGCATGCGTTGGATCACGACCGAGGTATGCGTTCCCATCGCCGCTGCTGAGTAGGTGCCGAAGACTGCCGCAGAGTCTCCAGCCGGGGCTGGAGGATACGCCGAGAAGCTGCAGAGCTTCGCCGAGCGGACCCTTCTGCCACGGCTGCAGGCCTCGACCCGGGACTTCATCCTCGGGTTGGCTCTGACCTATCGTTTTACCTATCAGGAACTACGTCAGACGGCGCAGGCCGCTCGCGATCTGGAGATGTGGCGCGAGCGGCCCTTCGAACCTCTTTGGGCCGATCTCGAATCGGCGACGCCGAGCCACGGCCGGGAGCGAAAGAAGGCCCTCTTGCGGGGCTTGCAGGAGCGTTTGCGAAACCTCAGTCGCGGTCCCAAAACCTATCCGGAGTCGGGTCTCGACCCACCTACCCGGCGCCGAGTCTCGCTCGAGGAGCGCCAGACCGACAAGGACGTACTCGGCCTTTGCCCGGCCCACTCGGAGCAGACGGTCTGTTGTGGCCTCTACACGATCGATGCCGTGCGGGGCTGTCCATTCGGCTGCAGCTACTGCACCATCCAGACCTTCTACGGCGAGACTGCGGAGCTGGAGGCCGACCTCTCGACGAAGCTCGCGGCAATCGAGCTGGATCCCGGCCGTCGGTACCACATCGGTACGGGGCAGTCTTCGGATTCACTGGTCTGGGGCAACCGTGGGGATCACCTCGAGGCTCTTCTCGGCTTCGCTGCCGATCACCCAAATGTGCTGCTCGAGCTCAAAACGAAATCGGACAACATACGGTATCTCACGGAGGCGCGAGTACCAGAGAACGTAGTCTGCAGTTGGTCGCTCAGCACGGATACCCTGATTCGCAACGAGGAGCACTACACGGCCAGCCTGCAGCGTCGCCTGGATGCCGCCAGATCGGTCGCAGATTCAGGAATCAGGGTCGCCTTCCACTTTCATCCCATGGTGCACTATCTCGGCTGGCGCACCGGTTACAGCGAGGTTTCCAGGCAGCTCGTGGATCGCTTCAGCATACCGGAAGTGGCGTTCCTCTCCATGGGCTCGGTTACGCTCATCAAGCCGGTAGTCCAGGAGATCCGCCGACGGGGCGGCGACACCAAGATCCTACAAATGGAGCTGGTACCGGACGTCCATGGCAAGCTGACCTACCCCGATGCCATCAAGCTGGAGCTCTTTCAACATCTCTACCGAGGGCTCGAACCCTGGCATGGTGGAGTCTTTTTCTATCTCTGCATGGAGCCGACCCATATCTGGGAGCGAACCTTCGGACATGCCTATACCACGAACGAGGCGTTCGAGGAGGACTTCCTCGGAGCCCTACTATGAACTTCCTTCGACTGCTGCCTGTGATCCTCAGCCTGTTGCTGCTGGGAGCTCATTTTTCACGCCACAACCTCGGTTTTCTCATCGTCGTGCCTCTAGTACTGCTGGGCCTGCTCTTCCTGCGCGAGCCCTGGGTAGCACGGCTCGTGCAGTGGGTCCTCGTCGTGGCTTCCCTGGAGTGGCTCCGCACAGCGGTGGTTCTGGCTATGCAGAGACAGCTACAGGGAGCGCCCTGGGCCCGGTCCGCAGTCATCCTGAGTGCCGTCTGCGCCTTTACTCTCGCCTCGGCCCTGGTCTTCCGCAGCGCCGGACTTCGCGAGCGGTATCGACTCGACTGATGGCGCGAATCCCGGCCGATTCGCACCGCACCCTACTGTTAGACTTCCCCCGTATCTCCATGTGAACAAGGAGAACTGACTTTCCGGTAGTCTCCTGGTCAGCGAGGGA
Source organism: Thermoanaerobaculia bacterium (assembly GCA_049664225.1). Classification (GTDB taxonomy): domain Bacteria; phylum Acidobacteriota; class Thermoanaerobaculia; order Multivoradales; family JAHEKO01; genus JAUVRX01. The sequence goes on from JBATEX010000145.1 coordinate 23,889, forward strand.
TCCAACACGACTCCGCTCTTCAGCAGCCGAGCGTGCAGGCACATGCCATGACCAACCAGCCGATTCCGGTCATCGTCCATCTATCCGGTCTGCGCCGGGGAACGACCCAACGTTTGCGGGGAGATCTTCTCCGGATCGGCGAGAGTCCCGAGCTGGAGATCCGCGTGTCGCCTGAGCCCTGCGTCGCAGATCGTCACGCCACCCTGCACCGCAAGGAAGACACCTACGAGATTCTGGTCGAGCCCGGCCAGGAGATCTGGATCAACGGCGAGCAGAAGCAGGAAGCCGTGCTGGCAACAGGGGACCTCCTGGAGATCGGTCGTGACGGGCCACTCCTCCGCTTTCGTCTCTACCCCCCCGGGTCGGACGCAGCCAAGACCTTTTCCGAGGCCTTCTCAGATTGCGTCGATTGCGCCCGCTACAGCACCGACTCCAGGCTCAATAGGGCCGCGATCTTCATGGCCGGAGCCCCAAGGGAGATAGCCACTCAGACATCCGTAGCCTTCCGCGTCATCCTGGTAGCGCTATTGGCAGCCTTGGTTCTGACGACGGGGTACCTGACGCACCGGAGCCTCAGGCTGGAGCAACGTCTGTCGGAAGAAGTCCTGAGAGTCGAGGGGATCTCGGTGCTGCTAGAGGGCGAGGACAACCAGGAATTGGCACCGGAAGAGCTCGCAGCAATTCGATTCGATGTATCGACAGCGCTCGACAGGGTGCAAGCTCTCGAGGATCGCTCCAGGGCACCGGCCAGGATCGTGGCGAGCGCCTCCGAGTCGGTGGTGTTGTTGCAGGGCGCCTATGGATTTGTCGAGCCGACCAGCGGTATGCCACTTCGATTCGTCGGTATCGGAGATGACGGGCTGCCGCTCAGCAGCCCCGATGGATCACCTCTCGTAGCGCTGGGAGGCGACGGCCCGATCCTCGAGTCGTTCTTCACAGGCACGGCCTTTGTGGCAACAGTTGACGGTCTGCTGCTCACCAACCGGCACGTGGTTCTACCCTGGGAGTTCGACGCAGCTGCGAGGATGGTGATGGCTCAGGGACTAGAGCCTGTCATGCGACGACTCCAAGGGTATCTTCCCGGGGTCGCGGAGGCGTTCCAGGTCAGCCTGGTGGTCGCCAGCGAGATTGCAGATCTGGCTGTTCTCCAGTGTAGCGGGCTTACAGGCAGCGTCTCGCCACTGCCTCTCACCGAGCGCCCACCCGACAGGGGTGAAGAAGTCCTCGTTCTAGGCTATCCCACCGGCATCCGAGCGCTCCTGGCCAGGGCCGACGAGGCCTTCATGGAGAAGTTGTCGAAGAACCAGGAGCTCGACTTCTGGGCCATAGCCGCCCTTCTCGCCGGCGAAGGACATATCGCCCCACTCGCCAGTCGGGGCATCGTGGCTCAGGTAACCCCGGCGGCAGTCGTCTATGACGCTGAAACGACGCGAGGGGGTAGTGGGGGGCCGGTTCTCGATCTGGACGGTCGGGTCGTCGCCGTGACGACAGCCATCGTGCCGGATTTCGGCGGCTCAAACCTGGGCGTACCGGCCAGTCGAGCTCGTGAGCTCGTCTTCCTGGCTGTCATGAGCCGCCTGGTCCCGATACACCTGCATTGAGAGTTCATTGCCTTGGCCGGCCCTGGAAGTCGGCTCGGCTGACCCTGCTCAGGAACGATCGTGAGTCCGGACCGTCGCACTTCTCGAGGCCCCCATCCCAAGGATGCGGCCTGTTTCTCAGACACGGCGCTGCCGACCTTGCGCAGCGCAGTCGATGATCTTTCCTGGCTTCTGTCCCGAGACTACTCGATGAAGGCCGCCCTGAAGCTGGTCGGTGACCACCACCTTCTCAGAGATCGCCAGAGAAAGGCCCTTCAACGGTGTGCGGCCAGTGACAGCAAGTGTGCCGGCCGGCGGCGGCGACAGATACCAGCCAGCTCCATCGCAGGAGAGACCCTGTCGGTGGACGGCTACAACGTTCTCTTGACCGTCGAAGCAGCCCTGTCCGGAGGACTCCTCCTGCTGGGTCGTGACGGTGTTCTTCGCGATCTGGCCGCCATGAGCCGACACTACCGTCGGGTAGACGTCACACGTCAGGCGATCGAGCTGATCTACCGTCATCTCGACACGATCGGCTGTGCCAGGGTGCTTTGGTACCTCGACAGTCCGGTTTCCAACAGCGGTCGGCTCAAGAACCTGATCGAGGAGGTCGTGGTAGCTGCAGAATCGTCATGGCGCGTGGAGCTCACATCTCAGACGGACAAGCTTCTCGCGTCGTCGCCACACATCTTGGCCACAGCCGATAGCGAGATCCTGGACAACTGTAGAGCTTGGTTCAATCTCGCCCGTGAGGTTGTCAGTTCCTCGGTCCAAGACGCCTGGATCCTCGATCTCGGGTCCTGATCACCCCTGCCTTACGGCAGGGAATCGACCGCAGCCGGCATCAGATTCCAGGTAAACCGACTCAGACCATCGGTATGACGGTGAATGACCTGCCGCTCGGCCTTTCCGTCACGCCAGACATAGCGCCGGATCTCGCTGTCCCGATCGCTGGCGACGTACAGCTCATCGACCCCATCTTCGTCCAGGTCGGTCAAGATGGCCGCATGCTCGAAGCCTGACGATTCCTTGTCGATAGATTCCACGGACCAGGCGGGCTGACCGGGCCTCAGCAGCCACAGACCGCTCTTGAACGCCGCCGCGACCATTTCCTGGTTCCCATCACCGTCGATATCCCCCGCAGTCAGGAATCGGCAGAGAGTGTCGTCCAGGGTCGCGATCACCTTGCCTCCGGTCGGATCGGTGTCGGCATCGTACCGACGAATCTCGACATCTCCACCAGAGACCGCCTCGACCGAAACGTAGAGCTCATCGGTACCGTCGCCGTCGATGTCAGCCACCAAGATCTCTTTGGCATGCCGATCGCCGAGATCGGCCACCACGGTTCTACCCTCGTCCACAGCTGGAATGTAGCGCACGACTTTGCCCGGCTGGGGCGTGCCGTCCATCTTGTTGGGCTCACTCGGAGTAGCGTAGATCTCGAGGGTCCCGTCGCCTGTCAAATCTCCAATTTCGATCTCATGAACGAAGGTGTTCCCTTCGCGATCCAACTCTTCAACCGTGAAGCCGCCTGCCGAATCTGGACGCAGCACGGCCACGACGCCTTGATCGTGGGTCGCCACCGCAATCGAGGCCATGCCGTCACCATAGATGTCGGCCACCTCGCCATCTCGCATCCGACTGAATTTCCCTCCGAAATCCTCTTCCCAGATGACTTGTGGATCCTCTCCAGGGTGCAGGAGCTTTACTGCCGCTCGGGTTCCGCCGAAAGTGAGAAGGCCGGGGGCTCCTTCTACCGAGCCATAGGCCATTGCCTTGTGGAGGACATTGCTATCCGAGTCCTCCAGGTAGCGGTAGGTCCAGCCTTTGTCACCAGAGGTCAGGATGCCCATCCGTGCAGGCTGTGGCACGGGCTTACCGTCGGCATCCTTGTCCAGCACAGCCAGGGACACCAGAATTCCATTCGGCATAGGAGCCTGACTCACGACCTCTTCCTCTTGAGGGGCTGAGGCCTCCCGAGGCCCGCAGGCCGAGACCCAGATCATCGTCAACAGGACGACTGCCAGCACAGTGTATGTAGATCGAAACATGATGATTCCCTCGAGGTCGGATACGTGTAGGAGATACCACCTGGGAGGGGAGGTCCGTTCAGCACCATCCCAGTCTCTTGATCATAGAAAGGAGAGCGCAGCGTTTCAATAGCCGGTATCTCAGAAGGGTGGCACTTCCAAGTCGATCTCCTTGAGCATCTCCAGCTCGGACTCGCGGTCCGAGAGTCGTTTGGACAGCTGAGCAATTTCACTCCGGAGGCGATGGATGCGCTCAGAGAGAGCCTGGACGGTCTCGTTCTTCTCACCGACCTCTGTTTCGGTCTTGTCGAGATCTTCCTGGAGAATCGAGAGATCCGCGATCAGGGTCTGAATGAGATCGCGGCGAGAGGCCACTACGGCGTTGAGACTGACGATCTCCTTCTGCAGCTCAAGCATGAGGCTGGCCGCCAGGGCGTACTCCCCATTCGGATCCTCGGCCAGGAGTCTCTCGAGCAGGGCTACGGATTTTTCGGGATTGTAGAGCGAGGTACTCGAGGAGCCATACGTCACCGCCAGACGATAGAGAGCCTTGGAAGTTCCCGAGTCGGGTTCGGGCGCTGTGTCTAGGTAAGCTTCATAAGCTCTTGCAGCCTGCGAGTACTCACCAGCAGCGAACAGGTCGTCAGCTTGCCGATCCACGGTGGCGCAGCACCATGCCATCATCGACATCGCTATCGCCAAGGCTGTCCTCCTAGCCTTCACCACGATCCCCTCATCACTTCGCAGCCGGAAGGGAGAAGGAGAAGATGCTCCCCGACCCCTCCTGGTCCTTGACGTTGATTTCGCCTCCGTGAGCCTCGATGATCTCACGACAGATCGCCAACCCCAAACCGACTCCCCTCGATCCACCATCGCCAGACCCTCGGGCCACCTGATAGAAGCGCTCGAAGATCAGCTCCTTCTCTTCATCAGGAACGCCAGGACCTCGATCTCCTACTACTACGAATGCAGGTCCTTTCTCCGAGTAGGTCGCTTGGAGGGGATGCACCGCGATCGCGATGGAGCCGCCAGGAGAAGAGAACTTCAGGGCGTTGTCCACCAGATTGCCGACCACCTGAATGATTCGATCGTGGTCGCAATCGACGAGAATCCTATGCTCGGGCAAGCTCAACTCGATTCCAATCCTCGACTCACGAGAGCGCGCTTCGAAGCCATTTACCGCGGTTCGGACGACCTCCGCCAGATCGTGCCTGAGAAGGCGGTACTCCATGACCCCTGCTTCCAATTGCGCCAGGTCCAACAGCCTGGAGATCATGGATGAGAGGCGCAGACTACTCTCGAGGTTCAGTGCCAGAAATCGCCTCTGGCGCTCGTTCAGAGGCCCAGGTATCTCCTCCAGTAGAAGCTCGTTCGTTTCCTGCATGGAGACCAAGGGGGTCTTGAGCTCGTGGGAGACATGCGAGAGGAAATCCTTCTTGACCTGATCCAGCTCGGCGAGTCGGTGAACCATTTGATTGAAGCTCTCAGCCAGCTTGCCGAACTCGTCTTTGCTCGAGCTGTCGAGCTGCACCGCGAGGTCGCCGTCGGCGACGGCCCTCGTGCCTCCGGCCAGACGCCTCAAGGGTCTTTGAATCGAGCGTACGGTGAGCCAGAGGATGATCAGGCTGGCTACCATGGCTATTGCGACCACTACCAAGGAGAGCCTCTCCGCCCTCTCGCTGACCGTTACCGAGCGCTCTGCCTCATCCGATGCGGTCAATTGCGCAACGTCGTCCAACCGTCGCACTTCCTGCTGGAGCTCGTCCAATCGGACCAGTAAGTCATCCATGCGATTCCGATCGGCCGGCATCTCCTCTGCTGGAGCACCCTGGAAGGCGATCGCCGACCTCCAGTACCCAGCCCACAGACTCGACAGTCTGCCCACCTCGGTCCGCTCCGCCTCGGACAGCCTGAGCGCGGACAACTCGGCTAGACGTGCCGCAAAGGCCTCCTGAAGCTCTCTCAAGCGCTGATCGTAGGCTTCGTCTCCGGTGACCGCATACTTGCGAGTGAACTCGTCGATCCGATTCAGGAGTCGATCCTGTTCCAACGCCAATATCGACACCCGAAATCTGACTTGCGCCAGCTCCTGCGCCACGGCAGAAAGCCGGCGGATTGTAGCGAGGTCCCACACCAGAACGCCCATCAGAAGAAACACGGCGATTCCTGTTCCAGTGGCTATTCTGCCTGTGACCTTCATTCGTCTTTGCCGCTCATGCCCCAGGCGCGCAGTTTGTTGCGAATGGTCTTTACGTCGACTCCGAGCGACCGAGCTGCCTTCGCCTTGTTGTTACCTTCCCTCTCTAGAGTCTGCAGAATCAGCATCTTCTCGGCCTCTGCTACCGTAGTGCCTTCAGGCAGCACCAACCCGGCCCGAGTCTCGATCTCGCCACCCTGAATGAAAGGCGGTAGATGGACCGTTTCTATCCAACCCTGCCGAGCGAGAATAATGCCCCGTTCGACGACGTTGCGAAGCTCCCTGACATTGCCTGGCCAGTCGTAGCTCCCCAACCGGTCCAAGGTGGCTTCCGAGATCCCCTCCACCGACGTGCCGTGCTTGGCGTTGAATTGCGTGATGAAATGCTGAGTCAACAGGGAGATGTCCTCAGGCCTGGATCTCAGGGAGGGCATCTCGACTGTGAAGACACAAAGGCGATAGTAGAGATCACCGCGCAGGGATCCGGAATCGAGCGCCGATTCCGGATCCCTGTTGGTCGCAGCCACCGTTCTTACGTCCACCGACCGCTCGCTCTTCCCTCCGACCCGCCGAACCTGGCCATCTTCCAACACCCGCAGAAGCTTGGGCTGCAAAACGGCCGGCATCTCGGAGATCTCGTCCAAGAACAGCGTGCCTCTGTCCGCCATTTCGAAGTACCCTGCCCGTGGGCTCGCGGCGCCGGTGAACGCACCCCTTTCGTGCCCGAACAACTCGCTCTCGGTGATTCCCTCTGGAATCGCCGCAGTATTGACGGCAATGAACGGTCCACCACTCCGAGCGCTAAGATCGTGCACTGCGCGGGCTGCTAGTTCCTTGCCGGTGCCGCTCTCCCCCGTGATGATGGCCGAGGCATCGCTTTTCGCGAGTACCCTCAGCAGCTCGTAGACCTCGCGCATGGGCTTCGACTCGCCGACCAATTGACCCAGCCCGGCGCCTTCCGCCAGTGTCTGTTCGAGGTGCTGCGCCAGGGTTCGCCTTTCCAACTCGTGTTTCGCCGCAGCCAGCGTCGCTTTGAGCTTCTCGTAGTCGATCGGCTTGGTCAGAAAGTCCATGGCGCCGAGCTTCATGGCTTCCACCGCGATGTCGACCGCCCCATGTGCAGTGATCATGATCACAGGGCGGTGCACCTCCCCCGACTGAAGACTCCGAACGAGATCCAGGCCTGAGCTATCCGGTAGGACCAGGTCGGAGATGACCGCATCCGGGTTCCGCTCTTCAACGAGCGCTAAGGCTTCGACAGCATTCTTGGCGACCACGACCTCGAAGCCCCATTGCTTGAGGCGCATCTCCAGTACTTCCCGCATCGCCGCCTCATCGTCGATTACCAGCACCTTCAGCCTGTCTTGGCTCATCAATCACCCTCTCAAGTTCTGGCCAGTCGCAGACAACATGCAACCCGAGTGGGTTGCATCGGCCAGCAGCCCATAGTATCAGGGAAAAATTACCTTCTTCTGAGGCCCGATCGACAATTTACTGGCCTTACGGGAAGAATTTTCCCCTCCTTGAACGATGCCCACCACCGTCGAAATCTGGACCTGCCGCGCAACTTGTTGATTCAAAGAGAGATATACCTGAAGCTTATCTTTGGCACGAGGGTTGCTATTAAGGTAGGCTCCACAACTGGGAGAAGTGTACTCAAGCAAACCAGTCTCAGGAGGATGAATCAAGGTGTGGAACAAACCCCAATCGGATCCAGAGCCGCAATCGCAACCCGAGCCGCAAGCTACTCCGCCCAGCCGCCCTATCGCTGGTACGCCGTCGCGTCAGGCAGTTCTGGGACCTTCGATCTCAATCAAGGGCAACGTGTCAGGTGAAGAAGATGTGCTCATCGAAGGCCAGATCGATGGCGAGATCTCCTTTAAGCAGCACACCGTAACCGTCGGCGCCAAGGGCCGCGTGAAGGCCGACATTCACTGCAAGACCGTCTTCGTAGAGGGCCAGGTCAACGGCAACCTCTTTGGCGACGAAAAGGTAGTTGTACGCCAGTCGGGTCGAGTCGAAGGCAATGCCGTGGCTCCCCGAGTGGTGTTGGAAGAGGGCGCCAACTTTCGGGGCAACATCGACATGCAACCGAGAAGCGGTAAGCAGGTCGGTCCCGCGAAGAGCTAGCCAACGGATCTCAAGGAGAACCACCGTGAACGACAACTGGAAACGCTCGACTTTGGTAGTCGTCCTGCTGACGGCACTCGTAGCAGGGGGATGCGCCAGCAAGAAATACGTGCGCACCGAGCTCGACTCTCATACGGCCACGTCGACAGAGAGAATGGACGGGATAGAAGGCCAGGTCGAGGAGAATCAAACTCGCCTGGACGTGCACGAGGAGGAGATGATCGAGATCTCCCAGACCGCTCAGGAGGCCCTCGATCGAGCCCTCGCCGCAGGTCTGCTGGCCGAAGGGAAGTTCCTCTACGAGACGGTACTCTCCGACGATAAGGTTCGCTTCGAATTCAACCAGTCCAACCTCTCTCCAGAGGGTATGGCTGCGCTCGACCAGTTCGTCAGCGAGCTCAGAGCCAGGGACGAGAACGTCTTCATCGAAATCCAGGGACACACCGACACCGTGGGTGACGATGCCTACAATGTGCTGCTTGGCGAGCGCCGAGCGGAGACGGTCCGCCGATACCTGAGCCAGTCGGGTGGCATTGCCCTGCACCGCATGTCCGTGATCTCGTACGGTAAGACTGCACCGATCGCGGACAACGCCAGCCCTGAAGGTCGGGCGATGAACCGGCGCGTCACGCTGGTCGTCTTGCAGTAGGCCTTCGCTCCCGGCACCCGTATTCAGAACTTGCTCTCCACACCCGCGGCCTACGGCCCCGGGTGTGGAGTTGCACATCTGTAGACTCTGACCGCTACCCGAGGTGCGGTCTTTGCCGCCACCAACGCGTATCATGTAGGACGATGTGCTTGCCAACGAAGATCCTGCATACAATCGTTCTCTTTCCGGTCCTGGCCCTGGCCGGTTGCCACGCAGAGCCGGCCTCGGCGGGAGAGGTCGACAGAATCGCGGAGGTTCTGCCCATCAGAACCGGCATGAAGGTGGCCGACGTCGGCGCCGGTGATGGCGAGTGGAGTCTGGCGATCGCCGAGCGGGTCGGAGATGACGGCCACGTCTTCGCCACCGAAGTCGATGAGAGCGAGCTGCAGAAGATCGAAAGAGAAGTCCAGCGGTCCGGATTGACCAACATCACCATGGTCTTTGGGACGCAGGAAGAATCTGGCCTGCCAGACGGCTGCTGCGACGCGATTCTGCTCCGCCTGGTCTTCCACCATTTCATCGATCCCTCAGCCATGCTGGGCAGCCTTCAAAGAGCGCTGCTGCCGGGTGGTCATATGGCGGTGATCGACATCACCCCCCAGGGTCAGTGGCGAAAGCTCGACGGCGTCCCCGAGCGCGGTGGACACGGCATTCCTCCCGACGACCTGATCAGGGAGATCTCCGACCAGGGTTTCGAGCTGGTGGCGCGCTACGACGATTGGAATGGCGACCCCGACCGCTTCTGCGTCGTATTTCGCAGCAAGTCCCTGCAAGATCCCTAAGCCTCCACGGCAAAGACCAAGCCTGCAATGGCCCTCTGTGGCGGATTCCCTTGATGGGAATTGACAAGAACCCTTACTGTAAGGACGTTGGGTTGCTCATCATCCACTGACCTGTCGCCACAGAGGTCACGAGGAGTGCAAGTGCAGGTGGAGCTGCTCGAGAGCATTGGTAGATACGAGATCGTCGGCGAGCTCGGCGCCGGCGCCATGAGTCGTGTCTACCTGGCACACGATCCCAATCTGGATCGTCAGATAGCTCTCAAGGTAGTGCTGAAAGGCTGGACGTTGGACACTCGAGAGCAGGCTGAGCTCGAGAGTCGTTTCCTGCTGGAGGCCAGGGCTGTAGGAAAGCTCTCACATCCTGGCATCGTGCGTGTCTATGACGCTGCGAGCGATCCAAAGACCGGCCTTCCCTACATCGCCATGGAGTGGGTCCAGGGTCGATCCTTGCGTAGTCATCTGGAAGAGAAGGGCAGGCTCTCCGGCGCCCGCACGATGGAGATTCTCGCCGAGGTCGCCCGTGCTCTCGACTATGCCCATACCAAGGGTCGGGTGCATCGGGACATCAAGCCCTCCAACATCCTGATCGAGAAGGAAGGCAGGGCGAAGGTCTCCGACTTCGGTGTCGCCAAGATCATGACCGAGACCCACACGACCTCCGGCCATGTCCTCGGTACTCCTGCTTACATGTCCCCAGAGCAAGTGCGGGACGAGCCTCTGGACGGTCGATCGGACCTCTTCTCGTTGGGCGCGGTGCTCTACCAATGCCTTACCGGAGACCTGCCGTTCCCCGGTGATTCCCTGGTTCAGGTGGTCTACAAGATCCTCAAAGTAGACCCCCGAGCGATGCAGCTTCCGAACACCCCGGCCACCAAGCAGCTCGTGGCCATAACGGAGAGGGCCCTACAGAAGGACGCCAGCAGTCGGTACCAGACCGGAGAGGAGTTCGCTCAGGCACTCACCGATGTCCAAGAGCTTCTGCAGGGCGAGTCCTCGAACGACCTCGAAGCTGCAGCACCCGAGGCTGCCTCCCATACCCGTGAGATCCTGCAATTTCCCAGGGCTGTCGAGTCTAGTGCGGTTTCCGGTGCTGGCACGACCTACTCGCAGACTCTCCGCCTGGGTGTGGAGGAGATGGAGACCTCCCGCCCTGTCACTCGCCAGGTTCAATCCGTTCATGCCACCGCCTCTATCGAACCCCAAACAGACCCGAGTCCGCCACCGTTTCAGCGACCCTGGTTCGCCTGGCTGACCTACGGGGTGGCCGGGATTGGCCTCGTGGCGTCTCTGACCTGGCTGGGCGTGCGGACCCTCGAGCATCGCGAGAGCGTCGCTCCTCCTCCAGGTAGGCAGCTTCGAGTACCGAATTTCACGGCTCGGTTCCACGCAGAGGAGGTCGCAGCCCTCCAGTCGGTCGAAGCCCTGCACGAGGCTCCACCAGACGCGGTTCCGGAGGAGACCGTCGCGGCTCCAGCAGCCTCGACAACCCCTCGGCAATCATCCACTCAGCCGCAGCGGAGCGAGCCGCGACCATCGAAGTCCGAACCAGAGATCATCGAGCCCGGCGAGGCCTCCGTTGTGCCCGTGTCCCTTTTCAGCCAGGGACTCGACAATGCCCCTTTGGCTGATCCGGCACCGATCTCGACGCAATCCGTTTCGAGCCCTCCTGGAATCGGTGCAGCAGGTGTCTCGGTGGTCGAGCTCCACTATCGTCACAAGAACGAGAAGGCCCATCTGTCCGTCCTCCTGGACGGGGACGTCGTTTGGTCCGAACCTCTCAAACGCCCGATCAATCCTGTGGCCTGGGCCAAGGGCAAGGATGTCATGGCCATCATTCCGGTACCCGAAGGACAGCACTCTCTGGAAGTCAGGGTCTCAGTGCCAGCTCAAGAGATCGAAACTTCGAGGAGAATCCGTAGCCATTTCGTGGCTGGTGCCCAGCGGGTCCTGAAGGTCACCCTGAATCGAAAGACGAGCGATCTTCGACTCCGCTGGAAGGAGTAGGGAGCCATGGAAATCATCTGCGACAATTGCGGTTATCCCTTTTCCTCTACCGATAGCGACGACTCCCGGACGGAGTGGAGGTGTCCGATCTGCGGGTCCCCCGCCCACCGGTCCGACCAAGTGGTGGGATCTGGGGAACGGCAGGACAGCGGCAGCGTCGAATTGCGGGCTGCCAATCTGACAGATGAGATCGAGATCGAAACAGAAGAGCGAGCCATCGGTCGATCACCAGCAGCGTCACCCAACCGGTCGAACCCGGCCGACACGGTCTTCCAGCCGGCGCTGATGATGGACTCGATCATGGACGAGCTCGAGCCGGGCGATGAGGGCGGACAGGTTCAACAGGCCAACTCCACCGCCACAGGCACCGAATTCATTGCTGAAGAGACCCAATTGCCGTCTCCTTTTCTCGATCTCGAGGCCCAGCCGTATCTGCTGATTCTGGGCGCTCGCCCCGGAGAGGAGCGTCGCCCGATCGTTCGAGCCAAGACCTCCTTTGGCCGCAAAGAGGCCGACGTCAATCTCGCCGATCCGTCTGTATCTTCGGCCCACTTCCAGATCGAAGCCTTCGGTTCGGAGTTCTTCGTCAGGGACCTGACAAGCCGCAACGGAACCTATCTGAACAACAACCGCATTCGCTACAGCCAGCTCCTTCCTGGAGACCAGATTACAGCCGGCAGGACTACACTGATCTTCAGACTTTCGGACGACCAGATCGATCGCGACTGACAGCAGCACCCAGGGCAACGGCCCCTTCCTCACCCCTCGACCACCAGCAGGTGCCTGTTGATAGTCTCGCTGTTCAGGCGAGGGCAATTCTCGTCCCGTCGGACAGCGCCTGCGAGGTGCATTTCATGCTGTTGCCGAGACTCAGGAACTTTCCGTGGCTCTACCTGTTGATCTCACTGGCCTGCAACCCACCATCTCTTGGTTTCGCCACCATCATCGCCACCGGTGCGCTCGCTGATCTGGGAGCGTTGGATTGCCGCTTCTGTCGGGTGCAGTCGCGCGAACTCGAGGCCCTGCGCAGCCGGGTCACCGTAGTCGGCGGCGACCTCGTTCACCGCTCTAGCTGATGCGGGGTCGGAGTCGGCCCGTCACCCGGGCTCAAGATCAGAACGCGCCAAGCCTTCCGGTTCTGGCCACGATTGCCGGCGCCCTGTTTCTGATCTGGAGCAACAGCTTCGTTGCGGCGAGCTACCTACTCGGCGGTGAGGGAGCCGCCGCCGCTTTCGACTGGATTAGCTTGAGTGTCGCCCGATTCACCCCGGCAGCTCCGCTCTGTGCGCTCTATTGCTTCGGATTCAAGCTCCGTGAGTCGATCGCCATTCTGAAAGCTCACTGGCTGCGGCTGTTGGCTGGTGGCCTCTTGGCCGTGCCGTCTTACAACCTAGCGCTCTACTTCGGTCAGCAGCATGGCGTGCCGCCGCCGGTCGCCTCCTTGACCACCGCCCTGTTACCCCTGTTCGTGCTCATTCTGGCTGCCATCTTCCTCGGCGAACGCCTTACCAGTCGTCGGGTGGTGGCTTTCGGCGTCGCCTTGGCAGGGCTGATTCTGATCAGTCTGTCGCGTGGTTCCAGCTCGGTCCCTGGGGGCTACGGCTCGGTCCTGGTGATTACCGCTCTGGCTCCGCTTTCGTGGTCTCTGTACTCCATTCTCAGCAAGCCGGTATCCCGAGAAGTTCCACCTCTGCTCTGGACGTACCTCTGCATCGTCGTCGGCAGCCTTCCCCTGCTGGCAGTTCTACCGTGGGCGGGTGGGCCGCAGATGGCCGCCCTCGAGCCGGCCGGCTGGCTAGCCTTGCTTCATCTCTCCTTGCTCTGCACGGTACTCGGCTATGCGGTTTGGACCTGGCTCCTGTACCACCTTCCCGCTTCTGTGGTGGGTTTCACAGTCTTCCTCAACCCGCCTCTGACCACGGCCTCCAAGATCGCCCTCGCCATGCTCTGGCCTGCAACTTTCACCCTGCGGATGTCTTCACTGGAGTGGGTTGGAGGAGGACTCGCCCTGACCGGCCTCGCCATCGCGGTTCTCAGCAAGGGCCGTTAGTCGGCCAAAGCAACTGCACCAGCCGCCATTATTCGATTGCGACCCGCCCTCTTGGCCTGGTAGAGAGCCTGATCGGCGGCCCGGATCAGCTCGGAGCTGTTGCGCCCGTCCTGTGGAAAGCAGGCGACCCCACCGCTGATGGTAAGGCGATTCAAAGGCTGCTTGTCACCGAAAGGAAATTCGTAGTCTTCGATGGTGGCACGGATCTTCTCTCCCGTGATCCTGGCCTGGGACTTGGTCCTGTTCGGCAGAATCAGCAGGAACTCCTCACCGCCGAAACGCCCAAAGATGTCGTCGATCCGGACCTGCTCCTTGACCAGTCGTGCCAGCGTCTGCAACAAGCGATCCCCTGCCACATGTCCGTTGACATCGTTGTAGTTCTTGAAATGGTCGATGTCGAACAAGAACACAGCAAGACTGCGTTTGCTCTCCTCGGCATCGAAGACCAACTCACCCAATCTGAAATTGAGCACCCCCTTGTTCCAGATCTTGGTGAGCGGGTCGACGTCGGCTACCGACTTGACCTCGGCATAGGCTTGAAGGTTGTTCAGGGCGAAGGCTCCCATCTGGGCGATCACCCGGAATACCTCTTTGCCGTAGGGTTTCTGCTTCTCGGGCCGCCGAAGAGCCATCACCCCCAGGGTTCGCTCGTCGATGGTCATTGGTGAGGCCAGATCGGGTCGAAACGCCGAAAGGCCCTTGGCGCGCACATGGCGATGCGGCTGCGCCTCCCGATCCAGCTCGGAATGATCCAGGACCCGATGCTGCTGTGCAACGTATCCAAGATCACCCTCCCCCATGGTCACGACCATCCCTCGATCGAACGTGGACCTCGGCGCCGCAATCGCAGCTGCTATGAACTCCTTGTCCCGCTCGGGCTGTGCCAGGGTGCGCTTGCGACGCAGAAGAACGACCGCCTGTTCGGGCTGGAAGGTCCGGACGAGAACATTCATCAGCACCTGCGGGATCCCTCTCGGGTTCATCTGGTTGTTCAGCTCTCCGGTCAGATGCGGCAACTCCCGAATGAAATCGAGAACGAAGGTCAGCTCTTCGTCGATGCGATGTATCTTGTTGAGAAGGGTCCTGATTTCACTGCTCTGCTTTTTCAGGGATCGAGAAAGCTTGAGCGCCCGCAAGAAGAAGACCAGCAGCAGGAACACAAGCGCCACGCTGATGATGATGCTCAGCAGGAATGTGCGGTTGTCGATCATGGGATCGTGGCTCACGTACGCCGTAGAGTACCGCGCCACCAACGCGTACAGCTTCTCGGACCTGGACCCGTTACCGATTATATCCAGGAACCGTATGCGCTGCTGCGACTCGCCCAAGTCTTCCGAGCTCTTCAGCTCGGGATGGCGATAAGGCTTCCCGGACCCCTATCAAGGGCTCCTGCGACGCAGCTATTCGCGGGGTTTCTCCAGCAAATAGTATAGATTCTGGCGCCCTCCTTCACCATCCGAAGTGAAACCAGCTATGAGCTGCAGCGGCAGGGAGCTGACGAGTTGCTTTGCCTCCTTCGCATTGGTGAAGTGACAGAACCGGACAGCCGAACTGAGTTTCGGCGTCTCCCCAGTCGCAGGCTCCCCCCAGGTCAGCACCATATCTCCCTCCTCCAACTCGGACATCTCGATGGGCTCTTCAGCTTGCCGATTGTAGTCTGCCCAAGAGACCGAGCGCTGCAAGTACCTTTGATGCTCGCCAAACTGCCAGAAAGAGACCGCCATCATTCCGGTCGGTCTGAGGCAGGACGCAAGAGCCGTCAACAGGCGGAGTCTCGCCTGCCTGCTGGGAATGTGGTGAAGCAGACCAAACGCGACTGCCAGATCGAAGCACGAGGATCTCAGGCTGCCGAGGGCACGGTCGGTGACCAGATCAGCGGCCACCAAGGCCGTGTCGACCGACGTCGATCCGGCGCCGCTCCGGCGCGCCTCTGCCAACAAAGGCAGGCTCGCATCGATGCCGACATAGCGCATCTTGCTCTGGACTCGACTCCCCATGTAGTCCCGAAACCGACCGTTTCCGCATCCGACATCTACAATAGATGCGCGGCCTTCGGCAGCGATCGTGGATCTGCGCTCCTGGAAGGCGGATATCACTCGCGCCCAACCCGGCCAGGAGCTCTTGCGAGTGCGGCTGAAGTCCTCACTCCTGAGCTGGTAGAAGCTTCGGTTGATACGGTTCAGTGCTGCAATTGTCTGGCGATTCATCGTGAGAGAAGAAATGCAGGAGTCTACTCTTCAGTTCGAGCCCGAGGTCTACGAGAGGCAGCTTGCCGCCCTCATCGCCGAGATCGAAGTTCTGGAACTCTTCGATCAGGCCAGCTATGAGTCGGTCCTGAGGCGCTACCCGAAGGATGGCTCGGGCTTTTTCTCCAAGAGCGAAATCATCCAGGGTTTCCGATACTTGAGCCGAAAGCTCGATTGGGCCCGGGACGAAGTCGCCTTTCTAGAAAAGCTGCGCATGAAGCCGGTGCGGACGCTGAGTGGTGTCGCACCGGTAACCGTCCTGACCAAGCCGCACCCTTGCCCCGGGAAGTGCATCTTCTGTCCCAGCGATGTCCGAATGCCGAAGAGTTATCTCTCAGACGAGCCTGGCGCCCAGCGCGCTGCCCAGTATCAGTTCGACCCTTTCAACCAGAGCTTGTCACGGCTCCTGACCTATCACAACACGGGTCACAATGTGGACAAGGCCGAGGTCATAGTGCTTGGCGGCACCTGGTCCTCCTATCCAGAGGCCTACCGAATTTGGTTTGTAAAGCGTTGCTTCGACGCCTTGAACGCCTTTTCGCCTGAGACTCCTACACCCTACGTGACTCGACCCAAAACCGCTTTCGACTTTCGCGATATGAACGTCGAAGTCGATGGCCGAAGTATGACGCGTTCCTACAACAGCATCGTGGCCGGGGCCCTCGACTGCCTCGAGCCGACCGTCTCACCCCTCGAGGAAGCTGACTGGGGTGCCCTGGAGCTGGCTCAGAAGCGCAACGAATCAGCCGTCGCCAGATCCGTCGGATTGGTCGTCGAAACCCGTCCTGACAACCTCCACCTCGAGGAAGTCCTGCGCACCCGGCGTCTAGGCGCAACCAAGGTCCAGATCGGATATCAGAGCCTCTCTGACCGCGTCCTCGCTCTCAACCGACGAGGCCACGACGTGGCGGATATCCGACGAGCGACGAAACTGTTGAGGCAGGCGGGATTCAAGATCCACGCTCACTGGATGCCCAATCTACTCGGCTCCACACCTGAGCTTGACGTAGAAGACTTCGAGCGCCTGTTCGACGACCCCGATTTTCGACCCGACGAGCTCAAGATCTACCCTTGCAGTCTCGTCGAGAGCGCAGAGTTGATGGGGTACTACGAGCGGCGTGAGTGGCTTCCCTACTCCCAGAGCGAGCTTACCTGGGTGCTCACCGAGTGTCTCAGACGAACTCCCGAGTACTGCCGCATCACCCGCGTCATTCGAGACATTCCCGGCACCGATATCGTCACAGGAAACAAGGTGACGAACCTTCGACAAGTGGCCGAGGAAGAGATTCGCCTCCGTGGCCTCGAGAGTCGAGACATCCGTGCCCGCGAGATCCGCCACCGAAGTGTGGATCCCAGCCGTCTCACCCTTCGTCGATTGGACTACGACACCGGCCTCGGTCGGGAGGTCTTTCTTCAATTCGTCACCCCCGAGGACCGGATCGCCGCCTTTCTTCGACTATCCCTGCCCGCTCGCCAGATTCAGATACCAGAGATCGAGAGTAGCGCCATGATCAGGGAGGTGCACGTCTACGGCCACCTGGCGGCCATCGGGCAAAGGCAGGGCGCTCGATCCCAACACCTCGGTCTCGGTCGGCGCCTCATCCGCCGCGCCCGGAAGATCGCAACTGAAAAGAACTACAGGAACCTGGCGGTGATCTCGGCTGTTGGTACGCGACCCTACTACCGCAGGCTGGGCTTCAGTGACGGGCCTCTCTATCAACA
Source organism: Thermoanaerobaculia bacterium (assembly GCA_049664225.1). Lineage (GTDB taxonomy): Bacteria > Acidobacteriota > Thermoanaerobaculia > Multivoradales > JAHEKO01 > JAUVRX01. Next base: position 41,279 of record JBATEX010000145.1, read on the forward strand.
CCTCGAACTGAATCGGAACCGGTGACGAACTGGCGCAGCTTGGCCGCTCGCTGATCCCGATTCAGCTTGGATAGTGCCTGAGCCTCGATCTGGCGCACGCGCTCCCGAGTGATGTCGAATCGGCGCCCAGCTTCCGCCAGGGTATAGGTATCGCTGCCACCAACCCCGAATCGCATTCGGAGCACTGTCTCCTCCCGTGGGCTGAGCATCCTCAGAGCATCGGCGGTCTGCTCTCGCAGTCGCGTCGTGATGGCGCTCTCCAAAGGCGACGTGGTGGAACGATCCTCCAGGAAGTCCCCGAACTCTGAGTCCTCATCGTCGCCTACCGGTGCCTCGAGAGAGATCGGTTGTCGGGCCACCTTGCGGAGCAGTCTCAACTTGGCGATCGGCAAGCTCATCTGCTCTGCAAGCTCCTCCACCGATGGCGCCCGACCCAACTCCTGCACCAGATAGCGCTCGGCATATCTCAGCTGATGAAGAGTCTCGATCATATGAACCGGAATCCTCACGGTTCGGGACTGGTCTGCCAGAGCTCGTGTAATGGCTTGACGGATCCACCAATGGGCGTAAGTGGAGAACTTGTAGCCCCTTCGATACTCGAACTTCGCCACGGCTCTCAACAGACCGAGGTTGCCTTCCTGAATCAGGTCAAGAAGGCTCAGCCCGCGCCGGGCGTACCGTTTCGCAACCGAAACGACGAGTCTGAGATTGGCCACGATCAGTGCCTCTCTCGACCTTTCCGCAATCTCGGTTCCCTCACGCATCGAATTACCGATTCTCTTGATCTCGTCCGCGTTCGAGCCAAATCGTCGATCCAGTTCCTGCCGCCACAGACGATACCGGCGAATGCGACGGCGATGAAGAGCCTGAAGATCCTTGCTCGTCTCGTGTCGGCGAGCCTTGGTCGCCCGGAGGATTCCCCGGTCGCAGCGGCAGTATTCCCGACGGATGGCACCAAGCAGGTCGTGCAGACCGCTTGCTGTCTTGACAGGAAGGTCGATTCGGTGAATCTCGACCGCCGATCTCGCCACCTCTCTATCGATCTCTCGCTCCAGCTGCTGAAATCGGGCAGAGTCTCTTTCTATTCCCGCCTGATGAAGACGGAGTCGGTCGATCGACTCCTCGATTTCGGCGAGGCGACGAAAGTGGGGCATCAATCGCCGGACTCCCGGCAGGGCCGGCGCCTTCACAGAGACTTCCAGGGGATCTTCCAGGACCCAGTTCGTCCCGCGCTCCTCAGGAGCCGCCAGGTAGTATGTCGTCAGCAAGCGCTCGAGCAGGAACAGATTCGAAGCCAGGGCACGAAAGAGGATGCGCTCCCCGTCTTCGATACACCGCGAGATCGAAACCTCTCCTTCTCGATCCAGGAGGGGGACCGAGGCCATCTCTCGTAGATACATTCGGATAGGATCCGAAGGCGCGTCGCCTTCGCCCGCCTCATCCGACGACGGTACCTCATGAACCGAAGAGCCTTGCAGCCGATCGCCGGCTTTTTCGGTAGGACCGAGAGGCAACCAGCCATGACCTCGAGTCTCATGGAGGCTCTGATCCCCGTCCGTGCCGCACAGGTCTTGCGCGGCTCGATCACGCTCACCTGGATCTCTGACTTTCGGCTCCAACGGAAGCTCACCTCCCCGGGAGCGCGCTGACCCGTTGCCCGACAGATTCCAGTGGACCTCGACCGAGGGCGATTCGATTCTCCCGCAGCGCGGATCGAAGTCGGTACCGTGGGTTCCACCTCCCCCGCCACGAGTTCGGCCCACTGGAGTCCCTATCTACTAATGACGCTTTGCCCGGCCGGAATATTCCTCGCGGATCGGGTCGAAGACCCTTGGCAAGCATTTTTCGAGGCCCTTTGCCACCATTCGAGAGCTGATCCACGCAGAGATTGCGCCAGGCTACTTGTGGCGCTTGCCATGTTTGATGACGATATCCACGCCCTGGAGCAGGTTGATATATCGCAGGACATCTCCCCTGACGGCAATGATGTCTGCGTACTTTCCAGGGGTGATGGTGCCGACATCCGACTCCACTCCCATGAGCACTGCCGGCCAGTAGGTTGCGGATCGGATCGCTTCCATCGGCTCGACTCCCATTTCCCGAACCCAGATGTCGAGCTCGTTCCAGGTCGATTGGCTATGGAACTTCATCGGGATGCCACTGTCCGTGCCGATCAAGAGCTTCGCACCCGAGTCCTTGAGCTGCTGAAACTTGGCTCCGAGGGTCGGCCTGCGATCGGGGGTTATCTGGAAGTAGCCGAGCCGGTCTGGATGCTCGATGGAGGCCCGAATGTCGTCGACAATCTCCCGAGGCAGACCTACCAACCAGGAAGGATCATCCAGCATCTCCCGGTAGTCCCGAACGTACTCGTAGTTGAACAGACCTTCTACCGTCGGCGCCCAGAAGAGAGGGCCGAGATTCATCTGCGCAGTGCGCTCCTGAATCATCTGCAGGACGTCTTCCGGATACCCCGGCGCTGTCGCCAGCCCAGTGTGCTCGAAACAGTCCACCCCCGCCTTCAGGCCCCGTCGGATCTCCTCAGGCCGATGCGCGTGAGCGGCCACAGTCAAGCCATGTCGATGGGCTTCGTCGACCACGGCATCCACCTCGTCCTGACTCATCTGGTCCTGATCGATGAGCTTGATGAGATCGACCCCCGCCTCTGCCAAGCGATTGACCTTGGCTCTGGCATCTTCAGGACCCTCGACGCCCCAACGGAAGAGCTCCGTTCCAGGATAGGGCGTCTTTTGGATGAATGGCCCCGAGACATACATTGTAGGACCCGGAATCTCACCGCTGTTAATGGCATCTCGAACTGCGAGGCTGTCTTCGAGCGGACCGCCCAGGTCCCGCGCACTGGTCACCCCGGCAAGCAGAAGCTGCTTTGCCGAGGAAGGCATGATCACCTGCCTGAACTGCGGAGGATAGGTCTTGTCCCAGTGGTCGTAGTCGGCGTGTCCATTGATCATCAAGTGGACATGGGTGTCCCAAAGTCCGGGTAGAACGCTCATCCCCTCGGTCGAGATGACCTCGGCCCCTTCCGGCACGGCCAGAGAGCCTATCTCTCCGACGGCCTTGATTCGATCATCTTCGATCAGAATCACGCTGTTCCGAGTCGTGGTGCTACCGTTTCCGTCGATCAGCGTGCCGCCCACCAGAGCCTTGATCTCAGCGCCCAGCAGCGGCTGCAAACTCGAGAGCGCGAAGCAACCAGCGACAAGGGCCAATCCGATCGGCAAAAACCTGGGTAACTCCAGAACTCTCTCGCGTCTCATGTTTCCTCCCGATGATTCACAGACCCGCCGCCGATCTCGGCTCGCCTCGAGGAACCTCATTCTGGCGATCAGCAGACATGATAGGCGCCCGGCAGAGCCCCGACTGTAGCCGAAATCGGTCCCTTCGAACAGCCGTCCGGACTCCTCCACCCATCTTCGTGCCATAATGGAAAATCCCCGTGCTGCAGGGCGAAGAGCCGGTGTGGAGGCTGCCATGCCAAGCGATCCGATTTCGAGCTTCGAGTTCGACTCCAAGAAACTCATCCTGCGTCTCAACATGACGATTCAGGGCTCCGTCGAAGAGGTGACGCCGGCCGTCGATCGAATCATGGCGGTGGTCCAGGACATGCACTGTTCCAAGGGCAAGGCAAATGAGATCGAGCTGGCTCTGCAGGAGGCCCTGGCAAACGCCGTCGTGCACGGGTGTGAGGAAGATCCATCGCGCAACGTCCAGGTCTGCGTCGCTTGTGACGAAGAGAGGGGAATGCTGATCATCATTCGCGATCCGGGTCCGGGCTTCGACCCCGAGGGCATTCCCAGCCCAGTGTCCGGCGAGAATCTCTACGCCGAAGGCGGACGGGGGATCTACCTCATCAATCAACTCATGGACGAGGTGCGTTTCGAGAAAGGTGGCACCGAGATCTGGATGCGGAAACAGTAAAGAGACCTCCCCGTGTACCTGCGCTTCCTCAAGCTCGACATCAAGGGCGGCGATCTGCGCGCAGTCCAGGAGTTCTACCAACAGAAGGTCCTGACGCTGCTCCAGCAGCACAGTGCCTGCCGGTTCGCCAGCCTGCTCCAAGCCACCTCCAAAGCCGAAGAGTGCATTTCCATGACGTTCTGGGATAGCCCCGAGGCGGCGGACCGATACGAGCACAGCGTTGACTACCTAAATCTCCTCGAGCAGGGTACCAAGCTCGTCTCGGGTACCGCGGAGTGGAACGTCCGGCTGTCCGAAGGACCAGCCCTGGAGCCGCATAGGTCGCCGGAGCCGACGATCGGCGACGCCTTTACCGTCGAGGCCGGAGATGAAGAGCTGCCCGACTCCAACCTGCCAGCGCGGCTCTATTTGAAGATCGTCTCGGTGAGGGTCAAACCCGGGAAATGGGACGATCTCATCGACATCTATGACACTGCTGTCCTACCGACTCTCCATTCCACGCCAGGGTGCCGCGCCGCCTTTCTGGTAGAAGCTTTACACGACCCCGACCAGGCACTCTCGGTGTCGATCTGGAACCGTGAAGAAGATGCCATCCGCTACGAGCTGAGCGGTGCCTTCGACGACCTGACAAGGAGATTGCGAGACACTCTGGACGGGTCCACAAAATGGAAGGTGAGTGCAGGTCCTGTTGGCTCTGCGACCGGCCCCCCGGTCAAAGGCTATAAGCAAATCGTCGGTGAGAAGCTCTGAGCCGCCGGCCGACTTCACTAGACTCGCCCGGCGAGCCGGCGGGGCACTAGCTGAACGAAGGAGAGGCTATCGTGGACAAGGCTGTCAAAATCGTCGGCGTGCCGCTGGATCTCGGACAGTCACGACGTGGCGTGGACATGGGCCCGAGCGCGCTGCGATATGCAGGCTTGGACGACTATTTGCGACAGATCGGCTGCAGGGTCCGAGACTGTGGAAACGTAAAAATTTCCGTCCGTGACGAACTTCCGGCGGAGGGCGGCATGGCTTTCCTACCGGCGGTGGTGGAAGCATGCACGGCCGTCTACGAAGCTGGGTTGGAAGCCATCGCTGACGGCGAGATCCCCGTCTTTCTCGGTGGCGACCACTCGATCGCGCTCGGCACGGTGGCAGCCGCCACCGAGAGAGGTCCGGCAGGTCTCCTTTGGATCGACGCTCATGGGGACTTCAACACTCCCAGTACCTCGCCCACCGGAAACCTCCACGGCATGCCACTTGCTGCACTCACCGGGCAGGGGAGCTCCCAGCTGGTAGACATCGGCAGGCCGGGCCCCAAGGTCTCCGCCGAGAATGTGGTACTCGTAGGGCTCCGCAGCCTCGATTTCGCCGAGAGATCACTGCTCCGTGCCAGCGGCATTACGGTCTTCACCATGCGCGAGATCGACGAACAGGGAATCGGGCAGGTCGCCAACCAGGCCATTCGGAGCCTGGCCCACCTGGCGAGAATCCACGTCAGTCTGGATATGGACAGCCTCGACCCCACTGAGGCGCCCGGCGTTGGAACCCCGGTCCCTGGAGGTCTGACCTACCGCGAAGCCCATGTCCTCTTGGAGCTCGTGGCAGCGAGCGCGAACGTCGGCTCCGTCGATGTCGTCGAGATCAACCCGATTCTCGACCACCAGAACCGCACAGCGAAGATCGGCGTCGAGCTCGTGGCCTCCTTGCTGGGTCAGACGATCTACTAGGCCCGCCTCGTCGGGCTCGGCAAGATCAGGCCCGTCCTTCTCCCTCGAAGTCAGGCTGTCGAGCAATCCATAGTAGTGTGGGCGCTGGCATGGTAGACAAGCCACTAGAGCTTTGCGTGCCCTGCTTCCGTCCTAGCTCCGAGTCGGGGCAGAGGGTAACGCAACCTGTGAAGATCATGAGCGAAGGCTCCTCCAGCTCGAAAGCCAAGGGTGGCGCCTTGCCACTTGGCTCCTCGGCACCCCCGAGGACCCCTGATTCCGACTGGGCCCATCGAGAAAAGCGGGCGCTGGCCGAGAACGCTCCAGACTACCTCCTGATGCTGGACCTGGAGGGCGTGGTCCTGGTCGCCAACCGCCCCCTGCCGGATCTTGATCTGGCGGCAATGATCGGTCACAAGCTCTCCTCGCTTCTGCCGATTCGCTTTCGTCGGGACCTGACCGAGTGCCTGCAGAGAGTCATGGACCGCAAGATCCAGGATCGGTGCGAGGTGGAGTACCGAGCGCACAGCGGTCAGGCCTGGACCCTCGAGATCCGAGTGGCCCCCGTTCTCACCGGGCAGAGCCTGAGCTCACTCGCTGTCAGCTGCAGCAACGTCACCGAACAGCGCCACACCATCCGCGCCCTCAAACGAAGCGAAGCCCGATATCGGAGCCTCGTCCAGACCCAGACCGAGTTCATCGTCAGGTGGCTGCCGGACGGTACTCACACATTCGTCAACGACGCCTACTGTCGGTTCTTCGATCAGCCTCGGGCCTCGATCCTCGGGACGAGCCTCTTTCAGCGGGTCCACGAGCAGGACCGGGACCGCGTTAGAGCCAAGATTACCTCTCTCTCGACTGGCACGCCGACCGCCACGGACGAGCACCGCGTCCTGACTCCCGATGGGCTCGCTTGCTGGCAGGAATGGATCGATCACGGGTTTTTCGACGAAGACGGAGTGCTCCTCGAGATCCAGTCTGTGGGCCGGGACATATCGGGGCGGCACCGCGCCGAAGAGCAGTTGCGCCAGAGCGAAGAGCGGTTTCTCCTCCTCACTGGGGCCATTGCCGACGTCATCTGGACGATGGACCTCGATCAACAGCTCACCTACGCAAGCCCGTCTGTCTGGCGGTTGCTCGGCTACCGACCCGACGAGCTGCCCGGCGTCGATCTTGGTCAGCTGCTCGCCGCCGACTCCTTTCCCTTGGCCCGAGACACCCTCCTGGAAGAGCTGAGATTCGAGAATGAGGTCGAGACCGGTCTTTCCCGCACTCGAACCCTCGACCTCGAGCTGGTGCACAAGAACGGAACTCCCATCTGGTGCGAGGTCAAGATGACCCTCCTCCGGGACGAGAAGCGTCGACCCACGGGGATTCTGGGAGTCGCCCGCGACATTTCCTCCTGGAAGGACGCTCAAGAGGCGCTGGTGGAGAGTGAAGAGCGCCTGCGGAGAGCCCAGCGTCTGGAGGCCGTTGGACAACTGGCCGGTGGCATCGCTCACGACTTCAACAACCTCCTGACCGTCATCATCGGCAACGTCGAGCTCATGGCCAGGCAGCTGTCGCCGAGGGACGACCTTCGCGGACAGATCGATGAAGTCAGCAAGGCGGCTCGCCGGGCCGCCTCCCTCACCCGCCAGCTACTCGCTTTCAGCCGAAAGCAGATGATGGTGCCCGAGGTCCTGACCTTCAATACGATCGTCTGCGACATGAGCAATATGCTGCGCAGACTGGTCGGTGAGAACATCGAGCTGGAGACCGAGCTCGATCCGAAGCTGGATTGGGTCAAGGCTGACCCCAGTCAGTTGGAGCTCGTGCTGGTCAATCTGGCGGTCAACGCCCGCGATGCCATGCCCGACGGTGGCCGCCTTACCATCGAGACCGCCAACGTGCGGTTGGATCCGAGCTTCAGCGACGGCAACTACGAAGTGATCGAGGGACCCTACTCGATGTTGGCGGTGACCGACACCGGCCGAGGCATACCGACTCACGATCAGTCGAGGATCTTCGAGCCCTTCTTCACCACGAAGGAGGTGGGCAAAGGAACCGGTCTCGGCCTTTCCACTGTCTACGGCATCGTCAAACAAAGTGGCGGCTATATCTGGGTCGACAGCGAGCCCAGCAAGGGAACGCGGTTCAGGATCTATCTACCGCGCATCGACAAGGCCGATACCCACGAGCGACCAGCGGCCGAGCTGGAAGGGCAATCACCAGGCACGGAGAACATCCTGTTGGTCGAGGATGAGGACGGAGTCAGGGCTCTAGCCTGCAAGATCCTCGAGAACAGCGGATATCACGTGATTGCAGCCGAAAATGGAGCTCAGGCCCTCCGGATCCTCGATGGAATGCAGGAATCTCTGCACATGCTGCTCACCGACGTCGTCATGCCCGGGTTGAGTGGCGCCAAGTTGGCCGAGGCGGCTCTGGCCGTTCGACCTGACCTCAAGGTTCTCTTTGTATCCGGGCACAGCGACGACGTGCTCTCCCATCACGGTGAGCTCGATCCCGAAACCAATTTCCTCGAGAAGCCCTTCACACCCGACGCGCTCGCCAACAAGGTGCGCCAAGTCCTCGACGACACCTGATCGGTGACCGGCGGAAGCTGGCCATTAAATCAAGCGGAGTGTCGCTTCGATCTCCTTCGGCGACGGCCCAGCCAGAAGCCTACGAGGCCCAACCCGCCCGCCGCGGCCAACCAAAGCGTGGCTGTTCCAGAGCCTCCCGCCTGCACTCCTTTTGAACTCCGCGGAATCCTCTCCAGCCCCGCCCGGACTGCGGCTTGATACTCCCTGAAGCCTCCGGGATCTTGCCGAAGCCGGTCAGCCAGCTCCTTCTTGTGGCGGAAATCCTCTTCCGACAGCTGCCGACCGAAGGACCGCAGACCGGCGATCTCCAACTTGTGCTTTTGGAACAGCCGGAAGATCTCCTTGACCCGGTCCATCTCGATGTAGCGGCCCAGGGTGTAGTCCTCGAAGCGCCCCTCCATGGCCAGCAGAGCTGTCTCCGCCAGACAGGCGTACGCCGTCTGGGGTGGCAAGCCGATGTCATAGCCGAAGTCCACGTCGCCCGGCAGGAGTACCTCACCGCTTTCAATGATCAGCAGGTCGGGGCGCAACGCCGCCTCGGCCTGGCTGATATCGGGCGGCCTGGCCACGTCGCAGATGATCGCCCCGGGTTTGCAGTCAGAGATATTCAGGATGCGTTGCCCGAAGGCCGATGTTGCAGTAACGATCAAATCACATTCACCCACCAGGCTCCCGGGCTTGGTTGCGATGCTGACCCGGACGCCGGGGGTCTCGGCTTCAATGGTTCGCCTGAGCTCGATCAGTTTCTCCGGCTCGATCGAGACCAGCACTACATCGCCGATCGCCTGGGCCAGTAGGCGAGAACAAACAGAGCCGATCGAACCGGTCGCCCCGACGATCATCGCCCGACCACGTGTCAGATCGGTCAGACCCATTCTGATAGCGCCTTGCTTGGCGGCTTCGAGGGTAGCTGCCACCGTCAGGCTGTTGCCGCTGGTGATTGCGATATCCGTCTCGTGAGCGACGGTGACACCTGCATCGCCGACGACGCTGGTGAAGGCCCCCAGGCCCATGAGCCGGCAGCCTCGCCGTTCCGCCAGCCTGGCGGCCTTGTTGAGCCGTGAGTAAGTAAATCGCTCCCCTCGCTTCAGCATCTGCTTCGGCGTAGCGCCAAGACTGATGAGGTGGCCTTCGACCTGTCGTAGTGTTGTCGGCGACTGCGCGCCCGTGATTCTGGAGATATAGAACGGAGGCAGATAGGCCGCAACGTTCTCCACCAACGAGTCCGGCAGATGACGGGTCCAACGAAACGTCGGGTGGTTGTGGATCTGTCCAACATTCAAGGGATGAATCACAAAGGCGAAGCGGTGGACTCCGGCCTCCGCCGCCTGTAGGTAGCGGATACCCGGTTGCCAATCCAACTCGGCCAGCAAGTTGAGATAGGTGCCCTCGGACATCTCTGCGAACGGGCGGGCATCAGTTGCCACACAGAGTGCTTCGACGATCGCAGCCGAGTGCCTCGCCAGCTCCGCTTCGGGCTCGAGTATAGGCATGAGGGTCACCAGGATCGAAACGCCCCGCTCTGCAAGATCCTCGGTATCTTCCTGCCGAGCGAACGGGACCACAACGGTCTTGTGAAGAAGATTCGAAGGCGCGTGGCAGCGGATCATTCGGATGTCCCCAGCGAGCACATCAGCCCAACGAAAACGGGCTGAAGTCTCCAACCGCGGACCGTCCGCCAGCATTGGCGAGAGCCTCGAGATAGAAGCTCCCTGCAACCGGCTCAAGACTAGAGTTTCGGTCTGATGGAGGGTATGTTGACTGCCAACCCCTGGCAAACTCGGTAGCCCGAAGAAGACCTCCGGATCGGCGAATCGAAGATGGGGTGAGCGACGCCCCAGCGCATGGGTCAGGCCCACGTGGTTGAGACCCGGCACCATCAAGATTCTCTTCTGGCTGAAGATCCCCGGTTCGGCTCGGTCGACCAGGGTGACGCTCCAACGCTCCAGTGCGGAGCGGATGCCAGTGCCATCGACGATGGGGGTTCGCGCGGCAGCCAGAGCCAAGCCGGCAGTATGTGTATAAGGCCGACTGGCATTTCCCAGCTCGAGGTTCAGCGGCAGTCCATCGAGAGCGATCACATCCACCTTGCCCTCGAATCCGGCGATCAACCCGGCGGCCACACCAATATCGCCGGCGCAACCTCTTGTCTCCAGACGAACCGCCTCGCCTTGAAACTCCAGCTCGAAGTCCTCGGTGCCCTCGTCCAGGTCGACAACAAGCACGTGTTTCACTTTGCAGTCCTCCTGGGCTGTTTCACCCCCATTTTCAGTGTAGCGCACTCTCATGAGGTGGCGAGCGAGCTCCGGGTTATCGAATGGCGTGCTAGGCTGAATGAATCAGCAACCGTTGCTCTGGCACGCAACCAGACCAAGGAGGAAGAGACACATGCGCAGCCTCCGTGACAAGCTGATTCTCATCACCGGTGGGGCCCGCGGAATCGGACTCGCCATGGCTCGGCGCCTCGGGCGAGATGGCGGCAGGATCGTCCTTTCCGACCTCGATGCCGCGGAGCTGGATCGGGCCCGCGAGAGCCTGCAACAGGACCACGTCGAATGCTCGGTTTTCACGCTGGACGTGACCGACTTCGAAGCTCTGCCAGATTTCCGACAGCGCCTGCATGATCAGCTCGGTCCGGTGGAGGTTCTGGTGAACAATGCGGGGGTGGTGTTCGGCGGCCCTTTCCTCGACCTCCCGCTCGACAAGCACCTGCTCACCTACCAGGTCAACGTCTCTGGAGTCGTGGCCATGACCTACTACTTCCTACCCGACCTGATCGCTGCCGAGGAGGGCCATCTGGTGAACATCGGAAGCGCATCCGGCCTCGTCCCTCTACCCTGGGGCTCGACCTACGCTTCGAGCAAGTGGGCCGTGCTGGGATTCACCGAGTCGATTCGTCAAGAGATGGCAGAGCTGGGCCACAAGCACGTCGGGGTCACCACCGTTTGCCCTGGCTACGTCGACACTGGGATGTTCGATGGCGTCCGGCCGCCCCTGCTGATGCCTTTTCTCAAGCCCGAGCAGCTGGTCGAGAAGGTTCGGACCGCGATCTTGAAGCGTCAGGAGATGGTTCTGGAGCCCTACCTGGTCAAACTTACACCGCTCTTAAAAGGAATCCTGCCTCGCTTCTTGTCCGATGGGCTAGCCGACCTGATGGGAGTAACGACAGGGATGAAGTCCTGGTCGGGCCATGCAGAGGAGCCTGGCGACTGAGCCCTGTGATACCGATTCTGTCCTAGGCCTGTTCAACGAAGGATCGGCTCAGGCTTCTCCGCTACCCAGCAGAGTGAAGCTGTCCGTATCGAGTCGCTCGGCCATCATGGCGTGGAACTTCTCAGCCGGAATGGCTCCAACCGGCATTCCCATTTCATCTTCCAGACCCAGTATGAAATCCCACCAGGCCTTTTCTCGGCGAGAGATTTCGTCCAGATCCCTCACCTTGCCAAATTCCTGAACGAAACGGTTGTGCCGGCACAAGAGCCGAAACACGTGCTCGGTATTGGGACGCGGCGTCGACAATCCCAGAACCTTCACATCGTTGCCGACCTGGTGGATCGGCTGGCCCCACTCGCTGTAAGGGGCGAAGATCGTGCCCAACTTGTCGAGAGCGTTGGCGATCTTGTCCTGTTTGGCGGTTTTCAGAACCCTCGTAACGATCGGCAGGGTAACAGTTCGATGCAGCGTCGGTTCCGCCAGCTTCACCTTCACGCCCAATTCCTCCTGCACGATCTGCGCAATCTGGTGAGAGGTGAGCCGATGATCCCCCGCCAGGTGGACTCTCTTGCCCACAGCCGCTGGCTTCTTGAGCGCTGCGAGAATTCCAGCCACGACCCGGTCAACCGGTACGAGGTTGAGCTCGGCCGTGGGGTCGGCAGGAAATACACACGCCATCTTGGCTAGCATGGCCCCTTTGGATCGATCGATCCAACTGCCTTCCTTCGAGACCAGGGCCTCCTGGGCCCGACCGAATAGGTTCACCGGGGCGTTGACCACCTTGGCGTCACCTCGATTGTTCCCGGCTCTGGTCTCTCCGATGACGATGGCGGGACACAGCTGGACGACCCTCAGCCCCTTCTCCAGCATGAAGCGCTCGGTCTCGAAGGAGGCCATGGCTTTCGTCGCCTCGTAGAAGTTGTTGTAGAAATTTCGTGGGAATACCACTTGCGCCTCTCGCGCCAGACCTGCCACTTTGCGACCGTGGATATAAGAGGTTTCTATGCTCTCGTGGGCAACGAACGAGCTTCCCGGAGACGATTGCAGCGCGTGAGAGAATTCCAGGGCATTCACGGTCCCCGTCACATTGGTGCGAAACGACTTCTCGTATGGGTCGTCGAAGGCGACGCTGGCAGCACAGTGAACGACATGAGTAATCCGTTGTCCCAGGCTCTCCAGAACGCCGTCGTCGATTCCCAGATTGGGCTGTTCCACATCGCCTTCTACGAAGGTGAACTTGGAACGCACTTCGGGGTCTTCGAGCCACAGTCGATCCAGCAGCGTTTCGCCTCTCTCCGCCGGACTGACGATCTTCACCACTTCTCCCGTCTTTCGGTCGACGATCTGTCGAGGTCGAATCACCACGATCATCTCGACAATGTCGTCGTCGTGCGCCGCCTGCCAGATGATCTCCTTGCCGACAAAGCCGGTACCTCCGGTCAGCAGAACCCGCAGCGCCGGGCGCCCCTCGACTGATAGCTTGTCCAGCTGCACGGTGGCTTGTTCACGCAGCTCCGCCAATTGTCGTTGGATCGCCGCCTCTTCCACCGGTGGCTTCTTGAAACGGAAAAAGTACTCCTTGTCCTTCAAACCGAACAGTGCCTTCGAAACCTTGGAGACGTCAGATTGGCCAATCAGCCTTGCCACCACTTCAGCCGCTTTCTGGCCCTTGCGACGCACCTTTCGCATTCGCCTGCGAGCCTCTTCGGGGCTTCCGGTCTCGCGCACCACTCGACTCATCATGTGACGCGCATGGATGTCCACCAGGTGATAGTCACGATGGTGCTGGACCAGAAGTTGTTTCGGCAGAATCTCTTCGTTGATCGTTTCTCCTGTGATGAGGCTCACCTTCTCGATGTAGCGACAGGGATTCATCTCATCAGGCAGAGGCGTGTCTACACTCATCGCGGTAGTCTCCTGCAACAGAAATACGAATTGATGATACCCAACTTACCGCCCTGCCCGAGTCCTGGCAAGTACTACCTTTGAAGAGAGGTCGAACAGACTTCGGCCGATGCGAAGAGCGCGGCGCGAGTCTCGGTGGACCCGTCAGCCCATGTCAGTAGATGAACTCTCGGATGTCGTACCGACTTGTCTTGACACCGAACCCTCGAATCCTCGTCGCCATCTGCTGCAACTCCGCCTCGATTTCGTCTTCCGACATGGGAGTCAGAGGGGTGTCTCCTGCCCTCGAGAGGTAATTTGTGGTTCCAGGTTGCGTTACGAGCGGCGACAGGTAGACCAAGTCGGTCTCATCTAGAGGCAGGCTTTCCAGGACCTCGATGCTGGCCCGCGAGTGTTCGGATCGGTACTCACGGCCACCCAGACCCACTATGACAATGAGACAAACGCTCAAGGAAGCTCTCTTGAGATCGCCCACGAAAGCACTCAATTCCGCCGCGGAGCCAGGCTTGTTGACGAGTCCCAGCAGTTCGTCCGAGCCCGTTTCCATACCCACACAGACCCGTGTCAGACCCAACTGACCCAGTCGCCTCCAGTGATCAACAGGATGTCGCTCACCGCTGAAGAGGTCGACAAAACCGAAGAGCGAGCGCTCGGGAAAGATCTCCTTGGCGATGCTGATCATCGGCTCCAGCCTGTTCAGCGACAGTGCCAACGCGTTCCCGTCAGCCAGGAAGATCCCTCGACGTAGCTTGACACCTTCTCCCAGCAGGTCCTTCACCCCTTCGACATGATGCCGGAATTCGACCGTCGACTTGGGTTTGAACGGGCGGTCCATGTAGAAGTTGCAGAAAGTGCACCGGTTCCAGCTACAGCCTTGCGTCGCTTGGAGCACGATCGAGAGATACTGATCCGGCGGCAGGATCGCGATAGGGCGATAGCATGACAGGAAGCGCTGACGCTCCGCTGCAAGGCTCTCCGGGGTCCACCGCAGGACTTCCTCGCTCAGGCGGGCTTCGAGCTCGCCATCGACTCGGCTCCCGATCTCTCGCGCCTGTTGATAGGCCTCAGCAAAGATCGACCCTGCCTCCTCGGCAGAGAGCAGGCGTCGCTGGCGCCCATGGTCCCGAAATCGGAGATGGAGGTCGCTGGCCAGACCCCGCTTGTAGGTCGCACCCCGCCTGAAATAGAGATGCAAACGTCCTTCTCGATCGAAGGTCAGCGAATGCTGTCGATCCGGGCTGATCACAGTCGCGCCCGGCGTCAGGCTGAAGAGGAGCCCACCGTCCCCGGTCGGCGGACGATGTCGTCCCTCGCCCCGAAGGGTATCTGACAGCTCCTTTTGCTTGGGCATTGGATTCGAGCTCTCAGCTCCTACCCCGAAGCAGAGATCGCGCCTGGAGAATCATCGTCGCTGCCTGATCGAGAGAGAACCTGGCCAGATTGATGGTGATGTCGTAGCGCATTGGATCGTCGGGGTCGACACCAAAGTGCCGCTGAAGGAACCGTGTGCGCTCCTGCTCGATGCGCTCCAATTCGGGCTTCGCTCTGCTGGGCGGCAATCCCATCGTAGCTGCGAGGCTGCGCACCCGATCCGCCTCTGGAGCCACCAGGCGAGCCCGAAAACCGCGGTTCCGCGGCAAGATGAGGTCGGCCCCTCGACCCAGGAAGACACTGTTGGCCTGCCCGGCCAGAGACAGCAGCGTCTCGCAGAGGCGATGGTAGTAGTCGTTCCTGACGAAGTCACTTTCCATCAGCGATCTCAGAGTTTCCTCCAGCCAGCTCAGCTCCCGCTCGTCCATGGAGGCGTAGACGCGACGGCGCTGCTCGTCATCACCTGCCATGGCCTCCAGGACTTGCCGGCCGAAGACCGGCCATTCCAGGGCCACACCCACCCTCTCGGCCACCTCCTCCCCATTGGTGCCCACCTGGCGGGAGATGCAGACGAAATCCTCGGCTTGCATAGGTCTCGCCACCTCGGCAGTCACTCTCTGCTGCCTGCCCAGCTCCCAGTTGCGCAGTTGTTTCTCCACCAACCTGGCAATGTCCGGATTGCCGCTTGCAAGCCTGGCCGCCATATCCCACCTCCTCGACCTCATCCGTCCGAGCCGCTGCCTTCTAGTCTACTCCCAACAGCGAGACGTGCCCGGCTCGAGCCACCACCGCCAACCGAGCCCGCCACAAGCCCTGCCAAGCCATAGCAGACAGCAGCAAAGACGACGAGAGCATTGAGGCCAAAATGGATCGCCACCAGCGGCGCCAGAGCAGCACTCACCACAGTAGCCCAACCATTGATGCCCCAAGCCAAAGGGATGCGCTCTGGATGGGTGCGGCCAAGCCGCTGCAGAGCCAGTGGGAAAGGCATCCCCATCGCAAACGCCAGGGGAGCGACAACAGCCACGCTGAGGAGGGTCTTCCAGCCGAGCGCCAGCGCTTGCGTCGCCCGAAAGATCACCGGCGCGAGACCCAGGTGCAGGAAACAAAGCAGCACGATCGCTCCGGCGACAAAACCGATCTTCGACTCGAGAGCCTGCGCTTTCGAATCGCTCAGCCTGGATACCGAACCGCTACCCAGGCCGGCGAACACCAGAAACGCACCCAGAGCCGTGGCCACAGCAAAGATCGGGTTTCCTACATAGACGGTCACCCGCTGGATATAGGCAATTTCCAGCATGAGAAAAGCCACACCCAATGCCGCGAAGAAGCTCCACGTCGTCACTGACCCTTCCCATCCGTGCCGCCTGCCCTGCCGAAGAACGAGTGGGAGGAGTATCAGAACGGAGCCTGCGAGGATCGCCTGCAGCAATGTGCCGACCGCCACAAGATAGCCCCACTCCACCAGGGACGCTCCGCCTCGCCCGCGCAGCTCGATCAGCTCCGGCAATGCCCGCCACCGGAAGAAGTGGGAGAAGAAGGGTCGATCATCGCTGGCAGGTCGGATATGGAACTTGTAGTCCTCGATGAATTCTTGACGGCCTTCCCCTGCCAGAGCCGTCGTCCCAAGATGCAGATAGGGTTTCTCCAGCCGATTGAATCGATTCGCCTCCTCGGGCCTCATCCCTGGCAGGAACACCACATCGAGCCATCGATCTCGAGACCAGGCACGAAGCTCTTCGAGCTCGGTGCTGGACCATCCGCCTCTCTTCATCAGGAGAGTCACCGCATCCCAACTCCTCACCATCGCGAGGCTGTCCTGCGCACTACCCCGCTCAAGGCTCTCGAGAGCCTCCCAGGCAGTCGCAAACAACTTCAGGCTGTCACGGGGCGGCACCCTCAGCCGCCGGGTTACCGACAGCAGGCCTCCAGGCGTCAGATGCTCGGCCAACTCCTCGAGCGCCTCCACCGTGTACAGATAGCTGACGCCCGCGGCTCCCACCCCTCCACCCGAGACGGTGAGCGACTGCATTTCTGTCAAGTGGATGAGATCCCATGCATCTCGACGCGACGCCAGGAAGGCACGCGGCTCTCCTACCGTCACCTCGACACTCGGCTCTTCCAGGAGGTGGCCAGAGAACTCAGCCAGCTCGTCCAGTAGCAGGGCTGGTAGCTGCGGATTCTGCTCGACAACCATTACGCTCGCAGCCCCATGGCCGAGGGCAGAGATGACCTCTCCTCCCCCGCCCAGTCCGACAATCAGCACACGTGGATTCTCCGTGAGCTGGTAACCAACAGAGGAGACCTGGAAGTCACGGTAGCCCGATGGGCCTTCGCCAGGCGAGCGCCGATCGACGACGGCCATGCCGTCTCCATCTTCGAAGATGCCGAGCTGCTCGGGAAGAATCCCCCCATACGCCAGGCTGAGTCCGGGCGCATAACGAAGGGGCACTTTCGGGCTACGTACCACAGACAGAACAGCCAAAGGACTCGACCGCTCCATCATGACCTCGGCTCCGGGCACAAGCAGGGCCTTGCTCAAGTTCTTGTACTCCGAGCGTCTGAGATCGATCCAGGTTCCAGGGATGATCATCGAGAACAGCGAAACCACTGCCAGCAGCGCCGTCGAGGACCGCTTGAAAGCGACCCTGGAGTCGAGGCTGGCAACCGTGGCGGCCAGGAGGCCGCCTGTGCCTATGACCAGGAGACTGCGCTCCGGTGAGAGCACCCATAAGGCCAACATGACACCCGCTGCGCCGAGACCAGCCCCCAGCAGATCGGCCTCATAGAAGCGAGGGATCTCCTCTCGCCACACTGTCAGGCAAAGACCGATCGTAAACCCGACACTGAGGAAGGGCAGGGCCAGGACCAGATAGACGAGGAGCAACCAGAGCAGCTGCTCTGGCTCCCAGACGAGGGCCAACGCGTTGAAAGGGAGTCGCTGAGCCAGAAGGTAGGCCCCCACAGACAGCGGCCCGAACGATACCGCACCGATCAGCGCAGCCCGCCCT
Organism: Thermoanaerobaculia bacterium; assembly: GCA_049664225.1. Classification (GTDB taxonomy): domain Bacteria; phylum Acidobacteriota; class Thermoanaerobaculia; order Multivoradales; family JAHEKO01; genus JAUVRX01. The sequence continues at coordinate 58,991 of JBATEX010000145.1, forward strand.
GGTGTCGAGGATCGCCCAGACAGCAACCGGGACCTCACCAGGGCCAGGCAGCTACCGCTGACTCCGTAGCCCAATAGCGCCAGGCTGATCACCATGGCCGCGAACTGCTGCCATTGGATGATGGAGAACAGTCGAATGAGCAGGACTTCGTAACCGATCGCCGCAGCCGACAGGATCAGAATGGCAAGACGAAGCGGCATGAAACGGCGGAATCGTGATCAGTAAATCGTGGAGTGATGAGGTCTACCGGGTTCCCGTCAGGGGAACAAAGGCCACTGGGAGAACATGTGTGGTTCGAACTACACCCGATTCGTCCTTTTCCACCAGGGTCAGCTGCTGCACGGAGAACGGTCCTCCTACGGGTATTACCAGCACTCCCCCAGGCTCGAGTTGCGCCACCAGTGGTGGTGGAATCGTTGGTGACGCAGCTGTCACGATGACTGCGTCAAAAGGCGCTTCTTCCTCCCATCCGTAGTACCCGTCTCCGACTCGGCTCGCGATCTCCGAGTAGCCCAACTCCGCAAACCTCTTCGCCACCTCGCTTCCCAGCTCTGGAATGATCTCGATCGTGAAGACGCGCGCCCCCATTTCCGCCAGGACCGCAGCCTGGTATCCAGATCCGGTGCCTATCTCCAGGACTTTCGCGTCCCCTGCCAACCCGAGCAGATCGGTCATCAGGGCCACGATGTACGGCTGCGAGATCGTCTGGCCATAGCCAATCGGCAGCGGCCGATTGTCGTAAGCATGCCGACGCAGCTCGGGCGGCACGAACTCGTGTCGTGGCACTCGGGCCATCGCCTTCATGACGCGACTGTCCAGAGCCTCCCTGCCGGTCTCGCGGGCGGTGAGCCGGGTGTCTGCCTCGATCTCCTGCAACATCCGCTGATGAGCCTTCTGATAGCCCTCAGCTTGAACGGCCGGCGCTCCTGGGAGAAGCAGGCTCACCAGCAGCAGGGCAAGAAACCCTCTTCTCATTGGATCCCTCCTCTACCTTCAGAGAACAACCCACCACGGCATCCGAATTTCCAGAAGGCGTCTCGATGTTCGAGGTCATGGACAATTCGGGACGAATCCACCGACCTTTCCTGAGCATCCAACCGACGACCCGATGAGCTAGGATTGGATGTCCCGTGACGCCCGGCTGGCTGACCGCAACCCGAGGCCTCCCAACAACCCTGGGTTGCCCCTCACTACGGAGCTACACATGCGCCCATCCACTTCGTCCTCGCTTCTCTTCGCAGCGTTTGTCGTCGCGATGGCCCTGGTCCCGAGCGGTAGCGGCGCTCAGACCCTTCTCGTGGCCAACAAGACCGACAATACGGTGGATCTCATCGATGTGGCCAGCGGAGAGTCTGTGGCGACTCTTCCAACCGGCATGGCGCCGCACGAGATCGCGGTCTCGTCCGATGGATCGCTCGCCGTCATCAGCAACTATGGGAATCGGGACGAGCCCGGCTCCAGCCTGACGATCGTCGATGTACCGGGTGCCAGGGTGCTCCGCACAGTCGATCTCGGAGAGCACTCGAGACCTCACGGTGTGGCCTGGATCGGCGAGAATCGGGTCGCCGTTACCACGGAGGGCAGCGCACATCTTCTGGTGGTCGATATCGAAGCGGGCAGAGTCGTCGATCAGATATCGACCCAACAGGAGATCTCCCACATGGTGGCCACTACGCCGGAAGGTGGCAGGGCGTTCGTAGCCAATATCGGTTCAGGAACCGTAACCGCCATCGATCTCGAGGTCGGCGCCAAGCTCGCTGATGTCGAGACCGGCGAGGGCGCCGAAGGCATCGCCGTCACCCCCGATGGGAGCGAAGTCTGGATCACCAATCGCGCCGCGGACACCATTACCATCATTGACTCACAGAGCCTGGAGATCCTGGACAGAGTCGCCTGTAGCGGCTTTCCGATTCGCGTCGCCATCACACCCGACGGCGGCAAGGCCCTGGTCTCGGTCGCTCGAGCCGGCGAGGTGGTGGTCTTCGACGTTGAGCAGCGCAGTGAGCTGACGCGTCGCAAACTGGATCTCAGTACCGTCCCCGATGCCAGCACTCGCCTTTTCGGCGACAGCTTCGGAGAGAGCCCGGTGCCTGTCGGCCTGGTTATCCACCCAACCGGTGATTTGGCATGGGTGGCGGCAACTCAAGCCGACGCCGTCGTCGTCATCGACACCGAGGACCTGGAAGTCCAAGACCTCCTGCGGGCCGGCAAGGAGCCCGATGGGATGTCTTACAGCCCGATTTCAGTGGCAAGCGAACGAAGACCCGGGGCTCAATAGGCACGGGCACTGCGCAACACGGCGTCAGCAAAGCGCTCCACGACAACCCCGGTGGGCTCGATGGCCTCGATGCCTTCGACGCTCTTGCCAGCCTGCAGATAGTCACGATAGGAGAACGAGCGAACCGAAGACCGCTTCAGACTCCACAATGCCTGCAGAGAGTAGACCATCCTCATCCAGTGCTTCGTCTTGCGACCCTTGAGCAGCCAGCGCGCCACCGGGCCAGCGCTGGTGCCAACCTTGTCGATGTAGGGCGTGCGGATCACCGAGACGGGCACACCCGTAATGCGTTCGGTAAGGACGATATCTTCGGCCCTCGCCCTGACAATAGCGCGCTTGTAGTCGTCGCTCGCGCGACACTCCGGTGTGGCGATGAACCGAGTACCCATTTGAACCGCCGCGTAGCCGTTCCGCAGAGCTCGCTCGAATTCCCCTTCGTCCCCCACTCCACCGGCGCAGACCAGAGGGACCTCCAGATCCCCGAGCTCATCGAGGAGCTGTTTAGCTCCTTTGGCCCCAGCGTGGCCCCCCGCCCGGTTGTTGACGGCGATCAGGCCATCGACGCCGGCCTCCAGTCCCTTGTCCGCCCACCTGCGTTCGGTCACGTCGTGGTAGACGAGCCCGCCCACCTGGTGGACCTTGTCCACCACCCAGCGAGGGTTCCCCAGGGATGTCACAAAGAAGCGGATGCCCTCCTCCAGAGCGACATCGACGTAGCCCTGCATGCGGTCCATGTAGACCTTTGAAGAGCGCTCGACGACTACGTTCAAGCCGACAGGTTTGGCGGTCAGGCGCCTGATCGTCGCCAGGCCTTGCCTGAACTCGTGTCCATGAACATAGACGAGCGATAGCGGCTGAATGATGCCCATGCCACCCGCCTCCGACACCGCTGCCACCAGCTCCGGGTTGCTGCACGGGTACATGGCACCGCAAATCAACGGGACCTCGATCTTCAACTGCCTGCTGACCACCGTCTCGAGAGCGTCTCGTCGCGAATCTCTTTCACTCACGATGTTGTCTCGCAGTAGGATGTGAACAAGCTGCGAGTGCGGGAAGTCCCGGCGCGGCAACAGGCCGCGGGGCGGCGTGTGAAACGGAGGTCGATATGGGTAGAGGCGATCCGATGCTGGGCAATCTTCTCTTCATGCTCTTCACAGCCATCAGCGTCGTGGGTACCTACTTCATTGCGCAGCATTTTCACTCCCGCCGGCTGGCCGTCATCTTGTCGCTAGCTGTCCTGGCCTTCTACGCCGTCCTCTACTTCGCGCTCGAAGCCTTCATGCAATGGCTCGGACTCTGAGGGTGATTCCCCAACGCCACAATCCGCTCAGTGCAAGTAGTTCGGGCTGGACCAGGCAGTACCTCCATCCGCCTGGACCGCCCTCGCATAGACATATTCTCCTGGATGGAGACCCACCAAGGTTCGTACGAAGCTGCATTCTGTCTGTTCATCGCAGGCAACGCTCAAGTGCACCTGACCGCTGCGGATGACATCGATCCTGTCCAGGGGGCCTTGTGCCACGACTCTCACCGACAGCTCGACATCTTGTCCAGCCGCGGAGTCCTTTTTCAGGCCAGCGAGCTCGATGTCGTCTCCCATGGGCTGCCCACCTAGCCGGGTAGCCAGAACGATGCGCGGTCCGTTGGTCGCGTAGACGCGTCGAGACCTCAGGGCCCGCAGGATACCTTCCCTCGTCAGATCCTCGGCGAGAAATGCGGCCAGCCCACCAGACGGTGACGCCAGGTGGGCCAAACCCGGATGCCCGTCATGGCTGTCGCCGCTGCCCACGAATCCGAACTTGAAGCCCCGATCGAGAACGTCGCGCACGAAGTTGCCGGGCAGCGGACTGTAGATGAGACCGGGCGAGTCCATTGCCTCGCTGCTGCCATGAACCGAGACGATCTCGGTGATCGGCTCCAGCTCCGGATCTGGAGGAAACTCCCAGTTTGTCGGAATCGGGCCGCCTGCCGAATGGTGGGCCACTGTCAAGGCGGGCTCGCCTCGCAGAGCGTCCCAAAGCTGATCCGGCGATTCGAAATCCGGATCCACAGAGCTCAATACCTCCCCCTCGGAGCTGAAGTACAGGACATGTCGATGCCCGTGTATCCAGCTCGTCCATTCGTAGCCCAGCAGGGTGACAAACTCCCCGGCTCGATAGAAACTCTCGACCTGCCGACGGATCTCGGACCAGAACTCCGGATTGAGGGCCAGGGGCTCCATACCCCAGTGGTCATGGTCCGTCAGGGCGACTACATCCAGACCGGCAACATCTCGGGCGTATCCGAAATAGTCTTCAACGGTCCCGGTACCGTCCGACAACGCTGAGTGACCATGCAGATCGCCCCAGACGATGCTCTCGCCGTCCGACGAGACAACGAGGGGATTGCTCGTCGCCTGCAGGTCGTACGGGCCCGTCGCTTCGATCCTGAAGATACCCTCGTTCTCGACAGTCGCCTCCAGTTGAAGAACACCTCGCTGGACGGATGTCATTTCAACGACTGCTGGTAAATCGCGGAAGCCCTCCGCTCGCAGCGAGATCTCTCCTTCGACCTTCACGCCGGCACTTCCGGTGGCGTCGAGAATCGAAACTCGAATGCTGAACTGCTCCCCTGGCCGGGCCGTCGATGGCAGGATTACGACCATTTGCGCCGCGGGCCCAGCCAAAACCCTGACATTCAACGGTCCTGGCACCAGCTTTCGCACGCCATCGCCATTGCCATCGACAGCGACAAAGAAGGCCGACTCACTTTCGGCGAATCGATCCGCCACCGCGCCGAGGTCGCCAGCTCCGTAGACCACCTGCACTCGCTCCCCTTCCTCGAGCGGCCGGCCTTGGATCTCGATTCCAAGAAGACCCTGATCCACGGTCTGAGCGTCGAGTACAACCCCTTCGGCAGCTGTGGAGACCAGGCTGAATCCCACCCCTTCCTGGTTCAGCACCTGAGGGGCGCTCCAGCCCCAGAAAGGAGGGGCCTGAACAAAGAGCCAGCCTCCCTCGGCGATGCCCAGCGGACCGGCCTCGTAGAGAAGTGTCCATTGTCCCGGGCTGCCCGCCATTACTTCCAGGCTCGAAGCATCGCCGTCGGCGATCCAAGCTTTGCCGCCACCATCGGACGGATGCCGCACAGCCTCCAGATCCTGACGAAGAGCTTCGACGATCTCGAGTTGAGGACGCGGGGACATGGAGGGTTTCGTCTCCTCTCGGGCCCTTCCACACGCCACCAAGATCAGGCAGCCGAAGAGCCACCACCGCCAACTCCCCACCTGCCAAAACGCAGTCATACCGGTATCAGGGTACCCCAACCCGATCCAACCTGCCAGAGCCAAGCGGATCCTGAGAGAATGGTCGAAACTCTCTGGCTACTCTTTACGTAGCTTGCAATGAAGAGGGCCATTTTCCGTTCGGCGAACGGAAACCAGTTGGGAGGAGATCTATGGCGAGGCTGTTCAAGATCCTTGTCTTGTTTCTGATCGTAGCCGGAGCCGTGACCGGTGCCTACTTCTGGCTGCAGGGGCGCAAGGAGGCGGAGCCACCCTTCAAGCTCGTCAAGGTCGAGCGCGGCTCGATTACCGAGAAGGCTATCGCAGTCGGGCAGATCGAGCCACGGCTCAAGTTCGAAGTCAAGTCGAAGATCTCCGGCATCGTCAAGCGGTGCGCGGTTGAGGTCGGCGATCGCGTCGAACCCGGTGACCCTCTCTTCGAGATCGTCCCCGACCCGACGCCCTCCGAGCTTGTCGAAGCCCAGCGTCGGGTTGAAGCGGCGCAGTCTGCCTATAACCGGGCCCAATCGGATTGGAACCGCTCGAGTGAGCTCGCACGGCAAGGGATCATAGCGACCGAAGAAGAGGATGCCCGACGAGAGTCCTTCGAGCTTGCCAAGATCGAGCTCTCCACCGCACAGGATAACTTCGAGCTCATTCGCGAAGGCCGTATCGCCGGACGGGGGAAGCAAATGGAGTCGATCATCCGAGCGCCCGCTGCAGGAATCGTCCTGGTGCGGGAAGTCGATCCCGGGGACCCGGTTGTTCCTCTGACGACTTTCCAGGCCGGAACAGTGATGGCAACCGTGGCGGACATGAGCGACCTCATCTTCAACGGCACCGTCGATGAGATCGACGTCGGCAAGCTGAAGCCGGGAGTACCAGCACGCCTCAACATCGGCGCGCTTCCGGGAGAGCCGGTGACCGGCTACCTGAGCCGTATCGCACCGCAAGCGAAAGAAGAGGAAGGCGCCCGTCTCTTCGAGGTCGAGATCGAGCTTCACGAGGTCGAGAACCCGGAGATCATTCTTCGAGCGGGCTATTCTTCGACGGCGGACTTGATCATCCGGGAGAAGACAGACGTGCTGATCGCTCCGGAGAGGCTTGTGCTGTTCGAAGAGGACGGCGCAAAAGCATTCGTCGAGCTGCCTCCCGAGACACCAGAGGGCGAGCCTAGGAAGGTCGAGATCCAGACGGGTCTTTCCGATGGCTTGAACATTGAAATCACTGCGGGGATCGATGAGGGAGCGGAGTTGGTCGAACGCCCACCTCGAGAGATCTTCTAGAAGTCATGACCTCTGTCCTCAATTCACTGCGCCAACTGGCTCGCGACCTGCGGTCCCAGAAGCTGCGGACCTTCTTGACGACCTTGGGAATTGTCTGGGGAACGGTCGCAGTGACGCTTCTCCTGTCGTTCGGTCAGGCGATGCACAAGCAGATGCTCAAGAACGTGCTGGGCCTCGGCAATGCAATCGTCATCGCCTTTCCAACAGCCACCTCGAAACCCTTCGAGGGAATTGGCAAGGGACGCCCCATCCGCGTCACGGAGGACGATATCGAGCTCGTTCGAAAGCGGGCCACACTCGTTGACGCAATTTCCAGCGAGTACGCCGACACACTGCAGCTCAAGCTCGGGACCAAGACCATGGCGGTCGATGTCTCCGGTGTCAGTCCCGAGTTCGGCGAGATGAGGAACATGATCCCGCAGATGGGTGGTCGCTTCCTCAACCCGATCGACGAAGCCCAGAAACGGCGCGTGGCCTTTCTCGGCAATGAGTTGGCGGAGGACCTGTTCGGTTCCGCCGACCCGGTCGGCCAGATCTTTCGGCTCCATGGCTCGCCTTTCACCGTCATTGGAGCTCTCGAGCCGAAGACGCAGGACTCCTCCTACAGCGGACGGGACAAGGACAAGGCCATCATCCCGAGTTCCACCTTCCGTGCCCTGACCGGCCAGAAGTATGTGGAGCTCTTCATCTTCACCGCCGCAGACGTCCAGCAAACCGTGCCAGCGACCGACGAGGTGCGCAGCATCTTGGCGGGCAAGATTCGCTTCGACCCGACCGACAAAGAAGCCCTGATGATCTGGGACACGACGGAGATGTTCCAGTTCATGGACTCCTTCATGTTCGCGTTCAAGGCATTTCTCGCAATCGTCGGCTCTCTGACACTGGTCGTCGGCGGCATCGGAGTCTCCAACATCATGAGTGTCGTGGTTGAGGAGCGGACTCCTGAGATTGGCGTCAAGATGGCCCTCGGAGCACGTCCCCGAGGCATCCTCAGGCAGTTTCTGGCCGAGACCCTGATTCTCACAGCCGTGGGTGGCTCTATTGGACTGTTGATCACGTACGGTATCTGCGAAGCCTGGCCTGCCGGGATGGAAGAGTTCATCGGCATCCCGAAGGTCGACACCCAAGTAGCCCTCTTGACCGCGTCACTGCTCGGTCTCATCGGATTCGTCGCCGGATTCTTTCCGGCACGCAGTGCAGCTAACCTCGACCCGGTCGTCGCCATGAAAATGACCTGAGGCAAGGACAATTCACTATGGCTCGCCCCCGGTTCCTCGTCTTTCAGCTCTTCTTCCGCTCGTCGCGAGTCCAGAAGAAGAGGGCGTTTCTGACCATTGCCGCGATTGCCTGGGGAACCCTGGCGCTGATCCTGCTGCTGGCCTTCGGTGAGGGTCTCGGCCTGTCCCTCGGCAAGGCCTGGGCTGGAATGGGCACCGACATCGCAGTGATCTGGCCCGGAGAGACCACCGTCCCCTGGAAGGGTCTGCCTGCCGGGCGCGCCATTCGACCCCGCATCGATGACATTCGAACCATCAGGGAGCGCGTGCCTGGATTGGTCGGTGTCAGCGGCGAGATCATTCGCTGGGGCACCAACTTCACGCATGGCGACAAGACAGTCAATGCACCGGTCAAGGGCGTTGGCACGATCTGGGGGCAGTTGCGCAACCAGATTCCCTCCCCTGGCGGGCGCTTCCTCAACCCCCTCGACGACGCCCAACGCAGACGTGTGGTGTTCCTGGGAACGGATCTCGCCAAGGACCTCTTCGGCGACGAAGATCCAATCGGGGGGAGCATTCTGATCGACAAAGTTCCCTATACCGTCGTCGGCGTTCTGATCGAGAAGATGATGTTCGGTAACTACAGCGGCATGGATGCCAACCACGCCATCATTCCGATTCGCACCCTCTACGCCCAGTACGGCAGCGATCGTCTTTCGGTCCTCGTGCTCAAACCCGAGCACCGAGATGGAATGAAGGCGGCCCTGGCCGGAGTCGCCCAGGTGCTGAGCGCGAAGTATGGCTTCGACCCTGGAGACGAGCGAGTTCTGGGTACTTGGGACACTGTCGAATCCGGCAAGATCCGCGACAACTTCATGCTTGGAATCAAGCTGTTCCTGAGCATCATCGGAGTCCTGACCCTGACCGTGGGTGGCATCGGCGTTGCCAACATCATGTACGCAGTGGTCAAGGAGCGTACTCGGGAGATCGGCGTCAAGATGGCCCTTGGCGCTCGCAGTCATTGGGTTACGGGGCCGATCGTTCTCGAGGGTTTGACCTACACACTGTTGGGAGGGGTTGCCGGCCTCCTGGTCGCCACGATTTTGGTCTATCTCCTGAGTCTGATTCCAACCGGTGACAACATGGCGCTCAAAGCCTTGGGCAAACCAACGCTGTCACCTGCCATCGCCGCGACCGCGGCTGGGGTGTTGGGCATCATCGGCCTCCTCGCCGGTTACTTTCCAGCTCGCCGAGCCGCTTCGGTCGATCCGGCCGAGACTCTGCGCTACGAGTGAAGCTGATGAAACTACCACTGGCCATGACGACCGACGAGACCATCATCGAGATGGCGGCGATACGCAAGGTCTACGATACCGGCAAGATCAAAGTGGAGGCTCTGCGCGGCATCGACCTCGACATCTCCAAGGGTGAGTTCGTCGCGATAGTCGGCCCGTCGGGGTCCGGCAAGTCGACCCTCATGAACCTGATCGGTTGCCTCGACACTCCCACCTCGGGCACCTACCGGTTGACAGGACAGCTGGTGGCAGGCATGAACAAGGATGCGTTAGCTACAGTTCGCAATCGCCGGGTCGGTTTCATCTTCCAGAATTTCAATCTCCTGCCACAGATCAGCGCCTACGAGAACGTCGAGATGCCGATGCTGTTCGGCGGCGTACCGCGACGCGAAAGGCGCCGCCGAATCGAGGAACTGATGGAGCGCGTCGGCCTGGCTGATCGCATGGAGCACAAACCGACCGAGCTTTCCGGAGGTCAGATGCAGCGTGTTGCCGTCGCCCGGGCCCTGGCGATGGACCCCGACATCCTGCTGGCCGATGAGCCCACTGGCAACCTCGACACCTCGTCTGGCGGCGACATCATGGGGCTTTTCCAGGACCTATGGGAACAAGGCGGCACAATGCTGGTCATCACTCACGATGCCGCCCTCGCCCGGCGGGCGGCACGTCAAGTCGAGATCCAGGACGGCCTCATCACCCGAGACACCGGACGTCCGGAAGCCGGCTCTACGGCCCCTGGATAGGCCGGTCCACCACCTTGGCTCGGGCGGTCGGAAAGCTCCGCCAAGAAGGGGCTCTCCAGGCCGTTCGACAGGGTGTTGATTTCTCTCTAGATCCTGAGCCCGGGATGGAGTATGGTTGTCGAGGACGGCGGCGGTCAGCCGCAGTTCGGACCTCCGTCACGTTCTCGGAGAAACCTCACCAAACCAACCTCAGCATCCCTTAGTACAGCGACAGGGAGGGAAGTAACATGTCGAATTCCGCCAATGAATTCCTGCAATCTGTGATCGCCAAGAATTCCGCAGAGAAGGAGTTTCATCAAGCGGTGCACGAAGTCCTGGAGTCACTCTGGCCGATCGTCGAGGCCAATCCCCGATATCGCACCGGCAAGATCATGGAACGTATCGTCGAACCCGAGAGGGTGATCATGTTCCGAGTCCCCTGGGTCGACGACCAGGGCGAAGTCCAGGTCAATCGTGGATTCCGCATCGAGATGAACAGTGCTCTCGGTCCCTACAAGGGCGGTCTGCGTTTTCATCCCAGCGTCAACCTCGGCATCCTCAAGTTCCTCGCCTTCGAGCAGGTATTCAAGAACAGCCTTACGACCCTGCCCATGGGTGGTGGCAAGGGCGGTTCCGACTTCGATCCCAAGAACAAGAGTGACCTCGAAGTCATGCGCTTCTGTCAGTCCTTCATGAGCGAGCTCTTCCGACATATCGGACCCAATACCGACGTTCCGGCCGGCGACATCGGCGTCGGTGGTCGCGAGCTCGGATTTCTCTTCGGCACCTACAAGAAGCTCGCCAACGAGTTCACCGGTGTACTGACCGGCAAGGGACGCAGCTGGGGCGGCTCGCTCATCCGGCCCGAAGCGACCGGCTATGGCCTGGTCTACTTCACGCAAGAGATGCTCGCCACCCGCTCCGACAGCCTGTCCGGCAAGCGAGTACTGATCTCCGGTTCCGGCAACGTGGCGCAGTATGCGGCGGAAAAGGTCCTCGAGTTCGGCGGCAAAGTGCTGACGTTCTCCGACTCCAACGGCACGATTGTCGACGAAGAAGGCATCGACAAGGACAAGCTAGCCTGGATCATGGATCTGAAGAACAACCTGCGGGGTCGAATCAAGGAGTATGTCGAGAAGTACCCCGGTGCCAGCTTCCTCGAAGGGTCGCGTCCCTGGTCGGTGAAGTGTGATGTGGCTCTGCCTTGCGCCACCGAGAACGAGGTCGACGGCGAGGATGCCAAGACCCTGATCGACAACGGTTGCTTCTGTGTGGCCGAAGGTGCGAACATGCCTTCCGACCCGGACGCCATCAATCAGTACCTGGAAGCCGGCATCCTCTACGGCCCAGGAAAGGCCGCCAACGCCGGTGGAGTCGCCGTCTCGGGTCTGGAGATGACCCAAAACTCGATGCGGCTGTCATGGACCCGAGCCGAGGTCGATGAGCGACTACAGATGATCATGCATGAAATCCATCGCACTTGCGTCAAGCATGGCAAGGACGGTGACTTCATCAACTACATCGATGGAGCGAATGTGGCGGGCTTTATCAAGGTAGCCGACGCCATGTTGGACCAGGGCGTCGTTTGACGATGCAGGTGCGCCAGCAACTCCAGATTCGTCGTTTTCACGACCTCATGCCCTTCCGGGTGCGAGAGGTCTTGCTGGTTTCGTCACCGTTCGACGCCTTCATCCTGGAAGAGGACGGTCAACTCTCCGAACAGGTGTTCTTCGAATACCGGGACGTGAGTCTCTCGGGCCCACCCCGAGTGACTCACGTTCCCACTGGGGAGTTGGCTCTGCAGCGCCTCCAGGAACATCGCTACGACCTCATTCTGGTCATGACCAGCCTGGCCGACATGGGGGCCAACGCCCTCGGTCGGGAGATCAAGAAGCTCCGTCCAGGGCGCCCGGTCGTGCTGCTCGCCCTGGACCGCAAGGAGCTCGATCTGGCCAGGTCCACCATCGACCCGGAGTCCATCGACGGGGTCTTCCTGTGGTCTGGCGACTCCAAGATTCTCCTGGCTATCATCAAATACTTCGAAGATCGGGAGAACGTCGATCATGACATCCTGCATGGCAACGTGCGGGTGATCCTCCTGGTCGAGGACTCTCCCACCTACTATTCCAGCCTCTTCGGAACGCTTTATAAGGAGCTCATGAGGCAGTCTCACTCACTCTATTCCGAGGGCGTCAACGAGCTCCACCGCCGTATGTACATGCGATCCCGGCCCAAGATCCTTCACGCCAAGACCTACGACGAGGGTCAGGCCCTTTTTCATCGTTACCAAGACAACATCATCGCCCTGGTCAGTGATGTCGAAATACCGCGCGACGGCAAGCTCGACAAGGCAGGTGGCCTCGACCTCGTCCGCGTCGTCAGATCGTTCGATCCCCAGCTTCCAGTCCTGCTCGAGTCCGCCGAAGAGGCCAACCAGTCCAAAGCGGAAGCGGTGGATGCGACATTCGTCCACAAGGGATCAGGCAGCCTTCTGGCCGATGTGAGCAATTTCTTCCGCCAGGAGCTCGGCTTCGGAGATTTCATTTTTCGGACCGAGGCCGAGGGCGAGGAGGTGGCACGAGCCCACGACGTGCGTGAGTTCGAGCGGCAGCTGGCAGTGGTTCCCGAGGAATGTCTCTTCTATCACGCCTCCCACAATCATTTCTCCGTCTGGCTTATGGCCCGCAGCGAATTCGACCTTGCCGAGAGTCTCCGCCCTCGCCGCATCTCCGATTTCGAGAACGTCGAAGCGCTGCGCCAGTACCTCATCGCCAACTTGCGGGAAACGCGCCGTCGTTCCTATCGCGGTGTGATCGCCGATTTTTCCCGCAAAACCTTCGATCGGGATGCGATTTGCCGAATCGGCCAAGGCTCGATCGGTGGCAAGGCCCGAGGCCTGGCTTTCCTGAACCTGACCCTGTCGAAGAACTCCGAGGACGCTCTCGGTGGTATGAACGTGAGCGTTCCGAGGACCACTGTCATCACGACGGATAAATTCGACGAGTTCGTAGATCGTAACCATCTTCGGGACTTTGCCTACAAATGTGACGACGACCGGGAGCTGTGTGCTCGCTTTCTGAGCGCCAGGCTGTCGGACGAGCTGCACAGCGATCTGACATTCATCGCCCACCACCTCGATGGACCTCTGGCAATCCGTTCCTCGAGCCTGCTCGAGGATTCGATGCACCAACCGATGGCTGGGATCTACTCCACCCTGATGATCCCCAACCGGTCCCGTGACCCCGAGGAGCGACTGCGGGAGATCTGCAGTGCGGTGAAGCTGGTCTACGCCTCCACCTATTTCCGCAACGCCAAGAGCTATCTCAACAGCACCGGAAATCGCGTCGAGGAAGAGAAGATGGCGGTCATCATCCAGCGACTGGTGGGGCAGAAGTACGACAATCGGTTCTACCCCCATTTTGGCGGAGTCGCTCAGTCCCATAACTTCTACCCCATCGGCAACCAGCGTGCCGAGGAAGGAATCGTCCACGTCGCGCTGGGGCTCGGTCGCCTCGTCGTGGACGGCGGGCTGGCTTTGCGCTTCAGCCCCAGACGTCCCGGAATCCTGCCGCAGCACGCCACTCCCAAGTTGATCTTGGACAGTAGTCAACGAGATTTCTACGCCGTGGACCTGGACTCGACCTGCTGTGAGATCGATGTCACGCTGTCTACCAACGTGAAATCCTTCCCCCTGCGGGTCGCCGAGCTCGACGGTACGCTGCTGCCCGTGGGCAGCGTCTTCAGCGCCGATGACCAGACCGTTCGAGACGACCTGAGCCTGCCTGGCCCCAGGTTGGTCACCTTCAACAACATCTTGAAGCACGGTGCGATCCCCCTCGCTCCGGCACTTCTGAACCTCCTAGAGCTTGCCGAGCAGGGGCTGGGCTGCCCGGTCGAGATCGAGTTCGCCTGTGACATGGGAGATTGGGGCAGGCCGGCAGCTCGGGGACGGAGTCGAGCCAAACCCATACTCTATCTGCTGCAGGTGCGGCCTTCTGCCACTCGCACCGCCGGCAAAGAGGTTCAGAAGTACAGCTTCACAACTGCCGAAACGCTCTGCAAATCCTCGAGGAGCCTCGGTCACGGCGTCGAGGACACCGTTCGTGACCTGATCTACGTGCGCCGCGACCGCTGGACTGCGGCCAGCAATAAGAAGATCGCTGCCGAAGTTGGTGAGCTCAACAAGAAACTGACTGAAGCCGGACAGTCTTATCTGCTGGTCGGACCCGGACGCTGGGGCACAGCAGATTTCTGGCTCGGAATTCCCGTCCAATGGTCACAGATCTCGAACGTCCGTGCGATCGTCGAAGCGAGCCCAAGTGGTTACGACGTGGAACCCTCCCAGGGCACCCACTTCTTCCAGAACATCGTCTCACTGCGGGTCGGTTATCTCACTCTGCCAGCCGGGGCCGAGGTTCCGGACGATGAAGCTGACTTCTTCGATTGGGAATGGCTGGACTCGCAATTGGCTGCGACCGAAACCGATCACCTGCGTCACCTGCATTTCGAGCAGCCGCTAACGATCGTATTGGACGGCCGTCAAGGTCGCGGTCTCATCGCCAAACCCAAAAGCCAGCCCTGACAAACACAAGGCCCGGCACATGCCGGGCCTTCGAACCTGCTCTGGCGTAGCTCTACGCCGGGGCAGCGAGTAGCTTTTCGAACTGGGCTTTCGAATAGTCCTCGACCTCTGTGTGCAGCGAGCCGCCCCGGGCATCCATGGTTACCATCACCGGGAACTTCTCGACCTCGATAACCCAGAGAGCCTCGGGTACGCCGAACTCCTCGAGCATGAACACCCGCTCGACCTTCTTCACGGCCTCGGCCAGGACCTGCGCCGCCCCACCCACGGCATGTAGATAGAGGGCTCCGCTCTTCTCCAGACCAGTGAGTGTCTTCAGCCCCATACCCCCCTTCCCGATCACACCTCGCAGACCGTACCTGTCGATCACATCGGCCTGGTAGGGCTCCTCTCTGATGGAGGTCGTCGGACCCGCGGCCACGAATTCGTAGGATCCGTCGTCGAGCTGACGCACGACCGGACCACAATGGTAGATGACGGTTCCCTCGAGAAAGGGAGCCACTTCTTCCCGGTACTCCTCCAATAGCCACTTGTGAGCGGCATCACGGCCAGTGATCATGCGGCCCGTCAGCTCGACACCTGCACCGACTTCCAGATTCCTGACAGTCTTCTCGTCCAAGGGCAACCTCAGTTCAGCCATGTCGCCGCTCCTTCCTCGTCGAGACTGACGGCAGCACGCCGATCGGCCCAACACATGTAGCTGATGGTCACGAAGTAGGAAGCTGGCAGTCGGTCCAGCACACCGACCTTGACTCCCAGAACCGTGGTTTTCCCGCCGAATCCCATTGGGCCGATCCCCAACTCGTTGGCCTGCTTCAGCAATCGCTCTTCCAACTCGGCCAATTCCGCCATGGGATTGGTGTCCGATAGGGGCCGCAATAGCTGACATTTCGATTCCGAGAATCCAGAAACCCTGTCGCCCCCGATACAGATGCCCAGAACGCCTGGGGCACAGCCCTTCCCCTGCGCCTGAACCACCGCGTCCAAGACAACACGACGGACGCCTTCCAGATCGCGTCCCGCCTGGAGACCGCTATCGGGTAGCTTGTACTGGATGCCGACGTTTTCGCAGCCCCCACCCTTCAAGATCAGCCGCACCTCGACCTTGGGCTCGTCCCATTCTTCGAAATGCAGGAACGGAATGGCTCGGCCCGCGCCATCGCCGGTGTTCTTGCCTGTCAGCGTATCCACCGCGTTGGGCCGCAGATAGCTCTTGGAGGTCGCCAGCTTTACGGCCTCGTGCATGGCCTCTTCGAGCAGGCGGGTGCTGGTCCCCTCGGGATAGCTGACCCAGGCCACGGGTGTTCCTGTGTCCTGACATATCGGGGCTGACTTGGATCTGGCCAGTTCGACGTTGTCCAGAATCGTGACCAGGGCCTGCCGGGCCAGACTGTCTCTCTCCTCTCTCTCTCTGCCCTCCTCCAGAGCCTGCACGACATCGGGCGGCAACTCGGCAGAGGCCCGGCGTATCAGCTCCACAAAGGTATCCACGTATCGCTCCTTCGTCACCATTGGCCGCTCCTTCGGTGCGGGTTGCCATCAGCTCGAGCCGTAACGACTCGAGCGCAACCCTGAAAATTCCCAGGTTTCGAGTTGCGGGGTCCAGCGCGAAACGGCTGCCCCGCTCTTACCGCCTCCATGTTCTCAGGCTGCGCAGTGCCTTTGAACACCTTACTGGGTGGGCAGACTCCCCACCCCGTCAGACTGGCAGAGGCTCCGCAATTCAGTCCATCGCACCGTGGTCTCGATACTCGAGGCGTTGAAACAGGTCGGTCTCCTCCACCTCGTGCCGATGCAGTTCGTCCAGCAGGGTCAAAGTGCGTTGCCTAAGGCGCGGATCTTCGGGCACTTCCCCTTCCGAGTAGGTCAGGGCATCCGTCATGATCGACCTGAGGTCGCGAAGCATGTCCGGGTGCTGACCGACAACCGCCTCCAACCTGGCGAGGGCACGCGGATGTCGTTCGATGACGTCCTCCACCAGGCCCATGGATTCCTCGAACCGAAAGTGACGAAAGAGCTCGTCATGGAGCTTGACCAGTCGGACCGAGAGATCGGCGGCCCAGGAATGGGCTCCAGGCAGACCGGCCTCTGGTCGCGGCTGGGTCAGGATCTGCCGCACTTCAGCGATCATCACCCGAAGCCGTTTGTGTTCCTCGAGAACCTGATCGATCCACTGTTGAGATACCACTGTCGTCATACAACCCCTCCTTTTGCGGTTTTGCCTGCCCCCAAAGCGGCCTGACTGGCAGCGGCCTGTGGTGTCTCCAATCTGACGCTGTTGCTGCCACATTGCGGACAGCTGCGCTCCACCACCTCCTTGGGGTCATGGCCCATCGCAAAGCGATGCTGGCAGCGAAGACAGTAGAACGTCTTATTCTGCTTGGCCATGATCGAATTCCTCTTCCAGCTCTTCAGTTCTGGATCGGGAGAACCTGTTCTCTACCTTTCTTCGGGAGAATGGGGGGACTCCCTCCCATCGACTCCTTGGCGAGAATCTGCATGCTCTCCTCGACCTCTTTGGCCGTTACCTGCCGCAACATGCTGTCCAGCTCCTGCATGACGCGAGCGAACTTCTGACCTTCCGCCGCCGAGATCCACTCCAACTGCAGCCGCTCGGGGCGGATACCGAGTTTCTCCATCTTCGACCAGATCTTCTCAATCCGGCGCTGAGTCCAGGTCACCGCGTCGATGTAGTGGCAGTCTGTGAAGTGACAGCCCGACACCAACACCAGAGGGGCCCCCTTCCGAAAAGCGTGCCAGATGAAGGCCTGATCGACCCGTCCACTGCACATGGTCCGGATCAGGCGAACGGAGGCCGGATACTGGAGCCGCGAGGTTCCTGCATTGTCGCCGCCGGCGTAGGAGCACCAATTACAGGCGAAGCCGACAATCTTCTGCATGGGATCCTCGGCCAGAATGCCGTCGATCTGCGCCAGGACCTGTTGGTCGGCGAAGTGACGCATGTCGATGGCATCGAAAGGACACTCTGCCGCGCATGTACCGCAGCCGGCGCAGGCCGCTTCGACAAACTGCGGCAGGAGACCCTTCTTCTTGTCAGCCTGCTCGATGGCATGGAACGGGCAGACCCGAGCACAGATGGTGCAGAGCTGACAGCGGTCGGCATCCAGGGTCGCCGTAATGGCCTCGATTCGCACCTGGCCGGCACCCAACAGATTCCCGGCTCTGGCGGCGGCAGCGCCGGCCTGTGTAACGGAGTCCTTGACGTCCTTGGGTGACTCGACACAACCGGCGAAATAGACCCCGCGAGTCGGAGCATCGACAGGCTTGAGTTTTGGGTGAGCCTCCATGACGAAGCCATCAGAGGTATGCGAGAGGCTCAGGATCTCGTCAATGCTGCGCTTGCCGTTGCCGTTGGCTCGACGCGGTACCATCCCCACCGCCAGGACGAGCATGTCCAGCCGGTGCTCCTCCATCGTTCCGGTCAGCGTGTTCTCGACCTCGACGATGAGATCGCTGCTACCAGGTGCCTCCTTCACAGTGCCAGGCAATCCCCTGATGTAGCGCACGCCCGCTTCGCGGCTGCGCCGATACAGGTCCTCGAAGCCCTTGCCGAAGGCCCGGATATCCATGTAGTAGACCGTCGACCGACTCTCCGGATAGTGATCCGCCAACAGCAGCGTCTCCTTGATGGTGTTCATGCAGCAGATGTTCGAGCAGTAAGGCACGCCTCGTTGGACCGATCGAGAGCCGACACACTGGATGAATCCGACTCTCAGAGGCACTGCCCGGTCGGAAGGCCGCACCAGTTCTCCGTCGGTGGGGCCGCCGGCATTGATCAGTCTCTCGAATTCCATACTGGTGACGACGTTCGGAAATCGGGTGTAGCCGTACTCGTCGTTTTCCCGTGGGTCGTAGACCTCCATTCCGGTAGCAACGACCACCGTTCCCACCTCGAGATCCAGAAACTCGTCCTTGGCATCGAAATCGATGCATTTCTTGTCGCAGACCTCGAGGCACTTGCCACAGGCAATTGGATTGAAACCCAGGCAGGACTCGACGTCGAGGCTGAAAGCCGAAGGCACAGCCTGAGGAAAAGGCAGGTAGATGGCCTTGCGCGATGAGAGGCCCTCCTGATACTCGTCTGGCACGATCACAGGGCAGACCTTCTCGCATTCGCCACAGGAGGTACATTCGTCGGAATCGACGAAGCGTGCACGGCGCCGTACCAGGGCTCGGTAGTTGCCTACGAAGCCCGTGATGTCCTCGACCTCGGAATCGACCAGTAACTCGATGCGGGGATGCCGACCGGCATCCATCATTTTAGGGCCGAGAATTCATATAGAGCAGTCCATGGTCGGGAAGGTCTTGTCCAGCGCGGCCATGAGCCCGCCTATGGAAGGCTCCTTTTCCACCAAATACACCTGGTGGCCACCATCCGCCAGCTCGAGAGCCGTCTGAATGCCAGCCACTCCTCCGCCGATGACCAATGCCGCATCGCTTACCGGAAAGACCTTCTCGTCCTGGGGCTCCAACATCCGCGCTCGCCCGACAGCGCTCCGCACGAGGTCCTTCGCCTTCTCGGTGGCTGCCTCCCGATCATGAATATGAACCCAGCTGCAGTGTTCACGGATATTGGCCATCTCGACCAGATAGGGATTCAATCCAGCATCTTCCACACAGTGACGGAAGGTGGGTTCGTGAATCTTCGGGGTGCAGGATGCCACCACGACCCGATTCAGATCGTGCTCCGCGATCGCCTTCTTGATTTCGTTCTGCCCCGGATCGGCACAGGTGTAGCGATTGCGAACGACTGCCACGACGTCGGGCAACTCGCTGGCAAAACGGGAAACCTCCTCTGTGTCCACTGTGCCGGCGATGTTCAGCCCGCAATCGCACACGAAGACACCGACACGCAAGGCTTGCTCTGTCATGAACCTCTCCTGTCTCTAGGACTTCGACGGTAAGTCCTTCTCCGTTTCACTTTTTGTCGTCAGCAGACTCGCTGCGAGGACTGTGAGGTCTTCGATTTGAAGCTCGGCTGCGCCCTGCCGCTCATTGAGACGATCCTCGGCCTGAGCACAGCGAAAATGAATCAAACACTTGGGACAGGCGGTTACCATCTTTGTGGCGCCCGTCGCCGCGGCACTCTCCAATCTCTGAGCTTGAAGTCGTCGAGAGTCTCGATTGCATTGGATGAAACCAGGGGTGCCGCAGCACTGCGCATCGGCGCCTGACTTCTCCATCTCCACGACTTCACTCCCCGGCAGCGAGGCCATGACCGTCCTGGGAGCGTCGAAGACTCCCAACTGCCTGCCCAGCCTGCACGGATCGTGGAATGTCATGGCTCCTGTCTCCCCGACATCCCGGAATCTCAGTTCGTCGCTCTCCACCCGCTCAGCGAGGAACTCCGAGATGTGCTGAACTCGAGGCTGATAGCTCTCCACATAGCGCGGGTAGTCGAGGCTCCAGGTGCGACAACACTCGGCGCACGTCGTCAGGAGGTGGCTAACGCCGCGCTCTTGAAAAGCCGTGGTGTTGGCCACAACCAGCTTCTCGAACGTCTTCTCCTCGCCACTCCACAAGAGGTCATGGCCACAACAGCGCTCGTCCGCCACGACCACCGGCTCAATGCCCAGGTGATTCAGGAGTCTGACGGCGGAGCGCGCGATCTCCACCATCTGGACCTCCAGCTCCGACCCGAAAACGACATCGAAAAGAGGCAGGCAACCAACGAACAGCCCGACCTCGCCCTCCTCGGCCACCACCAGGTCATCCTCCAACCAGGCCGTATTGCGGCCGTTGACCGACCCGTCTGCAGCCCAGCGGGCCGATTCCTGAAACACCGCTCCATGCGGGCACGACCATCGGCTCTTTTCGGGCAGCTCGGGGCGCAATCCAAGAATGAACTCTGTGTAGCGAACACCCTGCGGGCATCGCACCTCACAGGCGCCGCAAGTCAGGCAACGCTGCACTGCGGCCGCGTGGCCGTCAATCTCCGCCTCCGGGTCCTGGATCGACATCATGCGAGCCGCCGAGAACCCTCCGAAGCGCGCCAGCGGGCACATCGTGCTGCATTTGCCGCACTCCAGGCAGAGTGCAGCCTGCGTGGATTGCTTGAGCTGGATGAGGTCTCTCATCGCGCCACTCCTCAAGAGGGTTGCTGCCCGGACAGGCCCGGACGCGCCCCGAAGACTTCCGCAATCATGCGTAAGACCGGCCGCTCGACGGGATCGCCGGCACGGTCTCCAGACCAATCCGACCTCAAACGATGCGTGCCACCCCCGATGAGGGAAAGCAGCTGTTCCGCCCTGGCCACCTGTTCAGTGGCGAGCTGGGCACCCTCACCGAAACGACATCGTTCGGTCTGACAGCCAGCGACGAGCACACTGCTCGCCCCTCTGCGGTAGAGCTCGACCAGCATTCCGGCGTCCACCTGACCGACACATCGGAACCGAATCACCTCGACGTGAGCCGAGTGCTGATAGAGCGTGGGTTCCACCGATCCGGCTCGCCTTTGACAGGCCAGGACGACGATCGGCCCGGCATCATTGACTGACTCAGCCCGACCGTCGAAGGCATCGGAAAGCCTAGATCCCCACCAAGCGACCGACAGCGCGTTGGGCTCCGCTGCCGCGGTAGGACACACAGCACAGCAGAGGTTGCAGCCGCGACAGAGAGAGGGCTCGACCCGAGCTGTGCCCTCCGGCTCTGTACCGCTCATCGTGATTGCCTCGAATGGACAGACCTCGATACAGCGACCGCATCCCCGACATTGCTCCTCGACAATCTGAACCCTCACAGGGGCTACCTCCACGAGGTCACCTTCGCTAGCTGATACCTCGCGCAGCAGTCGCGGGCGGCTCTCTGGAAGCAACTGGGCCTGTGCCGTCGATCGAGAGCTCAAACCCATGGCAATGTTGCCTGGAGTCCGCAGCAGGACCGGGGTCCGGCTGGCCGTTCCATCGCCATCCGGAAAGCGCAGCATGACGTGGCGGCGGCGGCAGGACGGGGCGCAGACACGACACTCGCCGCAGGGTCCACAACGCAGACATCGTCGAGCCTCGTCCACGGCTTCGGCTTCACCAAAAGGCCTCTCCACTTCCGCGAACTCCGCTCCAGACTTCAGACTTCGAAGTCCTGGTCGGCCCCTCTCCGCCGTCACAGGCGGAGAATCCGGCAGGCCGTATTCGACCGGTGCGCGCATCTCCGGGGGTTGCGACGCTATCGAGGGTCTCCCCTCCTTCAGATAGTGATGAATCGCCTCGGCAGCCTTGTGGCCCGCGGCGATGGCATCGATGACCGTCGCCGGTCCCGACACGGCATCGCCGGCCGCGAAGACGCCCTGCAGGCCTGTCATTGCTGTTAGCGGATCGGTCCGCAACAACTCGTTCTCCGTCAGCTGTTCGAGGATTTCTGCGGGCATGAAGTCCAGGTCGGCCGCCTGACCGATCGCAGCCAAGACTCGATCGGCCTCCACCCTGAACTCGCTGCCTGGAATCTGGATGGGTCTGCGACGGCCCGAAGCGTCGGGCTCGCCCAGTCCGACCCTGACGCACTCCAGGGCCTGAAGAGCCCCGTTCCCCATGAGGAGGCGGCTAGGGGCTACCAGGAATCTGAATGCTATGCCCTCCGACTCCGCGGCCCGGATCTCCTCCTCATCAGCCAACAGCTCCTCGCGATAGCGTCGGTAGACAATGTCCACGGATTCGGCTCCCAGGCGCAGTGCCGAGCGAGCCGCCTCGACAGCCGTCGAGCCACCGCCTATCACCACGACTCGACCCTTCACAGGTGATCGGTCACCGTGGTTGACGCGACGCAAGAAAGCCAGGGCGTCCTCGACTCCCGCACAGGACTCCGCTCCCGCAACCCTCAAGGGACGCCCGCGCTGAGCACCCACCGCCAACAGAGTCGCGACAAAGCCCCGCTCTAGCATCTCTTCCAACTGCAGGTCGAGGCCGACGCGACAGCCGGTCTCGAAATCCAGGCCGACCCGGCTGAGGTAATCGATCTCGGAATTCAGCACATCGCGGGGCAAACGATACTCGGTGATCCCATAGCGCAGCATGCCTCCGGCCTCCGCCTCCGCTTCGAAGATCGTTACCGGGTACCCGGCCCGTCGCAGGTCGTAGGCAGCGGTCAATCCGGCAGGGCCAGAGCCGACGATCGCAACTTTGGAGTCCCTCTCGACCAGTGGCCAGGGAGCAGGTGCAGTTTCAGCGACCGCAAGATCGGAGACGAATCGCTTCAGGGCCCGAATGGCTATGGGCTCGTCGACCGTTCCCCTGCGGCAGACAGCTTCACAGGGGTGATGACAGATCCGGCCGCAAATTCCGGGTAGAGGACAATGCTGCCGAACAACCTGCAGGGCCTCCGCAAAACGGCTCTCGGCGATCAGCGAGACGTAGGCCTTGACGTTGATTCCAGCCGGACATGCCTGGGTGCAGGGAGCCGGCTCGACCGGCAGGATGGGCAACGGCTCGGACTGCACATCAGGGATCAATAGGCTGCAACCCGCCAGCTCGGGAGCACCACTTCCAGGATTGCGGACGGGCGCGCTCATGGACTCACCTCCTCCAGGCTCGGCTCAGAGACGCTCACGGCGGGCTCGCTGACCGACTTCCGTGCGTACTCCAGGCCCTTCTCGAAGGCCTCGAGATTGAGATCTTCGGTGCCTGCTGGCACCGAACCCCTGACGGCATCGCGCATGGCTTCGTCTGCAACCAGGCCCGTAACGCCGGCGAAAAAACCGACCATGACGATGTTCTGGACTATTGTTCGACCCAGAGATTCGGCGATACGGGTAGAGGGCACCCCGAAGGCTCTCTGTCCCTCCACCGTCCTGGGATGGACGAGATCCTGTTCGAAGACCAGGGTCCCATCTTCCTTGAGCTCTCGCCCGAACTTCTCGTAGCCCTCCCCGGACATCACGACAAAGATGTCGGGACGCTGGATGTAGGGGTACAAGACTTCGCGGTCGGAGACGACGAGTGTTGCGCTACAGGCCGAGCCCCTGGCCTCCGGGCCGAAGCTCTGAATCATGGTGGCCTGACGACCGGCATGGATGGCACAGGCGCGACCGATGATATGACCGGCAAGCACGACACCCTGCCCGCCGAAGCCGGTGATCCGGATCTCGGTCCTACCGCTCATGGAGCATTCCCCCTTCCGGTGGCATCGGGACATAGCGATCACCCAGCTGTTTGCTGTAGTGCTCGTGCATCAGGTCGAGAAAGGTCGGACGCTCCTCGTCGACAAACTTGCCGCAGATGATCGGGCTCTGGAACGAGACGTCGACCTCACGGGTGTCGGCGCCGTTCCGGATCTCGGCCGTGTCGTGGTAGAACCGCATCGCGTCGAGACCGCTCCCCAGCTTGTTGAGGCGGGCGTAAAGCGTCGGGCAGGGCGCTACCGCCTCGATGAATCGGAAGCCCTTCTTGCCAATTGCCTCCTCGATCGACCACGTCAGGCGCCGTATGTGCAGACAGGTCCAACGGGCCACATAGGAGGCACCACTGGAGGCTGCCAGGTGCGGGAGATTGAAAGGTGTTTCGAAGTTGCCGAAGGGCATCGTCGACGATTTGGCTCCCTGGGGCGTCGTCGGGGCGTTCTGCCCTCCGGTCATTCCATAGATGAAGTTGTTGATCAGAATGACCAGCAGGTCGAGATTGCGTCGCGCCGCGTGAATGAAGTGATTACCCCCGATGCCTACGAGGTCGCCATCGCCCGAGATCACCGTTACAAGCAGCTCGGGACGTCCCAATTTGAGCCCTGTGGCGAAAGGAATGGCTCTTCCATGAGTGGTGTGAAAACCGTCCAGCTTGAGATAGCCGGCCACGCGACCGGAGCAGCCGATACCCGACACTACCGAAACCTTGTCGAGATCCACTCCGCTGCGCTCGAGCGCCGTGGCATAACACTTGACCACCGTGCCGATGCCGCAGCTGGGGCACCAGACATGAGGAATGCGCTCCATCCTCAGGAGCGGAGCACTTGGGTGCTCCACTTCCTGGCCGATAGTCGGATTCGTTGCCACAGTCATACGGCCGCCTTTACGATGATTTCAGTGATCGCATCGGGCGAGTGCACGGCGCCGCCGGCGTGGTGGACCGGCCAGGTCACAGCCTGTCCGGCCGCGGCGCGCTCCACTTCCAGCGCGATCTGTCCGTAGTTGATCTCAGGCACGACAAAGGCTCCAACGGAACCAGCCAGCTCTCGTATCCGCTTCTCCGGAAACGGCCAGATCACCACCAGGCGAAGGAAGCCCACTTTGAGGCCCTGTGAACGGGCTTCTTCGACAGCTAGCCTGGCGACTCGGGCGGTGATGCCGTAGGCCACCACGACGACATCCGCGTCCTCCACCCCCTCTTCTTCGAAGCGGACGATGCTGTCGGCATTGTCGCGGATCTTTCCGACCAGGCGGCTGACATTCACCTCCTGGCATTCGACGCTCATCTCCGGATAGCCGTGCTCATCGTGGGTCAAGCCGGTGGTATGGAACCGGTAGCCGTCCCCCGCACGGGCGAACTCGGGCAGCTGACCCTCTTCAACTTGATAGGGATCGAAGCTCTCCGGCGACTTCTCGGTCAGTCGTCGAGGCTCGATCTCGATCGCCTCTGCCTCGGGAATCACCACCTTTTCGGTCATGTGACCGACGCACTCGTCCATGAGGAACATGACGGGGACCCTGTAGATCTCGGCCAGATTGAAGGCGTCGATGGTGAGGTCGAAGGCCTCTTGGGGCGATTGAGGGCTCAAGGCGATCACTTCGTAGTCTCCGTGGGAGCCCCAGCGGGCCTGCATCACATCCCCCTGCCCAACCATCGTCGGCAACCCGGTGGAAGGCCCTCCCCGCTGCACGTTGACTACAACGCAGGGCGTCTCCATCATCGCGGCGAGGCCGATGTTTTCCATCATGAGGCTGAAGCCTGGACCACTCGTCACGGTCATGGTTTTGCTGCCGGTCCAGGCAGCACCCACCACCGCCGCCATGCTGGCCAGCTCGTCCTCCATCTGGATGAAGGTGCCCCCGAGCGTGGGGAATCGTCTGGAGATACGCTCGACGACTTCAGTGGATGGGGTGATGGGATATCCGGCGACGAACCGGCAGCCCGCCGCCATGGCCCCTTCGCCACAGGCGAAGTCACCATCGAGGTAGTGAGAGCCGGTGAGGACACCTGCCGGGTCGGCCTTCATCAGCGCGCCTCCTCGGCCTCGGCACCCAGCGATGCCCAGACTCTCGAGGGATTCCCGGTCGATTCAGCCAGCTCGAGACAGAAGATCGCGAACTCGGGACAGATCATCTCGCAGAGCCCACAGTTGACGCAGGCTCGGCTGTCGACAATCTCTGGTGGGTGATAGCCCTTACGATTGAACTCCCGGGACATCTCGAGCACCTGCCTGGGGCAATACTCGACGCAGAACCCGCAGCCCTTGCATCGGTCCGCGAGGATGTGTACATCCCCCCCGGGGACCTCAACCTGCCCCGCATCCAGAGGATCTCGCCAATACCTCATGCCGCCCTCCCGTGTTTTCAAGGTGCCTATGAGCACCGTGGCGACGCAGTCACGACGAAGCGCCTGTCAACTGTTCTATCGCCCCCAGAGAATCAACCCTCCCCTTCGCACTGTGCGGCTCCCCCGAGCTGCCTGACCTGTTTGTACGGGCAGCCATTCTGGAGATGGGGGATCGGGCAGTGTTCGTCGTAATACGCCGAACAACGCAGACAGATCTGTGACATCGGTTCCTGGGCGTGAATGAGCCGCAGTGAAAACCGCTCCAACAGGTCTGCCATCTGCTTTAGCTCCTTTTTGTTGAAGCCTTCGAGAACCGGCGCGAGGCGGTCTTCCTTCAAGGCTTCGTAGCGACTGACCAGCTTGCGTCCCTGTCGACTGGGCTGCAAGAGCGTCGCGCGCCGATCGCCGGTCGAAGGTATTCGGCTGACCAGTCCCAGACGCTCCATCTTGTCGATATTCTTGGTCGCCGCAGGCGGGCTGATTCCCAAGAACTCCGCTACCTGCCCCATCTGATGCTCACCATCCAGCGTGATCAGCTTCAGCAGATGAAGCTGCGACAGGGAGAGATCTTCATCGCTGACTTCATGCAGGAGCTGCAGCTCCAGGAACTCCCGGACGACCGAGGCGAAGATATGCGAGTAACGCAGGAGGCGGAAGACCTCGTCGCGTCCGTTGCCATCCGGAACTCGAGTACTGCTCTGCGAGGATGCCAATCCTGCCTGAGTCATTTAGTTAACCAGTCATTTAGTTAACCACGTAACTATTTAACCTCTTTAAGCAGTATACGCGAAGAGTCGACAACTCGCAACAGAGCTATTCACACCTCGCGAACCATCAAATGTCGGATAAAAAAACTGCCCCGCTGGGTGGTTACAAGATGGGAAATCTGGAGCAAAATTAACCAACGCGTCGCTCGCTCAACGAAAGGGGCCTATCGCGACGTAACCTCGACAACCCGGGAGGAATCACGACATGAAGAAAGCGAAATTGTCTCTCGACGGCCAAGACTACGAGTTCCCCGTCCTTGTGGGATCGGAAGACGAGGTCGGAATCGACTTCACGACGCTCCGCAACACCACCAGTGCAATCAGCCTCGACCCGGGTTACGGCAACACGGGCTCCTGCACCAGCACGATCACCTTCATCGACGGTGAGAAAGGAATCCTCCAGTACCGGGGCTATCCCATCGAGGAGGTAGCCGCGTCGGCCAGCTTCGCGGAAGTTTGCTATCTGCTGGTCTATGGGCACCTGCCGACCGTAGACGAGTTGCGCGACTTCAGCGACAAGTTGACCCACCACAGCATGATTCACGAGGCGATGAAGGATTTCTTCCAGGGCTTCCCACCTACGGCACATCCGATGATGGTGCTCTCCGCCATGGTGGCCTCTCTGTCTGCCTACTACACGAGGGGCGCAGTCGACGAAGATGTAGACCTCAACATCATTCGGCTTCTCGCCAAGGTCAAGACCATCGCAGCCTTCTCCTACAAGAGGTCAATCGGCCAGCCTTTCATCTATCCACGCAACGATCTCTCCTTCACCGAGGACTTTCTGCACATGATGTTCGCCGTCCCGTCGGAACCCTATGTGGTGCCCGACGTCATGGACCGGGCTCTCAACCTCCTGTTGATCCTGCATGCGGATCATGAGCAGAATTGCAGCACCTCGACGGTGCGGATGGTCGGCAGCAGTCTGTCGAATCTCTTCGCCTCGATTTCCTCTGGTATCTCTGCCCTTTGGGGACCCCTGCATGGAGGCGCCAATCAGAAGGTCATCGAGATGCTCGAGCAGATTCGGGCCGACGGCGGCGACTACCAGAAGTATGTCGACATGGCCAAGGACCCCGAGTCCGACTTCCGCCTGATGGGCTTTGGTCACCGGGTCTACAAGAACTTCGACCCGCGTGCGACGATTCTCAAGGAGGCTGCTGCCGACGTGCTGGCTGAGCTTGGGACGACCGATCCGCTGCTCGAGATTGCCAAGAACCTGGAGCGGATCGCCCTGGAGGATCCGTTCTTCGTCGAGCGCAAACTCTACCCGAACGTGGACTTCTACAGCGGTATCCTCTACCGCGCCATGGGCATTCCCACGGAGATGTTCACCGTCATGTTCGCGTTGGGTCGCCTGCCAGGCTGGATCGCCCAGTGGAAAGAGGGTAGGGAGGATCCCAAGGCCAAGATCAGCCGGCCGCGGCAAATCTATCTCGGTGCAACGAAGCGCCCGTTCGTGCCCCTCGAGGAGCGCGTGGCTGAAGAGACCGCGCCGGTCGAAGAGCCCGAGCTGATACCAGCCTGACGCTCCGACGTACTACAGACCAGGAGGGAGGCGAAACTCGCCTCCCTCTTTTCTTTCAGCTGGCGAAACCATTCAGAACCCGAGACACTCGCCCGACGATTTACGGCTCGACCTGAAAGACGGCATCGATGAGGGTACCGTCGACCCACTTGATCACCGCCACTGGATTGTCGGTGACCCGCGCCTTCCTCGGCTTGCCGCCGCAAAACCGCTCTACCTCGGCTTTGATCTCCTCGATCGGACGCAACGGCAGGTCCGAGCCCTTCGACGCATCCAGCAGGTCCTGCCGGGCGGGATTCACAGCGATTCCACGCTCGGTGGCGACCACGTCGATGAGCTGACCTGCCCCGGTCGCTCTGGACCGCCTGACCGTCGACCACCTCGTACTCGAGGAGCTTGCCGACATCCGCCAGAATAGCTCCAGCAACCACCACGTCCATGTCGATGGGAAGCGCCCGGCCTAGAAACTCGTCCATTGCTTCAGCCGACCGACGGGCGATATGCACGACGCATCGCTTGTGCTCCATGAAGGTCGCGGGACAACCGGGAATCAAGAGAGTGAAGGGAATCTCTTCCAGGTCGCTCGGTGCCAAGGGGCTGTCCTCGAAGGCTCTGACCCACGTTTGTCGCACACTCTCGCGCAGCTGCTCGTCGCCGATCCAGTCCAACTCCGGCCACAGCTTCTCTACTGGTTCACGCATTTGAATGTCCTCTCTTCGATTGGATTCTCGGCCCTTGATCTACTGCTCACAGGGGGAACAATATTGACCCTCCCGCCCGTTCTCCAGTCTTGTTTTCGAACTCTGAATCTCCCCCAAATCGGGGACCCGACGACATTGTGCATCGATCGCCTGTCCAGCACAACTCGCGTTGCGTATACTGAACCCGAAGCGCCTTGACTCCAGGCGCCGAGATCGGCGCCGAAACGGCAATCGATGAGGGGGATCGAGCGTGACCAAGGTCAAAGAACTGGACGCCCTGGACCTATACCGTCATTGCGACTTCGGGGATCTCCGCTTCGACACCACGGACGATCTCGAACAGCTGCACGGTCTCTTGGGTCAGCCTCGCGCAGAAGCGGCGATCGAATTTGGGATCGGTATCGAGTTCGAGGGCTACAACATCTTCGCCCTCGGCCCACCCGGCACGGGAAAGCACACCGCCGTAATGCAGTACCTGGAAGGCAAGGCCGCATCCACGAAAGTACCACCCGATATTTGCTATGTGAACGACTTCGGTGAGCCCCACAAACCCAAGGTTCTCGAACTCCCGGCCGGTCGCGGGAGCGAGCTTCAGAAAGCGATGCGAGAGCTGCTCGAGGAGGTCCGTACCGTCCTGGAGACAGCCCTCGAAAGCGAGGAGTATCAGACACGCAAGCAGGTCCTCGAGCAACAGTTTGAAGAACGTCAGGGCAAGGAACTGTCGGCTCTGGGTGACAGGGCTAGCGAGAAGGGCCTGGCCCTGGTCCGCACGCCCGTCGGTATCGTCTTCGCTCCGATGGGCGAGGAGGAAGTCCTGTCGCCCGAAGAGTTCCAGAAGCTCCCAGACAAAGAGCAGAAGCGACTCGAGAAGGAGATCGAGGGATTCAAGGAGGATCTTCAGAAGGTGCTGCGGCAGTTGCCGCGCTGGCAGCGCGAGGCCAGCGACAAACTCCGCAAGCTCCACCTCGATGCCAGTCGCTTCGCCGTCAAACCGCTCTTCGACGAGCTGCGCGAGCAGTTCGAGGGGTTGACGGAAGTCGAGGCGTTTCTGGACGCGGCTGAGAACGACTTCGCCGAGAACGCCAGCCGCATGGGAGCTCGTGGTGAGAAGGCGACCTCAATTGCGATGGACGCCATCTCTGGAGACGACGGTTCCGAGAAACCCAGCCTACGACGGTACCGGGTCAACCTCCTCGTGGACCACCGAAAGTCCACCGGTGCGCCGGTAATCTACGAGGACAATCCGACATATCAGAATCTCGTTGGACGGGTCGAGCACATTCCGCAAATGGGCGCTGTGGTGACGGATTTCAACTTGATCAAGGCCGGAGCTTTGCACCGCGCCAACGGCGGGTACCTCTTGGTCGACGCCCTCAAGGTGTTGCAACAGCCCTTCGCCTACGAGGGACTCAAAAGAGCTCTTCAATCGAGGAAGCTCAAGATCGAATCCCTGGGCGAAGCGATGAGTCTGATGAGCACCTACTCACTCGAGCCGGAGCCGATCGACAGCTCGGTCAAAGTTGTCCTCCTCGGAAGCCCGATGGTCTACTATCTCCTGCCGACGTTGGATCCGGAATTCGGTGAGCTCTTCAAAGTCGCCGCCGACTTCGCCCGAGTCGTCGAATGGAGTGACGAGAACCAGGAGCTCTATGCCCGGCTCATTGCCAAGTTGGTGCAAGAGGAGGCTCTCAAGCCCTTCGATCGGACCGCGGTGGCACGGATCATCGAGCACAGCGCCCGTTCGGTCGGCGACTCCCAGAGAATGTCGCTTCTCATGAGCCGCATGCTGGATCTCATGCGTGAGGCGGACTACTGGGCTGGAAACGGCGAGAGCGGCTCGGTCGGCGCCGAAGATGTCCAGCGCGCTATCGACAACTGGATCTTCCGCAGCGATCGTCTGCGCGAGAGAACACAGGAGGAGATCGACAGAGGCACCATGTTGCTGGACACCGAGGGTGAGCAAGTTGGCCAGGTGAACGGTCTATCGGTGGTTCAGATGGGTGATTTCGCCTTCGGCCGGCCCAGTCGAATTACCGCTCGTGTTCGACTCGGCAAGGGAGATGTGGTGGACATCGAGCGCGAAGTCGAGCTCTCCGGGCCCTTCCACTCCAAGGGCGTGCTGATCCTCTCCGGATTCCTCGGAGCCCGGTACGCCCTGCGCAGTCCGCTCTCACTTTCCGCGAGTCTCGTCTTCGAGCAGTCCTACAGTGGTATCGACGGGGACAGCGCCTCTTCGGCCGAGCTCTTCGCCCTGCTCTCGGCCATCGCCGAGGCCCCTATCCGCCAGTCTCTTGCCGTTACAGGCTCGGTCAACCAGCTCGGGCAAATTCAGGCCATCGGCGGCGTCAACGACAAGATCGAGGGCTTCTTCGACGTCTGTACCCGCCGCGGCCTGACCGGTGACCAGGGAGTGCTGATTCCAGCCTCCAACACCCAGCACTTGATGCTGCGCCAGGATGTGGTCGAGGCAGTTGCAGCCGGCAAGTTCCACGTCTATCCTGTGGAGACTGTGGATCAGGGCATCGAGTTGTTGACCGGCCTGAAAGCCGGCGAACTCGGAGAGGACGACTC
Organism: Thermoanaerobaculia bacterium; assembly: GCA_049664225.1. Taxonomy (GTDB): domain Bacteria; phylum Acidobacteriota; class Thermoanaerobaculia; order Multivoradales; family JAHEKO01; genus JAUVRX01. The sequence continues at coordinate 90,674 of JBATEX010000145.1, forward strand.
CTATCCGGAAGGTAGCCTGAATCGCAGAGTAGCCGACCGCCTGGAGCGATTCTCATCCGACGCCAAAGCCTTCTCCACTCCCCCGGTGGAGGCCCGACCCTAGCAACTCCAATAGACCGACAGTGTCATGTCCGATTCGAGGTCTGTGCTCCGTACCGGGACATCAGGGTTGGGCACGCCGCGCCAGGGGGGCTGGCAGTGGCAGGGAGGAAAGCCCTCTGGGACCCCCTACCGAACCCGGGACCGTCGTCCTGGTCGTCAGCTGAAGAGTCAGAATCCGGCCGCCTGGCCGTCCTTGCGGGACTCGGAGGCACCGTAAAGGACGTCCTGGTCGGCATCGAAGAGAATGGCCTGATACCCGCCGTAGGGTCCAATGTCCCATCCCACGGAGTGTCCGCGTCCCATCAGGTCGCGAATCGTCTCGTAGGGAAAGCCGCTCTCCAGAACGACAGTTCCGCCGTCAAGCATCGTTTCGCCGGTCGGCTGGGAAGAGCCCTGATGCAGGATCCTCGGGGCGTCTCCCGCCTCCTGCAGGTTCATTCCAAAATCGACCATGTTGATGATGATCTGGGCGTGAGCCTGAGGTTGCGTCGCACCTCCCATCACGCCGAAGCTCATATAGGGCTTCCCATCTTTCGTGACGAAGGCCGGGATGATCGTATGAAAGGGCCGCTTGTGGGGCTCATAGGTGTTGAACTGCCCCTCCTCGAGCGTAAACAGCTCCCCGCGATCTTGAAGAATGAACCCCAGGCCGTCCGGCGAGAGGCCGGTGCCCATGCCCCGGTAGTTCGACTGGATCAGGGAGACCATGTTGCGGTCCGCGTCGGCGACTGTCAGGTAGATGGTATCGCCCTCCTCGAGGGCCGGGTTACCCGCTTCGTAGGCGTCTGCGGCTCGCTGCAAGTCGATGAGCTGCCTTCGTCGAGACGCATACTCCTTCGAGATCAGCTCTCTGACCGGGATGTCGTTGAAGTCGGGATCCGCGTACCAGCGGGCCCTGTCCTCGAACACGAGCTTCTTGGCCTCGACGAAGAGATGGACGTAGTCGGCACTGCCGAATCCCATGACCGACAGGTCGTAGTGTTCGAGAATATTGAGGATCTGTAGCGCGGCGATGCCCTGACCATTGGGGGGTAGCTCCCAGACTTCATAGCCCCGATAGTCGGTCGAGACCGGCTCCACCCAGGTCGAGGAGTGCTCTGCCAGATCCCTGTAGGAAAGGAAGCCGCCCTCCCGCTTCATGAAGGCATCGATAGTACGAGCGATGTCGCCTTTGTAGAAGACATCCCTACCTCCGTCGGCGATCTTCTGGAGCGTCGCAGCCAGAGCCGGATTGCGGAAGATCTCTCCCTTCAATGGCGCCTCTCCTCCCGGCATGAAGACGTCTCGGAAACCGGCCCACACTTCGAGCGTCGGAACACTTCGCTGCCAGTAGTACGCAATCAACTCGCTGACCGGAAATCCCTCCTTGGCATACCGGATCGCCGGTGCCAGGACCTGCTTCATGGGCAGCTTGCCGAATCGCTCGTGCAACTCGAACCAGCCGTCGACCGCTCCGGGTACGGTAACCGGCAGGGGACCGTGGCTGGGTATCGACTCCAGACCCTGCTGCTGGAACCACTCCAATGTGAGCGAAAAGGGGGAGCGCCCACTGGCATTCAGGCCATATAGCTTTCGGCTCTCGGCATCCCAGACGATGGCGAAGAGGTCACCGCCGATCCCGTTACCGGTGGGCTCCACGAGCCCCAGCATGGCATTGGCGGCAATGGCAGCATCGACCGCGTTGCCTCCCTGTTTCAGGATATCGAGGGCTACCTGCGTGGCCAGCGGCTGACTGGTAGCCGCCATGGCGTGGCGGGCGATGACTTCAGATCGGGTCGCGAAGGCCTTGCCCGTGATCCGGTCGGCGGCGCTCAGGCTGAAAGCCGCCAAGGCGAGGCATCCCGTCAGTGTCATGAGTCGCTTCATGAGATTCATCCTCAGGTGTCGATTCGGGAAATGGAACTCGGGGCCGTCGGTCGACCCTATCAAGGAGCCGATGCTCGGGTTCTGAGATTTCTCTCTGCCAGGAATTGATCCAGCGCGGCCAGGGCTTCGCAACCGTAGACCACGGCAGGACCGCCACCCATCATGACGGCCACGCCCACTGCCTCGAGGATCTCCTCTCGACTGGCACCAGACTCCAGGGCCTGCTTGACGTGATAGGCCACGCAGCCACTGCAGTTGATACTGAGGGCCATTCCCAAGGCGATCAATTCCTTGGTCTTGCGGTCCAGCGCTCCATCGGCAGTCGCTTGCTTGTGAAGGCCCTTGAAGGCCTGCATTGTACCGGGCAAACTGCCAGAAATCTCGGCTATGAGTGCCTGCAGCCTCTGGTAGTTCGCAGGATGGTTGTCTTCCATGCTCTTCTCTCCGCTGGCGTATAGAGACCCGACAAAGGAGCAGCCGACCGGGATCCATCCCGATCCAGACCATCGATGAGGCTCGAGCCTTCGTTGCTCGCCAGTCAGACTAGCCGGTAGTTCGATCCAGCACCGACCGGGGGATCTTCCACCCCACGGGTTGGCCATCGCAGAAGACGTTGCCGTCGCTGTCTGCCTCGAACTCGACGTCGTCGTCGGACTCCCAATCCTCCGGAGACCGCAGGGCGTAGCCACCCTCGGTCCCGCAGACCAGGAACTCGCGCCCATCCGGAGACTTCCAGGCGATGGCCTGAGTCTCCCGATCGAACGCATCGCGGTAGCGCACGTTGGAATCACCCATCGACGCCTCCTTTCGTTACGGACCGACCGTGACACATGCGAGGCGGCCAGCCTCTGATCCAACCATAGGGGACACCCGCCACCGAGCAAACATACCAACAGGTAGATCGGGTACTACCCGCCGGGGTAGCTTCAGAATCCGGATGACAGACCACCGAAGACAAAGACCAGCTGCGCCAGGCCCGCCAGCAGGCCGAGCACCCCACCCATCAGAATGAGCTTCCACTCGTCTTCCTGAAAACAGGGTCGCAACAAGTCCTGGAACTCGTCCGGCGGCAGGTCCGCCATCCTCTCCTGCAACAGCTCGCCGAGGACTTCAGCCCGATCCTCATTGAAGCCCCAGTGCTTGAAAGACTCGATCGAAACCTCGACCGCCTTGTCTCCCGCAGCCTGACGGATGTCCACCAGCCGTGAGGAGCCAACCGTGAGCTGGGCAGCCGGCAGGAAGCTCCCCAGAGCCTCGTCTGAAATGGGCTCGATGTGCTTCTTGATGAGCGCTTCGACCTTGTCCGACTCAGGGCCTGTCAACATCGCCTCGATGATCTGATGCAGGGTTACCACCTCACGCGTGACGAGATGGGTCCACACACCCGCCACCTCTCGTTGCCTCTTCAGAAAGAGGCCCTGAACCGTCCACGGCCCGATCTTCTTTGGATGCAAAGGGCGGAATATCAGGTTGATGGCAATCCAGTTCGTGGCATAGCCGACCAACCCTCCGAAGAACGGCAGCACCCACCAGCCCTTGTAGAAGATCCAGAAGGCCAATTGAGCGAGACCGAAGATGAAACCGAAGTAGAGACCGGATCGAATGATGAACTTGAACTCCTCTTCACCCGACTCGATGAACAGACGGTTGAGGAGAACCTTGTCCCCTTCGAGCAGGGTAACCAGCATGTGTTTGAAATCCACCAGATCCTCGATGTGCTCACCTATCTCCTGCATCAGATCGTGCACCAGGGCGGGCATTTCATCGCGCACTCTGGAGTAGATACGGCTCTTGACCATCGATGGCAGGGAGCGCCACAGCGCCCCTTGTCCGCCATAGAACATGACTTCGTCAGTGTAGCCATCGAGACGGGGCTCGATCACCTCGGAAATGTGATCGGCCATCGCCTCGGGATCCATATGGCGGAAGATCTCGCCCAGCGTCCCGAGACGAAACATGGTCGATTCCGCAAAGATCCCGGCCATCTTGCCTGCCTTCGACGGAATGATCCCCTGCCACCCCAGGTACGGACGGATGCCGCGGAACTCCAACGGCAGAAAGGTCAGCTTGATGGCCACCCAGTTGGTGGCCCAGCCGACGATTCCCGCCACGAACGGGATCGAGACGTGTTTCCAGAAATCGAGATCGCGCAAGAGTTCCATGGAATCGACCTCGAACAGGTGTCGCCTGAGTCAGTCTCTCTCGGCGAGGTCCAGCATTGCCGAAAACTCCTCGTGGAATCCGGCTACGATGGTCTCGGGGTCGGCGACCAGCCCCTCGTCGGTGACGATGCCGACTCGCACGTTTCCCGCGTAGCTGCTGATGGCGATACCCATCCCCAATCTGCCCGATTGCGGCACCCAGAGGACGAAGTCCCGCATCGGCTTGCCCGTGAAGTACAGCGTTTCCCGTGGACCTGGGACATTGGTAAGGACAGCCGTTCCCTTGGTGCCGAAGATCCTCACCACCAGTTTCTGAATGATCTTCGGCGAGGCGCCTAGGGCGCCCAGCACCTGAAGAACCACCACAGGCTCGAAGGAGTGCTTCAGTCGACCCATGCGGCGGCGGAGCTCCGCCAGCCGCTCTCTGGGATCTTCGATGCCTACCGGCAGCGAGAGGAAGACAAGGCCGAACTGGTTGCCGAGCTGTGCCATTTTTTCCAACGGCCTCAAGCTCACCGGGACGATGGCTCGAAAGCTCAGCTGCTTCCTGACCTCCCCCTTGCTGACGAGATAGCGCCTCAGCCCACCGGCGACAGCATTCGTCAAAACGTCGTTCAGCGTGCCACCGATTGCCTCCCGCACCCTGCCGACTTCTTCTAGGGATACCGGGGCGGACCAGGCCGCTCTCTTCGCCACACCGAGGGTTCCCTTGAACAACGTGCGTGGATCAGAAGGCCGAACCGCCATTCGCCCGAAGGTAGGAACGAATACTCCACTCTTGACCCAATTGCTCAACGATGCGAGCTTCTCGGCCGGGCCCGTCAACAGCCGAGCCGCACCTGGCATCAGCTCTTGAATATAGCCGCTGGCCTCCTTCTTGCCCGGGGGATTCTGGCCAAACAGGGCCCTGAGCGGGTTGGCGGATTCCGGCGCCTCCTGGGCTTCTACCTCTCCGGGCGGCATCAACTCCATCATTGAGAGAAGTACCAGCATGAGGACCATTCCATCCCCCATGCAGTGGTGGAGCCGCCAGAGGAGCGCCGAGCCTCCCCGGTGGTTCTGAATCAGATGGCACATCCACAAGGGTCTAGAGCGGTCGAGAGGGGAGCTCATCCAACTGCTTACCAGGTCTTGCAGGTCGGCATCGTCTCCTGGCGACGGCAAGAACTCTTCGACCACATGGGCGTTGATATCGAAGCCCGGATCGAACTGCCATGAAAACCGCTGCTTTCCGGAAGGGACTACTCGCTGGCGGAAGCGTGGGATCGAGATCAATCGTTCTTCCAACGCACGTTTTACCGTTTTCAGGTCGAGAGGATCATCGAAGAAGAGTACACCGTTGATCATCATCAGGTTGGCAGGTTCATCCATCCGCAACCACGCGTGGTCCACTCCACTCATCTTCTCTGTGGCTACTTGGACTGGACTCATGACTCGACCTCCATCAAGACTGGAGAGCTGGCTGGAAACTAGTTTAGCGAAAAGCCAGCCATTTCCGGCAGTCTTCTCTATCTCTCTCGCAGCGCAGGAATCCCAGACGTGCCGTGTTTCATGTACAGGCGCCAGATCAAGAGCCAGGTTCGAAAACCAATGAACGAAACCCGAAACATAGAATAGGAGACCAAGATATGCGATACAGAACACTGACTATCACTCTCATCGGTCTGATGATCCTACCCGTGGCGCTATGCGCTCAGCCGCCAGGTGCCGAGGGCTTTCATGGCCCCGAAGAGGAGCGCTTCCCCGGTGGCGAACGGCGCCTCGAAATTGCGGCCGACTACCTCGAGCTGACCGATGGACAGCTGGTCGAGTGGGAAGGCATCCTCGACAGCCACCGGGAGACGACGCGAAAAGAGTGGCAGGATCTCGCCGAGCTCAGGCAGCAATTTCGGGACCTGGCGGAGACCGAGAATCCGGACCTCGCCGAGCTGGGAAGTCTCGCCTTGACCATGCATCGACACACCGAGGTTATGCATCGTGGTCGGTCGGACCTGGACAACCAACTGGCATCGACTCTCACACCCGACCAGGCCGAGAAGTTCGAAGCTCTCAAAACCGCACGAGAGACCGTTCGCCCTCGAGGCAACCGGGGACGCCCACATCGTCGAGCGAAGCCCGACTCGGGTGGCGGAGGCAACTGAGAATCGCCCAGGCGGGCTCTCCCTCCCCCGCCGGCAAAGTGGCGGCCAGAGCGGGTCCTCCATCGAGCATGGAGGGCCCGCCCCTGCATCGATATCATCCCGTCGTCTTCTGCGGGCTTTGCACAGCTCGACCTCAACCGTTACTATTTCAACTGCAGACACCGCCCTCGGTATGTCTGCCTACGGGACCCCGGAATTTCCATGCCTGGTTCCGATACCTCACCGTCCCAGCCGGGGACGGTCGTTGCTGCCACCGATCTCTCCGAGACCGCGAATGCGGCAGTGCGCTGGGCCGTTCAGGTCGCCAGCGTGAAGGGCTATTCCCTCCATCTGGTCCATGCCTTGAATCTGGCCGGCTGGACGGCGGACTACCAAGAGCTCGAGGCCAAGGTGCCGGTGCAGCTGGAGGACGCTGCCAGACAGCACCTCGATCGGATCACTCGGGAGACGCAACATCTGGGAGTCGACGCCACCTGGGAGGTCCAGATCGGTCAACCGTCCGAGATCATCGTTGCAGCAGCTCGACGGCTACGTGCCCAGCTGGTGGTTCTCGGCTCCAGCGGCCATCGTCCCTTCGATCCCGCTCTTCTCGGGAGCACTGCCGAGCGAGTCGTGCAGCGGGCGACCTGCCCCGTGCTGACGGTTCATCCGGGAGACCCCCCACCAACGGGCAGGATCCGCCGAATCCTGCTCGCCACGGACTTCTCGAAAGAGGCGACCTGGGCGCTCAGGGCGTCGCTCGAGCTTCTCACCAGTGCCGACTCCGAACCTCCACAGGTCACGCTGCTGCATGTCTACCACGTACCCTACGAGTTCAGCATGGACAGCATCTACGGCCCGGCGGCGCCTGACGCCTCGGTTTGGGAAGCCGTTGCCAGAGAGGTCGGCAGTCGCCTCGACAGACAGACCAAGGCTCTCGAGGCCGAGCTGGGAATCGACATCGTACCGGTGAGCCGAGGTGGATACCCTCCACAGGCCATTGTCCAGCAGGCCACCGAATTACAAGTCGATTGGATCGTCTTGGGAACCCACGGCCGAACCGGGCTGGCCCACGTTCTCTTGGGAAGCACTGCCGAGAGAGTCATACAGAAGGCCCCATGTCCAGTACTCACGGTTCGAACATCGATGGACGAATCGCCAGGTCTCGACCTCAGGAGGAGGTAATCATGCCGCTGCAGAAGCTGCGAGAGTTTCTCGACCAGAACAGTGTCAAATACGTCAGTATCAGCCACTCCCCTGCCTACACCGCCCAGGAAATCGCCGCATCCGCCCATATCCCAGGGCAGGAGCTTGCCAAGACCGTAATGGTCAAGCTCGACGGCAACATGGCCATGGCCGTGCTGCCGGCCTCATTCAGGGTGGATCTCGACCACCTGCGTGCTGCCGCCGGCGCTCGTGAGGTCGAATTGGCGACGGAGGAGGAGTTCAAAGGCCTCTTTCCCGGCTGTGAGCCTGGAGCCATGCCCCCTTTTGGCAACCTTTGGAGCATGCCGGTCTTCGCCTGTGAAAGCTTGGCTGCGGATGAAGAAATCGCCTTCAACGCCGGCTCCCATACGGAGCTGGTGCGGCTCGCCTTCGCCGATTTCGCGAAACTGGTCGAGCCGAAGGTGACTCGCTTCTCCGCGACTGATTAGAAGAGCACTTGGCGAGGTCCAAGGCACTGGCGCCGACGCAGTACTTCGTGGCGCCACCCTAAGGGCCTCGCCCACCAGATCCGGGGCCCGGCTAGAATAGCCGTCCCATGACCAGAACTCCCAATCCCCTCGCAGAGGTTTCGCGGTTGTTGTCTCGTGCTCATGGGGAAGAGAGTCACGACGCGACTGCGGCTACCTTGGCCACCGCAAATGCCGCCGGTCGGCCTTCCGCCCGGATCGTCCTCATCAAGGACATCGACGCTGTCGGAGTCACCTTCTACACGAACCTGGGAAGCCGGAAGGCACGAGAGCTGAGAGCCAACCCCCACGCCGCTCTGTGCATCTACTGGCCAACCCTCCATAAACAGATCCGCATCGAAGGCGAGGTCGAGAAGGTCACCGAACGGGAAGCCGATGCTTACTTCACTTCGAGGCCGCGAGGCAGTCAGATCGGCGCCTGGGCTTCCCGGCAGAGTGAACCGCTGACCTCACGCCGAGAGCTGGTCTCGGGATTCCTCAAGACTCAGGCCCGGTTTGCCGGGCAGCCCGTGCTCCGACCTCCCTTCTGGGGAGGTTATCGGCTCGTCGCCAATCGTATCGAGATCTGGCACAACCAGCTGTACCGACTTCACGACCGATTCCTGTACGAGCGCCGAGCAGAGGGCGGTTGGACTCAGCAGCGCCTCTACCCCTGATCGATCCTGGCTGCTGATTCACCTTCCGCTTGTCGGAGGAGACAATCAAATCGCCGCCCGCAATTGCAACCGGCTATCACCGGCCCGCAGCATGAGAGTGAGTGCAATACAGCTCCAGCAGACGGACGGCCCTGTCCGCAGTGCGAAAGACCGGTACCCCGCCATCGGACAGCACTCTCTCCATGGTGTCATAGGCAGGACCTGCATCGACGACCGCCACCCAGGGTTTGCTTGTCTGGCGCCAGAGCTCTACCAACCTGGACGCGATGGAGGTCTGGCTCTCCACGTTCTCGTCGTGGTCGCTCGACTCGGCAAGGGTATTCAGGGCTCCAGTCAGCGGCACGCACCCGACGACCCCGACGTCGACCCCCGGGTCCCGCAACACGAGCCGTACCGCCTCTTCGAACTGGGCGTCCTGCACTATCGGCGTCAAATCGAGAGGATTCCGGACGTCCACGACCCCATCGATGCGACTCATGCGGAAGACCTCCGACATGTCCTGGCAGGTCTGTGGAGAGAACCGAGCTGGCTCTAGGCCCTCGAGGCCATCCCAAAAGGCAACACATTCGTAGCCGGCATTGGAGACCGCGCCGATCCGTCGGGCCCCCACCGATCTGCCTTCAAATCGCGAGTTCAGCAGCAGCAGGTCCTCGAAATCCTGAAGAGTGTCCACGACCTGGGCTCCGGCCGTGCGCGCCAGGGCCCTGGTAACGCGGTAGCTGCCGGCCATGGCCGCGGTGTGACTGGCCGCAGCTGCGACCCCTGAGCGACTGCGACCGGCCCGATACAGCACAATCCGCCTGCCGCTGCCCGTTATCCGACGGGCAGCCGCGAGGAACTTCCTGCCATCGAGGTCTCGGAAGCCCTCGACATACACGCCAAACAAGTCGACTCGATCGTCATCTAGCAGATAGGACAGATAGTCACCGAGGGTCAGATCTATCTGATTGCCAATCGAGATCGCGTAGCGCACGCGAAGCTGCTGAAGCTTGCTCATCTTGGAGGCGAGGAAGGCTCCGCTCTGGGCCAGGAGCGCCACGTTGCCCTCGTCCTGCCCGAGTGACGGCAGCTTGTGGTCCTGCAAGAAGAACGTGTCATACCGCCCCGGCTGGGACCGCACTCCGAGGCAGTTTCCTCCGTTGACAAGGGGTCCGCGCCACTCGGACGCCCGGCCCACGGCGAGACTTCGTCGAATCGCGTCGCTGATGTGCTCAGAGCCGGTCTTCTCCTCGAGCCCACCAGGAATCAGGATCAGCGTCTCGGCTCTTCGATACTCGACAGTCTCCTGCACGACTGCGGGCACCTGCTCGGCTGCCACGCTGACGATCAGAAGATCCACGCATTGCGGCAGTGAGGCGATGTCTCCGTAGCACTTGCATCCGTCGATGGACTCCCGTCCCGGTTTGACCACCACCACATTCTCAGGATCGAACCCCCCCCTGAGCAGATTCCTGAGGATGAGACGCCCCGCGTTGAGCCGCTCGGCCACTCCGATGAGGGCAATCGAACTGGGCCGCAACAGTCGATCGAGCTTGTCGAGGGGACGGGCCGGCATCGGCTGTGGCCGATCTACCGAGAGCTTTGCGAGGACATCCAGTGCCACCAGGCGGCCGCTGCGAGCGACAAGAGGGTTGATCTCGATCTCGTCCAGAAGCCCGGACGTGAGCAGCGGGGCCGCAGCCGCGAATCGGCCCACCACCTCCCCGACGTGCTCCATGGCAATGCGAGCCGGCCTTCCACGCTGAACCTGCGTCATCAGTTCTGTCACCAGCAGTCCCGAGATCTCCTGGCCGATCTGAGCACGATCTCGAAGCTCGGGTGCGAAGATCGCGAGTGCCGCTTCTTCGCGCAGGGCCGCCGTCAACTTCTCGGCATGAATACCGCCGATGCCGAAGGTCACCACAGCGCCGAACTCTCGATCCCAACGCAAACTCAACAAAGCCTCGCTGCCTGGCTCGGCTTCGTAGGCAACAAACTCCTGAATCAGGATTCCCCGCAGATCGAGACCGCTCATGGAGCGTGTCATCGCGTCAGCGGCCGCCGCAACCTGCTGGCAGTTCTTCGGTACGACTCGCACACCTCCGACCTCACTCTTGTGGGGCAACTCGACTGCAATTCCTTTCAAGACCACTTTGTCCCCGGGTAGCTTGGCCAGGAGCTCCTCACCGATCTCGTCCGGACCGGAGACCACTTCGAAGCAAGGGCAGGGAATACCGAGAATGCGCAGCAGCTCGAAGCCTTCCGGCTCGAGTAGCTGATGCCGACGCTCATCGACGGCCCGCTCCGCTACAGCTCTTAGAACTTCGAGAGTCATGATCTGGCAATGGATGACAACGACCGAACCGAACCACCTCTAGCGGCAGATTACCAGAGCACAGCCTGGCCTCGACGAACCGTCTCTGCCAGGACGCAGACTTCAGGATCGACTGGCGTCGCACCTTTTGGTAGGCTCACAGCGCGACGTCAAACCGGTTCGACCGGCACCTATCTCCCGTACCCAATTCCGAGGAACACAGCCAGCGCGAGCAGCATTTGTTTACCAGAAGGCTCCTCTTTTGACCCGAGATCTGTTTCCCAGGTCAACAGAGGAAGGAAGGCTCGGGCCCACAAAGGTCAGAGGGTAGTTCGCCAGCGCGATTCAGTATCCGAACAGTACTGCGGGACGGCACAATTCTGGAGGAGCAACGTGACGATCTATGGAAAAGTGAAATGGTTCAACGACGCCAAGGGTTTCGGCTTCATCACACCCGAAGACGGGCAGAATGACTGCTTCGTGCACCATACTGCTATCAACTCCGAGGGTTTTCGGACGCTCGTCGAAGGCGAGAGGGTTCAGTTCGAGATCATTGCAGGAGACAAGGGACCGGCGGCTCGAAACGTGATCCGGCTCGGTGACTGAGTCCCGGAGCCAAGAGAACCTCAGATCAGGGCCACCTCGTGATTCGGGGTGGCCCTTGACCTTTTTGCCGAGCCTGCCGTCAGGGATCAGAATACCCATATGACCCCGGCACCGATCGCTTACTTCGTCTCTTCGCATGGTTTCGGGCACGCTGCCCGTTCCGCTGCTGTCATGGAGTCCATCCATGACCGGAGTCAAGAGACCCAACTGTCTATTTTCACAGGTGTCCCCAGATGGTTCTTCGAGGATTCGATGACCGCTCCGTTCGACTACGTGAAGTGCCATACCGACGTAGGTCTTGTGCAGGCCACCCCAATGGACGAGGATCTTCCGGCTACCCTCGGTGAGCTATCGAATTTCCTGCCGCTGCGAGAGGAGTCAGTCGAGCGAGCTGCAAAAGACGTTCGAAGCTTCGGATGTCGCCTCGTCGCGAGCGACATCTCACCGCTCGGTATCGCGGTGGCCGCCAAGCTCGGCCTTCCCTGCGCCCTGATCGAGAACTTCACCTGGGACTGGATCTATCGCGCCTACCTCGAAGACGAGCCGCGACTTGCCTTCTTCATCGACGAGCTGCACCGGCTCTATTCGTCGGTACCCTTGAGGATTCAGGCCCAACCCTATTGCGAACCGGTGACGGGGGCGGCCGAGGTCTCTCCCATCAGCCGATCAGTACGCCAGTCGGCCCAAGAGATTCGCACAAAGTTGCAGCTGCCTGGTGACTCATCCTTCGTACTGATGACCATGGGAGGGTTCCAAGTCAGTTACCGATTCCTCGAGCGCCTCTATCGATATCCAGAGGTCACGTTCGTCATTCCCGGAGCGGCTGACCGTATCCACAGGGAGCGTAATCTGATCCGCCTGCCCCACCGAACCACGTTTCAGCACGCCGATCTCGTGGCCGCAGCCGACATGGTGGTGGGCAAGCTCGGATACAGCACCTTGGCGGAAGTCATCCAGGCAGAGACTCCCTACCTCTTCATTCAACGACCCCGTTTCCCCGAATCTCCGGCCCTGGCCAGCTATGCCAGGCGGCGGCTGGTCTGTGCGGAAATCACCGAACCCGAGCTCGAGGCAGCCGAGTGGCCAGGCCTATTGCCTGAGTTGAAACGCAATCGTCGAGCACCCACCATAGAGCAGCAAGGCTCCCAACAGGCGGCCGGCTTGCTGCTGGATCTGCTCGACAGCCGATAAGGAACCTGCTATCCGCCACCACCCATGCCGCTGCCGACAAGCTCCACTGTGCTGTCGCCAGCGTAGGCATTGCTCTTCACTTCCAATGTAGCCCGCCGCGGTCCGGCAGAGGAGGGCACGAAGCGCACGCCTACCGTGCAGTCGCTACCGGCGAGAATTGTCGGGACAGCCTGACAGGTCGCCGGCACGATCTGGAAATCGTCACTCCCCGGACCGTTCAGATCGAAGCCACTGAACTCCAGACCTCCGGTTCCCTCATTCCTGATCGTCACCGTGAAGATCATCGACCGCTGGCCTACCGGTTGCGGTCCGAAATCGATCTCTCGGGGGCCAACCCTGATCTGTGGAGTCGGCGGAGGCAGTCCTGTCCCTGCCAGCGGCACTCGACGCGGTCCCGTCAAACCGTCGTGCTCGAGCTCGAGCGTACCCGTCAAACGACCCTCGGTGCCGGGGATGAAGCGGAGGCTCAGGGTACAGGTCGCCCCGGGCGGCACCTCTGCTTCCGGCAGACAGGAGCCTCCCAGCAGCCGAAAGTCGCTCGCCACCTCGGTCACCACCCTGGCGCCGCGGATCCCCAAACTGGCTGTCCCCGGATTCGAAGCCGTCAAGTGGACGTCCTTGGAGGTGGTTCGGCGGACGTTGCCGAACTCCACCATCTCCAGATTCAGGGTCAGCCGCGAGGCGGCGCCGGATCCCCTGAGCAGGGCTCGTTCGACGTTGCGTAGCTCCGGCGCTCCAAACACCACCTCTGCCTGATGCCCGCCCTCACGACGGGGCCGGAATTCGATCTCCAGCGCACATCGATCTCCCTGCCGCAAGATCTTCTGCGAACAGCCGTCACCCTGTTTACTGAAAGCCGCCGCATCCTGGCCCTCGATAACAACAACCTCGAGCTCGGCCGATGCCGTACCTTCGTTGGTGACGACTATCTTCTGACGACTGGTCTCCTCACCGACAAGTACGGAGCCAAATTCCAATTCCTCGCTCTCCAAGGCCAGCCGAGGTGCTACACCCCTACCCGTAAGCTCCACCTGCAGGGTACCCGCCTCCTGGCCGATCGCCAAAGTCGAGGCAGACAGGCCCTCGTCGACGACCTGGAAGCTCACCTCGATCTTGCAGGCCTCTCCCGGTGCAATGGCCCGACCGCTGCAGGTCTGACGAACGATCGAGAACGCCCTCGAATCCTCGAGCAGCCTGATCGACAACCCCGAGACCGCAGTATCATGCCGATTCGTCACCTCGACCGAGAGTGTCTCGGCAGCGCTGCCCACCAGCCGATCGCCGAAGTCCAGGGACTCGCGACTCAAGGCCAGTGCCGGGCCGATCCACTCTCCTTTGCCTTCGAGGCGAACTACAGGTGCGGCGCCGAGTGAATCGCTCTTGAAAGACACCTCGGCCGAGCGTCGCCCTGCAGCTCGCGGCGAGAAGACCACACGAAAGCTGCATTCTTCTCCCGGCTGGAGCGTCACCGAAGTGCAGCCGTCCCGTTGCCGCCGAAAATCGCCTCTCGAGGCACCCTGCAAGTCGACAGCTCCGATGGCCAAGGGAGCGGTGCCTCCGTTGGAAACCGTGACCGTCGAGGCGGAGCTCGTCGAGCCGACATCGCCGCTGCCAAAAGTGATCTCTTCGGTGCTCACCTGCAGCATTGGCGCGATTCCGATTCCTCCCAGTGCCACACTGACGGGTGCCTGTCGGAAGTCCCCCTGCAACTCGACTACGGCCTCCCTGGAGCCCACAGCGCTCGGCGTCAGCCTGAGCTCGACCTTGCAGCTTGCCAAGGCCGCCAGTTGACGTGCGCTGCAGTCCTCTGACACCACCTCGAACTCCCCAGCCGATGGCCCTCGGACAAGCAGTTCCGATACCGGCATGGGGCGCTCACCTTCGTTGGTGATGGAGAGAACCTGGATTTCGCTGGAAGATCCGACTCTCTGCTGTCCCATACTCATGGGTTCGGGGTGGAAGACTGCCTTCGGTGGCGCAGGCCAGAAGAGAAGATAGGCGATCGCTCCGAGGAGAAGCAGGAGGATCAGGGCCACCACGATCTTGCGCCGGAGCGCCCTGCGATCCTGGACGGTTCTGCGGCGACGAGGCGGCGGTTCGGCTTCCCGCGCCGCGACATGTTCTTCCTCGGTGAGGCCCAGACCGGGGGGTGGACGCTCGTCGCCGCGAAGGGGAAGATCCCACATCTCCCGAGGTTGGCGCCCTCCAGAGCTCTCGCCAGGTGGTCTGTCGTCGGTCATGGAAGTGTGAACCCTGTCCTGCCTACGATTCTACCGACTCGTTCCCTGCGATTCGTTCGCGCCACAGCACCACTACCTAGTGAACCAGGTGCCAGTCTGTTTGACGGCCAGCCAGGTACTGCACCTTCTGTCCGTCGAACAATGCGCTTTGCTCGAGTTTGATCTGTACCCACTGCCCGCCCCACGCAGAGAGCTGAACCATGTTGTTGCCCTCGATCGCGTAGGCCGTATCAGCGTGCAACTTCCAATCGCCCCTGACGGGAGTATCTCCCTGGTTGTCCCACATACCGATCGTCGGACCCGGCGCATGGCCAAAGAAGCCGATCGGATGGCTGTAGACGCTGACCGCGATTCCGGCCTGCTCGGCTGCGGTTCGGGCAGCTGCCAGGGTCTCGTTACCCGTACGACCCTCCTGAAACTCGTCTGTCAGCAGATCCTGCCAGCGATTACCAGCCTCCAGGGCTCGTCGCAACTCGTCCGGCGCTTCCTCCTCGCCCTGGCGCAGTACGTACCCCATCTCCTGGGTGTCGGTGCACAGTCGTAGATAGCAGACACCCACATCCGTGTGCAGAATGTCGCCGCGCTGAATCACCACATCGGTGTCGCCGCAGAAGGGCGAGCCTTCCTCGCATTCCGTTCCCAGGCGCTGAATGTCAACATCGGGCATGAACCAGGCTGGCAGGTCCAGATCGGCGAACCGCTGTCGGATATACCAGGCAACATCCTCCGTGGTCGTCACCCCGGGGGTGATGACGCGGTTCGAAAAGGCCTCCGAAATGACGCCGCGGGCAAGGGCAACGATATGGGGATAGCTCTCCTGCTCGACAGAAGACCGGGTTTCGAGCCAACGGATCGCCAGAGCCTCGGCACTGACCAGTCTCTCGGCAAGGTCTCTACCCAGGGACTCCTCCAGTCGGTCCCGAAGTGATGCTGTCAGCCCATCGGCCACCGGCCAGTGCCGACTCACGTTGATACCGATTCGCTGAGGATCGCGTTCTGCGATGACCTCGGCCAGCCGCACCCACTGCTCTTCGAGATCACCGCCCTCCCAGACCGCGTCGTAGAGCTCCCCGAGCGGATAACGACTGACGGTCAAGCGCTCGATCCCCTCCTCGTCACCACGATCATGAAACACCAGCATGGTCGTGCGCCGCGCCGCGAAGACCGGCTCCGGTACGAGAGTGAGGTAGACGGGATCTTCGGCGTACTCCCGGTTGATCACCAGCCACATGTCCAGCCCGACCTCTCTCATGAGACGAGGTAGGAGATCCACAAGGCGCTCCTCGAGAGCCCGATTGACCGGCTCGGGCCGCTGCCGCTGGCTCAGCACCGCACCGGGTCCATCGACCCTTCTGCCCTGCTCCACGACTTCCCCAGCGCGGGCCATGTTGGGTACGACCATGCCCATCGCCATGGCACTCATGGCGCACCCGACTACCACTCTTCGGCAATCCCTGATCTTCATGGAATCTCTCCTCCCTCCAATGCCTGGCCCAGCCGTTCTTTCCAAACCCTACTCGACCTCGACCACCATATCGATCTCGACGGCAATGCCGACTGGCAGTGAAGCCATACCGACTGCAGCCCGAGCGTGCCGACCACGCTCACCGAAAATTTCCACCATCAGATCCGAGCAACCGTTGATGACCTTTGGCATGTCCGTGAACGATGGATCGACATTGACCATGCCAAAGACTTTGACGATTCGTTGCACCCTGCCGAGGTCTCCGATCTCACGCTTCAGAGAGGACAGTAGCGCGATGCCTGTGAGCCTCGCGGCCTCATAGCCCTCTTCGATTGTCAGGTCCCTTCCGAGCTTGCCCGTGACCAGCGTCCCATCACTGCGGTAGGGCCCGTGACCGGACAGGAAGACCAGATTACCCGAGCGGACCGCCTTGACGTAGTTCGCCACCGGCGCGGTCGGTTCCGGCAATACGATGCCCAATTCGTCCAGCCTGCCCTCCGGATCACTCGCGCCGGCCTCGGCCGCGTGGGATTGCGTCTCCTGCGCTGCGCCTAGCGTCGCGACGTCCAGGAAAAGACCTCCAAGGAGTACCGCCAGAGACAGCACGAACATCTTTTCAAGGCGAGTCTTCCGACTGCTCAGCGCCGATTTCCTTGACGACACGATTGCACCTCTCCTCCCTGGATTGATGGGACCTCTCGCTCTGGCCGAGCAGCTGCCCGGCCCCGAGGTCGCGAGCGTAGCACGCTACGCTTGAGTGCTAGACTAGCTGGAAGCACTGAGGGCGACTCCACATCGGACTAAGGCATGTACGAGCAGTTCTACGGGTTCTACGAGTCGCCTTTCAGCATCACTCCAGATCCCCGCTTCCTCTTTCTGAGCCCGAAGCATCGCGAGGCTCTAGACCATCTGCTGTTCGGTATTCAGCAGCGTAAGGGCTTCATCCAGATCACCGGCGAGGTGGGTACTGGCAAGACAACCATTTGCAGAGCTCTGCTCGAGGAGCTCGGACCAAGCTATCAAACGGCGCTGATTCTGAACCCGTGCATGACCGGACCACAAATGCTGCGGACGATTCTCACCGAGCTGAAACAGAAGTTGCCTCGCAACGACCGAGTGGCCTGGCTCGAGGCCTTGAATCGCTTCCTCCTGGACCAGGTGCACGAGGGCAATGATGTCGTGCTGGTGATCGATGAGGCCCAGGACTTGAGCCCCGATCTCATGGAGCAGGTACGCCTCCTTTCGAACCTGGAGACCGACCAGCAAAAACTCTTGCAGATCGTGCTCATCGGCCAGCCCGAGCTGCGTGAGATGCTGGACGCCCGGCAATTGCGTCAACTGCGCCAGCGCATCACGATTCGCTATCACCTAAAACCACTCTCCCTCGATGAAACGACCGAGTACATCAAGCATCGGCTCGAGGTGGCGGGCAGCAACGGCAAGCCGACCTTTACGACGTGGGCTTTGCGCAGAATCCACAGCTATTCGAAAGGCGTGCCCCGTCTGGTCAATGCAATCTGTGACAAGACCCTGCTCTGCGGTTATGTCCTTGGCGTGGACAACTTGACGGGCAGACATGTGGGCCGAGCCATCCGAGAATTGGAGGGCCGGATCTAGTGAGCCTCATCAACGAGGCCCTGCAACGCGCCCGTCAGGAATCGCGCCGCCGGGAAGCGCTGGCCAAGGGCCTGCCCCTGGCCCCACCCCCCCGCCCGGTTTCGCATCGATCTTGGATGGTAGCGGCAGTCATGGCGATGGCCCTTGCCTTGATCGTCAGTCTGGTCACCATCGCCCGTTTGGCCTCCAACCAGCCCACGACTTCGGCGGGCGTTGCCGCGAGCTCGGCCGAGATCGACATGCACGGCGAAGCAGGACAGCCAGAGACCTCCACCCTGAGTGACACTACGATCGAACCGACAGCCGCTACGGACCCAGCGCCCGAATCCCGAGCAGATGCGACCAACCTCCCGACCCCGACAGCTGAGGCTTCACAGCCCCACCTGAGCCCCGAGGACCAGATGCCGCAGGCGACAGAGGGCTCCAGCTCCTTCTCAGACACATCGGCTTCACGACAATCACCGGCAGTAGGCGGAGAGCGTACCGTCACTTCTTCGCCATCTTCGACCGAACTTGTGAATCCTCCTATCGCGGGGGTGAGCTTGTCGCCGAGCGCGAGAGACCGTGGCTCTGAAGATTCGCCGGGCGACGCCACACCTCCGCCACGAGTATTCATCGAAAGAGCGACCCTGGCGAGCGGCGACACTCTAGAACTGGGTGGCATAGCCTGGTCCGAGACGGGGCCCTACGCCCTTCTCGACGAGCGCGTAGTTGGCCTCGGCGAAAGCATCATGGGGTACATGGTGACCCGAATCGCGCCACAGGAAGTCGAGCTCGAAGGCAGCGACGGGGCAATCCTCATTCGTCTCAAATAGCACCGAAACATCGATCCCCCGATTGCACTCTCGAGACTCTCGGCCTACCGCTTCGGTTCCTCCGGCAGGAGAGCCTTGGCCTCGAGGTAGTCACGCATCAGCTGCCAAAGCCTGTCCTTGCGGTCCACCAGCCGATGATCGCCGTCCGCAAACAGATGTAGCTCGAGATCCTCGAACTCGCAACCGGCAACGAACTCCATGACCTGCCGCCAATCGACCCGTTCGTCGAGTCTTCCTTGCACGATCAGAAAAGGGCGCCGGCAGAGTTGCTGCAATCGTGAGACGGGGTACCTGCCCAGATCCGTCACAAAGCTCCAACCCAGGTCCCAGGATCCGATCTCATTCTCCACGCGAATCGTCCCTTCCTCGCGCCAGCTCTTCATCCCCTCCTCCCCTGCCCAGTCCCTCAGGTTCGATTCCAGGCTGAGGGCCGGCGCGATGCAAAGCCCGGCCAACACCCGCTCCGGATGCAGGGCCGCATGCCACAATGAGGTGAAGCCGCCCATCGAGGAGCCCAGCAGGATCTGTTGTGGATAACCGCGACTCGCCAGCAGCTGAGCGACGCGCTCGACGTCGGCCAAGTTGCGGCTCAGCGTGAGATCTACCATCGACCCACCCGACCTCCCATGGCCCTGAAAGTCGAAGGAGCAGAACCCGAGTCCTCGGCCGATGGCGCTCTGCCGAAAGAAGGAGGCCTTCTCGCCCCATTGATCCGAGCCGAAACCATGCAGGTACAGCACCATTGGCGCTTTTCCTGCCCCTGAGGAGGACTCGAAAACTCTGACCACGAGGGCTGCCTCGCCCGGCATTCCTCCAGGGGCCGTCAATTTCAGAATCTCTTCGGTCATCTCAGCCCTTTCTCCAATTCGACTGGGCCGTCCTCAGCTCGCCAGCCGTCCCCCCACTTCCCCAATCACCACGCAGCGTAATCTGCCCCCAAGACCTGTGAGCCCTCCAGAACAGGGACTATACTGCTCGAAACAGAGGAGCGACATTCTCGGGAGGAAGAGGTCATGAGAGTCCGAATACCTGCCATTAGAGCACTAGCCGTAGCAGCACTGTTCATCATGACGAGTTGCTCACGGTCATCCGATCCCTCCCTCCCCGCCCTCGCCGGAGACGGACCGATCTCCATCTTCGACTCTGAAGACTCACAGATCCAGACGGTGCTCAAGGCACCGATGGAGCCCTGGACGGGCGATCTCGATGGGATGGCGGATCGGCGCTATGTCCGAGCGCTGGTGACCCCCAACCGCACCCAGTACTTCCTCGACGGGGCCGAACAGAGGGGAACGGCTTACGAGCTGCTAAAGGAGTTCGAGAAGGAGCTCAACAAGAACCTAGGCAACAAGACCGTCCAGGTCCACGTCTTGATCATGCCAACAACGAGAGACCGCCTCCTATCCGACCTACTGGAGGGGCGAGGCGACATCGCCGCGACCAACCTCACCATCACTCCTGAGCGCCAGGAGGTGGTGGATTTCGCCGACCCGCTCATTGCGATCGACGAGGTCATCGTCACGGGCCCCGGGGTGTCCAGGCTGACCTCCTTGGAGGACCTTGCCGGTAAGAAGGTCTTCATCCGGCGATCGAGCAGCTATTGGCAGAGCCTCGAATCCCTCAACGGGCAGCTCGCAGAACAGGGCCTGAAGAAAGTCCGCCTCGAGGCGGCCGACGAGCTCCTCGAAACCGAGGACATCCTGGAAATGGTCAACGCGGGCCTGATCGACATCACCGTCGCCGACTCCTATCTGGCCGATTTCTGGTCTCGGATCTTCGAGAAACTCGTCGTCTACCCCGACCTCACAGTGCGCCAGGGTGGGCAGCTCGCATGGGCATTTCGCCAGGACAGCCCGAAGCTCGCGGCGGCCCTGAACCGATTCATGAAGGAACGTAAGAAGGGGACTTTGCTGGGGAACATTCTCTTCAAACGATACTTCGAAGACACCGGCTGGGTCGAAAACCCCTCCAACCGAGAAGAAATGGATCGCTTCGAGGAAGCCGTTGGGTTCTTCCAACAATACGGTGACCAGTACGGATTCGACTACCTGCTGGTCGCCGCCCAGGCCTATCAGGAATCTCGCATCGACCAGAGCGTTCGCAGCAGGGCTGGCGCTATCGGAGTCATGCAACTGCTCAAGAGCACGGCGGGCGACCCCAACGTGGGCATTGCAGACATCGAGGTGATGGAGCACAACATCCACGCCGGGGTCAAGTACCTCCGCTTCCTGTCCGACCGATACTTCGACGAAGAGGGCATCGACAGGCTCAACCGGGGACTCTTCGCCATCGCCGCCTACAATGCTGGCCCGAGCCGCATTTCGTCCCTCCGTCAAAAGGCTGCCAAGAAGGGCCTGGATCCCAATAAATGGTTCAACAACGTCGAAGTCGTGGCTGCCCGGGAGATCGGCCGCGAGACCGTGCAGTACGTCAGCAACATCTACAAGTACTACCTGGCCTACTCCTTGGCTATCGACCAGGAGCAACGCAAGGCGAAGGTCAAGGAATAGGAGCAAACAGACATGGACTTCCGCAGTCTGGGGTCGGCCGGTGTCAAGGTATCCCCCCTTTGCCTGGGCACCATGATGTTCGGAGCTTGGGGGAATCCCGACCACCAGGAGTGCATCCGCATCATTCATCAGGCTCTGGACCGGGGTATCAACTTCATCGACACGGCCAATATGTATTCGGATGGCGAATCCGAGGAGATCGTCGGCAAAGCCCTCGAGGGTCGCCGCGAGGAAGCCGTCTTGGCAACCAAGGTCAGATTCTCCATGGGAGACGGCCCCAACCAGATGGGCTTGTCCCGCAAAGCGATCCAGGAACAGGTGGAACACAGCCTGCGTCGCCTGCGGACCGATGTCATCGATCTCTATCAGATTCATCGCCTCGATCCCTCCACCCCCTGGGAAGAGACCCTGAGCACACTCGATGACCTGGTGCGTCAGGGCAAGGTGCGCTACATCGGCTGTTCCACCAACCACTACGATGAGCCAGAGCAACGGAGACTCGACGCCTGGGAGATCGTCGACACCCTGTGGCTCTGTCAGCAACGGGGTTGGGAGCGATTCGTTTCGCTGCAGCCGCCCTACAGCATCCTGCGGCGCATCATGGAAAACGAGCACTTTCCGATGACGCGGCGCTTCGGCCTGGCCAACATCGTCTGGAGTCCCCTGGAGGGAGGTTGGCTCACCGGCAAGTACCGCCACGCGCACGGCAATCCAGAAGACAGCCCACGGGCCAAGAACTGGGTCGGCGACCTCGGAAACCCGACGTTCGAGCGGCGGCTGAAGGTCGTCGAAGAGCTCGTCTCGATGGTCGAAGGGCGGAGCTTTTCGCTCGCCGAGCTATCGCTTGCCTGGGTCTTGAAGAACCCCGAAGTCACGGCGGCGATCATCGGACCACGCACCGAGGAGCAGCTGTCGAGCAGCCTCGCAGCCCTGGAGATCGAGATCTCCGACGAAGAACTGGAAAGAATCGACCATCTGGTACCACCAGGCAGCTCGGTCTTGTAGGGACCCGGGCACCTTCGGACGCGCCCGCCAGAGTCGATCGGAGCCAATGATGAGTCCCCTCCAAGAGCCACTACCGATAAGTGACTTCCGCACCACGAGAAGGGTCGAGTTCGCCGACGCCGACATGGGTGGAATCGTCCACTTCGCGCGCTATCTGGTGTTCATGGAGACTGCCGAGCACGAGTTCCTGCGCAGCCTGGGCTCCGATGCCTTCGCCACGCGCGAGGGGGTGACCATCGGGTGGCCACGCGTCGAGGTCTCCTGCCAGTACCTGAGTCCAGCTCATTTCGGGGACGTTCTGGACATTCACCTGCGGATCGCGAGGAAGGGGACCAGCTCACTGACCTACGCCATGACGATCTCCACCGACGATCGACTGGTCGCTCGGGGGCGAATGTCTGCCGTTTGTTGCATCATGGGTAAGGGAGAAGGGCTCGAGTCGATCCCCATTCCAGAAGCGCTCGCCCAGCGATTGGCTGCTTCCTCGACGGAGGGAAAGCCGTAGATCGCGGCCGAGATCTGGAATCGATCACCTATGGGAGGGCAAGGCCGCATGACGATCAGCGAGCCCATGACCATGTTCACCGACTATCTGGTGACCCTTCTGGCCGCCAGTCTCGGAATCCACCTGATTATCGAGGGTCGGGCTCGCAGCTGCCGGGCCGAGGCGCTCTGGGGCTGGGCTTTCATGGCCACGGCTCTCGGAGCGCTGGCGGGAGGGACATCGCACGGCTTCGTTCAGCAGCTCGGAGACGAGGGTTGGCAGGTCCTCTGGAAAGTCACCGTCTATGCCATCGGTGCTGCCAGCTTCCTGCTGCTCGCAGGTGCCCTGGTCGCTTCCTTCTCCGGCCCATGGAGACGGCTGCTGCTGCTCGTAGCCTTCTTCAAGCTCCTCGGCTATCTCTGGTGGATGGCCTCTCACGACGACTTTCGCTTCGTCATCAACGACTACGGATCCACCATGGTCCTGGTGCTGCTGCTGCAGATCTGGCAATGGTGGGCTCGGCGAGACCCGAGTGCCCCCTGGGTGGTGGGCGGGATCCTCGTCTCCTTCGGGGCTTCGCTCATCCAGCAGAGCGGTTTTTCCCTGCATCAACACTTCAACCACAACGACATCTTCCATGTGATTCAACTACTCGCTCTTTGGCTGCTCTATCGCGGCGGCAGGCTGCTGGACGACGGCGGCTAGCCCGACCTTCTCACCAGCTTCGTAGCGAAAGGGCGAAGATGTCTGGAGATACAAGGCCTGACAACCGAAGCCCCCGCAGGCGTACTTGAAGTACGTCGAGGAGGGATGAGGGCGGAGAACGTAGTAGATTCGGGCATATTCGAGCTTGCAGTAGAACGCTGGTGAGAAGGTCGGGCTAGAGCGGTCAGCTTTGGCCCCCTGGCTACAGGCTCCCGGGATGGGTCCCAGGGGGCTTGAGGTCTTCTTGGGGTCCTGAGGTCCTGAGGTCTTGGGGTCCTGAGGTCCTGAGGTCTTGGGGAGGGCTACCAGCGGTAGTGGGCTGGATGACCCGGTTCGACTGCGACGAAGTGACCGACGCAGGTGGCGGTGACGCGCCCACCACCGGAGAGAGAGGCCTCGACCCTGACCCGCGGCCCGTTCGAGGAGACCGCTCGAGCCGAAAGATGCACCGGCCCACCTGTCGGAGTCGGACGCTTCATCGTCACATGGAAGTCCGCGGTCACCATGGGCGGCGCCGCCTCCAGGCCGTCGCGGTTGATCATGTGCCAGATCGCGGTCCAGTTGCTGTGGCAATCCATCAAAGTGCCGATGATGCCGCCGTTGAGCACGTTCGCGAAAGCCTCGTGGTAGGTCTCCGGAGTCCACTCCGCAATCACCTCTGCGTCGATGGATTCACCCGTGGGAAAGCTGCGGATGCGAAGGCCTTTCTCGTTGGCCGGTCCGCACCCGAAACACGCGTTGCGGGGGGCGAATCGTTCCTGCAGGCTGAGCTCCGTCTCCATGCTCTGAGGCCCTTCCTAGTTAGCTACGATGTTGACCAGTCGCCCGGGAACCACGATCACCTTGCGGACAGTCTTGCCGTCGGTGAACCGGAGAGCCCCCTCGCTTGCCAAGGCCATCTCGCGGGCTGTCTCGTCGGCGATGTCGACCGGCACCACCAGCCGGTCTCTGACCTTGCCATTGACCTGAACAACCAGGGTAACCTCGTCCTCCGCTGCGGCGGCTGCATCGACCTGGGGCCAAGTTGAGGTGTGAACCGAGTAGTCCTTTCCCAGACGCTCCCAGAGCTCCTCTGCGATATGGGGCGCTATCGGGGCCAGCATTCGCAGATAGATGTCACATGCCTCGTCCCAGGCGTCGCCTCCGGCCGCCCCATCGGCGCGAGCCTGATGCATCTCGTTCGAAAGCTCCATAAGAGCGGCGACAATGGTATTGAACTCGTAGGTCTCGAAGTCCTCGCCTACTTGCCGTAGCGTCTGATGCACCTTGCGACGCAGACGGCGCTCCACACCAGGCTCTGCAGTGGACTCTTCTGTCGGCTCCAGCATCAAAGTCCAGACCTTCTTGAGCCATCGCCAGGTACCTTCGATGCCGCGGCTGTTCCAGGGGCCTCCCTGCTCCCACCGGGCAAAAAACATCATGTAGCTCCGCACCGTATCGGCACCGTAGCGTTCAACGAGATCGTCGGGAGACACTACGTTCCCACGGCTCTTGGACATCTTCTCCGAGTCCTCACCCAGGACGATGCCCTGATTGCGGAGCTGAAGCATCGGTTCGGTACCGCCGACGATACCCATGTCGTGACAGGCCTTGTGGAAGAAGCGCGTGTAGATGAGGTGCATCGTCGCGTGCTCGATTCCCCCGGTGTAGCTGTCCACGGGCATCCAGTAGGCGTACTCCTCCGGATCGAAGGGACCTGCGTCGTAGTGGGGGCTCAGATACCTCAAGTGGTACCAGGAAGAGCACATGAAAGTGTCCATCGTGTCGGTTTCGCGCTCAGCTGGCGCTCCACATTCAGGACAAGAGGTGTGACGCCAGGTTGGATGCAGCTTCAGCGGGCTCTCGCCGGTCGGTGTCCACTCCACGTCATCGGGCAGAGTGACAGGGAGCTCCGACTCCGGCACCGGGACAACTCCGCAGCCGTCGCAATAGACCACTGGGATGGGCGCTCCCCAGTAACGCTGACGAGAGATCAGCCAGTCGCGCAGGCGGTAGCGAATGGCGCCGCGCCCGGTGCCCTTCTCCTCCAGAAAATCGATGGCTGCTGCCACCGCTTCGTCCGCGGGAGTGCCGGTAAGCGGACCGGAATTGACCATGGTGCCCTGATGGGTCGTGGCCGCCACCAATTCGTCGCCGTCAGACACATCCTCACCGGACGCCTGGATCACAGGGCGCACCTCGAGATCGAAATGCCGGGCGAACTCGAAGTCCCGCTGATCGTGAGCCGGCACCGCCATGATCGCGCCTGTACCGTAGGTCATGAGCACATAGTCGGCGATCCAGATCGGAATTCTCTCGTCGGTCACCGGGTTGATCGCGAAGGCCCCAGTGAAGACACCTGTCTTCGGCCGATCGGCCGTTTCCCGTTGCATATCGGTCTGGCGCTCTGCCTGAGCGGTGTATTCCTCGACGGCTCGTTCCTGGTCCTGCGTCGTGAGTTTCGCCACGAGAGGGTGCTCCGGTGCCAGCACCATGAAAGTGGCTCCCCAGAGCGTGTCGGGTCGCGTCGTAAAGACCTCCAGGGGATCGCCGCTCTCGGTATGAAAGACGACGTCGGCGCCCTCTGAGCGACCGATCCAGTTCTTTTCGAGGAGCTGCACCCTCTCTGGCCAGTCGATCTGAGAAAAATCGAGTAGCTCATCGGCGAACCGAGTCGTGCGAAAGAACCACTGCTCCAACTCCTTGCGCACGACAGGCGTCTTGCAGCGCTCGCAGCGGCGGTCATCGCCCCAGACCTGCTCTCGCGCCAGAGTGGTGTTGCAACTCGGGCACCAGTCCACCGCCGCCCGATTCCGATAGGCCAGGTCGTTCTCCAGAAGCTTGAGAAAGAACCACTGGGTCCACCGGTAGTACTCGCGGTCGGCGGATATTGCTTCTCGACGCCAGTCGATCATGGTGCCCATGCGCTTGAACTGCCCACGCATCCGTTCGATATTCGAGTAGGTCCACTTTCGCGGGTGGACTCCCCGTTGGATGGCTGCGTTCTCCGCTGGCAGCCCGAAGGCGTCGAAGCCCATCGGGAAGAGCACGTTGTACCCCTTGAGACGCATGTATCGCGCCCTGGCATCGGGTGGAGCCATGGCATACCAGTGGCCAATGTGAAAGTCCCCTGACGGGTAGGGCAACATGGTCAGGGCGTAGTGTTTGGGGCGCTGCGGATCGACTTCGGAGTTGTAGAGACCATCCGACTCCCACCGCCTTTGCCACTTGGCCTCGACCTCGGTTGGCTCGTAGGGAACCACGTCTCTCTCAGCGCTGCGCATCTATCACCTATTGGCTTGGTCAGGGGTCACTGTGCCGGATGCTTCGATTCGGACCGACAGCCTGTCGGTGGCCGGTCGATGAAGCGGGGATCTTATCGTGAATTGGAAATGATGGTCGCAGGCGACGGCGTCTCGCCGAGGCATGCTTCGACGCCCTGGTGGCACCCCGGCTCATCGATCTCGATTTGGGCTCGGCCGGCGCCTCAAAGCCGGCACAGTTCCTTCAGCTCCTCACCATATAGATCGACGCGCTTCGATCCAAGCTGTGGCACCGATGGCAGCTCCCCAGCACCGTTGCGCTGCAGGTGGCGCATCGCCGCTACCGGCAGCACCACCTGCAAGGGTACCCCCCGTCGGGCCGCCTCCTGGCGCCGCCAGACCTTGAGCCGGTCCCCTCTGCGCTGCACAGCGGGGTCAGACCTCTCCCTCCTGACGCTCTCGACGATGGGAGCCGGCTGCCGCCGAGCCTCCGCGATCCTCTGGAGAAGCTCGCCGGCAAAGCTGGATCGAACCAGCGACGATAGGCCTAGTCGCTTCAGATCCTGGAGAGTCGTCGCTGGATTTCGACTCAAGGCCACGAGATTCGCGTTGTTGACAACCCTACCGGGTGGTAGGTCGAGGCGACGCGCGATCGAGTCACGCCAGGTGTAAAGAGAGGAGAGAATCGACCGGCTCTCGGCCGGCAACTGACGAGCCCCTTTGAGACTCCAGGCGCCGTCGGCCTTGAAGCCACCGTTCCAGGTAGCCTCCTCCACAACCCGGTTGGCGATCTCCACCTCCTCCAGCAGGTCCGCATCTTCCACCAATTCGTAGAGTTTCAGCCCTACCGTCTGCAGGTAGGCAACGTCATCGAGAGCGTAGCCCAATGGAGCCGCATCAAGGGGTCGTTGTCCCCAATCGTACCTGGCGAAGTCCTTCGCCAGCTTCACCCCACAGACCTCTTCCACCACGGCTCCGTATCCGGTCTTTTCCCAGCCCAGGAACGACGTCGCTTGTTGGGTGTCCCAGACACCTCGAAGCGATATCTCGTAGTCCCTCTTCAGACAGCCGACGTCGAACTCCCCACCGTGGAGAACGATCCTCGTGGCTCGGCTCTCGAAGGGCTGGCGCAGAGTATCGAGGGCCTGCTTACCATCTGGCAAAGCCGTCAGGTCCACCACCCAAAGCTGGTCGGCGACATTGAGCTGCAGCAGGCAGAGGCGTTCTTGATAGACGAAGCCAGAATTCGACTCGCTGTCTATGGCAATCCACTCACAGGAGCGAAGCTGCGCGGAGAGAGCCTGCAATCCCCCTTCATCCTCGATCCACTGATGCGGTGGCAACTCGACCATGGTGACCTCCTCCCGACCGGAAGGAAGCGTGCATGTTACCAAGCCGGGTCGCGCAGGGTGCAGACCGAAACCGAGATTCGACTGGCGCACGAGTCGCCAATCCAGCGAATCTGCTAGAATTCGCACGATTTTGCGGTGGGGAGCAGCAAAGGGCCCACCCATTCTTCTCTCGACAGCCGCGATCACAACCCGCCGGAGCAGCTCGCGTTGCCCCCTTTGCATCTGAAACTGCATGGACTCTCGAAGCGGCAGTGATCAGCGGACCTGACAAGCTCACATAGCAAACGAACGGAGATGTAGTGACACGGAGAATGCTGATCAACGCGCGAGTTCCAGAGGAGCTGCGCATCGCTATTGTGGACGGAGACGTCCTCGAAAACTACCAGGTCGAGGTCGCCGACCGAGACCTCACGCGCGGCAATATCTATCGCGGCATCATCGCTTCGATTCAGCCAAGCCTGAACGCCGCATTCATCGACTACGGCGCCGAAAGACATGGCTTCCTGACCGTCCAGGACGTCGTGCCCGCCGCCTACTACCGGGAGCCCGAAAAGTCGGGTCGCCCACGCATCGACGAGGTCCTCGAAAAAGGCAAGCCCATCGTTGTGCAGGTGACCCGCGAGCCGGAGGGCAACAAAGGCGCCGCTCTGACCACGAACCTCAGCCTCGCAGGGCGATATCTGGTTCTCACGCCTTTCGACGACAAGCAGGGAGTGTCAAGGAAGGTCGAAGACGAAGACACCCGAAAGCGTCTCAAGGAGCAGGTCGCGAAGCTGGATCGGCCGTCTGGCGCCGGACTCATTGTGCGAACCAACGCCCTGGATCAGAACAAGGCAGCGCTCAACCGTGACATGAACGCTCTGCTGCGACTCTGGAAGAGCGTCGGTCAAGAGGCCAGACGAGGCAAGGGGCTCCAGCTGCTGTACAGGGATCAGGACATCATTTTGCGAACCCTCCGGGACTACCTCGACACCTCGATCCAAGAGGTCCTGATCGACGACGAAGCCGCCTACGACAAGACCCAGCAGTACATGCGGGCTTTCATGCCGAGAAGCAAGACTCGGTTGGTGCGCTACTCGGAGAGAACTCCTCTTTTCGCCCGGTTCGAGCTCGAGCCGCAGATCGAGAGGATCTACGACCGTCAGGTCGCCTTGTCGAGCGGCGGCTCCATCGTCATCGATCGCACCGAAGCTTTGGTCGCCATTGATGTCAACTCGGGCAGATCGACCCGAGCCGCCAGTCAAGAGGAGACCGCTCACCACACCAACCTCGAAGCCGCGGGCGAGGTCGCGCGACAGCTGCGACTGCGAGATATCGGCGGCTTGATCGTCGTCGATTTCATCGATATGCAGGCCTGGAAGAATCGACGATCCGTCGAAAAAGGCCTGCGCGATGCAATGAAGAGTGACAAGGCGCGGTTTACTGTCGGACGAATCAGTCCGAACGGGCTCCTCGAAATCAATCGTCAACGGATTCAGCAAGACCTTCATCTGCGGACGCATCGGGCTTGTCCGACCTGCGTTGGTACCGGCCGCATTGCCAGCTCCGAAATGGTCGGACTCAAGATCTTGAGGAAGATCGAGGCGCGAGCCGCGGCCGGCTTCACCGGCACCGTGAGGATCTCGCTGCACCCTGAGTTGGCCGACTCGATTCAGAACAAGCGACGTCGCGAGATCTCCAATCTGGAGGACGAGTTCAGCTGCCGAGTGGAGATCATCGCCTCGAATCGCCTGCATCGCTCCGAGGAGGAGGTCGAGTGGATCGAGGCCAAGGAAGGCGAGATCCGCGTTCCCAAGACCCCCCGTGCGGGCACCGGAGCCCAGCGCGCTTCCTTGAGCATCGAGGACGCCGCCTCGCCTGAAGACTCGAGCTCGAGCACCAAGAAGCCCACCCCCAGAAGGCGCCGGAGACGACCATCCAAAAGCTCAGAGAAGACGGCAACCGGACAGGACGCCACATCGACGAAGAGCAAGGCGGCGCCATCGCCGGCCGAGACGAGTCCGTCGTCTGCTGCTCCACCGAGCGGCGACGCCGACCAGAGTACGGCCGAAAAGGCCCCTTCGAGCAAGAGGCGACGGGGCGGGAGAGGGCGATCTCGACGAGGCGGCAGAAAGCGCAAGTCGGCCGACACTCCCAAGAGCCCCGACGCTCCCTAGCCCGAGTTGATCATTGCCCCCGTGGCAAGGCGACCCCGATAGGCTCACACTGGAGGTAGGGACTCGACCTCCAAGAACCACGAGGCTTCCGGAATCATGCGAGCACTGACCTTTCAGGGCATCGAGCAGGTTCGATTGCGGTCCATGCCAGACCCGCTCGTTTCCGGCGACGGCGATGTGATCGTTCGAACTGGGATGACCGCCATCTGTGGATCCGATCTCCACGTCTACCACGGTCGGGAGAAAGGTCTCGACCGTGGAACGGTCCTTGGACACGAGTTCATGGGTGAGATCATCGAGATCGGCTCGGCGGTGGAGAGATTTCGCATCGGCGATCGGGTTCTCAGCCCGTTCTCGACCAGCTGCGGGAGTTGTTTCTACTGCAAATCCGGTTTGACGGCCCGCTGCGAAAAAGGACAGCTTTTCGGGTGGCGGGAAGGAGGCCGTGGCCTGCATGGCGCTCAGGCGGAGTTCGTGCGGGTACCCCTCGCTGACTCGACCCTTGTTCATGCGCCAGAGGATCTACCACCCGAGGTGGCGCTCCTCGCCGGCGATGTTCTCTCGACGGGACTCTTCTCGGCCGAGTCGGCCGACATCGGGAATGGCAGCGTGGTGGGTGTCGTCGGTTGTGGCCCGGTAGGTCTGATGGCCGTAGCTGCCGCCCTCTCTCTCGGTGCCCGGACCATCTTTGCCATCGATTGGGTTCCCGAACGGCTAGATCTGGCAGCCGACTTCGGCGCGATCCCGGTCAATTTCCACGAAGTCGAGCCGTCGTCGATCGTCCACGAAGCGACGCACGGCCGTGGTGTCGACGCAGTCCTCGAGGCGGTTGGGAACTCCGCGGCTGGGCACCTCGCCATGAGCCTGGTGCGGCCGGGGGGCACGATCATGGCAGCGGGTGTCCACACCGAACGTGATTTCCCCTTTACGCCGATGGAGGCCTACGACAAGAACTTGTCCTTCAAGACGGGACGGTGTTCGGCTCGCCACTACATGGAGCGCTCTCTGGCCATAGCGAGGTCCGGAAGGTATCCCCTCGGCAGCATCATCTCCCACCGCTTGCCGCTCGAGGATGGCGTAGAGGCCTACCGGACCTTCGCCGAGAAGCTCGACCGATGCACCAAGGTGATTCTCATCCCTTGAGTGGCCCTTGCCGCTGGCAGTGCGTCGTCCCCTGATCCGTCAGCGGCGAGAAGCAGCCTGGCGTCTGTAGCCGTGGATCGACTGAAAGACGATCGCTTCGGCGCCCAGAAGACTGATTCGAACCATCCAGCGGAGCAGGAGATACAGCTGGCCGACCACCAGCGCCAGGACCATGGGACCAAGACCCGAGGCGGCGACGTCTGGAGCCAGAAAGAAGTAGACCGCCGTCAGCAGAAGCCCCAGGAGGCCCATCGAGAAATATACGCTCAGTGTGCGGATGGGATGGGTCACCACGAGCTGAATCGCGCGCAACCCGGCAATGCTCATGCTGCGCCGTTCTTCGATCACCGTGCCGATCTTGGCGTAGTCGACGACCACCTTGACCAAGATGAGAAGGAGCACGACAAACGCTGCGGCGATGAGGTTGTAGGCGAGGACGGTTCCTTCGACTGTCACATCGCGGGTTGCCTGCTCGATGCGTGGAAACAGCCAAGTGCTGAACCGGTAGATGCCATAGTAGGCCAGGCCTGCGACCAGGACAAGGCGCAGGAAACGGAAGAAGTAGCGGCTCGAGGCCGCCAGAAAGGGCGCCAGGCCCTGGTGATCCTCGGGCCTGGTCAACTGCGCCAGTACGCCGCCGCTCATCAGAGTCCAGAAAAGTCCGAAAATGATTCCGAGAGCTGCGAGCCCCAAGTTCTCCTTGAACAGGTCACCCGAAAACCAGAGCTCCAGATTGTCGATCACCCCTGCAGGACTCAACCTCGAAGGCTCGACAGTCGAGCTCATCTCCCCGGCCTGGTCCAAGAACTCCTCCAACCAGGCCAGATCCATCGGACCGCGTAGGGTCTCGTGTGCCAGGCTCGATCCAATGTACTCGTGGACAGCCTCCTCGATGAAGACCGCAGCTGGGAGGGCGAACAGCAGTCCCATCAGCCACAGCAGCAGGGCGATCCTCCAGGACCTCAATCCCAGTGCGAGTCCACCACCGATGGCCTTGAACAGGTTCATTGCACGACGCTCTCTATCCGAAGAACGCGAAGTAGGTGAGCAGATCCTGCAGCCAG
The DNA here is from genome assembly GCA_049664225.1 of Thermoanaerobaculia bacterium. Classification (GTDB taxonomy): domain Bacteria; phylum Acidobacteriota; class Thermoanaerobaculia; order Multivoradales; family JAHEKO01; genus JAUVRX01. The sequence goes on from JBATEX010000145.1 coordinate 123,162, forward strand.
ACCAGCCAACGCGCCGTCCACTTGAGGGCCGGTCCACGGTCCGGACTCTCCAACACCCGGCTGTTGTTCGATGGACGGACATCGAGCAGGAGGACCCTGTCGGGATCCACGACCGCATGCACCAACTTCGAGGTCTGCTCTACGACAATTCGCTTCCAGCGAGCCCGACCGTCCCAACGGTAGCGAACTTCTTCTCCGTCCTCGAAAACCATGAGGACTTCGACAGGAAAGACGCCGCCGCCGAACCTGCGGACCACGACCTCTGAACGATAAAGAGTCTCGGAGTCCTCTCCCTCGGCGGCGGTGTCGTCTTCGTCCCCATCTTCCGCGGCTCTCTCCGCCAGGACCAGCTCACCATCTTGCGTCACCCAACCCTCGACAGCTGCCGGCTCGCTGGAGACAGAAAGCACCGCGTAGTCGAACTCCTCAGAGCTGTGGTAGACCTGCTCGAAGAACCACGAGAGATCCTGCCCTGCAGCATCACTGAGCGTGTCGAAGAAGTCGTTCGGCTTCGGATGTCGGTACTGCCATTCGTGGAAGAACTTCGACATGGCTGGCTGCAAAACGTCCCAGCCCAGGTAGCGTTCCAATGTAGCCAGCCAGAGGGCTGTCTTGGAGTAGCTCAAAGCCCCACCGGCAGACGGATAGTAGAGATACGAGGGAGTGCTCTGCCGATCGATGGTCGCCATCTCCCGATAGCCATCGAGCCGTTCGTCGAAGATGCCTCCCGGATAGCCGAACCCCTCGAGCAACAGTGGGAAGAATCCTCGTCCCTTTGTCCCTGGCGGAGTGAAATAGCGGCGAACCGGCTGCTCGGGCGGGTACGCCTGGTCGTACGTGCGAGTGGTCGAGTAAGTATTCAGTCCCTCGTCCAGCCAAGCGTCCTCGAACTCGTTGTTCCCTACCAGGGCGTACCAGAACTGATGGCCCGCCTCATGTATCGTCACGCCTTCCGGTGAGCCGCCCCCGTACGGATTGAACAAACGGGTACCGGCAGTGAAAAGGGTCGGATACTCCATACCCCCGGCACCGCTGCCATACGCCGGATCGACCACGGTGACGTGGCCATACGGGTACGGGCCATACCAGGTGCCGTAGTACTGGAGAGCGGCCTTCGTGGCGTGGAAATGCCGCGCTGCCTGACTGCGATGTTCCGGCTGGATCAACAAACGGAGATCCACCGGCGGCAGGCCTTCGTGCTCGAATCGATCCATCAGAACCAGATAGTCGGGGCTGGTGGTCCAGGTAAAGGAATGGACATCTTCCTGGAAATGTCGGTGTGTGACACTGCCATCTTCGTTCTCGACCGAGTCCACCAGCAGCCCGGTAGCGCCCAGGACGTATTCGCTCGGCAGAGTGATGGCCACGTCGTAGACGCCATAGTCAGAGAAGTACTCGGTGCCCGAATGGTACTGGTGGCAGTTCCAGCCATCCCCTTCGAAAACACCGAGCTTGGGGAACCAGTGGGCGATGAAGAAGTAGTTTCCTCGAAAACCGGTACGGGCAAACGTCCGCGGGATCTTGGCCCGCCATGCGAGCTCCACGGTGACGGACTCGCCCGGTTCGACGGGTGTCGGCAGTGCCACCACCATGACGGTACGGTCTTCCGGGTTGCCATCGTCGGGAGAGGCGAATCTCGTTGCCAGGTCGCGCGCCGCTCCTGCGATATCACCAGTCGATGGCCAACGAACGGAGTCCACCTCCAGGTAGCCCCAATCCCCGGCCTCCTGTTCCGAATCGAGGCTGCTTCTTTCGCGAATCTGGTCTTCCTGCATCCAGGTGCTACGGCTGTTGCGCCAGCCGTTCCAATAGAGATGAAACCAGAGCTCATCGGTTGCCGCGGACTGGGTATTGCGCCAGACCACGGTCTGTCGGCCCTCCAGGGTCTTCGCTTCGGGGTCGAGACGTACCTCTATGGTGTAGCTCGCGTTGCGCGGGGAAGGAGAAGCTGGCGCCTCTGCCTCAACAGGCGTCGCAACCTCTTGAGCCGTCACATGACCGGGCACCAGCCACAGCCAGGCAGAGCACATCCAAAACGCGAGTCGGAGTGCCGTCTGTCGGTGTGCGGTCGAAGCTTGGCGAAGGGTTCTCATCCCGGCAAGGGCCCCCGGATCGAACGTCCCCATCTGTCGGAGCCATTGTAAGGGCAGGTACCCTGCACAGCAAACACGCGACTGTCTTCAGGCCACTGGCACGAACGCTGTTCCAGGTAAGATCCCAGCGCCGAGACGGCACCGGAAATGAGTCAGTGGATTCAGAGTGCCAGCGACTTCCTGTGGGGCCTCCCCATGCTGAGCCTCGTCCTCGGAGTCGGAATCTATCTCTTGGTTCGTCTTCGCGCGGTGCAGATTCGGCAGTTCGGCGGAGCGCTACGAGACCTCATACAGCCACCTGCCGCAGATGCCTCTGCGGGCGATATCACGCCATTCGCCGCCCTGATGACCGCCGTGGGCGGCATCGTCGGAAACGGCAATATCGCAGGCGTCGCCACCGCCATCACCTCGGGTGGCCCGGGGGCTCTTTTCTGGATGTGGATCAGCGGCCTCGTGGGGATGGGAACCATGTTCGCCGAGTCCGTACTGGGAATCGTCTACCGGCGAAAGGGAGAGGACGGACTCTTCCTGGGCGGCCCTATGTACTACTTGGAGGATGGCCTGGGCTGGCCTGGCGTAGCCACCTTCTTTGCCATCGGCATGGCCTTGAAGACCCTGCTCGCAACCACCACAGTGCAGAGCAATTCGATGTCCCTTGTGGCCGCCAGCGAGTTGGGGTGGAGCCCGACCTTCACTTGCGCTTTGGCGGCTCTCATCACTGGGGCCGCAGTGATCGGCGGCGTTCGCTCCATCGCGCGGGTCTCCGAGATCCTCTCGCCGTTCATGGGACTCCTCTATCTGGTCGGAGCCGTTGGAGTGCTTTGGGCCTTTCGCTCGGAGTTGGCAGCTTCTCTTGCGCTCGTAGTTGAACACGCCTTCACGCCGATAGCCGCCGGCGGCGGCTTCCTCGGCGCCAGCGTCCGGCAGGCGTTCCGATTCGGCGTTGCCCGCGGTGTCTATTCGAACGAGGCAGGGACCGGCTCGGTGCCGATCGCTCATGCCTCGGCCAGGACCGACAATCCGGTAGCCCAGGGCAGGATTGCCATGCTCGGTGTGTTTCTCGACACCATGGTGGTGTCCAGCGCCACCGGCCTCGTTCTTCTGGCCAGCGGAGCCTGGCGCTCGGGCCTCGAGTCCACGACGCTCACGGCTCGAGCCTTCGCCGAGGGACTCGGCCAGATGGGTGGCGCGCTTGTCCTGGCGGCCTCTCTACTGTTCGGTCTGTCGACACTGATCACCTGGGCCTTCTATGGAGAGCAGTGCGCGGCCTATCTTCTCGGCCCCAAGGCCAGAGGACCCTATCGCCTGCTCTACTGTATCGCCATCATGGGCGGCGGCCTGGCTGGTGCCCGAGCGACATGGGCCTGGGCGGACTTGCTCAACGGGGTCATGGCCATTCCCAATCTCATCGCATTGGTCCTGCTTGCCGGTCCGGTGGCCAGGCGGTTGTTCGCGGCGAGCCGAGACCGTCTGCCGGGCTCGGCCGACTCGTCCTGAGCCTGGGATATCCTTGGCCCCGACCCTCAGGGAGCCCGACAGTCATGCAAGCCGACAGCCAAGCACTTCTGGACAAGTTCCTCCAGCTCTTCGGAGACAATCTCTACGTCAACGCCGCAGTCCTTGTGGTCTTCGCCCTGCTGGCCGCAAAGGTAGTGGATCTCGTGGTGAGCCGGCTGGTGGCGCGCTGGGCGAAGAAGAGCCAAACCGACCTCGACGACCGCATCGTCCAGTACCTGCACAAACCTCTCTTCGTGAGTGTGCTGTTCTTCGGGCTCGCTCTCGCTCTGGACCAGCTCCCGCTGCGCGAGGAAGTGACCCTCAATCTCACGAGGTCCCTGCAGACCATCGTCCTGCTCTTCTGGGCGAGCTTCGCGCTCAGGAGTTGTTCCATTCTTCTCGACCTACTCAGCCACATCGAACGACGCTTCGCCGTTGTCCAACCCAGAACCGTTCCCCTCTTCGACAACGTGACGAAGATCTTCGTGGCGGGTGGCGCAGTCTATTGCCTTCTCTTGATTTGGGATATCGATGTGGGCGCCTGGCTGGCCGGCGCCGGAATCATGGGCATCGCCGTCGGTTTCGCGGCGAAGGACACCCTGGCGAATCTGTTCGCGGGCGTCTTCATCGTCGCAGACGCCCCGTACCAGATCGGCGACTTCATCGTGCTCGACAGCGGTGAGCGGGGTCGCGTCTCACAGATCGGCCTTCGGAGTACTCGTCTCTTGACCAGGGACGACATCGAAATAACGGTACCCAACGCCGTCATCGCCAACGCCAAGATCACCAACGAGAGTGGCGGGCCCTCCCAAAAGGAGCGGGTCCGAGTACCCGTCTCCGTCGCCTACGGCAGCGATATCGATCGAGTTCGCGAGATCCTGATGGAGGTGGCCGACGCCAACGGCTCGATCGACGCCCATCCGGAGCCGAGAGTTCGATTTCGTTCCTTTGGTGAATCGGGTCTCGACGTCGAGCTGCTCGGTTGGATCCACGAACCGGTTCTCCGCGGGCGGGTGATCGACGCCCTCATTACCGAGATCTACAAGCGGTTCGGCACCGAAAGCATCGAGATTCCGTATCCCAAGAGAGATGTCTACCTGCACCAGCCACCGGCCTCGGACCCTTGATCGACGACCGGATTGAACAGCCATTCCAGAGAATCGATTCTCGAGAGGATCTCGTGATGCCACCGCGACTCGTACCGCTGAAGGACTTTCGAGAGTATCCGATCGAGGAGATGCGAAAGAGACTGGCCGACTTGCTGAGTGAAATGCGTCGAAGGCGGTCTGTTCGACAATTCTCCTCGAGGCCGGTGCCACGCGACGTCGTCGAGGATTGCATTCGCGTTGCCATGACGGCCCCCAGCGGAGCCAATCGTCAGCCATGGCACTTCGCGCTCGTTGGTGACGCCGAAATCAAGCAACGAATTCGGCTCGGCGCCGAAGAGGAGGAGCGCAGCTTCTACGAGGGCCGGGCACCGGCTGAATGGTTGGAAGCCCTCGCCCCACTGGGAACCGATGCTCGAAAGCCTTTCCTCGAAACCGCTCCCTATCTGATCGTCGTCTTTGCTCAGCTCCACGGAATCGAGGACGATGGCACCAAGGTGAAGCATTACTACGTCAACGAGTCGGTAGGAATCGCTACTGGAATGTTGATCATGGCCCTGCACCACGTCGGCCTCGCGAGCCTGACTCACACCCCGGCACCCATGCGTTTCCTGAATGAAATTCTGGACCGTCCACCTCATGAGAAGCCCTACATGATTCTCGTGGTCGGATACCCTGAAATCGATGCCCAGGTACCCGATATTTCGAGAAAGAGCTTCCACCAAGCTTGCGAGATCGTGGACCCCGATAATGAGTAACCACTAGAATCCAGTAAATCCTTGAGTTTTTCGCCTCGGATCGTGCTAGAATCCCGCCATCTCGAACGAACCGGGGTACGCCTGACGAGGACTTTCGAATTCACTCAACGGCGGTACACCAACTCGAGGGTCGAGTGGTCCTCTTGAACCAAAGAGGTCGATTGACCAAAACAGCAGTCACTCGTACATCGTCGGCAACAAGAAGAAATGATGTCGACAAATCGTTGACCTGGGGGGAACAAGGGTCCAGAAGAGACCTCTTCCCGATCAAGAAACCTGAGGAGTGGAAATGAACAAGACGGAAATGGCTGAGAACCTCGCCAAGAAGTGTGACCTGTCGCAGGCGAAGGCGCTGGAGATTGTCTCCACGATCTTCGACACCAAGCCTGGAACCGGCATCATTGCCATCGAGCTGGATGGTGGCCGCAAGGTCCAGATCCCCGGCTTCGGCACCTTCGGCACCAAGAACCGAGCCGCACGCCTGGGCCGCAACCCCGCAACCGGCCAGACCATTACCATCGCTGCCAAGAACTATCCGTTCTTCAAGCCCGGCAAGGGTCTGAAGGACCGGGTTGCCGACTAAGACGCCATTTAGGCTCTTAACGGATCAACTGCAAGTATCTGGGACCCCGCCTCGGAGCGTCGAGCTTCGGGGTGGGGTTCTTGTCGTTCAGGGTGGCATTGTCGGATTCTGCGCCGCCCTTCGCGCCGCATCGGTTCTTGCGCGGCGAATCAGCCGAAGACCAGCTCCAGGAATCCAGGCAGCAGAGCCTCGGTATGAGGGCTGTCCCTGAAGTTCTCCAAAGCGAGCCGCTGCTCTTCGAGAGAGAGTATCTCGGCATAACCTTCGAGATATCGATAGTAGCGTTCGAGGTTGGTCTCCAAATCCAGCTCCGGATGGAATTGAGTGGCCCAGATGGGTTTGCCTGGTACGCGAAGGGCCTGAAAGGGGTTCAGCTCACTGCTGGCCAGGTTGACAACCCCACCGGGAAGTCGAAGCGCCCGGTCCTTGCGACCCATCTGCGCTTCGAACGACTCTGGCAATCGACCCATCAGGGGATCCCGTCGACCTTCTTCCGAAACCGTCAGGCGATAGGTCCCGACTTCCATGCTCTCCGGGTCATAAGTCACTTCCCCGCCCAAGGCTGCCACCAAGATCTGGAAGCCGAAGCAAGAGGCGAACATCGGATACCCGCGTTCCACGACTTCACTCAGGAACTCCAACTGGGATTCGAAGTGAGGCAGTGTTCGATTCGAAACGTAGTAGTCGCCGCTACCCCCGACCATGACCGCATCATGAGCTTCCAAGTCGGCGAGACTTGGGGGGCCGGCCAGGAGGTTATGTGTAACGATCTGCTCGAGGCTCAGGCCGGTCTTGTCTGCAAAGGAGCGGCGCTCCGCCTGTCGCATCGGATCGCCCTCGGTTCTCGCCTGCAGCAGGAGAATCTTCAGCCCCATTCGGAGGATCCTAGTACGAAAACGTCCGCTGACTGCCTATTGGCCGTGAGAAGGCCGACCGAAATCTTGGTACACTCGCCCAACTGGCAAGTCAACTGGCGACTCGGAAGATGAGTGAAATCGGCAAGACCATCCTGCACTATCGCATTCTGCGAAAGCTGGGCGAAGGCGGCATGGGTGCCGTCTATCTCGCCGAGGACACCAAGCTCAATCGCAAGGTCGCCGTCAAGTTCCTGCCCGCAGAGATGGCCTCCGACCCAAAGCGATTGAAGCGATTCGAACGAGAAGCACAGACGGTAGCCAGCTTGAACCATCCCAATATCGTGACCCTTTTCGCCGTCGAGGAGGACGACGGTGTGCCGTTCCTGGTCATGGAGTTGGTAGAGGGCAAGCCCCTCGGCGAGATCATCGCAGAAGGCGGGATGGAGGTCGATCAGTTCTTCCAGATCGCTATTCCGATGACCGATGCTCTGGCCACCGCTCACGCCAGCGGTATCACGCACCGCGACCTCAAACCCGGCAACGTCATGCTGACGGACGATGGTCGGGTCAAGGTCCTCGACTTTGGTCTGGCAAAGCTCCTCGAAGCCCCGGAGCAGGATATCGCCGACACACTCTCCAACCAGACACTGTCCACCCAGGCGTTGACCAAAGAAGGCAGTGTTTTGGGCACCGTCCCATACATGGCGCCGGAACAGCTCAAGGGCACTGGTCCCGATCCCCGTTCGGACATCTTCTCCCTGGGCATCGTCCTCTACCAAATGGTCAGCGGCCGCCGTCCCTTCAAGGGGGCCACTTCGGCTGAGGTGATCAGCTCGATTCTGCGGGATATTCCCCCACCCGTCACCGATCTCAAGATGGATCTGCCTCCGCACCTCGGCAGAATCGTCAAGCGCTGCTTGGAGAAGGACGTCACTCGCCGGTATCAATCCTCCGCCGATCTGCGCAACGAGCTCGAAGAGCTCAAGCGGGAGATCGAGACCGGTCAGATGTTCGAAACCAAGACGCGATCGGCCGTCGTCACCGACCAGAAACCTACCGGGTCCAGAACGAAGCCCTTACTGGCCCTTTTGGCGGTCGTCGCCGTAGCAGCACTGGCGGCGCTCTTCGTCGCACGGGGCCGTCAAACTGCGCAAATTGCCGTGCCTGAGACCGTTGCTCTCCCCCCTCCTGCGATGGAGACCATCGCGGTGCTCCCATTCAAGAGCCTGGGAAGCGACGGTAGGGACGATCTGGCCGACGGTCTGGCCGAGGAGATCACCAGCAAGTTGACAGCCCTGGATGATCTTCAGGTGGTCTCCACTGCGACGGCGGCGCGTCACGCCCGAGCCGATATCGGCACCCAGCAGATTGGCGAGCGGCTGGGAGCCGCCCACGTCGTATTGGGTACTGTCCAGTGGGACGACCGAGACACTGCCAATCCGCGGGTCCGAGTCACTCCCCAACTGATTCGAGTCGCCGACGACATCCAGATCTGGTCCGAGAGTTTCGACCGGTCGGCTACCGAGCCCTTGGAAGTCCAAACTGAGATCGCCGGTGCCGTGGCTCGGCAAGTCGGGATGTCCGTTCTCGGCTGGGAGGGCGAGGATGTCCTGCAGGCTCTCCTGGACGACCAGGCAGTCGCCCTGCCGGTTCCGGAGATCGAGCCAGCCGAGCCGGCCATCACAACAAGGACCGTCAGCGCCTCGGACAGCCGAGAGCCAGGCGATTCGGCAACCACCGACGCCGCCGAAAGTACCGAGACCTTGGTCGCCGACGCCGGCACTACGGAGGATTTGTCATCCCTGGTACCGAGCACTGGGCCGGTCACCCTCGAGGTCCACTTCACGAGTCGCGTCCCCGCGGGCATACTGACCCTTTATGCCGACGACGCCCAGATCCTCAAGGAGCAATTTCGGTACGAGAAGAAATCTCGACTCCTGAAGCCCAAACGCACGCTGGGGGGGTTCGATGCCATTGGCGAGGTCTCTCCAGCCACCCGTACCCTGAGGATCTACCTCCTTGTCGAGGGAGAATCCAAGCTCACCACCGTCCCAACCGAGTTCCGGGCAGGAGAGACGCGGAGGCTGAACATAGAGCTTTTGCGCAAGGGAAAGGTCGAGGCCCTCCTCGAGTAGCGGTTCGGCCCACGATCGATCCCTAGTCTTCGTTTCGTGACGCGTGCCGTACGCCTACTATCACCGTCTGAGCGCCGGAAGGCGCCGAGTGTATCGGCGCAGTGACTCCATCGACTCGGTGGCTGTCCCTAGGCTCGCAGAGCTGCAGCCTCTCACCCGGGACCTGAAAGAAGCGCTACTCTCGGAAGATCGTAGCGTCGTGGCGACCGCCAGCCAGGCCTTGGCCGACGCGCTGACTCGTTCCCTGGAGGTCGAGCCCTTCGAGGTCGTTGTCGAACTCGCTCGACCCCGGGGCTCCCGCAGCGAGCTGCACGGCCTCTACGAGCCAGGCTCGTCAGGACATAGAGCCCGAATCTCGGTCTGGATGCGGACCGCCCAGCGTCGGCAGGTCGTAGCCTTTCGAACCTTCCTGCGCACCTTCCTGCATGAGGTCTGCCACCACCTCGACTACGAGCTGTACGGGCTGCGCGAGAGCTTCCACACGCAGGGCTTCTTCAAACGAGAATCCAGTCTCTACCGCCAGCTCGTCGACTTCAGAGCCGAATAGCCCGACGCCAACAAGAAAGCCCGACCCGCGGGCGCGGATCGGGCAATTTCGTTGTCAACCTGTTGGTCGAGCTCGGTCGACCTAGATCCAGCGCGCCAGGCGCTTCGCGTTGCGTTCGACTGCGCTGGTGGGCACCGCAATGCGAACCCTGACATCGTCCTCGTCTACGTCCACCTTCAACACTCCGTTCTCCTTGTACACCTTGACGTGCTCCGAGCCATTCTGGACTTCCACCAGAGTGAAATCTGGGCAATCGTTCAGGGCCTCCACGATTCCCCTGACCATGGGCTCCCACTCTCCCAGATCTACTTCGATGTCGAGGAGTTGCTCGCGAGGTAGCACCAGCCCGCCGGTAGCCACCGCCGCATCGACAACCGCCACAGGCACCGGAAGATAGAGATTCAGTCCCTCTTTGCGATCCTCGACATGCACGGTCATCACTCCGCCCCAGGCGTAGACAGCACCGATGAGCACCACCCAGCTGAGGATGAGAACCGCGAATCCGACAGCGAAGAACGTCAGGAATTTCTTCATGATTCTCGAGCCCCCTATGCGTCAGTCGGCCTCAGCAACGCGATCGACCCACACCCGGACCTTCTCGTCGTCACCGCTGACCGTGACCAGCTGGCCTTCACCCTCTTCGACCAGGGCTTCGATAGCGGCGGTGATATTCAGCTCGCTGTCATCGCCCGACAGGAGCGCATCGACAACGCTCAAGGGAAGGCTGACGTCGACATTCTCACCGCCTGATTCCTCGTCGCCCCCCTCTCGAACGTTGACCTTCAGATACCCGGACTCCTTCCAGACCCTGACCAGCTCGTCATCCTCCTGCACGGTGACGAAGGTCATATCGGGGCTGTTCTTGAGCTCCGCCCAGAGCTCGCGGAGATCGGCGGTGCTGGTGTGCCAATCATCGATCTCGATCCGTCCGTCGTGGAAGTGCTCCTCGGGAATCATGCCGACTGCCTTTTCCAGCATGGTGACAGGCAGGTTGACCTTCACCGTGGCTCCGTCCTTCTCCTCGACTCGGACATGGAGCCAGAGATCTGCCGCCATGGCGCTACCAGCAGCCAGAATCAGAACAGATGCCAGGCCTGCGATTCGGAGTGTTTTCTGTCGCATGTTCGATCTCTCCTTGATGTCTTCCATCTGCCGTCGATCACGTCAACTACTCCATATGACGGAGACCGAGGTAAAAAGTTTCACCCAGCTGATTTCTGGCGGTGGCGGATATAGTAGGCCTCCGATTCACACTGCTAGCGAAAAGAACCGTCTTTCGAGGGCAACGACATGCGAAGCGCAAGACCCTACCTCTTCCTGATCATCGGACTTCTGGCAGCCCTCCTCTCTTCGGCCCAGGAGCCAGCGCTGCTGCCGGAGCCTGGTTTCGATCTCTCGGCCGAGCTACCCATAGAGGACGCCGTGTTGAAGGGTCGCCTGGACAACGGGCTGACGTACTTCATTCGCACCAACCAGAAACCCGAGAACCGGGCCGAGCTCTGGCTCGTGGTCAACGCTGGCTCCGTCCAAGAAGACGACAACCAACGAGGCCTCGCCCACTTCGTCGAGCATATGGCCTTCAACGGCACGCGTAACTTCGAGAAACAGGAACTGGTCAACTATCTCGAGAGCATCGGCATGACTTTCGGACCCGACATCAATGCCTTCACCAGCTTCGACGAGACAGTCTATAACCTGACGATCCCAACCGACGACGACGAGACCGTGTCGACTGCCTTTCAGATTCTCGAGGACTGGGCCCACGGCCTGGCCTTCGAAGGCGAGGAGATCGACAAGGAGAGAGGTGTCGTCGTCGAAGAGTGGCGTCTCGGACGAGGTGCGGAGGCCCGAATTCGGGACAAGCACTTGCCGGTTCTCTTCAAGGGCTCGAGATATGCCGAGCGTCTACCGATCGGCGAAAGGGACATCCTCGAGTCGGCACCACACGAAGCTCTCCGCAGGTTCTACCGAGACTGGTACCGGCCCGACCTCATGGCCGTCATCGCAGTAGGTGATTTCGATCCAGAAGCCGTTCAGAAACTCATCAAGCAGCACTTCTCACGCCTCGAAATGCCCGCTGAGCCGCGGCCGCGCGAAACCTACACAGTGCCAGACCACGATGAGGACCGATTCGCGATTACCACGGATCCCGAAGCCACCATGACTTCAGTCGGCGTCTACTACAAGCTGCCCAAGAGAACCCAGGGCACAGTCGGTGACTACAGACGGCAGGTTGTCGAATCGCTCTATCACGGCATGGTCAACGCCCGACTCGGTGAGCTTACCCAGGAAGCGGACCCCCCCTTTCTGTACGGGGTCTCGGCTTCGGCAGGCATGGTTCGATCGAGCGATTACTTCCTGCAGGTGGCGGGAGTGCGCGAAGGTCAGGTTGTTCGCGGCCTGGAGTCGCTCGTGACAGAGGCGGAACGGGCCGATCGATTCGGTTTCACCGAATCCGAGCTGGCAAGGCAGAAGGCCGATCTCCTGCGCGCTTATGAGCAGGCCTACGCCGAAAGGGACAAACGGGAATCGGCCTCTCTCGCTGCGGAGTACATGCGCCATTTTCTCGAGGATGAGCCCATTCCCGGGATCGAAATGGAGCTCGAGATCGTGCAAGAGGTCCTGCCGACCATTACCCTCGAGGAGCTCAACGAGCTGGCCGACCAGGCGATCCAGCAGACCAACCGCGTGGTGCTCTTGAGCGGCCCCGAGAAGGCGGACCAACCTCTACCGAACGAAGAAGCCCTGGTCGCCGCATTCGAGACAGTAGCCAACCGCGAGATTTCAGCCTACGACGATCGGGTTCGAGACAAACCCTTGCTCGAGCACGAGCCCAAACCCTCTATGGTGGCCGAGGAGCGGTTCATCGAGGAGATCGACGTCACCGAGTGGCGCCTCGAAAACGGCATTCTGGTCGTGCTGAAACCAACGGATTTCAAGAACGATCAAGTTCTACTGACGGCGTTCAGCCCGGGCGGACATTCCCTGGTGCCCGACGCAAAATTCAGCTCCGCCGTCTTTGCCGACACCGTTGTGTCAGAAGGGGGAGTCGGCGAGTTCGACGCCATCGAGCTGGAGAAGGCCATGGCCGGCAAGCTGGTCAGCGTCAGTCCCTTCATCGGAGAGCTCGAGGAAGGGGTCACCGCCAGTGCTTCGCCGCAGGATCTGGAGACCCTGTTTCAGCTTATCTACCTCTCCCTGACGGCGCCGAGGGCCGACCCCGAGGCCTTCCAGGCCTTCATGACCAGGATGGAGTCCTTCATCGAGAACCGCAAGGCCCGCCCAGAGCTCGCCTTCAGTGACGAAGTACAGACCGTCACCTACGGAGGCCATCTGCGAAGACGTCCGATCTCAACTGAAGTCCTGCAGGAGATCGACCTGAGCACCGCCCTCGAGGTCTTTCGAGATCGCTTCGCCGACACCGGCGACTTCACATTTCTTATCGTCGGGAACTTCGAGCTCGACGGCATTCGACCCCTTGTCGAGCGCTATCTGGGCGGCCTGCCCACGACAGGACGCGAGGAGACATGGCGAGATATCGGCGCCGACCCGGTCGCGGGACAGCTCGAGGTCACGATGCACCGCGGCCTGGAGCCCAAGAGTCGGGTACAGCTCCTCCTCCGGGGCCCAGCCGAGTGGAGCCGCGAAAGCCTGCATGACATCCAGTCGCTGGCCGCTGCCCTGAGGATTCGCCTGCGGGAGGTTTTGAGGGAGGACATGGGCGCAACCTACGGCGTTGGAGTGAATGGCATTCTCGTCGATCGGCCCAAGGAAAGGTACCTCTTCGCTATCGGCTTCGGCTGCGCCCCAGAAAACGTCGAGGAGATGATTGCCGCCGCCAAGAAAGAGCTTCAAGTCGTGCAGGAGAAAGGCCTCGACGAGACCTATGCCGAGAAGGTGCGAGAGGCGCAGCGGCGACGGCGCGAAGTCAATCTCAAGGAGAACGGCTTCTGGATCTCGGTTCTGAGGACCTATTACACCCGCCAGATGGATCCCAGGCTCGTGCTGGACTACGATGCCCTCCTGGCACGGGTCACCCCTGAGAATTTCAAGGCCACCGCCAAGGAGTACTTCAGTAGCGACAATAGTCTCCAGGCCGTTCTGCTTCCGGAAATCACGGCGCCAGCCGACGCCGAAGCCGCCGAGGGCGTGGAGTAGAGGACTCTGAAGGGGCCGAGGGGAAGGGGCAGGTCCCCTATTCCGGGATCGTTGGAATTTGCTCGGTTGAAGCCAATAGGAGCGAGGGATCGATCCTGGCCCCGCGCCAGCGCAGCCCCATATGGAGGTGCGGCCCGGTGGCTCGTCCTGTCTGCCCGACGCTGCCAATCACTTCTCCTCGTTTGACGTCTCGACCTTGTTCGACCGCCAACTCCTGCAGGTGGAAATACATCGAGATCAGGCCGTCACCGTGGTCCAGGAAGACGCTTCCGCCTGAGAAGAAGAAGTCGCCTGCCAGGGCCACCCTACCGTCGGCAACTGCAAGCACGGACTCGCCCGCGGCGGCAGAGTAATCGGCTCCGTTGTGGGGACTCCGCGGTTGGTTGTTGAAGAATCGTCTGGACCCGAATCGCCCCCCGCTCGGCAAGGATTCCAGGGGGGACGACAATGGAAGATCGAACCGACGAGGGGTGTCGAGTGCCCAAAGAGCGCCGATTCGCCGGTTCTCCTCTTCAACCCTCGCCAGATCTGCCGACGAGAGATTGACCTGAGAGTCGTCGTCCAGGGCAATGTGCTGAACCTCGTACGGATAGGCGGAGACCCTCACCGTTGCACTCTCTTTCTGCCCGCGACGCCAGCGAGACAGTCGCATCTCACCTTCGGGAGTCAGCAGATCGATCGCGTACCAGCAGTCACCAGAAACTGCTGCGAACGTGCGGCCTGCCTGCCCGCACCTGTCGACTTCGACTCCCGGCCAGCGCACGATGCCACCCGGCGCAACAGAGAGTGTCTCTGCCAGAGCCGGAGCCGAGAGGATCGAGATCAGTAGCGCGCAGTTACCGAATGCAAACAAGGCTCTCTTCAAGACGCTGCCCCCTTCGACAGAAACCGAGGTTCGACTCACTCGCGAGAGCGATGGTAACAAAGAACTTCCGTCACGAAACCTGGAGTAGCATGGAACCAATCAAGGGGACCGGTAGACCTCCGAGTGTCGGAGAGAGAGGACGAGAATCCATGTGGCGCACCAACGCAGTGATCTCGATGCTGGTCGAAGATGTGGCCGAGCTCAGGATCTCGGCATCTCCCGACGGGTCGTCCGAGCACGCAGAGGCAACGACCGAGCGACCCGAAATGGAGGCGCTGACCAAGGCGACACGAAGAGCCATCATGGTCAGCCTGATCGACTGGATCGCCCTCGTTATCCTGTTGGCCTTTCACTCCGGATCAGGACCCTTCCTCCCTCTCGGCCCTTCCACCGAAACGGTGTTCACATTGGGGGCGCTGGCCGTCGCCATGCATTCCGGCTTTCGATTGGGCCAGGCCCGGACCTACAAAGCTGTGTCCCGCGTCAGCGAGGAGCTCCTGGAGCGTCAGGGGGACTGATCCCCTCGCCCGGCGCCCTCAATCGACCTTCAGATTGGCCAGCGCTGAGATCTCCCTGGTCTTCGCTTGGAGCTGGCGCAGATTCTGGGGACCGAAGCGCAGGAAGTTCTTGGAGGCCGCAGGCAGCTTCTCGAGCGCCGGATCGGCGAGCTGGAAGGAGGAGACCTTGGGAACGACCTCGATCTCGCCTCTGACGACCGGCGTCTCCAGTAGCCGCTCGACCGCTTGCTGCATGGCGTCGTCGAAACTCTGCCCAGGGTAACCGAGATCACGATAGGCCTCCCGGAAAAGGGGCAGCAGAGCGCTGTACAGCTGTGCAGCCCCCTCGCTGTCGATCGAGGTCACCACCTCCACTACGGTGTCGTAGCGTTGATAGCTCGCGGGATCGACAAAATACCGACCACCCTCTTGCTCTACCTTGAACCGCTCCTCGGGCGCCATGAACGTCACGTGGGACCTCGGGCTCGAGCCCTCGGCCAGGTTGTCTACGATGGCCACGAACCGGCGGATCATCTCGTCGGTGACCAGCCACTCTGCAAGGTCCGGATGGGCGGAAAGTTGTCCGACCAGTCCCCGTAGCCAGGCATCGCTATCATCCAGCTCCGGCAGTTCCCCGATCTCCAGAGGCGCGCTCTCAGAAGGCGGCGGAGCCTCCTCGGCCGCGGCAGACGGAGATGGTGCCGGCGCCTCCGCCACCTCCTCAGATCGGTTCCTGAGCATCACTACAGCCACGATCACGGCGACCAAGACCAGCGCTCCTACCCAATAGGGCCAGCGGGGAAGATCCGATGACTCACTCTCTATGGTCGGCTCCTTCTCGAAGTCCTCGAGCTCACTCATCGTTCCATCACTCCATCTGTGGCGCGGCTCCTGGATTGGAGCTCCGCGCCGCGCGCTCTCCATTCTATTCTCTTCGCGCTTCGCAGGCCCTCACTGTCCCATCTCCCAAGATATCGGCGCCATCGTTGCGGCCGTCTGAACTTCATCGCTCGACTGCCTCATTGGGCCAGCCTTGGCGGTGCCAGAGGTTCGTCCGGGGGACCTCCAGGGGGGTCTGGCAGCGGATGGGAGGAAAGCCCCCTGGGGTCCTCCGGATGGACCTCCAGTCATCAAACGCATGAGTCGACTGACGAAGCTGACGGCCGCCAAGGTTGCGGCCGCTTCAACCTCATCGCTCGACTGCCTCATTGCAGCATTGCCCAATGCCTGCACCAGTGAGCTAGGATCCAAAGTCGGGACGATCAACGCTCGTCAGCCGGAAGGAGCCTCGTAGTGGAGACTGTTCGTCTGGGAAGAACAGAAGTCGAAGTCCCAAGGATAGCCTTGGGGACCTGGGGTCATGGCGGTCCCAAGAAAGTCGGCAAGCACCCGGTGGGCTGGTCCGGCTACGACTCCGGGGCCGCCCGAGCCGCCCTGGAGCTGGCCTTCGACCGAGGGCTCACTCACTGGGATACCGCCGATGTCTATGGGGACGGACAGGCCGAGCGTTCCATAGGGAGTCTCTGGGGCTCCGTACGTCGGGCCCAGCTCTTTCTCGCCAGCAAGGTGGGATGGGATGCAGGACCCTACGACCACTTCTACCACCCCGATCAGATTCGCCGCCAGCTGGAGCGCTCCCTCGTCAATCTGCAGACCGAGTATCTCGATCTGTACTACCTGCACCATTGTGATTTCGGCCCCAACAACGAGTACCTCGACGGCGCAGTGGAGCAGCTGCGTCGCTTTCGCGACGAGGGCAAGATCCGGTTCATTGGCCTCTCGGACTGGAAGTCGGAAAAGGCGGTCGAATACGCCGACCGGGTCGACCCCGATGTCGTTCAGCCTTATCGCAATGTCGTCGACGATTCGTGGGAGATCAGCGGACTGAAGAACTGGGTCGAGGAGAACGACGCCGGAGTGGCTTTCTTTTCGCCCCTCAAGCACGGCCTGCTTCTAGGCCGCTACCAGGAGCCACCACTGCTCGGAGACGGCGATCACAGGAGCCGCATTCCGGGATTCCGCGATCCCGCCCAGCTGGATCGGTTTCGAGACTGCCGCAAGGCTGTAGAAGCCCGCTTTCCATCACTCCCCCATCCGGTTCTGTCTTGTCTGACCGGCGTGTTGCTCACGGATGCCACTTCAGGCTGTGCGATTCTCGGCCTTCGCCAACCGCATCATGTAAGAGCTGCCGCGCTGGTGGGTGCGTCGTTGACTCAGGAAGACGCGGACTGGGTCCGAAGCCTCTATCGGGGCGAGGCCTAGTCCGTTGGAGATTGCTCGGGGAGGCCCCACTCGGGAATCTGAAGGTCAGCCGACTGTCGCCAGGCGGTGAGAATGAGACTGGAAGTGAAGAGTACCGAGGCTCGGTAGCGCTCGCGAGTCCAGGCTCGCAATCTGGCCGAGGGCTCGCCGTCAGCCTCGAGAGGCATCAGATCGCCTTCCAGCTCGTAGACCCTGTCGACCTCCGCGTGACTGCGCTCCAACTCCTCGACAACCGCTGGGAAGATTGGCTTCAGCACCCGTGGCACGAGTGACTCGTCCCTGTTCTCATTCTGCGGCTGCAGTCGGCCGAACAAGGCGTCCACCTGCTGGTGGATTCCGGTGACAGGGGACGAGTAGTCCTGCAACGCTCGCCCGTCGTGATGGATTGTGGTGTGGAGTGGCTGGCAAAGATCGGTCGCGTAGTGCGCTACGTAGGCGGCGCTGATCATGACCTTGGCCTGCAAGTGCTCGTCAGTCAGCTGGCGTCGAAGCTGAGCAAAGGCCAGGGTCAGGCGCTGGGTCGCTTCGACCACCGAATAGGGCAGCGTTCCTACTTGACTGGGATCCAGGCTGGGCTCTTGCGAGCCAAGGAAGCGGAGAAACCCGCTCCGCATATCGGGTAGCTCCTTACCTTGGAGCAGCTCGAGATCCAGGTAGTGGTCTGGCGACTCACGGTCTCGTAGCTGCGGCAGACTGCGGTTGCGCATCAGGTCGGGATCGATCGAGTCCCAGGCCATCTGGTCGCGGCCGTCTTGAAGAAATTTCGGTAACTCTTCGGACAGCAGCGTGATTGCGTCGAAAGTCGTGATTCGATGCCCGTCGGCGTGCCAGGCTTGAAGATGCGAGGTCGAGGCCAGGGCAACGACGCCCAGAGCCAACGTCAGCCGGAGGACCTTCATTGCTTGCCGGAATTACCTCGAGGCGGCTCCGGGGTGTAGATCGGGCTGGGGAAATCCGAAACGTTCCCGTCACCCTCCTGCCGAGTGATGCGTGGAACGCCTTGCTTTTCCACCTCGTCGATTCGTATGACGGCGTGCATGGGCAAAAAGATCCGTTTGACGCCTCGAAACTCGCTCTTCATCCGCTCCTCGGAAGGATCCACCACGACCTGGGAGCGCTCTCCATAGAGGATCTCTTCGACTTCCACGAATCCGTAGAGGTGGCCCTGGCC
Source organism: Thermoanaerobaculia bacterium (assembly GCA_049664225.1). GTDB lineage: Bacteria > Acidobacteriota > Thermoanaerobaculia > Multivoradales > JAHEKO01 > JAUVRX01. The sequence continues at coordinate 141,691 of JBATEX010000145.1, forward strand.
CACGTTCTTGGCGTAGATCTCAAACACCTCCCCCTGGTTGTGGAAGATGATCTTGTAAACGCGTTTGGTTTCTTTTTCGGGCATTCGATCGGGATCCGGAGCGATCCATCAACTTTCACAATAGCACAGGGCCAGGGGTGTCTTTTCCGCTTCAGGTCCGACGCCGCTTGCCTTTACCAAGTCAGCGAAACTCCCCCGGAGCCAGCTCGTATTGGAAAAAGGGGGGATCGCATGCGGGCTAGATGGATCGACTAAACCCCCAACTCGAGGAAAGCGTCTAAGTCCCTAAAAGCGAGAATTTTCGGATTGAGATGCCTCTACCCATAGCCTTCCCTTGGCAGACAAGACGAGGAGGACCGAAAGGATGAACCTGAACACACGATCGCCCATCGTTTGGGCCCTGGCTGCCGGCCTTCTGCTGGCGGGAGCCCTAACCGCCACGACACTCGAAGAGACCTTCGATCAGACCTTCGCCTTCGCTCCTGGCGATCTTCTGGAGCTCGATAACACGAACGGCAATGTATACATCGAGGCCTGGGACCGCCAGGAGATCCACATCCTGGCCACCAAGAAGGTCAAATCCAGCAGCAGCGAGAAAGCCGAAGCCTTGATGCAGGATCTGCAGATCGAAGTCGAGCCTTCCTCAGGCCGCATTCGAGTCGACACCCGATTCCCCAGCAACAAGGGCCGATGGTTCTCGAGCGGTTCCTCATCCAGCGTGCGCTACGAGATCAAGATTCCTGCCTCCGCCGACCTCGACGTCAGCACGGTGAACGGCAACGTGACGATCGGGAACATCAGCGGCAACCTGGAGCTCGGCACCACCAACGGCAATGTCTCGGTAGCCGAATCGGGCGGTCGACTCAATGTGCGGACCACGAACGGCTCGATCAACGCCGAGCTGAGCGAGATCGCCATGGGCGAGGACATGGTATTTCGCACGACGAACGGTGGAATTACTCTCTCCATTCCCGCTGAGACCCAGGCCAATCTGACAGCCCGCACCACCAACGGATCGATCAAAACCGATTTCCCGATCACGGTGCAGGGTACCTTCAGTCGCAACCGCCTCGAGGGCGAGCTCAACGGGGGCGGTGGCTCGATCGAGCTTCGAACGACCAACGGCAGCATTCATATCGAGGAGTTGTGATCCCTCCCGGTTGATCCAGGCCAGCGCTCGGCAGGCCGCGAATCGGCGCCAGCCTGCCGAGCGAACCGTGACGCCCTGCCGACAGGAGCCCCTCACCTGATGATCGGGTGAGGGGCTTTCCTGCTGCCGAAAGCCGCGGCCCTAGCGGCGTCCCGGATGGAACTCCGTCCTGCTACAATCTCATCTTGTGCCTGGCCCGGTGGGCTGGTCCAGAGGAGCACAACCGGCCGCACAATCACGGACAAGACACACGCCGCCCGGCGTTTCGTTCGTCACCTCTGACAGGGAGATGTCTATGACCACACGAGACCCTTTTGCGCCAATCGATCGGTTCGAGGATCGTCACCTGGGACCGAGTCGGGCGGCAATTCCAGAGATGCTCGACAGCCTGGGATTCGAATCCCTCGATGACCTGGTTCGAGCGGTGATACCAGAGCCGATTCGACTGCGGAAGCCTCTCGACCTGCCGCCGGCCAGGAGCGAGCACGAGGCGCTCTCGGACTTGCGAGAGATCGCCCATCGCAATCAGGTATGCCGCTCCTTCATCGGCATGGGCTACTACAACTGTTTCACTCCGCCGGTGATTCAACGCAACATCCTGGAGAACCCTGGCTGGTACACCCAGTACACGCCCTACCAGGCGGAGATCGCTCAGGGACGCCTGGAGGCTCTGATGAACTTCCAGAGCATGGTCGCCGACCTCACCGGTTTGCCGCTGGCCAACGCCTCATTGCTCGATGAAGCGACGGCAGGGGCGGAGGCCATGAGCATGACGCTCGCGGCTACACGGGGAAAGAAGAAGGGCTTCTTCATCGCCGAAGACTGTCACCCCCAGACCATCGCGGTCATCGAAACCCGCTGCAATCCGCTCGGAGTCGAGGTGCATGTCGGCCCGCCAGACAGCATCGACGCGGAGGGGATGGATCTCTTCGCGGCACTGCTCCAATATCCCACCACCGAAGGTCGGATCGAGGACTACTCGAAGACAGCCGAGCTCCTCCATGCGGCCGGCGCTTATCTCATCGTGGCCACCGACCTGCTGGCGCTGACCCTGCTGAAGCCCCCAGGGGAATTCGGTGCCGACATCACGGTGGGCTCGAGTCAGAGGCTCGGTGTGCCGATGGGCTTTGGCGGCCCGCATGCGGCTTTCCTTTCCACAACCCAGTCACTGGAGCGCCAGCTGCCCGGGCGAATCGTAGGTCTGTCGAAGGATGCAAACGGCAACCCCGCTTTTCGCCTCGCCCGACAGACGCGCGAACAGCACATACGCCGTGAGAAGGCGACGAGCAACATCTGCACCGCTCAGGTTCTTCTTGCGGTAATGGCCTCCATGTACGCGGTGTACTACGGACCACGAGGGCTGCGCCGTATCGGCGAGCGGGTTCATCGCCTCACCCGCGTGCTGGCTGCGGGCTTGAAGCGCCTCGGCTTCGATATCGGTGACGGCCTCTACTTCGACACCCTTAAAGTGAAGCTCGCTCCCGGTGAGGACGGGCCGATCCTGACAACCGCTCGAAGCCGTTGTCTCAATCTGCGGCACTACCCGGACGGCAGCATAGGTATCTCCCTGGACGAGACCGTCACACGCAAGGATCTCGAGCAGCTGTTGACAGTGTTTTCACAGGGACACAAGCTGCCCTTCACCATCGAGGACCTCATGGCGGATGCCGAAGGCGACTATCCAGCTGTTTTCGCCCGCCAGACCGAGTACCTCACGCAAGCCGTATTCAAGCGCTACCACTCGGAGCACGGAATGCTGCGTTACATGCAGCAGCTGCAGGAACGGGATCTATCCCTCGCCCATTCCATGATTTCTCTTGGCTCCTGCACGATGAAGCTCAACGCCACGGCCGAGATGATGCCTGTCACCTGGCCCGAGTTTGCCGGCCTTCACCCATTCGCTCCGCCCGAGCAAGCCGAGGGGTACTACAAGCTGTTCGAGCAGCTGGAGGGTTGGCTGGCCGAGATCACCGGTTTCAGCGCCGCATCCCTGCAACCCAACGCCGGCTCGCAAGGCGAGTTCACCGGCCTCATGGTGATTCGCGCCTACCACCACGACCGCGGCGATGTGGCGAGAGATGTCTGCCTGATTCCGACATCCGCCCACGGCACGAACCCGGCGAGCTCGGTTATGGCGGGATACAAGGTCGTACCGGTTGCCTCCGATGAGCGGGGTGATTTCGATCTCGACGACTTGCGCTCCAAGGCCGAGGCCCACAAAAACAGGCTGGCCGCGGCGATGATCACCTACCCCTCGACCCACGGCGTTTTCGAAGAACATGTACGGGAGGTTAGCGACATCGTGCATGAGAACGGGGGACTGGTCTATCTCGATGGTGCCAATATGAACGCCCAGGTCGGCCTCTGTCACCTCTCCGATATCGGTGCCGACGTCTGCCATCTGAATCTCCACAAGACCTTCGCCATTCCACACGGGGGCGGTGGTCCCGGTGTGGGTCCCATCTGTGTCGCCGAGCACCTGAAGCCCTTCCTACCCGGCCATCCGGTCGTGGCAACCGGGGGTGAGAAAGCCATCGGGCCGGTTTCGGCGGCTCCCTTCGGCAGCCCCGGCGTCCTGCCCATCTCCTGGATGTACATCGCGATGATGGGTCCCGACGGTCTGAAAAGGGCCAGTCAAGTGGCGATTCTGAACGCCAACTACATGGCCAAGAGGCTCATCGAGCACTATCCGGTGGTCTACACAGGAATGCGGGGCTTCGTCGCTCACGAGTTCATCATCGATTTCAGGCAGTTCAAGGAGTCCGCGGGCATCACGGTGGACGATGTCGCCAAGCGACTCATGGACTACGGTTTCCATGCCCCGACCATGTCCTGGCCGGTGGCGGGAACGATGATGGTCGAGCCGACCGAGAGCGAGTCCAAAGCCGAGCTCGACAGGCTGTGTGACGCACTTATCGCGATCCGGGCTGAAATCCGCGAACTGGAAGAGGGGCGTGGCGACCGGGAAGACAACCTGCTGCGCAACGCACCTCATACTGCAGGTTTCGTGACGTCCGATAGCTGGCCTCACGGCTACAGTCGAGAGACTGCCGCGTATCCTGCCGACTGGGTCAAGGAAAGGAAGTTCTGGCCGCCGGTGGGACGCATCGACAATGTCTGGGGAGACCGCAACCTGATTTGCACCTGCGATCCCGTGGAGAGCTACGCTTTACAAGAGGCCATCTCGGACACCGACTGAAGAGCGACCGGACTGGACCATCAACGGTCGTGGGGCTGGTCGACCTCTTCACACACCTGGCAGGTGACCGGAGGCTGGCCGCCGCCGCTTCGGTTGACACGATCCATTCGCTCGATCCTGGCTATCCGGCACTCGGAGCATCCAGCAAGGCCTCCGGCATCCCACAGGTCGGCCAGGACAACTCCTCGATTCAGGCGGAGCGCTCCATCAAGAGCTTCCTCGAGCTGCCTGACGGTCGGCGGGCACAAGACTCCGATTCCAGCCAGTCTCTGCATCTCTCCGTTGCCGCTCCTGACCGGAATGAGGCTAACCACCTTCGAGCCACGTTGTAGCGCGTAGTCCACGGACTGGACTGACCAGTCGACTGCTTCGGCCTCTGGAACGAAAGGAGCCCCCACCAGCACGAAAGACCGGATGCCAATTCCTGCTGCCTGCAGGATGGAAGCTGCGCGGTCGAACGAGTCCAGGGTCAGTTTCTTGTTGAGCCTGGTCAGCGCGACCGGGTGGATGGTCTCCAGGCCCATGGCCACTTCCAGACGACCTTCGAGATGTCTGGAGAAATCCGCGCAGCGGCTGCTCACCAGTCGGGGATGGCACTCGACAACAACCCGTGAGAAGGGCCTCAGAAGGTCGGCGATGGCAGGCCAATCGGCGAAGGGAACTGCCTTGTCATCAAAGAAATTGCTGGCATTGTAGAGCTTGACAGTGGCACCGGCAAGGGGTTCTCCAACCTCCTCGAAAGCCCGCGAGATTTGGGCTGGTATGGCCCCCGGAGGAGTCGGGCCATCCAGCGTGTACTGCCAGAGATCGCAGAACACACAAGTGAACGGGCACTCCTGGCCGGTCAGGAAAATCGTCAGGCACGGAACGAGCTCGCCCTCTGCGCTGCGCTCTTCCTCCCAATGAACACCGATCGGGCGCCAGGCGTCCAGCGGACTCTTGGCTGAACGCAACTGCCGTATCCGCCGATCTTCCGAGCTTCGGGTCACCTGCGGCCGTGCCGGTATAGATCCAGATAGTGGTTCCGATAGGCCTCGGGATCCGCCGGAAACCGTTTGGCCAGTACCGATTCGGGGCCGGCACCTTCTTGAAACCTCCGCTTCGGAAATACCGGCAGCTCCATACCCGTGACGGCCTTGACGCCGCGCTTCAGGATCTCTCCCTTCAAGGCGTACAGCCTCTCGATCGAGCCTTTGGTCAGCTCATCGAAGGGAATGGCGGTAGCCAGCATCACCAGGCTGGGATGGGTAAAGGGGCTGAAGCCGAGAAAACCGTACTTTCGCAGCGGCGCGTGCAACCTTACGCAGCCGCGACTCTGTCCACCGCTATAGGTCAGGGAGTGCTTGATCCGATCGACTCCCCAGCCTTCCTGATACAACAGTGGATTGTTGACCACGCTGCGGATGGTCAGCTCCGGATTCTCTTCGATCGGATAGTCCTTGAGGTTCTCATCGCCCCCGTCGCCGTCCACCAGATAGAGCCATTCGGGATAGAGGCGGCGGAGCTCCCGGACCAGCGCCAGGTTGACGGTGGCGCACTCCACGTCCAAGGGTTTGTAGTCTTCGATGACGTCGACTGCCTGGAACGGATCGAGGCTGTCGGAGTCGACCTCCACTCGCTCGCCGAGCACCTCCAGATCCAACTGGCGCAGAAACTCGCGAGCCTGCGCCGCATCCGTGCCGAGGCCGTCCACCGCCAACGTGAATGCCTTCAATCGAGACGGGCTCTGGCCGCGCGCGAGAAGCAATTTGTACAGGCACAAAAGTACCGAGCCGCTGTCGAGACCTCCAGAGAAGAGCACACCGATGGGCTCGCGAGGAGGCACGACCTGCAGCCAGGAATCGAGTGCCTGCAAGAGCGCAGCGACATAGCGCTCTCCGATGAGGTCGAGATCCGCCTGCAAGCTCTCGGCCGAAGGCTCCAGAAACCTCTGGTAGATCGGATTCGGATCGGGACAGCCGATCAGCCGAATCGAGGTCACGTGATGCGCCGGGACCATGCGCGTATAGCTCGGGTGAAACTGATCGCCATACCCTTGCGTCACGAGAAACTCCTGAATCTCGTCGATGCGGTCGGCGACGACCAGCAGAGGACCACTCTCCTGTTTGGCCAGGAAGTAACGCATGGGCCGGTCGAGGCTCCTCGCCATTCGGATCACTTCACCCTCACGCGCCGTCAGCGCAAACGATCCGAGTAGCTGCGTCAACGAAGTTGCGTCGTCACGCAGCAGAAGCCCACGCGCCTCTTCGAGCTCCATGTTGTAGATCTGTTGACTTCTCTGATCGATCAAATCGACCACACGGTGGATCGGCCTCTCCATGAGCTCCTCCCAAGTCTGATGGGTCAAACCTCCTATATAGCGCAGCGATTATAGCGACGACCGGGATCGATCACCCTGGGCAAGCCTGAAATCGAATCTCGCGATTTCACTCTGGGGCGCCAGCAGCATTTGACTTCCAGACTCAAACCGCTAGGATTCAACTCGACAGCGACACAATCTCGGCACAGAGGCACTGACCGGGCGTGTTGAACTGTATTTGTTGAATTCAACCAGGGAAACGGGAGGAGTTGGAAAATGAAGAAAATCATTTCGGTATTGGTCGTTGTGGCCGCAATCGGAGTCCTCATGCTCTCCGCCACAGCCTGTGGCAAGAAGGCTCAGGAATCCGCCGGCGATGCAGCCAGGTCTGCCGGCGACGCCGTAAAGGAGAGCGCCGAAGAGGTCAAGGACACTGCCGGCGATATGGCTGAAGGCGCCAAGGATGCCGCAGGCGAGGCCGTCGAAGGTGTCAAAGATGCCGCCGGTGACGCCGCCGACGCCGCGGGTGAGATGGTCGACGATGCCAAAGATGCCACGGGCGAGGCGATGGAAGAGGCCGGCGAGAAGCTCGAGGAAACCGGCGAGAAGCTCCAGGAAGAAGAGGGCGGCAGGTAGTCCACTTCCTGGACAATCAGCGCTCTTTTTCGTAGGTACCCATCAACCCGGCCTGGGCCAGGACGTGCCCTTGGATGGCTGTCTTCAGTTGTGCTTTGGTCGGCTGCCAGCCGTCGGGTAGTCGGGTATCGAGAGCATAGAGCTTGAAGAAGTAGCGGTGGCGGCCAATGGGAGGACAAGGTCCTCCGTACTCGGCCCGCTGCCAGTCGTTCAGTCCCACTCCGGTCCCTGCTGGCAGATCTTGGAAGGCGATGCCTTCCGCGAGGCTGCCAGCAGCGGCCGGCAGGTTGTACACCACCCAATGAACCCAGGTCATCTTCGGTGCGGCGGGGTCGGGTGCGTCCGGGTCGTCGACGATGAGGGCCAGGCCCACAGCGCCCGCGGGAACTCCTGACCATGCAAGCGGCGGAGAGAGATCCTCGCCTTCACAGGTGTGACGCCGGGGAATCCCAGCACCATTTTCGAAACTCGTAGACGTTACCATCAGAGTCATTTCGACGGCTCCTTCGGTCTGGGAGGCGGCAGTCACCGACGGGGCGACAGCCAGTCCGCCCAGGATCGCCAGCAGGGACACAAGACTGATAGGGATTCCAGACGTCCTGCGGAGAACTTGCTCAACGGTCGAGCGCATGCTCAAAGCCTCCTGATTGCCAGGACAGGATCGTTTCGACTGACTCGAGAGTCTAGCAAGCTCTAGCCCGCTCGCGCAGTCGGGAATCATGCGGGTTCGCGATGTCTTTCGCCTTGACTTACGCCTTGTTTACGCCTAACATATTTGCCTGGGGAAACACCCGCTCCCACGGCTCTCCGAGCCGGAAACGGAATGAAGCATGGCATCCTCGCAAGCCCTGGCAACTGCACCCCAGAGAGCCTTCGAAACACCAGAGACCACCACCAGCCGACCCCCTGCGACGATCGGCACCTTCCGCTCGAGGCTTCCGCACCACCTGCAAGGCCATCTCAACAGTGGCCGCGAATGGGTGCAGCAACGCGCGGCGGCTCCCCTTCCCTCACCCTTTCCCACCGCCACGGCTCTCGACCAGCTGCTCGTCGGCGGGCTGCCGCAAGGGCAGCTCGTAGAGCTCATCGGGCGCAGATCCAGCGGTCGCTTCTCCACCATACTCTCATCGCTTGCCACTGCCACCAGCGCTGGAGAGGCGGCGGCGTTTATAGACCTGGGAGATGCCTTCGATCCCCAGCTGGCCGTCGCCGCTGGGGTCGACCTCGAGCGACTGCTGTGGGCTCGTCCCGGGCATCTGAAGCAGACCCTGATCAGCGCCGAGGTGCTGCTTGCCGGCGGCTTTCCGCTCGTCGTCATCGATCTGGGCAACCCGCCTGTTCCCGGGGGGCGAGGCGTGGAGGCCTCCTGGTTGCGATTGGCAAAGGCGGCACAGAGTCACCAGGCGGCACTCCTCGTCTCGAGCCCCTACCGGGTGAGCGGCACGGCAGCAGCCGGTGTGGTGAAAGCCGACCATGGTCGTGCGCTGTGGTCCGGGAGCGCCCCGGGGCCGCGCCTTTTGGTTGGGCTCTCTTCCCACCTCACCCTGCAGAAGATGCGTCGACAACAGGGCAACCGCACCGAGGCCCTCCGCCTGCAGCCACCTGCCGCTCTGATCTACGGCACCACAACGGCATCCATCGGGAACAGATCGAGATCCTGAAAACCCATGCCCCGAATCGCCTGCCTCTTCACCCCGCTGTTTCCTCTCGCCGCCCGTCTGCGCAGTGAACCCGAGCTGCGGGGAGAAGCCGTGGCCATCTTCCAGGGCAACAGCAACGCTGCCCGGGTCGTCGCTGCCGCTCGCAGGGCTCGCCAGGTCGGCATTCGCACTGGGATGTCCCTACCCCAGGCTCGGGCCCTGCTACCCAATCTCACCGTTCGAGCTCGCGACATGTCCTGTGAAAAGGCGACGCAGGAAACCCTGCTGGAGATCGCCGAGAGCTTCTCTCCCCGGGTCGAGGATGCCGGAGAAGGTGTTGCCTATCTGGAGCTGGACGGCCTCGATCGCCATTTCCCTGGAGATTCCCCCGAGCAGGACCTCGGCCATGCCCTGACAGTGACGACTGACAAGGCCGGCTTGACCACCTGGGTCGGCATCGCCTCGAGCAAATTGGCGGCGCGGGTGGCAGCAGAGCTCCCGGCTTCGCCCAACCTGGTGCCCGCAGGCGAAGAAGCGAATTTTCTGGCCCCCCTGCCCCTGCGAAGTCTGGCGGCCGAGGTCGAAATCCTGGAGACCCTCGAGCGCTGGGGAATCCGCTCTGTCGGTGACTTCGCCCGGCTGCCCAAGAACGAAGTCGCCAGCCGCCTCGGTGAGACAGGTCGCGAGCTGCATGAGAAGGCCCGTGGGTTGGACTCTCGCCCTCTCGTCCCCTATCAACCCCCTCCCCACTTCGCCGAGGGTATGGAGCTCGAGTGGCCACTGGTCAATCTGGAGCCCTTTCTCTTCGTTGCCGGCGCGGCCTTGAAGCGTCTCTGCCAACGCCTCGAGAGCCGAGGGTTGGCCTGTGTACGCCTCGCAACCTCGCTGCGCCTCGAGCCCGACGGCCATCACCAGCGCACCATCCAGCTACCGGCCCCTACCCGAGAGGCCAAGACCCTGCTGACGCTGATCCGCCTCGATCTGGAGGCGGAGTCACCCGCTGCGCCAGTCACCGGTTTCACGATCGTCGCCCACCCCGATCGACCACGAGAAGCCCAGCTCTCTCTCTTCGGCCCTCCCGCCCTATCGCCCGACAAGTTGGCCACGACTCTGGCACGGCTCTTCGCTCTGCTCGGACCCGAACGCGTCGGCTCACCCCGCACGGTGAACGGCCACCGACCCGAACGCTCTGCTCTCGTGGAGTACGCACCCCCTCCTCCACCCGACGTGCGCCCTGAACGGCAGGCAGGACGGGGCTTGCTCGCCATACGCACATTGCGACCGCCGGTACCCCTCGAGGTGATCTCCCATCTCGCCTCGCCTCGGGAGATCCTCTCCATCATCAGCGAGGGCTCGGCCAAGAGACCTCACATCCAGGGGCGCGTGAAGGTGGCCTCGGGGCCATGGGCAATGGAGGAGGAATGGTGGTCGGAAAAGCCCGTGGAGCGTGACTACTGGGATATCGAGCTCGTCAATGGAGGCATCTTTCGGATCTTCTACCAGCGCTCCACCGGTGAGTGGTACGCCGACGGTATCTATGACTGACAAGCCCCCTGCCAGACCGACCGAGACCCGGGACCCGAAGAAGGCCCGGCAAACCATGGCTCCTGCCATCGATTTCACGAGCCTGGCAAACCAGCAGACACCCAACTACCTCTCCCCAGGAGCCCGCAAGGAGAAGCTGCGACAGAGAAACTACACCCCCACTCCCCCACCCGGTCCTGGCGTCCTGGGGTCCTGGGGCCCTGAAACCCCAATCCCAGACAAGACCTCAAGACCTCAAGACCTCAAGACCTCAAGACCTCAATCGGATGTAGGGGCGGCCCTTGCGGCCGCCCGCGGGAGGGG